>CAIJPS010000023.1 GCA_903822595.1 uncultured Chlorobiaceae bacterium
ATTTTTCAGGATACCGAGCCAACACCACTTCAGACCCGTGCAATGGAACTGATTCGTTTGTACCCAGTAGATGGAAGTTGATTTCCCTTCCTTTTGATTTTATTGTAATGGTTTATCGTTTTTTTATACAGGGAACTTCGGCTTAATATCAATCACTTATACCGTTATTATATTTTGTTTCGGCGATTTATATTGGGTCAGTATAACTACGCTGATGCCGACTTTTCAATAGAGTTCTGATGTTGGTATGATCTGATGCTGATCACACTTCATATTTTTGTATCTCACAACCCGACACAACAAGGCAACGATCTACTGCAATCAGCATAACGTTTTTACCCGGCTGACAAGCGGAAACGCATCAGGGTTCCGAATTGATTCAATGGAAAGATCAATATCGAGTAATGGCCAATACAAGTGTTCTTGGTGATGGAGTTCAACGTCACATATTTTGCAAACGGGAGCCTCTTTGAACCAGGGAAACTCAGTGTACGGCAAAAAAAGCTCTTCTTCTCCAACAAGAATCCAAAAGCCATAAGGTGAGATATTTGTTACTTCAACGAGGGAAGTGCTGCATCCATGCATTGTGTATGTCATTGTGGTGCTCCATAATCAAGGAATAGGCTTCAGTTATTTCATGTTGAGAAAGGCCTGTGATTTTGGCCAATTCTATGTGAGGTGTCAGCCAGAATTGCGCCTCACCATGTTGGTTTTGCACATGGACGTGCATTCTTGGTTCTTCACGAGAGAAAAAATAAAACCTGAAACCGGCTGCACGAAAAATCGTAGGACTCATCTTGCTGTTTGTCCCCAAAATGTATGAGCTGACTCTCTTTGTGATATAATACGCAAATTTCAAATCGTGTGAAACTGCCTCTCCTTGTTGTGCTACTTTCCCCTCACAACCCCGACACCACAAACCACACTCCTGTCGCAATCATGATGAGGCTGGCCAGACGGTAAAACCATTTCCGTGTATTATTGCTGATGGTGTTAACCACCTTTCCGACAAGAATCAGCGCTGGGGCGGTGCCGATGCCGAAGAGCATCATCATCAGGGCGCCTTGCAGCATTCCGGAAAAGGGGTGATGAGCCTCCATGGCGGCTCGTGCGGCGGCGAGGAGGGCGGTATAGGTGAGGCCGCAGGGGAGAAAGCCGAGGACGATGCCCATCGGGTAGTATGCGCCGATGGAGCGGGGTGCCCTGAAGAGCGCCATGATTTTTTGCATGAGTGAGTTGCCGGGGGTGCAGCTCTTTTTTGGAGAGGGAAGTGGCAGCCATTCTGCTGTGGAGAGCCCCATGAGGATGATGGAGAGCCCGGCAATGATCATGATGGCCCGCTGGAGCTGCTCGATGGAGGTGGCAAGGACAAGGAATGAGCCTGAGAGGCCGACCATCGCGCCGAGGATGGTGTAGGTGGTGACTCGTCCGAGGTTGTAGAGCAGGATGTGAAGTATCCCTTTTCTTGTTTCGCCCACCGAGAGTGCGCCGACCACCGGGCCGCACATGCTGATGCAGTGGCCGAATCCTCCGGCAAGTCCGGAGAGCAGCATGGCGAGAAGTGGAGCAAGGCTCATGGGCTTTTTTTCTTTGAGGGATGTGCTGGTTTCAAGGGTTTTGCCTGCTCATCATCGTCGTCAAGCATCCGGTATTTTGGTGCTTCGGGGTCGTCGAACTGGCCGCTTTTTACTGCCCAGATAAAGAGGAACCATGCGGCGATGCCGACAAAAAGACCGATGCCAATCAAAAAAAATGTGGTGTACATAGTGGTTACTCAGACAGTTTATTACTCGGGCTATCATTCATAATTGTCGTGAATGTTTCGAGAGTGAAATGATGCTCTTGAATTGCTGGACTCTCTTGCCAGATGTTTTTCATGGCGCCCCTGAAGTCGCAGGGAGTTGCTTACCACAACAAGGGAGCTGGTTACCATGAGCAGAGCGGAGATGATGGGGTGCAGCACCCCCGTCACGGCAAGTGGCAACGCTATAAAATTATACGAAAAGGCCCAGACAAGGTTCTGGCGGATGATGGAAAAACATTTGGAGGAGCTTTCCATGAGGGTGTTGATGAGCCGGAGATTATCGTTAAGGATGGCGACGCTGGCGCTCTCAAGGGCAATACCTGAAGCGTTGCCGAGGGTGATGCCGATGTCGGCTTCGGTCAGTGCGGGAGCGTCGTTGATGCCGTCGCCGACCATCATGACGCACGCTCCCTTTGCTTTCAGGGCTCGGATCACCGCCGCTTTTTCGAGGGGGCCAAGCCCGGCCTGTACGTCAGTGATGCCGCATTTGGCGGCGATGTAGTCGGCTACCCCCTGGTTGTCGCCGGTGAGGATTTTCAGCGAAAGCCCTTTTTTGCGGAGCCCTGCTATCAGGGGAAGGGCATCTTCGCGCAGGTCATCAATTAGCCCGATGATACCGGCAAGCTTGTTGCCGCAGGCGACCATCACGATGGTTTTTCCTTCAGCTTCAAGCGCTGAGGCAGAGCTTTCATGGAGAGGCTGGAGCTCAATTCCTTCCTCTTCCATGAAGGCTCTCGACCCTGCCCGCCAGAGGGTTCCCTCAATTATCCCTGAAACTCCTCTGCCCGGTATTGCGCGGAACTGCTCTGTCTTCAGGAGCTCTCCCTGCCATGCAGTTACAATGGCGTAAGCGGTGGGGTGCTCAGAGGAGGCTTCGAGCGATGCGAGATTCTGCATGAACGATGGGGTGATGCCGCAGTCGTGCAGGTCGGTCATGGATGGTTTACCGGTGGTGAGGGTGCCGGTTTTGTCGAGCACTACTGTGGTGGTTTTTGAGACCGTCTCAAAAATATCCCCTCCTTTGACGAGAATGCCTCTTTTTCCGGCATCCGTCGTGCCGACGAGAATGGCCAGCGGGGTCGCCAGACCGAGTGCGCAGGGGCAGGCGATGACGAGCACGGAGACGGCGTTCATCAGGGCGGTTACCGTGCTGGCGGAGCTGAGTTTCCAGTAGAGAAAGGTGGCAAGGGCGAGGATGATGGTTGCAGGCACAAAAAAACCGGCGGTTTTGTCGGCGATTCCCTGAATTGGTGCCTTGCGGGCCTGTGCATCTTCCACCGTGCGGATGATCTGCGCCAGCAGGGTGTCGCTCGCGTTGCCGGTGACCTTGATACGGAGTCGTCCGTTCATGGAAAAACTGCCTGCAAAAACGTCGCTGCCCGGCTCTTTCAGCACAGGATTCGACTCGCCGGTCAGCATTGCTTCATTCACTTCGGCTTGACCATCAAGCACCGTGCCGTCAAGCGGTATCCTGTCGCCGGGGATAACCTCTATCCGTCCCCCGATCTTAACGGCGGTAATGGGCACCATAATTGTCTCTCCGCTGTCGGAGATGAGCAGCGCCTCATGCGGCTGGAGTTCAGCAAGTTCAGCCATGGCGTTTCCCGCCTTGAGGCGCGACCCGGCCTCCAGAAACCGGCCGAGAAGAATGAAGGTGATGATCATTGAGGCTGTGTCGAAAAACACTTCACCTCCGAGTATGATCATGGCAATGCTGTAGCAGTAGGCGGAGAGCGAGCCGAGTGCCACAAGGACATCCATGTTGAGCGTCAGCAGTCTGAGGGAGCGGAACGCACTGGAGAGAAAGGGATAGCCCGAGTAAAAGAGTACCGGAGTGGCCAGCGCCCACGAAATAAGCTGGAAGGCGAGCCGGTAACGCTCCTCCATCCCTTCAAAAAAGCCGGCATAGAGCGCGGCGGTGAAGAGCATGAGCTGCATGGAAAAAAATCCGGCGGTGCCGAAGCGCAGGAGCAGCTCCTGTTTCTCCTGCGCAAAGAGTTCGGCGCTGCCGTTGTGACGGGAGGGGTGGGGCAGGTAGCCGATGGAGCAAATGGCATTCAGTATGGTGTCGAGAGCGATTTTTTTGGATGCCCAGGTAATGGTGGCTTTGTGGGTGGCATAGTTGACCCTGACCGATAGGAGCCCCTCCTGTTTCATCAGAAACTTTTCGATGAGCCAGATGCATGAGGCGCACCTGATGCCCGAGAGTAGCAGCTCAATGCGACTCTCGCTGCCGCTGATGGTTACGGTGTCGTGAAAAGCGGCGGCTTCGAGTTTTACCTGGGTGGCCGGAGGGCCCGGTTGCCAGTCGCATCGCTGGTTGTAAAAGGCATCCAGCGAGTTGCTGTGAACCAGCTCGTAGACTCCGAGACAGCCGTGGCAACAGAAGTGCCTTGTTGTACCGTCGATGAGGGCGGTAATGGCTGATGCTTTACTCGTCTCCTGGCTGCAATGGTCGCACAGCATCCTCCCGTGAGACGATGGCTCACTCCCTGACATTGAAGGTAAAGCCCGGATTTTTCAGCTCGTCGGAGAGAATGGTCACCTGCCAGAGCGTGCGGCCACTCATGCAGCGGACAATAATGCCTTTGCCCTCATAGCGGCAACCGCTCTTTTTGACAAGGGTGACCTGATTTTTGCCCATCATCATTCCCGGCATTGAAAGGTCGAGGAGCAGCGTATCGGGCAGTTTGTCGCATGGTGATACCGTCATGCTGAATGTGAGCTCTTTCATTGCGCTGACCGGTTTCGGCTCAATGTTGAGCGTGACCGTGCGGTTGCCTGAAGTGATGGTGCAGGGGCCCTGGTGGATGTTACACTCGCTCCCTTTGCCGATGAGCGTTGCGGTGAGCATATTGCTGTGGGTCAGTAAAGATGCGAGAAGCGTCAGGGCAATGCTCCAGCCCTTCATTTGACGTCGAAAAACCATTTTTTGCTTATTATGAGTTGTTGTTGCTGCCGCAGGTCAACTCTCGCAAACCACACTCCCTTGAAGGGAATGGTTGGGGTTGCCTGATAGATTCCCGGAGAGAGTTGATGCATGGTTATGGTGGAGTCGTAACCGGTGGCCGACAGGTTGCCGATGAAGAGGGAGAGATTACCATCCTGAAGCGGTTTGCCGTGCGATGTTGCCTTGATACGGATGACGTTGTATCCCTTTTTCAGCGAATCAGGTTTGCTCACACCGATACCGAGCCTCTCCTCATTGGCTTTTGCCTGAAAATAGCGTGTGCTGTTTTCATAATAGTTGTTGTCCACAAGGCCTTCTGCATCCCTGAATGCCACGTAGATGCCGCAGCCCATGGCAAAGAAAAAAAGCGGGTACATGATGTAGAAAAAGAGCTTCATAGAAAACCGGTTTCCCTGTTGATTGAAATGCCGTCACCGGAAATTCTGAGATGGAGATGCTCCATTTTGCCGTTCGATTTTACCAGAATACTTCCATGAATGGCTGAAAATGGCTGCAAACTGAGCGTGTGTTCGCCGATAAGGGTCACTTTATCTGAAGAGGAGAGTTCAAGAGCCAGTTTTTTTCCACCGTTGTTATGGATGATGAAAGAGTAACGGTTCAGGCCCAATGGCAGCGGGGCACTGTCACGGATAACAAGAAAATCAACCGCTGGTCGGCTCCAGATCAGCAGAACAAGAGTGATGGCTGCTGCGGCTGTTGCGCCACCGAACCAGAATGTTTTCGGGCGCAGCACCCGCCCTTTGTAGTTCGGGAAGGGAAGCATCCCTCTTTTTGCCGTCATACTCCGGCAGGCATCGATACATTCGGCGCAGGCAATGCAGGCGGAGCTCAACCCTTTTTTGATGTCGATGCCGACAGGGCAGACCTTGACGCATGCATCGCATCTCATGCAGGTCGCATCCCGTGAAACATCATACTCGATAACAAGGGTATCCTTGTCGAAAAGGAGATTCTGCAGCATGGCGTAAGGGCAGATCGATATGCAGAACCCTCTTCCGAGAAAGGCCAGTTCAAGGTAGACCAACAGCCATAGAACAAGAAAAAAAGCGGTGATTGTTGGTGCTGCAAACAGGGTACTCAGTGTTTCCAAAGGCGGGATGAAGTACCAGATCATAGTGACTGAAACCATGGCAGAGAGAGGGATCAGGGTAAGTTTCTGCAAGGTTTTTCGGTGTTTTTTTCCGGCAACACCTGAGATGCTTTCACTCAGGTCAAGCAGGACGGTCTGGGGGCAGAACCACCCGCACCAGACCCTTCCGAAGATGATGGTGACAAAGCCGATGAAGAGCAGAAAAAAGAGGGTGGCCGCAAGAATAAGATAAAATTCCCGCATCCATAGAACCGATCCAAAAAGATGGAGCTTGAGGGTAGGGATGTCGAACCGGAGTGCACTTTCACCGTTTATGGACAAAAACGGCAGGCCGGTTACAATGACGGCCTGCAGAATTTCAACGACTCTTCTCTGTTTTCTCCACACAATGGCATACTCCGGAATTGGTGGAAATTATTTTTTTCTAAGGGTTTCCAGAAAGGCGATTACCTTGCTGATTTTCTCTGCGCCAATCTGCGGAAGAAACGAGGGCATACCACCGGGGCGACCTTTGGTAATTGTTTCATAGAGATCCTTTTGGGTCGAGCCGTATTTGAGCTTGGGTGCTGTCAGATTGGGGCCGATTCCTCCGGTTGCATCAGCGTTGTGGCACGGGGCACAGGTGTTTGCAAAGATTTCTTTACCCTCATGAATTGCCTCCTTGTCGTTGGAATACTCCTTCATGACAACAGCTTTCCCGGTTTTGGCCGCCGATGCCATCTCCTTGTCAAACTCTTTATAAAACGACCAGCCGGAAATGGCCGGTGTATAGGAGACGACATAGCCGATCAGAAAAATAATTCCCCCGAAAAAAAAGAGCAGCCACCCTTTGGGGATTTTGTTATGGCCATCCTGGGGTTCTTCGGTTTCATACATAGAACTCTCCTTTTAGCGGATTCTGTTGTTTCATTGCTCATCATCAAGCATTCTGCGCTTTGGCTCCTCAACCTTCTCTTTTCGCCCGGGATTGAAGTAATAAACTATTATGCCTCCCATAACGATGGCCAGAAGCAGGGTAAAGAAGAAGTATGCCAGACCGGAAAAGGTCATTTTTGGGCCTCCATTTGTTTGACATCCCGTCCCAGTTTCTGCAGGTATGCAATCAGCGCATCCATCTCGGTGAGCTCCTTGCGCAGTTCCGGTGGTGTTACCTTGTCACGGCTCACTTTTGAGGGATAGGTTTCAGAGGTAACTGTTGCCTGGTATTTGCCAATTTGTTGCTCGACATCGCTTTCCGAATAGCCATAGCCAAGCGTAGATGTCTTTTTGTAAGAGTAGCTGGTGTCAAGCTTGTTCTTTGCAAGCCAGGCATAAGGCGGCATGTTGGATTTCTCAAACATCCCTTGCGGGCTCATCAAATGAGTGTAGTGCCAGGAGTCGGGATACTTTCCTCCTACTCTGTTCAAATCCGGACCGGTGCGACGGGACCCCCAGAGGAAGGGCCTGTCGTAGGCAAACTCTTCCGGTTTTGAGTATTCGCCATACCGAAGCACTTCGGTTCTCAGTGGTCGTACGGTCTGGGTATGGCAATTGTTGCACCCCTCACGCATGTAAATATCGCGTCCCTCCTGTTCCACCGCTGTATAGGGCTTTATGTATGCGCTGACCGGTTGTGTCGAAGGCATGAAAAGAGGAATAAAGACGGTTGCCGTGGTGCCGATCAGGATGACAGCGGCTGAAAGAACAGCAAAAACAACCGGTTTTGAAGTGATCCCCATGATTGCAGCTCCTGTTTGTTATGTCGATTATGCTTCAGCCCGCTTTGGTTGTTTCCTGACCGTCATGACCAGATTCCAGACAAAAATCAGTATGCCGATAAAGAAGATGAGTCCTGCCGCAAACCGCAGTTTGTAGAATGGGTAGAGAGATGCGACGGTATCAAGAAAATTGTACATCAGTGAACCGTCGGGGTTGGTAGCTTTCCACATGGCACCCTGCTGGATGCCTGCGATCCACATGGCAGTGGTCCATATCACCTGGCCGAACAGTGTCAGCCAGAACTGTATGTTGGCAAGCTTGATACTGTAGAGCTCGGTATTGGTGATATGCGGAATCATGTAGTAGAATGATGCCGCAACGACCATGGTAACCCAACCCATGGTTCCCATGTGCACATGTCCGACAACCCAGTCGGTATAGTGAAAGAATGCGCTGAGGGTTCTCAGTCCCTGGAGCGGCCCCTGAATGGTCTGGAGTCCGTAAAAGGTGATGCCAGCAATAAAGAATTTGACGAGATAATTGCTGCGCATCTGATCCCAGTTTCCCTGAAGCGTGTAATAACCGTTAACCACCGAACCCCATGATGGGGCAATCAGAAAGATACTGAAAGCCATCGCAACGGTCTGAATCCATTCCGGCAGGGGGGTCAGCATGAGGTGGTGTGCTCCTGTCCAGAGGTAGGCAAAGTTCAAAGCCCAGAAAGAGACGATGGAGAGTCGGTGACTGTAAATGGGAAGCCCTGTTGCTTTGGGAAGGAAATAGTAGAACATCGCCAGTATCGGCACCGTAAAGATGAAGCCTACAATGTTGTGGCCATACCACCACTCGACATTGGCATCGTTTGCTCCTGCATAAATCGAGTAGGACTTGAAGAGGTTGACGGGAATCTCAAGGTTATTGACGATATAAAGTATGGCAATGGCAACCGTCATGGCTATGATGTACCACAGGGAGATGTACATCTGCTTTTCCTTGCGTTTGATCAGCGTGCCAAAGACATTGATGGCAAACATGACCCACAAAATGACCACGCCGATATCGAGTGGCCATTCAAGTTCTGCATACTCTTTTGTGGTATTCATTCCGGCAAAAAGGCTGATAGCTGCGAGGGCTATTGCCGTATTGAAGAGGTAGAGATGAGCTTGAGCAAGTCGGGGAAAGGGAATCGCTACCCTGTTCAGGCGTTGCAGCATATAGTATGATGTGGCAAAAATGGCCGCGAGTGAAAACCCGAGCCCCAGCCCGTTGGTGTGAACGACCCTAAGACGTCCGAAGCTGAGCCATGGAGTAAGATTCAGTACAGGATAGAACATTTCAAAAGCCATCCAGAGTCCCACTACCAGACCAATAACAAGCCAGAAGAGTGCTGAAAAGGCAAATCCGCGCACTATCCTGTAGTTGTACCCTGCTTCGCTCATGCCTTCCTCCTGATCATTTTTAAGAAAAATAAACAGAAAATGCAGGACGGCAATTGCAATAAAAAACCGATAAGCCGTCTCTGAATGCTATAGTTGAAATATAGTGAAAATCATGTAATCTTGTTTCAAATATTATTTACCGACACGATTGTCAATTCTCCATTGTTTCTCAGTATTCAAGTTCTGAATCCGCCGTCACCCGCTGCCGGAAAACCCAGTAGCTCCACCCCTGGTAGATGAGAATAACCGGAATAAAAATCAGGGCGACCACTGAAACAAGGCCGAGGGAGTAGTCAGATGCTGAGCTGTTGTAGATGGTCAGGTTCCATGCCGGGTTGAGGCTTGAAACAAGCAGTCGCGGGTAAAGTCCCATGAAGATGGTTATGGTGGAGAAGGCAATGGCGACAGAGGTCATGGCAAAAGCCCAGCCGGCAGCATTTTTTTTCAGCAGAAAGATTACCGAGACGAGGGCCAGCACACTGAAGACCGGAATGATGCCGGGATTGATGCCGAGGTGGAGGAAGAGGTCAGTTTCAGTCCTGGTAAAGGCCATGAAAAGGATGCAGAGGAGGGTCGCCGGAGCCCAGAGTTTTCTGGCGAAGCTCATCGCTTTTTCCTGGAGTAAAGCAGTGGTTTTCAGGGCAAGAAAGATGGCTCCGTGGAGTGTGAAGATCAACAATGAGGTGATACCGCAGAGCAGTGCGTAGGGGTTTACCAGGTTCAGGAGTCCGCCGGTATAGTTCATGGAACCGTCAACGGGTATTCCCCGGATGAAATTGGCGAGGGCAATGCCCCAGAGCAGTGCAGGAATGAGGCTTCCCCAGAAAATGCTCCAGTCCCAGAAGTTGCGCCATGCCGGCTTGTCGTGTTTGCTGCGGAATTCGAAGGCGACACCACGAAAAATAAGGGCTGCAATCATGATCACTATTGGCAGATAGAGGGCGCTGAAGAGGGTTGCGTACCAGTCAGGGAATGCCGCAAACATGCCGCTGGCGGCGGTGATCAGCCACACCTCATTGCCGTCCCAGAAGGGGCCGATAGTGTTGATGACGGTGCGTCGTTCACGGTCGTTGCAGCTCATGAAGGGTAACAGGATTCCTACACCGAAATCAAACCCTTCGAGTACAAAAAAGCCGATGAAGAGAAATGCGATGAGTATGAACCAGAGTGTTTGCACATCCATTGTAATGCTCTCTTTTACAGGTTTAGTTCAGAGGATGCTCATTTTCAGGGGGTTTGCGCCCTGTACGGCCACTATTTCCTCCCCGAGGAGCAGGTACTGGTTATTCAGCACTATTGATGCTTGCCGATGCATACTTTTTCATCAGAAACAGATCCGTCACGGCAAGTGCGGCATAGAGTGTTATAAAAACTGCAAGTGAAATCATCAGCTCGGTGCTGCTGACCACCGTTGCGGGTGAAATGCCCTGTTCCGTTTTCAACAGACCAAAAACCAGCCAGGGTTGACGACCCATCTCAGCAAGAATCCACCCCGATGTGTTGGCTATCCAGGGGAGCGGCATCGACCAGAAGAGCAGCGAACGAACCAGTGGTGAAAAGGTGTAACTCTCCTTGATCACCTTGTAGAGGGCGATCAGAGAGATGAAGAGCATCAGTGTGCCCCCTCCGACCATGAAGCGGAAGCTCCAGTAGGCGGTGACAATGGAAGGAATGTAGTCACCGGGGCCATAGCGTTTTTCATACTCTTTTTGCAGGTTCTTGATTCCCCTTACTTCACCCTCAAAGGAGTTGTAGGCAAGAAAGGAGAGGAGTTTCGGTACCCGTATTGAAAATACGTCCTTGAGCCCTTCTTCATCACCGATGGTGAAGAGGGAGAAGCTTGCGGGGTTTTCACTCTCCCAGAGTGCTTCAGCCGCAGCAACTTTCATGGGCTGGGTTTTAAGTAAATTCTGCATCTGGGAATGTCCGGCAAGAATCACCAAAATTGTGCCGATAAAGGCAAAAATGGCGCCGAACTTCAGGGATGTTTCAAATGCGTTTTGCTCTATTGTTCCTTTTCCGAGATGCCATGCACTGATAGCGATTACAAGAAATCCTGCGGTGACAATTCCGCCTGCAAGGACGTGGGGAAACTGTTGCCAGACATTGTGGTTGAGCAGAAGCGCCATAATATCGACCAGCTCAGGGCGAGTGCCTCCTGTGGCCATTGTATAGCCCGTGGGGGACTGCATAAAGGAGTTTGCAACCAGAATCCAGAAGGCGGACATGGTAGAGCCAAATGCGACAATCCAGATTGATGCGGCATGGAGTGCTTTGGGAAGCCGATCCCACCCGAAGATCCAGAGGCCAAGAAAGGTCGATTCAATAAAAAAGGCAAGAAGTGTCTCTATGGCAATTGGCACGCCAAAAATATCGCCGACAAATCGTGAATATTGCGACCAATTCATGCCGAACTGAAATTCCATCACAATGCCGGTAACCACCCCGACAGCAAAGTTGATCAAAAAAAGGGTTCCCCAGAATTTGGTCAGTTGGCGGTACTTCTCCTTGCCGGTTCTTACATAGGCCGTTTCAAGAATTGCCGTAAAGATGGAGAGTCCGAGCGTTAGCGGGATAAAGAAGAAATGAAAAATCGAGGTGAAGGCAAACTGAGATCGCGCCAGAAAAAGTGTGTCCATAGAATCGTTCATTATTCGACCCCTTCACGGGTATCATGTTGGCAGCCAACGAAAAAGCTGGAAGATCGATTTGCAAGCATAAAAAACGCTCACCGGAGCGTTTTGTGTTCACGGTGAGCATTTCATCTCTACAGTTACTCCTCCATCAATGCAGCAAGTCCCTTGACATAATCGCCGACAACCGCTTTTTTATCGGTGATGATACCCCTCAATAATTTTCCGGGGGTGACATCAAAGGCGTAATTGAGTACCGGTGTGGTCGGTGAGGCCACCTGTGTGCCGAAAATGGTTCTCAGCTCATCGGCGTTGCGCTCTTCAATCGTGATGTGCGTGCCGTCCGGAATGGTGATATCAATGGTTGATACCGGCGCGGCAATGTAGAAGGGCAGGTTGTGGTGCCAGGCGCTGATGGCATGGGCACAGGTGCCGATCTTGTTGGCGGTGTCGCCGTTGGCGGCAATCCGGTCGGCGCCGACAATACCGAAATCAATCATCCCGCGCTGCATCAGAAATGCTGATGAAGAGTCGGAGATGGAGACAAAGGGTATGCCATCATGCTCAAGTTCCCAGGCTGTTAAGCGGAGCCCCTGCAAGAGCGGACGGCTTTCGGAGGTGATGACGCGCTCAATAAGCCCCTCCTGCCAGGCAAGCCTGATGACGCCAAGCGCAGAACCGGTGCCACAGCAGGCAAGGGTGCCGGTATTGCAGTGGGTCAGCACGTTGAGTTTGCGTGTTTTCAGGATGTGGGCAAGGTCAATCTTGATCTGCTCAACACCGTGGCGCGACATGGCATCGCAGTTGGCAATTTCATCAGCATGAATTTTGCGGGCGGCGGCGTTCATTTTTGCAAAAAGTGCCTCGATAGTGTCGTCTTTAAAGTTTTCAGCATAGACCTTTTTCAGTCGTGCTGCAGCAAAAAAGAGGTTGACTGCGGTCGGGCGTGAAGCCTCAACGTCGGCGACAAGTGCTGCAAAAAATGGAGGGAACTCCTCTTTGCTGCCTTTGAAACTGTTGATGCCGAGGATGATGGTGTAGGCCGCAGCAACTCCGATCAGGGGTGCTCCACGGACTGCAAGTGTCTTGATCGCCTCGATGGCCTCCTGGTGGCTTTTGGTTGAGACATACTCTTCCGTGAGCGGCAGATAACGCTGGTCGAGATAGCGAAGGGTGTTGTTATTGAACGAGATGGCGTCAATCATACTGGTTTATTGAAATTAGAGGTTTGCAACAATAGCCTTGAAGATGGAGGTCATTTTCGGTTCGGCATGGTTGGAGACCTCAATGATCTCTTCAATGCTGACAGCTTTGAGGTTATCGGGGAAGCACTCGTCGGTAATGATGGACATGCCGAAGACCTCTGTTCCCTGGTGGACGGCGGCAATCACTTCGGGGACGGTTGACATGCCGACTACATCGGCGCCAAGAATGCGTAACATGCGGTATTCGGCTCGGGTCTCAAGGCAGGGGCCTGACAGGGCAACATAGACGCCGCGCTGAACCTTGATTCTCTGATTTAACGCCACCTCTTCAGCAAGCTCAAGTATCCTCGGAGAGTAGGGTGCGCAGAGGTCAGGAAAGCGTGAACCGATTTCAGGATCATTCGGCCCGATGAGCGGATTGGTGCCGAGCAGGTTGATGTGGTCGTCGATCAGCATGATTTCACCTTTTCTGTAGGCAGGATTCAGACCGCCGCAAGCGTTGGTGATACCGAGGGTTTTAACACCAAGATACTTCATGACCCGTATCGGAAAGACAATCTGATGCATGGAGTAGCCTTCGTAAAAATGGAATCGTCCCTGCATGGCCACAACATTTTTGCCGGATAGGGTACCAAAAATCAGTTTGCCGTGGTGGGTCTCAACCGTGGAGACCGGGAAATTCGGGATATCGCGGTAGTCGAGCGAAAACTCAATATCAATCTCCTTGACAAGAGCACCAAGGCCTGTTCCAAGAACAATACCGACCGGATAGTCAGCACCTGTTTTTCTTCTGATAAAGGCGACTGCTTCCTGGATTTTTGCCTGCTGTGAGAACATGATAGGGTTGTTTACGGGTTATTTGACAAATGAAAACAAAGAGTGTCTGAGCTGGTCAGGATGCCCCTTCAGCGCCAGCCGAAGATTGCCGTACCAACACGGATCATGGTTGCGCCCTCATGAATGGCCTCCCTGAAGTCGCCGCTCATGCCCATGGAGAGCTCGGTAAGTTTCGATGGATCCGGAGAAATTGGTTTTAATGTTTCAAGAAGGGTTCGCAGGTGGCGGAACTCTTCCTGTGCCATGGCCCTGTCGGGTGACGCTATGGTCATCAATCCGCGGAGGGTGATGCCGGGAAGGGTGAAGAGCGCTTCTGCCGACGAAAGAACTTCGTCGGGTGCCATACCGTACTTGGATGTTTCGCCCGAAGTGTTGACTTCCAGAAGATAGTCGACCTGCAGGTTGTTCTGGATGGCACGTTTTGAGAGCTCTTCAGCCGTTGAAAGCTTGTCGATACCATGAATGAGGTTTACCTTGCCGATAATCGAGCGTATTTTGTTCGACTGCAGGTGGCCGATAAAGTGCCATTCGATACCGAGCTCTTCAAGCAGGGGATCTTCATGCTTTTCAAGAAATTCCTGGACGTAGCTCTCTCCAAACTCAATCTGGCCAGCATCGAATGCCTCCCTGACAAGCGAGGCAGGGTGGGTTTTTGATACGGCGATCAGACGCACTTCGGCTGGATCGCGGCCTGCCTCAATGCAAGCCGCGGTAATTTGCTCCCGGATCTCCTCTATGTTGGTCGCAATACTCTCCATCTGATTCAGCAGTTCAAGACGTTGCGACTGGAATGATAGACTCTATGACGACAGGAACAAGTGGATTGTCGTTGGGATCGGTCTTGACGGCAGCGATTTTTTCTACCACATCCATGCCAGCCTCAACAACACCAAAAACGGTATATTGCCCGTCAAGAAATCCATTGTCAGAATGATTGATATAGAACTGACTGCCTGAAGAAGCTCTCTGTGGATTGTTATCCCTTGCTGCGGCAAGTGTTCCTTTCTTGTTCGGATGTTTAATTTCCGCAGGGATACGGGTTGAGGGTCCTCCGGTTCCATGCAGGGAGCGTTTCTCCTCAAAGCGCGATAAAGGGTCACCGGTCTGGATCATGAATCCTTCGATAACCCGGTGAAAGCGGATGCCATCGTAGTAGCTTTCGCCGACAAGTTTGGTGAAGTTATCGCGGTGCAGCGGGGTGTCGTCGTAAAGGCTGATAGTAATGTCGCCAAGGCTGGTCTTGATCGTGAACTGTTCGGGCATGAGAAAATTATTTACGTAACGGTTGGTGGGTTATTAAAGGTTACCGGAAATTTGCCAGAGTGAGCGTTGTGCGGTGGCTGCTCCTGTTGTGCCGGGATAGTCCGCGATGATTTTTGTATACAGCTCGGCTGCTTTTTTAAGCTCGTTTGTCTGCTGGAAACTGTTGGCAGCACGATTGAGATACTGCGCTTTAAGGACGTTGTTTTCAGCCTGTTTTGCCGCTTCCTGATAGCTTTCTGCTGCTTGTACAAACTGATTTTTACTGACATAACAGTCGCCTGCGCCCGCCAGTGCAGCAGCGGCAAGATCGTTGTTTTTGATGGATACGGTTTTAAAGACCTTCAGGGCAGAGTCAAATTCGTTGATGGAGTAATATGCATTGGCAAGCAGCAAATTTGCCATATTTCCACTTGGGGTGCCTGCATATTTTCCAGAGTATTCATCAGCAATTTTTTTCAGTCCGACAATCTTTCCGTCACCATTGATGGCGATATTGGACTCTCCGCGATCAAGAAACGGTGCTATTCTTGAGAGTTGCAGTGCGGCCTCAAGCTCACGTGTTTGCTGCTGGCGCATCCAGAAGAAGCTCCCGGCTCCGAGGCAGACGAGAAAGATGAGTGCGCCGATAATGGCACTCTTGTACTTAATGGCAATGTAGAGAAGATTGTCTTCTGTCGATGGTTTTACATTCTGCTGAACGGGAGTTCCGGATTGTATATCATTCATAGCTTGTCGTTATGGTTGCTGCATCGGTTACGGTAGGCCCTCAACCTAAGCAAGTTTGCGTGATTTTCAAAATAAGAGTGAAGCAGCAGCCAGCAAGATGCCGTTGCTCCCGATGGTTCTATAATGTCGGCAATCTAAACAATTCAAAGCTATTCTGTGCAATGCCTTCCGCGGCCTCTTTGAGGGAGATCTCTCTGATGTGGGCTATGGCAGTCGTGACAATGCTGACCCAGGCTGGTTCATTCCTTTTCCCCCTGTTAGGCACGGGCGCAAGGTAAGGGGCATCGGTCTCCGTGAGGAGATCATCAAGTGCAACAGCTCTGACAACCTCTGGCAGCAAGGAGCGCTTGTAGGTCACCGTGCCTGGAATAGAGAGCTTGAATCCCTTGCGGATACACTCTTCAGCGATAAGGGTGTCACCCGAAAAGCAGTGCATTACGCCATGCATGGATGAATGGCTCTCTTCGGAAAGGATGTGCAGCATATCTTCCCATGCATCGCGGCAATGGATAACGACCGGCATGTCGAGCGAACGGGCCATCTTCAGCATCTCACGGAATGCATCCTGCTGAGCAGAGCGGTTATAGCCGGGATAGTGATAGTCAAGCCCGATCTCTCCTATGGCAACCACTTTTGGCAAGCGGGCAAGAGCGAGCAGCTCCTCAAAAACGCTCTCATCTACAGGGAGTTCAGCTTCATGAGGGTGAAGTCCAACGTTGGCGTAAATAAAGTCGAAATCGCGGGCAAGTTCAATCGATTTTCTGCTTGTTGGCACATCAATACCAGGATCGATGAGCAGACCGACACCCTCTTCGGTCATGCGTTTTATTACCTCGTTCCGATCCTCGTCGAACTCAGGGAAGGAGAGGTGGCAGTGGATATCAACGAACATCGCTTTTCACTGCCGGGCTTCCTTCAGGGAAGAGCTTGTTATGAAAAATAATCAACATACATGCTCCGATGGTGATAGCTGAATCTGCGACATTAAAAATAGGCCATAACGAGACCCAGGTGCCAAAAACATGGCCATGGTAGAGATCGAAATAGATGAAGTCAACAACCTTGCCGTGTACAATCCTGTCAATCATGTTGCCAATCCCTCCGCCTGTAATGAGGGCAAAGGGGAGAAGAAAAAGAGTGGTCCGGTTTTTTGAGCGGATGACATAGAAAAGTACGATTGCAGTTATCAACCCGGTCAGGAGAAGAAGCACGGCAGGCGGCGCAAATTCAAGGCCAAAGGCCACCCCTTTGTTTTCCGCGTATGTGAGGGAGAAAAAATCCGGAATAATGGTCAGGCTTTGGACTCCATCGCGGAGAAAAAAGATAGCAAGTTTTTTGCTCAACTGGTCAATGGTGATCACCAGCAGGATAAGGGAAAAAAACAATTTCATGATTCAGCAATATTATCGGGGTTGTTGTCCATGAATTTCTTGCAGAAGGGCCTCTCTTACAGCAGTTGTTGGCATCTGCATACCGCTCCAGAGGGTGAATGAGCGTTCAGCCTGGCCGATCAGCATCTCAATGCCCGATATGGTTGTGGCTCCAGCGAGCTGGGCTGCCCGCATGAGCGGAGTATCGAGAGGGTTGTAGACCATATCGTAGACAATCTGGCCAGGGTGGAGCAGCTCCCGGTCGAGGGGGAGGGGAGAGTCGTTACTGCCTCTGGTGCCGATTGGTGTAGCATTGACAATAACTCGGCACTCCTTTATTTTTGCGGGATCATCCAAACGGACAATCGTGACCGGAGCACTTTTGTCATGGCCACTCTCTTCAAGAAGGGAGCTGGCTTTCTGTTGGTCACGAACAAAGAGAAGAATCTCCTTTGGAGCGAAAAACCTGTTGAATGCTTCAATTGCTGCCAGTGCTGCTCCGCCTGCTCCGCAAATGGAGACTGCTTTCCCCCTTATGCTCTCCCGATATGGCAGGAGAGGCGCTGCAAATCCTGCAATATCAGTGTTGTGGCCGATGAGTCTTCCCTGTTCATTGACGATGGTATTGACTGCGTGTATGGAGGCTGCCTCCCCGGAGAGATTGTCGAGAAAAGGGACTACAGTTTTTTTGTAAGGGATGGTGACATTGAACCCTGCAATTCCGAGTGCTTTGGCGCCGAGAAGAGCGTCATGGATCATGCAGGGATCGGCAATGTTGAATACGGTATAGTGGTACGAAAGCCCAAGCAACTGACACGCCGTATTATGGATGAGCGGAGAGTATGAATAATCAACGGCACGACCGATAAGACCGAGGATTTTTGTCGCTTTCGTCATGCAATTCCGAGCATCCGTCTGACGGAATCCTGTTGATAGAGCTCCGGAAAGGTGCTCTGAAAAAGCTCTTTCTTCTCTGGGTCGATTTTGAATGCCTTGCTGAGGGCCTTCAGTGTACTGAGCTTGTCACCCATGGCAAAATAGGCAGCGGCGATTTCAAAGTGAGCATCAGCCGAAAGCGGCTGAAGCTTCAGTGACTGCTGCAGTGCATCGATGGATGCATTGATCTGGCCTCCCTCCCTGAGTACGATGGCAAAATCAACCCATATTTGAGGATTTTCCGGATCAAGTGTCATAATCTTCCGGTAGGTCGTGATGGAGTTTTCAAGATTATTGAGATTGTACTCGATCTCCGCTTTCAGCAGAAGGAACTCGATACTGTCAGGCGTTAATCTCAATGCCTCCTCGGTGGCCACGAATGCCTCTTCATACTCTTCAAGGGCTTCATGGCAACAGGCCAATGCAAACCAGGCTTCTCCGAAGTCACTGCTGACTTCGATGCAGCGCCGGTAGCAGATGATGCCTTCGGCGTACTCTTCAAGCTCTTCATAGGCTATGCCAAGATTATAAAGGGCGTTGATATCATCAGGATCATACTCCAGTGTTTTCAGATAGCTTTCGGCGGCCTCCTCGATACGTCCGGTAATGGCAAGAACATTAGCTCGGTTATACCAGGCTGAGCTGAAATCGTCGGAAATGGCGATGGCCATGTCATAACAATCGAGCGCTTCGTCGTAGCGCTTCATTTTGCTTAGTACCAGTCCATTATTGTACCACGCATTAATATTGTAAGGGTCGTGATCATGCGTTTTGCGGTAGCAGGAGGTGCTCTCCTCAAGCTTGCCAAGAATATCCTTGCAGTAGGCAAGTTCATACCATGCATCGGCAAACTCCTTATCCAGCTCCAGAGCGTGTTCAAAGTTCGATTCAGCTTCCACAAACTGTTCAAGCCGTTGCAGGATGATTCCGCGGTAGTAATGGTACTCCTTTTCTATAGAGGAGTCGACAATCATATCGTCAAGCTCCCTGAGCGCCTCGTCGTGATCACCGGTATTAAACCAGGCAAGCGCCAGATTCAGGCGCATTTCGCTGTCCATCGGACTGAATACGGCAGCTTTCTGAAAGGCTTCGAGAGCCTCTTCAAAAGAGCCATTCAAGGTCAGGCAGTTGCCGAGATGAAACCAGGTTTCAGTGTTAAAGGGCGCTATCTCTTCGAGACGACGGGCAACAGCAAGCGCGTCAAGCTGGAACCCCTCTTCGTTATATTGGATAATTCGGTCGAGAAGATCCTCCGAATCAAACATGGAATCAAGACCATCAAGGTCGGGCCGTTCTTCTCCTGATGCTCCCGTTGGGTAATGGCGATTATCGTCGAAAAAATCAGGCACATTCATAAGCAAGCGTAAAGAGTTTCTCTATTCATGGGTCATAGCACATACGTACAAATATAACAGAATTTTGTTAAGAAAAACATTCTGTGGGTTGGCGACAGGTGAGAAGGTAAACATTCAATGCCGGTAAAAACGGTAGATGGCCGTCGCTGCTTTTGCTCCTGCCGTCTCCTTAAGCTCCTCCAGGGTTGCTTGCGATACACCGCTAACTGATCCGAATCGCTCAAGTAACCGGAATGCGGTTTTGTCACCAATTCCGGTAATAGTTGTGAGTTCCGTTTGCAAGGTTCTTTCCGATCTCAGTTTCCGGTGATAGGTTATGGCGAAACGGTGAGCCTCATCGCGCAGTTGCTGGAGCAGTTTCAATGCAGGAGAGGTTTTTGGCAGATTGAAAGGGTCCGGTTCCTGAGGGGTAAAGATCTCCTCAATGCGTTTTGCCAGACCGATAACCGGGATGGAGAGTTCGAGAGCGTTCAGAGTTTGAAACGCGGTATTGACCTGTCCCTTTCCGCCATCGACCACAATCAGGTCAGGCCAGGGGAGCTTCGACGAAAGCGATCCGCTGTAACGACGTCGGATAACCTCTTCCATGGCAGCATAGTCGTCCGATCCTTCAAAACTGTTAATTTTAAATTTTCGGTAATCCGCTTTTTTCGGTTTTCCTTTCTCAAAACAGACCATTGAACTCACATAGTCGGTGCCTTGAAGATGAGAATTGTCGAAACATTCGATGCGCAGGGGGAGTTTCGGAAGATGCAGCAGCTCTTTGAGAGCAGTCAGGCCGTAATGCTCACGGGCAGCTTCGCCCCGTTTCTGTTTCTGTATCAGGTACTCTTCAAGATGATGACGGGCATTCTGGCGGCACATTGCAACCAGGTGAGCTTTTTCACCGATTTGGGGCACCACAAACCGGATGTTTTTTTTCTCCTGGTGCTCCTCTTGTTGTTTTTCCCATATAAAGGCTCTCAGAGTCTCCTCTTCATCGACACCAATCGGTTCCTGAAGCAGAATTTCATCCGGCACCAGCTCAAGGGTTTCGATATAATATTTTTCCAGCACTCTTGCCTGCAAGCCTGCGTCGGTTTCCCCTGCGGTATTGTTCATATAGATGCGCTGGGAGCCGAGTAGTTTCCCTTCACGTATTTTGAAGACGACGCCGCAGCCATCCTCCTCTCCGGTGGCCACAGCAAAAACATCCCTGTCGAGACCATCTCCCGCCACCACCTTTTGTTTTTCCGCATAACGCTTCAGGCTTTCAAGCTGTGTTTTGATCTCTGCTGCTTGTTCAAACTTCAGTTCTCGTGCAAAAAGCTGCATGGTTTCGGTAAGCGAGCGTATCATGGTGGAGGTTTTTCCTTTCAGTAACCGGGTAATTTCTCCGATCATGAGCAGATACTCGTTTTCCGGTTGCAGGCCTTCACATGGGCCCTTGCATTTATGAATATGGTAGTCGAGGCAGACCTTGTATTTTTTTTTTGCAATGTTTTCTTCGCTCAGGCGGTATTTGCAGCTTCGAACCGGAAAAATTGAGCCAACAAGATCAAGAATGGAGTGGAGCTGACGGGATTCCGTATAGGGACCGAACCATGTAGATCCATCCCTTCTTCGCTGACGGCTGATAAGAATGCGAGGGAAAGGTTCATTGGTAATGACCAGGTAGGGATAGGTTTTGTCGTCCTTCAGGTTCACGTTGTAGCGTGGTTTCAGCTCCTTGATCATGTTGTTCTCAAGAATAAGTGCTTCGACTTCTGAAGAGGTGATGATGACCTCAAAATCCTCAATATGATTGACAAGCACCAGTGTTTTTCCAAAGAGCTGCTGGCTGTTTCTGAAATAGGAGCGAACCCTGTTGCGGAGGTTTTTTGCCTTGCCGACATAGATCACCCGGCCACTCGCATTCCTGAACTGGTAGACGCCTGGTGAGGCTGGCAGTGTGCTGAGTTTTTCAACGAGAGCTGCTTTTATGTCGATGCGGGCCGCGAGCTCATCATGGATATCCATCGGTTAAAGAGGGTTTGTTTCTGTTTTTCAAAAAAAATGGAAAAGCCGCATAAAAGATGCGGCTTTTCCATCAGAAAAAAGAACAGTGCGAGGTTTTCTGATGTCTACTCAAGGACGTCATATTCACCTTTCAGCGCAAACACCCCGAAGGTAATCAAGCTGAAGGCGATAATGGGCATCAAGACGACAATCACGATTGACCAGAAAATCCAGTTCTCTTCACTGGGTTTTGCGGCGATCTCTTTCATGGCTTGCAAGATCACCAGCGGGATGATTCCTACTCCCATGAGTGACCAGAGAATCCCGAAAAGTTTTTTTATTGCTGACATAGTGGATGAAATTAAAAGGTTCTTGGTTATTCAACGTCCATGTTGTTGGTTTTGTTGGAGATGTAGAGCATTCCAATCACAAAGCTGACACTGGCAATCAGTATTGGGTACCAGAGACCAGCAAGCGGATCGGCAGGCGGAAGGCCTGGCGCCGGACGGGTAGCTTCAACAAGACGGGTTGAAATAAGGGGTACCAAACCGCCGAAAACACCGTTGCCGATATGGTATGGCAATGACATCGAGGTGTAGCGGATACGGGTCGGGAAAATTTCAACCAGGAACGCAGCAATCGGACCATAGACCATGGTGACGAAAATCACCTGGATAAAGACATAGCCGATCATTTTGTAGTAAAGGTTCTGAGGAAGGATGACTGCCTTTTTTTTCTCTGGCTTCAGTTTGTCTTTCGCTGCAAGCTCAGCTTTTTTTACCGGATCGAGCGGGATGGTTGACTTTACGGTCTCCTTGAAGGTTGTCCCATCGGTAAATGTTTTTTTCGTAACCGTTGTGGTGATTGTATCAGTACCTTTCACCGCCTCTTTCACCTCAACTTTTGTCTGTTCGACAATCTCGGTTTTCTGCTTGAGATCGGCTTCGTTGTACATCATCGTATAGATAGGTCTGTAAGCAATAACGGCGATAAGCATACCGGCCATCATGATGTACTTGCGCCCGATTTTGTCAGAGAGCGCACCAAAGACGATAAAGAAGGGAGTTCCGAGAACCAGTGCGATCAAAATGATCGTGTTGCTCTGCTCAAATTCAATGTTACATGCATTCTGCAGGAAAGAGAGTGCATAGAACTGACCGGTATACCAGACAACACCCTGACCGGCGGTTGCACCGAGCAGTGCGATCAGCACCATTTTCAGGTTATCCTTTTTCTTGAAGCTTTCGGCCAGCGGATTTGCTGATGTTTTTCCCTCCTTTTTCATTTTCACAAACATCGGAGACTCCGACATTTTGAGGCGGATGAAGATTGAAACTCCAACCAGGAATGCTGAAACAATGAACGGTATGCGCCATCCCCAGTCTTCAAAGACGGGAACAGTAAGAGTCTGGCGGACAATAAGAATGACTCCAAGCGCAAGAAAGAGACCCAACGTTGCGGTTGTCTGGATAAAGCTGGTCCAGAAGCCCCGCTTCCCTTCAGGAGAGTGTTCGGCGACATAGGTTGCCGCGCCTCCATACTCACCTCCAAGCGCAAGACCCTGCAGCAACCGGAGGGCAAAGACAATGGCCGGTGCAAAAAATCCAATGGTCTTATAACCGGGAACAAGACCGATAGCAAACGTCGAACCACCCATGATCACCAGGGTTACAAGGAAGGTGTACTTTCTTCCGATAAGATCGCCCAGGCGGCCAAAGAAAAGCGCACCGAAAGGCCTGATAACAAAACCGGCAGCAAAGGTTGCCAGTGTGGCAAGCAGTGCAGCAGTCGGGTTATCTTTTGGAAAAAACTGTTCGGAAATAATTTTTGCAAGAGTACCGAAAATATAAAAGTCATACCACTCGATGAGCGTACCGACCGAAGAGGCAGCAATAACCCGTCGGGTGCTGGAGACCTCTTCGGTTTGGGAAACGTTTGTGACATTTTGTGCCATAAAAGTTCTTGTTGATTGTTAAAAAAATTGTTTTGATCTCATTTTGCGTATGCACGCATTTGCATTTAGTTACTGGATAAACTCATGCTCGTTCTCCTTGACGACAAGCACCGGGCATGGGGCGCGCCGTATCACATGTTCAGCAACGCTGCCAAGGATCATGCGCTTCAGGCCGCGGCGTCCATGTGAACCCATAATGATGATATCGGCTTCCTGCCGTTTGGCATAGTCGAGAATGCACTCTTCGGCAAATCCCTCATAGATGACATAATCGGCAACAATACCAACCATCTGCTCCTCTTCGATTAATGCAACAAGTTTTTTGTCGGATTCTGCACGTTCAATTTCAAGACCGTGTGAATAGGTAATGGTAGGGTCGTTCTCAATGACGCCGACCAGAAAGACTTTTCCGTTGGAGAGTCTCGCAAACTCGTTGGCGTATTGCAGCGCCTTGCGCGACAGACCAGAAAAATCAACCGGGCAGATGATTTTTTTAATGGTAATCATAGTACCGCTGTTGTGTTTAAGTTATTTAAATAATTGACTTTATTCGTTTCTTTGCAAAAAGAACAGTAAAACTGATTTACTACGATAACACAAGAAGCCGATCGTTGTACAAGGCGGTTGCTGTATGTCGGGAACGATGTAAAGCTAAAGTATTGGCGACCCGATCCGTAGCATTCTGTCTGCTGTTGCCCTTGGCGAGCTTTTTACGGATGGTTTTATCCGAATATCGTGAATTTTTTTCAACTGACTCACTGTTATTTGTATGAATGCTCTCCTGAAAGAACGGCAATCGGTTAACACAGCAAGTTAAAAAAAAGCCGCAGTTGCCTGCGGCTTTCAATGGACAGAAAGAGTGCGACTTAGAAGGTCACGGTCGCATAGAGTTCACCACGAAGCTGGTCGTTCTTATCCTTTCCGGTTCCGAAATCCTTTTCTGAAGCGCGGTACCTTATGGTCGGTGTCACGTTAAAGCTGCCGGTCGCTGATTCATGAACCTTAAGGTTGTACTGTGCCCATACAAAGAGGTTGCTATACTTTGCATCATAATTTGGCGAGGTCTTGTCTGTGGTGCGGTTGTAATCAACCCAGGCAGTAATCGCTCCTGACTCAGCTTTTGCTCTCAAAAGGTAGCCATTGTAGTCAATATTTGCAGCACTTCCACCGGTGTAGTTTCCTCTGTGGTCTTTACAGATGGTATAGAAGCCGCTGAGGCCGATTTTTGAGGCTCCGGCAGGAATCGTGGCATTCGCACCAAAGGTGTTCGGTGAAACATTTGAATAGGTCAAGCCATTCACGTCAGTCAAGGCAATGATTGCCTGTGGTTCAAATTTGATATCACCGACATTGGTCTTGTAGGCAACGTGCAGCGCATAGCCGTCGTTGAAGAGTCCATCACCTGTAGCATCGGTCTTGTTGTCTTGGGTGGCATTGTCAAAAACAACCAGAGTGGTGTTTAATTCGCCATCGCCAAACTTTCCACCATAGTTGAAGCCGAAGACGCGGTCGAAGTTCCACTGGTATACCGGCACGTCAACGGCATAGATTTTCGATGTTCCGAAGAGACCAGGAACCGGGTAGAGAGTCAAATCAAAAATTGGATTATTGATACTGTTGAGCGGAATACGGCCCATACTGTAATGACAACATTCGAGTACGCGTCCAAAGATGAAGTTTGAAACCTCAAGATTGTATGCGCCCACGTTATTGTTTTCAACTGTAGACCAGCCTCCGGCAACAGGAGCCCCACCAGCAGTCTCTTCGGTTTGTATCAATGTCTTGAAGAAGTAACCACTGCCGAGGTCGGCGGATCCTTTCAGGCGGATCCTGTACTGGAACTTGAGATCGTCATTGTTATCGGTAATACTTCCGGCTGGTTTGTTATCGTTGAATTCGCTTCTCAGGCGTACGGCCGCGTCTCCACCGATTTTCAACTCAGCCGATGCCGGTGATGCGTATGACAAAACTGCAAACATTGCAGCAAGCGATAGCATTTTTTTCATCTCTTTTCTCCGTTAGGTTGTGTGTGTGCGTGATGTTAAAAGAAAAAAAAGCTCATTACCCCCATGAAAGGGCTAAGAACGGTATCAAAAAGAACTGTTTCTTTTATTTTATGCTTAAATGTAATAAAAATACCATGAAACAAACAGAGGTGATTTATTTTGCTCCCGGAATAGATTTTTTTAATTATCACACGTATCCAGCTCCATAATTTCTTTCAGAGATCGACAATAACTCCTATCGTGCTATAACGTTCGGGGCGGTAGAAGTACATGCCGTGGCGGCTTATACCAGAAAAATAGTTGCAGGCTACTCTCACTTTTTCCATTCCTATGCGGTCAAGACGCATACCAGCCTGCAGGTTCCATGTGCCTCGGTGCCCTTTTGTCTCTTCAGCCGATGGTTGCCAGATCGGCAGCAGTTTGAAGTCGGCAGCGAGATAGGTACTCCCGGGAGTCGAGAGTTCAATGCCAGCCTGAAACGAGTGTGGATTGATACCATCAGGGATGGTGTGGTAAAGGTACTGGTATCCGGCGTAGAGCCGATGCTCTGGTGAGCTGAGCGCTACAATGAGGTTGACGAACTCCCGGCTGTAGGTAAAGGGAATCGTCCCATTCCAGTCGGCTTGCTGGAGCCAGTGATGTTGAGCTGCGTCATAGTGACCATCTTCAAAATGGGCAGAAATATGGCTGACCCTGATTTTACCACTGAATTCGTCAAAAGGAAGTGTTTCGCTGCTGATTGGGTTGTTCCAGCTTGCATTGATGCCGAAAAGATAATCGATAGCATCAACCGGGAATTTGAAATTGTCGCTTCGGTTCAGAAGAGAGTATGTGGCAAAATCAACGCCGGCGGCAAATTTCTTGCTGTCGCTCTGGTAAAGATCGGCAGACGATCCGATATCGAGTTGCAGATAGCGGTCGCCAAGCCATGGCATTACTGCAATTCTTGGCTCTGTTGGGTCTGCGAGGAGTGGCTTGAAGAGTGTTCTGGTGGACGGGTTCAGCCGAGGTTCTGACTGTGCGCTTTTCACTGAAACCAGGATAAGCATCGCTGTCAGAATGAAGATTGCCCTGTAGAGACCGAATCTATTTTTCATGGCGAAGAGTTGATGTGTTAGCGAGCGATAATCATGGCCGATAACATTGTATTACCTGGCAAGAAGGGTGTTCAATACTGCCATGCGCACTGCAACGCCATTGGTTACCTGCTCCAGCAGCATGCTTTTTGAATATCCTGGCGGCTGAATGCGGTCGGCCACATTGTTTGATATTTCGATTTCCCGGTTTATTGGTCCTGGATGAAGCACCAGCAGATGTTTCTGCACCCTTTCAAGGCGTTCATCGGTAAGGCCGTAATGGACAGAATACTCTTCGAGAGAGGGAAGATAGCCCCCGGTAGCCCTTTCAAGCTGGAGGCGAAGCACGATCGCCGTATCGGCCCAGGCAATTGCCTGGTCAAGATCGGTGAAGAGAGTGACGCCGAGTCGGTCAGCATCGGGAGGCATGAGGGTTACCGGGCAGCAGAGACCAACCTCTGCACCTGCGGTGAGGAGACCGTAAATATTTGAACGGGCGACCCTGCTGTGAAGCACATCACCGATAATGATCACTTTGAGCCCTTCAATTTTTCCAAAATATTCGCGGAGTGTGAACATGTCGAGCAGCGCCTGTGTCGGATGCTCATGCGATCCATCACCTGCATTGATAACGTTTTTTGATGTAATCCTTGTTATCAGATCTGCGGCTCCTGAAGAGGGGTGGCGCAAAACAAAAGCATCCACCTGCATAGCCTCAAGGTTTTTGATGGTATCGCTCAGGCTTTCTCCTTTGCTGACGCTGCTTGATGCTGCACTGAAGTTCAGTGTTCCTGCTCCAAGGTGACGTGCGGCTATTTCAAAAGAAAATCGCGTGCGGGTTGAGTTTTCAAAAAAAACCAACGCAATGCGTTTTTTGTGAAGAGATGCTTCAAAAGAGGGATCGGCGGTAATCAACTTTTTTTTGAACCCTGCGGCCATATCAAGGAGTTCCGTGATGTCACCAGCCGGAACATTGCATAACCCAGTAAGATGCTTCAAATCGGAGCTGTAGTTGTGGCTTTTCAGAAAGATCATTTTATCAAAGGTACAAAAAATTCATGATCAAAAACTATCCTGCATGCGTTATGAAGAAGAGATTTCTGCTTTGCCGGCATCCTATATTATATTCAGGTTACGTTTGCTCCAGTCGTGATGAGAGAGTCGGAGCAGGAGAAAGCGAGATTTGACTCTGTAAGTTATTCATGAAAGAACGGAGCGGGGATAACTTCAAATCAAAACAGGTTATGGGTTTTGTAGAAGCGGTCTGTATCAGTACAGAAAAAGGAACGGTAAAAAAAGTTGTCAGTGAGATTATTCTGATGAGGGAGTGGGGAATAGATGGCGATGCTCATGTCGGAGAGCTTGATCATGGCAAGTTCGCTGAAAATATTGTGATGAGGGGTATCGATCTTTCGGGTCTTATTGTTGTTGACTCCCTGCTGGTTGGCGATGGAGTTCTTCTTGAGATTACCCGGATCGGCAAGGAGTGTCGTAATTCAGGTTGTGCCATACAGAATGCAACGGGGGAGTGTATCAATGCATGAAATGAGTATTGCACTCTCTATTGTTGAAGCAGTGGAGGAGAGTGCGCGGAAGGAGGGGGCTGGATGGATTTCAGAAATTGAGCTGCTTGTTGGCAAGCTTGCCGGTATTGAGCCGGAGTCACTGAAATTCTGCTTTTCAGCGGCAGCAAAGGGGACGCTTGCTGAAAATGCGGTGCTTGCCATTGAGGAACCGGAAGGAGTGGGCGAGTGCGGGGAGTGTGGCATAACCTTTCCCGTCAACTTTTATTATGCAGAATGCCCCGCTTGCCGGTCGCTCAGGGTGAAGATTATCTCCGGTGAGGAATTTTTGATTCAATCAATGACCATAGAAGAGGAAAAATAAATAATGTGTGATACCTGCGGTTGTTCAACTGAAGACTGGGCTGTGCTTCGTAAACCCGGCCAGAGTGATTATCATGTTCATGTCAACGAGCACGAACACGCTCATGGGGAGCATCATCGCCATGAGCATGGCGATCATCATCATGAGGGCGGAGGCAGGAAGGTTGTGCTTGAACAGGATGTGCTTCAGAAAAATAATTTGCTTGCTGAAAGAAACCGGGGATATTTTGAGGCGCGGAAGATCTTTGCGCTTAATTTTCTGAGTTCTCCCGGCTCGGGAAAGACCTCGCTGCTTGAAAAAATCATTCCCGCCCTGCAGCAACGCTTTCCTGTTGCGGTTATCGAGGGTGACCAGCAGACCACCAATGATGCTGAGCGGATTCAAGCCCTCGGTGTGCCTGTTATCCAGATCAATACCGGCTCGGGATGCCATCTTGATGCCTTGATGGTCAACCGTGCGGTAAAGGAGCTCGATGTAGAGGATAATTCGCTGCTTTGTATTGAAAATGTCGGAAATCTTGTCTGTCCGGCACTCTTTGATCTTGGTGAAGCCCTGAAAGTGGTGATTATCAGTGTGACGGAGGGAGACGACAAGCCACTGAAGTATCCGACCATGTTCCATGAGGCGGACCTCTGTATTCTCAACAAGATTGATCTTCTGCCATACGTGGAGTTTGATGCTGCCAAATGCAGGGAGAATGCCATGCGGGTCAACCACCATCTCGAATGGTTTGAGCTCTCTGCCAAAACCGGAGAGGGGCTTGCTGCATTGCAGGAGTGGCTCGAAGATAAACTGGCACAGCACTGAGCACCAGCAATAACAGTCTCGAAGAGCGGAGGCGGCTCCGGGTCAATGGTATCGTGCAAGGCGTCGGATTCCGTCCCTTTGTTTACCGTCTGGCTGTCAGTTTTGGGCTAAAGGGTTTTATCCGCAATACGGCCTCCGGTGTACTGATTGAGGTGCAGGGTCCGTTCGCTCTTCTCGAACAGTTTTTGCAGCGTTTGCGGGGCGAGATTCCTCCGCTTGCGCACATTGAAGCCGTCGAAGAGAGCTCAATTGCCTGTGTTGTTGAGGATCGTTTCGTTATCGGGGATTCGAGTTCCGGTGCCGGAGTCGAAACACTCATTCCGCCCGATATTGCGCTCTGCAGCGACTGTCGCCGCGAGCTTCTGGATCCCGCCAATCGCCGGTTTCGTTATCCCTTCATCAACTGTACCAATTGTGGCCCCCGATATACCATCGTCGGGCGTCTCCCCTATGATCGTCCCTTTACGTCGATGCATGGTTTTACGATGTGCCGGGAGTGTGAGCAGGAGTACCACGACCCGTTTGACCGACGGTTCCACGCACAGCCCAATGCCTGCCCGCTTTGCGGCCCCTCGCTTGCCTTGTTTGATGCTTCAGGTGCGCCTCTCCTGGATGATGCCATTGTGGAGCACAACTCTCTTCATGTTGACGGGAGTGTTCATGCGCAGCCTCAAGCCAGATCGTTATGCAGCCCATCCCTGCCAGGCGATGCTGTCACCGAAGCTGTGGCTCTTCTCAAAAAGGGGCTGATTGTTGCGCTCAAAGGGCTTGGAGGCTTTCATCTTGCCGTAGATGGTCGAAATGAGCGAGCGGTGCGCCGGTTGCGGGAGAGGAAGGGGCGTGAAGCCAAACCTTTTGCCGTCATGATGCGCGATATGGCGCTTGTCCAAAGGTACTGCGAGGTTAGTGAGGGAGAGTGTACCGCATTGAACGCTGCGCAGGCGCCCATAGTGCTTCTCAAAAAGAAAAAGAGCTGTGCTATAGCCCCATCTGTAGCTCCAGGTAATGATCGGCTTGGCGTCATGCTGCCCTATACACCGCTTCACACCCTGCTTTTCGATGATACTCTTGATATTCTGGTGATGACCAGCGCCAATTTCAGCGAGGAGCCGATTGCAAGTGAGAATGAGGAGGCACTCTTGCGGCTCAAGGGCATTGCCGATGCTTTTCTCGTGCATAACCGCCCCATCTGGCTGAAATGCGATGATTCGGTCACGATCTCTTTATCGGGAACGTTGCGGCAGATCAGGCGAAGCAGGGGATATGTCCCCGCACCGATTTATTTGCGAGAAGGAGGTGCCACCCTGCTTGGTACAGGAGGTGAGCTGAAAAACACGATCACTCTTCTGAAGGGTAACCATGCGCTGATGAGCCAGCATATCGGCGACATGAAAAACTTTGAGGCATACCGCCATTTTGAGCAGGTTGTCGCCCATCTGCAGCACCTCTTTCAGGCCACTCCCGAGCTTCTGGTGCACGACCTGCATCCTGGCTACATGACCACACAGTGGGCCGTGAAGCAGAGTATTGGGCTGCTTGGCGTGCAGCACCATCATGCTCATCTTGCCTCATGCCTGGCCGAAAACAGGGCGGAGGAGCCTGCCATTGGCCTTATACTCGATGGCACAGGCTACGGAACCGACGGGACGATCTGGGGCGGAGAGCTGCTGATCGGGGATGCTGCCGGAGCGGAACGCTTTGCCTCGCTTGAGCTTATGCCGCTTCCGGGAGGTGAGACGGCGGTCATGCAGCCCTGGCGGGCCGCACTTGGTTATCTTCACCGAAGTTGTCCCGACCTGCCTGACCTGCCCTTTATGAAAGAGCGAGGGATAGCACCGGTGCTTGAGTTGCTCGAAAAGAGGGTCAATGTTGTAGAAACCTCAAGCTGCGGCAGGCTCTTTGACGCCGTTGCCGCACTTTGCGGCCTGCGGGGTGAGATCACCTATGAGGGAGAGGCCGCCATAGCGCTTATGCATGCCGCAAGGGGAAAAATTGGCCTCAAGTCGTTTCGCTGTGAGCTGCAGTATGAGAAAGTGCAAGCTTTTGCGTCGATGCAACCATCAGGAGGCACCACGGGCACAAAAGACCCTGCAGTGGTTGCAGCAGGGGTAACTATCTTCAACAAGCAGGCCATCTATAAGGAAAAAGGTCGCTGGACTCTGCTGCTCTCACCACTGATTCAGGATGTAGCCGCTGCCCTGCAACAGGGGATGGCCACCAGTGAAATCAGCCAGAGGTTCCACCGCACCCTTGTAACCAGCTTTCACCGGTTAATCGAAAAAGCATCCGGGGCGACCGGCCTGAAAACCGTAGCACTCAGCGGCGGAGTTTTTCAGAATGAGCTCCTCTTTGAAACCCTCGTCAGTGAGCTGCAAGCCGCAGGCTACAACGTACTGACACACGCCCTTGTGCCCTCCGGCGATGGTGGCCTCTCCCTCGGCCAGGCCGTCATTGGTCGAGAGTACCTCAAAGGCAACTATTACGGAGTCCAATGATTTTTTCTTATAACTCCTCTTGGTCATATAACTGCTATAAGCCCTATATTCCAGCATCTTCCAAAAAAAACCACCAACCCAATGTGCCTTGCTATACCAGGAAAACTCGTGGAACTCTCCAATGAAAATGGCCTCAAGATGGGTATTGTTGATGTGAACGGTTCAAAAACAAGGACCTGCCTTGAATATGTGCCCGACATCAAGCTTGGGCAGTATACCATCGTTCATGCCGGTTTTGCACTGAAAATCATTGACGAAGAGGATGCGGCTGAAAGCCTGAAGCTCTGGCAGGAGCTTATCGAAAGCGGAGCATTCGAGCCTGATGAGAATCCCCCGACATTCGAATCGCTGTGAAGCAGACCAGCATGAAATATATCGACGAATACCGTGACCCAGAGCTTGCCCGGAAGCTGCTTGAGGAGATCCACCGAAAAGCCACTCGTCACTGGACCATTATGGAGATTTGCGGCGGCCAGACCCATTCGATTCTGCGTAACGGCATTGATCAATTGCTGCCTGATACCATCGAATTGGTGCATGGCCCCGGTTGCCCGGTCTGTGTGACCCCGCTTGAATCAATTGAGCGGGCACTCCTTATTGCGGCAAGACAAGAGGTGATCTTTACCAGCTTCGGCGACATGCTGCGTGTGCCCGGCAGTTCAAAAGATCTCTTCATGGTGCGCAGTGAAGGGGGCGATGTGCGCATTCTCTTTTCACCGCTCGATGCTCTCCAGATCGCCCGCGACAATCCGTCAAAAGAGGTGGTCTTTTTTGCTGTCGGCTTTGAGACGACGGCACCAGCCAATGCCATGGCGGTCTGGCAGGCAGCACGAGAGGGAATTGAAAACTTCAGCGTTCTGGTCAGCCAGGTTATGGTGCCGCCAGCCATGCGTGCCATTCTCTCATCACCCGGAAACCGGGTGCAGGGATTTCTTGCGGCGGGTCATGTTTGCGCGGTGATGGGCTATGAGGAGTATGAGCCGATAGCCCGTGAGTTTCATGTCCCGATTGTTCCGACCGGTTTTGAGCCGGTTGACCTGCTTGCCGGAATTCTGAAAACGGTTGAACTGCTTGAAGAGGGGCGTGCAGAGGTGGTGAACCGCTACGGAAGGGTGGTGAGCCGTGAAGGGAACCGTGTGGCACAGAAGATTATCCGCCAGGTTTTTGAGGTAACCGATCGGCAGTGGCGGGGAATCGGCCTTATCCCCGGAAGCGGACTTGCTTTGAGGGAGGCGTATAGCCACTATGACGCCGAAAAAAAGTTTGATGTTTCGCATATCTGCGCCGCTGAATCACCGCTCTGCATGAGTGGCAGTGTGCTGCAGGGGATTCTGAAGCCCGACGGCTGCCCGGCATTTGCCCGGGAGTGTACGCCGGAGCACCCGCTCGGCGCGACCATGGTCTCCTCCGAAGGTGCCTGTGCCGCCTATTACAACTATCACCGAAATTTTTCCCTATGACTATCGCTCCTCTCTGCCCGGCCCCGATCCTGCAGCATGAAACCGTTCAACTGGCCCATGGTGCCGGAGGCAGGCTCTCCCAGGCACTCATGCAGCGGGTTTTCATGCCGCATATCCATAACTCCTATCTTGACCTGCTCGACGATCAGGCAAAGCTTGAGCTGCCTCCCGGTATGGTGGCCTTTACCACCGACAGCTATGTGGTGAGCCCGATTTTTTTTCCCGGCGGAAACATCGGTGAGCTTGCTGTCAACGGTACGGTGAACGACCTTGCGGTCGGCGGGGCGAGGCCGCTCTATCTCAGCGCAGGGTTTATCATCGAAGAGGGATTTTCGCTTGCCGAGCTTGAAACCATTGTGGTCAGCATGGCCGAAGCCGCCCGAAAAGCGGGGGTGATGATTGTTACCGGCGACACCAAGGTGGTCGGCAAAGGGCAGTGCGACAAGCTCTTCATCAACACCTCGGGGATTGGCGTGATCAGGGAGGGAGTCAACCTCTCCTGCCGCAATCTGCAACCGGGGGACAGCATCATTCTTTCAGGTACGGTGGGCGATCACGGCATGGCCATCATGACCTCGCGCGAAGGGCTCTCATTCCAGTCACGCATCACAAGCGACTGTGCTGCGCTGAGTGGCATGATTGCCGCCATGCTCGACGTGGTGCCCGCAATTCATGCCATGCGCGACCCCACAAGGGGAGGAGTGGCCGCCACACTGAATGAACTTGCCGTATCATCTTCAGTTGGTATTGAAATCAATGAGATGACTATACCGGTAAACGCAGATGTGCGCGGTGCCTGCGAACTGCTTGGTATCGACCCTCTCCATGTGGCCAATGAGGGCAAACTCGTTGTAGCCGTTGCCGCCGCCGATGCCGCAAAAGTTCTGGAGGTAATGCACACCTTCGAGCATGGCCGCGATGCCGTCATCATCGGATCGGTGGTTGACCTTCATCCCGGTATGGTGGTGATGCGCACCGCCTTCGGCAGCCAGCGCATCATTGACCTTCCCCTCGGCGAACAACTGCCAAGGATTTGCTGAAAAGAGATCAAGAAAGCGGGAACTCCTGAGTGACCCCAAAAGTCAGATGAGTGTTTTTTTTCTGTTTTGTTGTCTTTGCATTTCATACAGTTAATCGGGAAAAAGTTGATTAACTGTATGAAATGTGATCTATCGACCATGAAAATTGAAAACCAGCTTATATCAAGAGTGATGGTTAGACTGTCGCAGAACTACGATGATTTCGGTATGATTTCAAACTCTAACTTCGATCGAGAAAAACAGACATCGAATTCCATAAAAAAATTCGTTTGTCCGAGAATCAGTGGCACATCACTCTTTACCCATGCAAAAACCAGACGTACAGGTTGAAAATCTCCTATTTTTGCTATGGCAGTCAACGGTGTTGCCGGAAAATTTCCCAGATTGCCTGATAGCCGGATATTTGCTTTTCGGTCATCCCATATTTCCCCAAGCAGAAGACCTGTTTCATACGGAAGCACACTGACCGTTGCGCCGCTGTCAACCAGGCCGACAACCTCAACCTGCTGATTGTTACAAAAGAGAGCAAATGTCAGACGGGGAAGACTGTCATATTAATTTTGCGACGGATTGCTGACAGAGTATCTGCATTTCAAAATGTTTGACTATTCGTATTCGTTATTTCGAGTTTATTCATCAATATCTCTGCCACTCCGAACGTATTGTACGGTGTTGGCATATCGTAAATTTTGCCCTGTTTAAGCGGAAAAATACTTCCCTCCGCATCAAGCTGTTCCGCTATAATCCGAATCAGTCTGAGTTTGTCAACTATCCGTAACTGCTGAACAAACGGAAGAATATCTGTCAAAGTCATAATTTCATTTCTCTGCTGTTCACTAAAGATGCTGTTTCGAAACGCGTCTTACTAATCGTTTTATCTCATTTATTTAAAATCAAATATAAGAAAATCTCGCTGTTTCTGCTCCCTTGGCTTGTACAGATCCGCAATAAACTGAAAATAAGGATAGCAAAAGATCCTCAAACAATTATTCAACAATAATACTTCGTGCTTCATTTCACCTCCTCACTCCCCCAAAATCACCTTCTGCATCAGCATCTGGTTATTGCTGTAAAACGGCACATCCGTTGCTCCGAGCACTGAAGGCGGCAGATCCTGCAACTCCTGGAGGGTCTCTTTGAAGAGGGCAAGTAACTATTGATAGTTCATGAACACTGATCTTTAAAGTACAGACGCCACCTTTGGTGTTACAGGCTTAATCGTGTTTAACAGTTTATCCTCTGATTTTTTTGCATGATAGAGATCCCATCGCTGTTGGAGATTCATCCAGTAGTCAGCCGACATGCCAAAAAATTTGGCTAACCGTAGTGCTGTTGCCGGTGTCACACCCCGCCGGCCATTAATGATTTCATTGACCCGCTGATAAGGAACATGGATAGCGTCAGCTAACTGACGTTGCGTGATTTCCATAGGGTTCAAAAATTCCTCCAGCAGCATTTCTCCGGGATGAGTCGGTGCCCGATGCGTTGGTATGCGTATCATAGTCACTTCTTGTTGGCTTTTAATGGTAATCAGTGATTTCAACATCTTCCGGCCCAATAGAAGACCATTGGAAGCATATTCTGTACTGGTCGTTTAATCGAATACTGAATTGTCCTTTACGATCACCGGACAAGGATTCCAAACGGTTTCCCCGGGGGAATGCGCCACTCGTCAAGGGTAAGAACAGAATCAAGCTGATCAAGTTTTCTGTACGCCTGTTTCCATAATACTGAAGGACAGATTCTCGCCGCTTTTTTTGTCGGATTTCCGTTAAAAATATCCTCAGTTGCCTGATTCTTAAAAGAGTGTATCATGTTAACACGGCTATCATGCTATTTTGTTCCAAATTACACAAAATCCTGAGATAGTCAAACGAGAAATAGCCCGTGAGGCATTGCATGACGTCAGAATTCATCGGTAGATTCGGTGGACATCTCCATGTTGTAAACCCAGGTGTGCCGGTTTTCCGATGAATCTGGTTTGCAAGAAAACCGCTGAACAGAGCCAGTTGCTGATGGCCGTGCACGACATCCTTCGTATCGTCAAAATCCAGGACAATGACCTCGGGAGCCTCGACATACGAAGCGAAAAAATGATCCACAAAACCCTCTGCAATCCGATAGAGATTACGACGGGTAATCATGTTTTCCAACCTGCTGAACGTTGGTTGATTGGCTAAATCAAGGCCGGTTTCAGGTAAACGAGCTTGATCAGCATGCTGATGATGCCACCATCAAAATCCAGAGCAACTTTTATGACGAATAATTCAGGATAAATATTTTGAAATATATCTGTACTTTACAGCTTAAAAACTTGGCACCAGCTTGCAAAAAGTATTAAAACATGCACTCGATCATGCCAAAATCAAAAAACCAGTAACGCTTTATTGTTTGCGGCACTCTTATGTAACTCATTTACTGGAAGCAGGAACGGATCTACGTTACATGCAAGAACTATCTATACCCACGTATGCGAACAGAGTTTACTGAAAATTTCCAGTCCCGTTGACAATTAGTAAAAAATATTATGCACCTCAAAGGTATATAAAGCATGCCAGAATAGCTGGCTTTATACACCTTTTGGTGGGATATGGTGCATAGATAAAGGAGTTAGCAGCAAGCAAAAAAATAGCACTACTAAGACTACATAAAACTATGAAAAATCCACCTAAAGTATTTATCTCCTACTCTTGGGATAATGAAGAACATAAAGGTTGGGTTCTTGAAC
>CAIJPS010000024.1 GCA_903822595.1 uncultured Chlorobiaceae bacterium
GTAGATCTCTTCGTAGAGTGCTTTTGCCTTTGCTTCCAGCATCTCAGTGCTGATAAAACGGACGTTCAACTTTCCAATGTCGGTCATCTCTACCTTTGCAACAACTTTGCGTGGTGTGCTCCAGCTTTCGGCCTTGTACATAAAAGAGTGATAGCGTTTGTATCCCGCTGGCTGCTGCTTTACGTGTTTGATCAGGGTTTCGACATTCTTGAGCAAAAGTGCGTTACCGGTCAGTCCGACAACGCTGTAGCAATCATTTTGTTGGTCAATGAACGCAAAGACTTCTGGCGCTGAATAATGGCTGTCACCACGATAAACAATTATCGTATCTGGCCACTGTTGGCGGAGACGTTCCACAATCCGTTTCAGGTAGGAAACGATCTCCTTACCTCCAGGGCGCTTGCCGGGCCGCAGTATTGCGGTGATCAGTTTGCCAGAAAACCCTTCATAAACATGCAGTGGTTGATAACAGGTTTCTTGATAATAACCGTTGAACAGAGCCAGTTGCTGATGGCCGTGCACAACATCTTCCGTATCGTCAAAATCCAGGACAATGACCTCGGGAGGCTCGGTATACGAAGCGAGAAAATGATCGACAAAACCCCCTGCAATTTGATAGAGATCACGACGGGTAATCATGTTTTCCAGTCTGCTGAACGTCGGTTGACTGGCCAAATCAAGGCCGGTTTCAGGTAAACGACCAAGAGCCATTTTCATCGCAGGATCAATGCGTAAAGAGTTACTGTCATTGCCATCTTCGTAACCACAACCGATTTGAAGTACCCGCTGGGTGCTGAGTTCATTAATGCTGTGCGTAATCGAAGAGGGACGTCTGGTATCATTGATGCACTTGGTCAGCATGCTGATGATGCCAAGTTGGGATTCGGTTTCACTCAAGAGGAACACGCCAGCATCGCTTGTGATGTTGCCACCATCAAAATCCAAAGCAACTTTTTTGCCCATTACCGGGGCTATGGCTGATGCAGAATTGAATGAAAATAATGTTTGTTGCGTACTCTCGGATGTGACTATATTCCGCTGAAGGGGTTGCATAAATATCGCGTCTTATTTGTTGACTTAAGCACCAATAATATAGGCAATTACGATATTCTATGCACCCTTTTTTTTGTTTATGGTGAATAATTCAGGTTATGTCTCTAACTATCGAGCTAAAACTCTTGTGGCAGCCCATCCATTATGGGATCTTGAAGACCATGCAGATTATTTGATGGCGGTTGCCGAGGCTAAGGATAGATATGGTTTCCAAAACATCGTAGCGGTGAACCCATTTATGCTTTTGAGGCGTCCTGTAGATTTACTATAGCCAACAACATCATCAGAATCAGTGGTATATTTTCACAGGGATACTCATCAACAGCATAGTTTTTATTGTATAAGGCTGTTGTCGATCGACTACAGAGTCCAAAGATGTGGGGTTCTAAATTCCCGAGGAATATATAGCCATGAAACGTATAAGTTTTTAATATAAAATATTTTAATTGATTCTGCTACAAACAGAAAATCGTAAACGGGCTAAAAATGCCATACAAGAGGATTTCAAAGGATATTCGCAACGAGTTACCTGAGATTAAGAGCTTTTCGGAACGGAACATCGGGTATATGATCTGTTTCGCGAAAGAATATGGTAGAACAATTTTGCAACAGGCTGTTGCAAAATTACCGGACCGGGCCTTGCCTTCAGCTATTCCTTGGGGTCATCATTGCTTGTTGATTGAAAAAATCAAGTATTTAATGGCTCAATTCAGGGAGATGAGTTTGTGTGAGGAGGTGGGAAATGAGTGAACAATTTATCGTGGTCGGTGAAGACTATAATAACTGGCTGAAAGATCTGAAGCGTCGCATCTGCTATGTACAGCTCAAAGCTGCAATTTCTGTAAACAGAGAGCTTTTACAGTTTTACTGGGAGCTTGGTGCCGACATTGTTCAAAAGCAGACGAATGCGCAGTGGGGCGATGGTTTACTCCGCCAACTCAGTATAGATTTGATGGCCGAATTTCCAGAGATGAAGGGCTTTTCTTTGAGCAATATTAAATATGTCAAAAAGTGGTATCTCTTTTATAATAAAGCAGATATAAAAAGCCAACAGCTTGTTGGCCAATTACCCTGGGGACATAACATTGCTATCATGTCCAAATGCAAGGATTGCAATGAAGCCCTTTATTATGCCCAACAAACCCTGCAAAACAACTGGAGCCGGGCGGTTCTGGTGCATCAAATTGCCAGCGGATTATACCAGCGTGAAGGCAAGGCAATCAGCAATTTTGCCCTTACACTTCCCCAGCCGCAATCCGATCTTGCTTTGCAAACTCTAAAAGACCCATACATTTTTGATTTTCTGACCATGACAAAGGGCTACAATGAGCTCGACCTTGAAAAAGCACTGGTTGACCATATTACCCATTTTCTTTTAGAGCTCGGAGCTGGTTTTGCTTATATGGGCCGTCAGGTTCCCTTGCATGTCGGTGAACGTGATTTTTTTATTGATCTGCTTTTTTATCATAGTCGCCTGCATTGCCATGTCGTGATTGAGCTGAAAACGGTTGAGTTTGAGCCTGAGCATACTGGCAAACTGAATTTTTACATAAAAGCAATAGATGAACAGCTTCGAAAAATTGGCGATGAACCTACCATAGGTATTCTGTTATGCAAAGGAAAAGATAAACTGGTTGCAGAATACGCGCTGAGCGATATCCATAAACCAATTGGTGTTTCGGAGTACGAGCTGACACGCTCGCTGCCGGAGAATCTGAAGGGGAGTTTGCCAAGTATTGAGGAGATTGAGTGGGAGATGAGTCGGGGTGAGGGTGGGGGAGATGAGCGTGTCTGTAAAAAGCCTCTCAACGATTGAATACGGCGCAAGTCCTAAAGAAAATCGATCGAATGATTATTGGGGACAATTATGCAGACTATACATGACCAAAAACCTGATTCGATCATCCGTGAAATCAGGTGCATAAAGGAAGACAATGCCGCAGAATACGGCTTCGACATCAGATTTATCGGAGCCGCAGTTCAATTGCAGCAACGCCAGCACCCTGAACGAATGGTAACACGGATACTGACGGATGCAGAAAAGGCTGATGGAAAACAACCGTTAACTCGTCCCGTAACAGAGAGTGAATTGTAATCATCACACAAGGCCACCGAGGTGCGGTTCGGCACTATTACCGGCGTGTTTGACCGTTATCGGCTTTCCCAATGCCGTTAAAGTTGCCTTTACCGGCACACCGCTTTTGACTGAACGGCACAAGCAGACCACCTACGAACGCTTTGGTACTCCAATCGATACCTACAAGATGAATGAATCGGTTGCCGACCGGGCTACCGTTGATATCCTCTACATTGGTCGCACCAGTAAAGACCAGATTTTCAACAAAGAGCTCTTCAAGCAGGAATTTGAGGATATGTTCCGTGAACGTTCAGAAGAGGAACGGCAGGAAATTCAAAAGCGCTTTGGCACCATGACCGCCTATCTGGAATCGAAAGATCGCATCAAAAAAATAGCCGACGATATTATTGAGCACTACACGCAGGAAGTCCTTCCCAACGGTTTGAAAGCACAAGTTGTCGCCACCTCGATTGTGGCGGCATGTCGATACAAATATGAGCTTGAGGATGCAATCAAAGTGCGGATTGAAAAAGAACTGTCAAAACCGGCAAGCGAGCGTGATGAAGAGCTGCTCAAGCAAATGCAGTTCCTGAAAGTGTGCGCAGTGGTAACCATGTCAGACAACAACGAACTTGGCTACATCACCAAGGCGCGGAGAGAAGCCATCGAAATGGATGCAATCGAGAGCTTCAAAAAAGACTTCAACTACGACAAACCGGAATCAGGCGTTGCTATTCTCTGCGTCTGCGACCGCCTGCTGACCGGTTTTGATGCCCCGGTTGAGCAAGCGATGTATCTGGATAAAAACCTGCGCGAACATGACCTGATGCAGGCAATTGCGCGTGTCAATCGTACCAAGGTGATGAAAAGTGGCTATGTCAAGGAGCATGGCATTGTTGTTGATTATTTCGGCGTTGCCTCTCACTTGAAAGCGGCACTCGCTATCTACACAACAACTGACGAAAAAGAGTTTGAAGATTTAAGTGTCTACTTCAGGGGGTTAGACAAAGAGATCCCGGTTCTTGAGTCCCGTTTTCGTCGCCTGCTCCAGTTATTTCAGGACTATGGCGTCAAGCAGATAGAACAATTTGTAAACCAGAAAATGGTTGATGAACAAGAGGAGTGGGAGCTGGTTGAGAACTGCGTGGCGCTGGGTGCCGATGTAAAATTTCGTGCACAGTTCGACACCTGCATCAAGGCCTTCTTCGACAGTCTTGACCTACTCTTCAATGCTTCAATGGCAAAAGAGTACTATGTGGCGGCCAAACGGATGGGATACCTCTTGATGCGTATGCGCGACCGGTACAAAGATGAAACCCTTGATCTGAAATGGGCCGGTGCAAAGGTGAGGAAACTGATTGACAAATATCTGGCATCAAAAGGAATAAACCCCAGGATTCCTCCGGTCATGCTCTTGTCGGATAATTTCCCCAAGACTCTTGAAGCACACAATAAATCCGGCAAAGCCAGGGCATCAGAGATGGAACATGCTATTCGCTGGCATATAAAAGTCAACATGGACAAAGACCCGGCGCTCTATACCCTGTTCAATGAGCGCCTGCAACGAATACTTGACGCCCACAAAGAGCATTGGGATGTTATGGTATCAGAACTTTCCAATTTGCGAGTTGCAATCGGTGAGGGTCGAAAAGATGAAGCAAGTATCGTCCATCAGCAAGCCATTCCATTTTTTGAGCGTATCGTCTTGGAAGCCGGGATTGACAAAAATAATCCTGATACTATAGACAGCATAGGTAAAATCGCAGAGCTGCTCTATGCCCGTATCAAAGAGTTTCTCATGACTCCAAATTGCTGGCAGAAATTTAATGAGCGACGACAACTTGAAAGTGATGTTCGCGACGAGCTTGATTATTGCGGGATTGATTCCATAAAAGCAAAAGCAGCAAAACTTACCACTGAACTCATCAATCTTGCCGAAAAGCGGGAATCAGAGATTCGCAATTCATGACCGTTGCATACAAGATAGCTGTCAAGCACAGCAAGAGGAAGACCGCCAGCACATACCTGGAGCGCGACGGCTCGCTCTCTCTGCTTGTTCCTGAAAACACCACTGAACAGACCATCAACGATATTCTCAAGGCGAATGAGTATAAAATCCACAAATTCCAGGCTAAGCGAGAGTTGCTGAACGAACATGCAACAAAGCGTGAGCCGGTAAACGGGCAATCGGTTCTCTATTTGGGCAGGAATTACTACCTGCAATTCAATGGAGAGACAAAAGAGATCGAATTCAAAGGCCGTTATTTTTATGCGCCGGAAGGGTCAAGTGTAATGCTTGATGGTTTGTTCAAAGAGTTTTACCGCAAGCGCGGCTACAAGTTTATCCCCCCTCGCGCCAAAAAGTACGCCGACATGATGGGACTAACTATTGAAGAGATTTCAGTGCAGGAATTAAAGAGCAGATGGGCCTCCTGCTCTGATAAAAAGCGAAAAGTCAATTTCCACTGGAAAGTCATGATGGCGCCCGCAAGCGTCATCGATTACTTGATTGTCCATGAAATATGTCACTTCAAACATAAAAGACACAATGCTGAATTCTGGAATGAAGTTGACAAGTACTATCCCGAGTATCAAAAACAGGTATCCTGGCTGAAAGTCTATGGCTCAACACTTGAGATATGAATCATGCCTCAGCACATGATGTGCTATGGAGGATGTGTGACATGAGAGAATATGAAGAATAGGAAATGCCTGCAACCAAGTCGTTATTTTTTATTGTTTTAATAATGAAATGAAACGGAAAATAATCTTTTCTTTTTTGACTTTTTTGTTGACTGCGTGCGGTGGAAATGGGCAGCCTCTTGTATCCTATGAGGATATTGAAAAACGGGCTCCTGTTGATACTATGGTTGGGAGTACAGTAATTACTCATGAAATCGCCGGTTCAGCTTTCAGGAAACGAGCTCAACGTTATTTTATTGTTATCGATAAAGATACTTCTGATTTCAGTTGCATTTTTTACGAATCAAAAGAGCGTGGCAAAGTCGGGATTGATTTGAAGAGTTCCTGTTTTAAAAAAGGTATTCCCTACAGAAAACGGCTTGAAGAATTGAGAGTCATCTTGCCACGGGCAGCCCGTGACTTTAATTTTGACTCACTGGAATCAGTTAGTCTGGGGCGGCTGGTTTCAACCGGAGACCTGGCAATAGCTGTTACCAATCAATACCGGCGCCAATTCGGATACCGTCACAAGATTGAACCTTACAGAACTGTTGCCGGGTTTATGAAGGAATCAGCGATAGGAACTGACCTGAACAGGCTGTTCAAACCATATTTCCTGACGGTTGATCATGTTTCAATTGAAAAATTGTTTTTTGCAACGCAGAAAGAACTGTATGGAGCGAGCAGGATTGAGACTGATTCAGCATATGTCCCTGAAAAAATACTTGATTGTATAACCTGGGTTACCATGAAGAAACAGCAAAAAACTCCCCGTAGCAGCCCATATTGATGATGGCCGGGTATCGCGGAACCCGTACAATACCTTTGCCGCAAAAACGTCTGCATGAAGAAGTGATTCTTGCTCTTAATGGTTATCTTGAAAAACGTTGATGTGGTTGCAGTGCCTGCATGGCAACTTGTTGCCGATAATGGCGTTGAACCTGGGTTGACGTGGTTCTGAAAGCTGGAAAAATTTAAGCGTGCGAAGGTTGTAACATTATGGAAAGTATTATGATATGGCAAAATAGTGTTGTTGGTTTTATCCCCGTTTTTCTGCTGGCTTATTCATGCTGAAAACATTGTTCTCCATAGCCGTCCGTCATCTGCTCGGGCGACGTCGGCAGACCCTGACCACTATTCTTGGTGTGGCGGTGAGCACGATGGTGTTGATTACGACCAACTCCCTGACGAGGGGTTTGCTCGACTCCTTTGTTGAGACCATCGTGAATGTTGCGCCTCATATCACGCTGAAAGGTGAATCCATCCGCCCCATGCCGGTCAATCTTCTTGAAGAGGAGCGCTCCTTGTCTGTTGCATTTATTGAGGATAATATCAAGAAGTTCGAGCGGGAAGAGGTGCGAAATTATCGCCAGATTCTTACGGTGTTCAGCTCACCAGCCTATGAAAAAAAGGTTCTGGCGGCATCGCCCTATGTGCTCTCGCAGGTTATGGCTGTCAAAGGGAGCCGCAACCAACCCCTGGTGCTCAAGGGTGTTTTGATTGAGAGAGAGGACGCTATCAGCGGTATCGGGAAAAAACTGACAGAGGGCGACATTGCCTTGTTTGAAAAAATACCCAACGCGCTCCTTGTGGGACGAACGGTTGCGAGGGATATGAACCTTAAAATGAATGATCTTGTTGTGATTATTCCCTCATCCGGAAAGAGTCGGCAGTGCAAGGTGGCCGGGATCTTTTTTTCCGGTGTCAATGCGGTTGATAACAGTGTTCTGGTCTCTCTCAAGCTTGCCCAGATCATTGAAGGGTTGCCAGCCAACAAGGTTACCGGTATTGCGCTGAAAGTGGTCGATCCATTTGTTAATGCTTCTCTTGCAAACGAGCTGGAGCGGATTACCGGTTACCGTTGCCTCACCTGGCAGGAAGAAAATGCAAGTATTCTTGTCCTCTTCGCGCGTATTGGCTATATCGTCTTCTCTCTGGTGGCTTTTGTTGGTGTTGTGTCAGGGTTTGGCGTGGCAAATATTTTGGTGACAACCGTCTTTGAAAAGAGCCGCGATATTGCCATCATGAAGTCGTTAGGATTTTCGGCACGTCAGTTGGTTGGTATGTTTGTTCTTGAAGGGTTTATGGTGGGATTGGCCGGCGCTCTTGTCGGGGGTGTTCTTGCTATTGGTTCAATTGATATTTTTGCCAGTATTCCCATTGAAAGTTCCCAGGGGCCGCTGACCAAGACAGGGTTCAGCATGTCCTATAATCCCCTCTATTTTTTGCTCATTATCGGTATAACGGTTCTGATCAGCACGGTTGCGGCCATTCTGCCCTCAGCGAGAGCGGCCAAACTTGAGCCGGTCAGTGTGCTTCGCGATAGCAGTCTGTAGCGTTCACTCCGTTTCAGGTTGGAATGACTTCCTGCTCGATGTGGAGGGTTTGTTCAGGGTGCTGCAGTAGATAGAGCTTGTAGTAGAGTCCTCTTTTTGAGAGCAACTCCTGGTGATTACCGCTCTCCCTGATCACTCCTTTGTGCAGGACAAGAATCCTGTCGGCTTTCTGGACGGTGGAAAGCCGGTGGGCAATGATAATAGAGGTGCGTTCACTCATCAGGCGTGCAGTTGCGGCATCGATGAGGGATTCGGTTTCCGTGTCAACCGAACTGGTGGCCTCATCAAGCACAAGGATTTCGGGATTGTAGAGGAGTGCCCTCACAAAGGCGATCAACTGTTTCTGTCCGGAGGAGAGTCCGGTGCCGTTTTCAAGCACCCTGTACTGGTAACTGCCGGGGAGCTGATCAATAAAGCGGTCGGCTCCGACAATCCGGGCTGCTTCCCGTATCTCCCCATCGGAGACGTCGGGCTTGCCGAAGGCAAGGTTTTCGCGTATGGTGCCGGAAAAGAGAAAGACATCCTGCATCACCACACCGATCAGTTTTCTCACCGAGTGTTCCGCAATCTCTTGCAGTTCGATACCGTCAATGGTTACCGACCCTTTTGCCAAGGGGTAGAGGCGGGAGAGAATATTGATGAGTGTGGTTTTGCCGCTTCCTGTTGCGCCGACAATCGCAATCTTTTCTCCACGGCGGATGGAAAAGGAGATATCTTTCAGTATCCAGTTTTCACTTTCATAGGCGAACCAGACGTTCTTGAACTCAATGCTCTCCCTGAAGCTCTCAATCTGCCGCTTTCCCGCAGGCTCTTCTATTCCCTCATGCTCATCGAGCAGTCGGATAATGCGGTCTGAGCTGGCTATGGCGGTCTGAATAACGTTAAAACGGTCGGAAAGATGCTGCAGGGGGCGGAAAAAAAGCCAGATATACTGGACAAATGAGATGACCACTCCTATGGTAAGATCAGCCTTGAGCAGACGGACTCCGCTGTACCAGATGACGAGGCCTGCGGCGACAGAGCTGAGTGTCTCGATCAGTGGATAATAGATTGAAAAGTAGAGGACAGTCCGGATGTTGGCATCCCGGTGATCCGCATTAATGGCTGCATATTTTCTCGATTCGCGCTCTTCACGGTTAAAGAGCTGGACAATGCTCATACCGGTGAGATGCTCCTGGAAAAAGGTGTTGAGCCGGGCCAGATGGGTGAGCACATCCTGAAAGGCAATCCTTACCCTGTTTTTGAAGGCTATGGTTGCCCAGATCATCAGGGGAAGAATACTGAGGACGATCAGGGTCAACTGCCAGTCGATCCATGCCATCAGTACCACAATGAAAAAGAGTTGCAAAAGGTCACCAAGAATGGTGATGATACCGCTGGAGAGCATCTCGTTCAGTGATTCGACATCACTGGTTGTCCTGGTGATCAGCCGTCCGATGGGGTTTCGGTCATAAAACCTTGCAGGCAACTTCTGCAAGTGCCTGAAAATATCCATTCGGATGTCGAAAACAGCCTTCTGACCGATAATTTGGGTCATCCAGGTCGTGATAAATTGCTTGATACCGTCAAGAAGAATGGCTCCCGCAAGAAAAATACTGATAACGGTGAGGCCCTTGAGATTGCCGTGGGCGATAGAGTCGTCAATGGCGATTTTTGTCAGCCAGGGACGCAGCGGACCAAGAAAAGAGCCCGCGATGGTGATGGCGATCGCCCAGACAACAAGAGTTTTGTAAGGCTTGAGATAGCCTAAGAGGCGCGAGATGATGTAGCGGTCAACCGACCGCTTTTTTTCTTTCTGCAGGGTGTCATCCCGCTGCGGCTGGAAGCTTTTTATTGTTGAATTGTTACTCATGCGCCTCAATGATCGAGACTCGTTTCTCAATTTCACGCTTCAGCTCCGAGGCCAGCTCTTCTGCCCGTGCTTTTGAGGGGGCTTCGGAGTAGATTCTTATAATGGGTTCCGTATTGGAAGGGCGCAGATGTACCCAACTGTCTGCAAAATCAAGTTTCAACCCGTCAAGCCGGTTTGCTTCTGCGCTGTGGTAGTGGCTGGCAATATCGGTGAAGAGCTTTTCAAGCGAAGTACGGTCTGCTTTGCCAAGCTCAATTTTCTGTTTCGACATAAAGTAGTCAGGGAAGTGACGGCGGAACTGCGAGAGCGATCCGCCTTTGTTTTCGGCACGCCAGAGGGTGAACGCCTGAACGATGAGCGCTATTCCGACCAGCGCATCACGGCCGTAGTGCAGTTCGGGAAGGATCACCCCGCCATTGCCTTCACCGCCGATGACGGCCTCTACCTCTTTCATCATTTCACTGACGTTGGCTTCACCAACTTTTGCACTATAACAGGAAACTCCGTGCTTTGTTGCAATATCGCGCAAGGCACGGCTGCTTGAAAGATTGTTTACCACAGCTCCGCTTTTGTGTGTCAGGTAAAAATCAGCGCAGGCGACCAGTGTATACTCCTCTCCGAAGAGCGAGCCATCTTCACAGAGAAGGGCAAGACGGTCTACATCAGGGTCAACAATCAGGGCAAAATCGCATCCACTCTCCTTGAGCGCAGCGATAGTGCCGGAAAGATTTTCCTCTATGGGTTCGGGGTTGCGAGGAAAGAGGCCGCTGCCGCAACAGGCTTCCTCGACGATACTTTTAATACCAAGCTCCCTGCAAAGCAGGGGAATAATTTTGGAGCCAGCTCCCTCTACACAGTCAACAAGCACCCGGAACTGCTCTTTTGCAATGGCGGCGGTATCAATACAGGGAAGGTCAAGCACTTTTTTGATATGCAGGTTGTCATACTGCCCATTTTGGGAAAGCGTGCCGATAGCGTCCCAGTGTGCACTTACAAACAGCTCCTTGTCAGCAATCTGAAGCAGTTCATCAACAACATCGGCTGTCAGGAACTCGCCCTGGTGGTTAAGCATTTTCAGCGCATTCCATGCAACAGGATTGTGTGAGGCCGTAATGATCAGCCCACCGTCAGCACCCTCTTCTGTAACGGCAATTTCAACGGTTGGTGTTGTGGCAATACCAAGATCAATCACATCACATCCGCACAGCAGCAGTGTATTGCTGACAAGATCCCCAATAGCCTTGCCTGTAGGCCGGGTATCGCGACCAATGACAATTTTTGGCTTTTTTTCAGGATGGTTTCCCCCACGCGTCTCCTTCTGACGAAACATCAGGGAGGCAAAGGCCATAGCAAACGCCGTGAGATTTTTCGGGGTCAGGCTTTCGCCGACAACTCCCCGTATCCCTGAAACGCTGATCATCAGACTCATAACAAGCTTGGTAACGGTGATTAAAATTTTTCGGAATATACAGAAAAAAAAAGGGATGGGGATGAAAAGGCAGACTGTTCGTTCGGGAGTCTGCCCTCGGGAGATGAAGAGGGAAGAGGGAAGAGTGCAGAGTGCAGCAGAGAGTTGGAACGATGAGTCCCATACGAATGGGAGAGAAGAAAATTCTTTTGAATGTTTGCTTGTTTCTTCTATATTATATGCCTTTTGTTATTCAACAATATATTACTAACAGCACCTTATATGCCTTTACACAAATCGGCTGAAAAAAGATTGCGGCAGTCAGAAAGAAGAAATGCCAGGAACAGATCAAGGAAAAAAGAGCTGAAAGTTCTTGTCAAAACCATGCAGAAACTCATTGATACCAGTGCTGACAAGACAGTCGTCGAAGTGGCCTACCGTTCTGCGGTTCAGAAGCTTGATCGTCTCGGGGTAAAGAATTACATTCACGCCAATAAAGCATCCCGTAAAAAGTCACAACTGACACGTCTTTTGAACAGTTACGTGAAGGCCGACTAAGCTTGGAGTATTTCCTGCGCGGCCAATATTGATCTTCATTGTCTGACATTCGGCCTGGAAAAGCCGCAGAGTGTTTTCTGTGGTGTTTATTCGGGCCGGGTTTCCATACCCTCATTCATGTTTGCATATTTCCGGGGCAAGCTTGCTTCAGTCTTGCCAGAAGAGGTGGTTGTCGAGGTTTCCGGTATTGCTTACCAGTTTCTGATTTCCGCAACTACACATCGTCAGTTACCTGAACCGGGTTGTGAGGTACTCCTTTTTTCACATCTTGTTGTCAGGGAGGACCTTCTTCAGCTTTATGGCTTTTCAAAGGAGGAGGAGCGCCAATTGTTTCGCCTGCTTTTGCTGACGTCGGGTGTGGGGCCCAAACTGGCTCTTGCACTTCTTTCCGGACTTCAGGTTCAGGATATCCATGAAGCCATTCTGGCCAATTCCCCTGAACGCCTTTATGGTATCACCGGTGTGGGCAAAAAGACTGCAGCAAGGATTATTCTTGAACTGCGAGATAAAATTTTGAAACTATCTCCTTTTTCTGCTGTAGCCTCTCCAGAGCGTCTTACGTCAACCTTGTTGCGGGATGATGCAGTCAATGCCCTTGTAACTCTCGGGTTTTCCAGAATCATTGTTCAAAAAGCTGTTGTGGCTATTCTCGAACAAAACCACGAGCTAACGGTCGAAGAGGTTATAAAAGCAGCTCTTGTCTCCATTCATAACAGTTAGCAGATAGCGGTGACTTACCAGGAAGCTCTCGATTTTCTTTATCCTTTGCACCGTTTCGGTATAAAACCCGGCCTCGATCGTGTCCGCGTTTTGCTTGATCTGCATGGCTCACCACAGACGCAGTTGGGGCTGGTTGTTCATATTGCTGGCACCAACGGAAAAGGGAGCGTTGCGGCTTCTCTGGCTTCGATATTTCAGTCTGCTGGCAAGAAGTGTGCACTCTATACCTCACCACATCTGGTTGATTTTACCGAAAGGATTCGTATTAACGGCAACCAGATTCCAAGGGAGAGAGTCGCCCACTACTGTTCACGATTCAGGGATGCGGTCATTGACAACCAGGCCACATTTTTTGAAGCGACAACGGCCATTGCCTTTGCCTGGTTTGCTGATGAAGGTGTTGATGTCTCCATTCTCGAGACCGGTATGGGTGGACGGCTTGATGCAACCAATGTGGTCGATTCTGTTTATGCTGTGATTACAACGATTGGTCTGGATCATACGGATTGGCTGGGTGGGACGCTCTCCCTGATTGCTGCTGAAAAAGCGGCCATTATCAAAAAAGGAAGCAGGGTCTTTACTGCGGTATCCCAGTCTGAAGCTCTTCTTCCCATTCAGCATAGAGCGGAATCGTGCCAGGCTCCACTCTTTGTTGTCGGGAAGGATTCCCGCTGCACGGTTGTTTCGGCTGATCCGGGAAAGCTTGTGCTTGAGGTTAAAACAGCTTCCCGTTACTATCCTGACCTGAAGGCTCCACTTACCGGATCGTTTCATGCTTCTGGTGTCTCCCTTGCTGTTATGGTTGCGGAAGATGCCGGGATTGTTTCCGAACATATCTATTCGGGACTTGAACGGATATTGCAGACCGGATACCGCGCAAGGCTTGAGCTGATCGGTACGTATCCCTCAATCTTTCTCGATGTGTCGCATAATCCCGACGGTATGCGTGAGACGGTCAACACTCTTCTTGCATTCCGGCATGAATACCGTCGAATGTACGTGATGTTCGGTCTTGCTTCAGACAAGGATGCCGGGGCGGTTATCCGGGAGCTGCTTCGTCTCGAATGCTTTTTTGTCGTTGTCAATATTCCCTCAGAACGAACGGTTTCAGCCGAAGCGCTTTGCTCACTGTGTCAAAAAGAGGGTGTTGCAGCAACCGTATTTGTTTCCGGCAGAGAGGGACTTGCTTTTTTGAGGGCCAAAGCTGGGGCTGATGATTTAATTCTTGTGACCGGATCATTTTATCTTGCCGGTGATATTATTGCCGGTGGAATATGATCATGCGCCGTAATGAATGAGCGCTTTTTTATCGAATTTTTTTTATATTTTACTAAAGCTACTGAAATTCTTCGTTTATGAATAGGGAACACCCGTTCCATAATTCCTTGCTGTGTTTATCCCGTTTTCAATTATAGATAGTCTTCCCCTGTCATATTCCTATGTCCTGCTCTCATGGTACATGATGAAGCGTTAACGATAATTTCCAGATAATGAATCGAGGTATTGACACATTATGCCCGATACTCCATGCAGAAATGATGTGCCCTCTCTGCTTTTTTGCTCTTGCTTTTTTAACTAACAAGCGTTGAATACAATCAAAATGTCGAACAATTCGGTTTTTAAAGGTCTGGACATCAACATGCTCCAGAAAAAGAAGGTTTCTGAACTGCATGTATTAGCCAAAGAGCTTGGAGTGATGGCCGCGGGTTTGCGCAAGGAAGAGCTCATTTTCAAGATTATTGAGGCGCAGTCCCAGAAGAATACCGATTCTGAAAGCGGCAATGTCATGGTTAACACGGGCGTTTTGCAGGTCATACCGGAAGGTTACGGCTTTTTGCGGTCAGCCAATTACAACTATCTCTCCTCTCCTGACGATATTTATGTCTCACCATCTCAGATCAAGCGCTTCAACATGCGTACCGGTGATACCGTCTCCGGACAGGTACGGGCGCCCAAAGAGGGCGAGCGCTTTTTTGCTCTGCTGAAGATTAATACGATTGACGGCAATGATCCGGAAATTACAAGAGAGAGGCCATATTTTGAAAATTTGACGCCTCTTTTTCCGCGTGAACGTCTCAAGCTTGAAACGAAACAGTCGGAAGCCTGTGGCCGTATTATGGATATTTTTACCCCCATCGGCAAAGGGCAGAGGGGCTTGATTGTGGCGCAGCCGAAAACCGGTAAAACGATGCTGTTGCAGATGATTGCCAATGCAATTATCAAAAACCATCCCGAGGTCTACCTTATTGTACTGCTTATCGATGAACGCCCTGAAGAGGTGACCGATATGGCCCGGAGTGTGCCGGCAGAAGTGGTGAGCTCCACCTTTGATGAGGATCCGGAACGTCACGTCCTTGTGGCCGACATGGTGCTCGAAAAGGCAAAACGGCTTGTGGAGGTTGGCAGGGACGTCGTTGTGCTGCTTGATTCCATTACCCGGCTTGCCAGGGCACATAATACCATCATTCCCCATTCAGGAAAAATTCTGTCAGGCGGTATTGATGCCAATGCCCTCACTAAACCGAAACGGTTCTTTGGAGCAGCCCGTAATATTGAGGAAGGTGGTAGCCTGACTATTATTGCTACAGCACTTATCGATACCGGTTCACGGATGGATGATGTGATTTTTGAAGAGTTCAAGGGTACTGGCAACATGGAGCTTCTGCTCGATCGCCGTCTTTCCGAGCGTCGTATTTTCCCCTCCATCGATATTCTTCGCTCAAGCACCCGTAAGGAAGAGCTGCTTTTTACGCAGGAAGAGCTCTCCAGAACATGGTTGCTCAGAAAGTATCTTGCCGACAAGAATCCCATCGAGTGCATGGAGTTCATGCGTGAAAAAATGATGGATACCAAGGATAACAAGGATTTTTTCAAGTACATGAATGCCTGATAAGCTCATTAAAGGGCGATATGTTCAGACGCCTGGAGAAAATCCAGGTGTTGTTCCGCCGATGGCTTGTGTTGTTGTTTTTTTATCTCCTGCGACGACGTTTCTTGACAAGAGTATGAATAATTGTTTGCAGTTCTGAAAAAACTTTCTATATTATCTGCCTTTAAAACAAGAGGAAAGACACTTACTATATGCCCTGCGGAAAAAAGAGAAAACGTCATAAAATGGCGGTACACAAGCGCAAAAAGATGCGCCGTAAGAACCGGCACAAGAAGCGCCAGAGATACCAGAATAAGTAAGTTCCGGTACTCCAGTACCATTGTTACAGGTTGAGAATATAGCTCAGTCGGTAGAGCATCTGCCTTTTAAGCAGAGGGTCGAAGGTTCGAGTCCTTCTATTCTCACGGAATGTTTCCTGGCATTCAGCAGTTTGACAAGCCCGAGTGGTGAAATTGGTAGACACACTATCTTGAGGGGGTAGCGCCGAAAGGTGTAGGAGTTCGAATCTCCTCTCGGGCACTTGTTATTTTCGGAAAAGCCGCTTTTTGAGCGGCTTTTTTGATTGGCACCCGATTCCAGGAGAAACTGCTATGAATATTGCTGTATGCCTCTGTCAGGTACCCGATACCGCATCGGTTATCGGCTTTGTTAATGGAACAAGAGACCTTTCAAGAGTTAATTGGGTTATGAATCCCTTCGATGAGTATGCCCTCGAAGAAGCGGTGCGTCTCAAAGAGCGTTTTGCGGGAAGCGTTGTGACTCTTTTCAGCATTGCGCCGGGAGCTGCAAAAGAGATGCTTCGCAAAGCCCTTGCCATGGGTGCAGACCAGGCTGTCCTGATAAGCGGCACCGAGGTATCAGATCCCTTTCAGACGGCTCGGGTTCTTTCTCGTGCTATTTTAGATTTTTACAGGGATGCACTCCCTGACCTTGTTTTTTGTGGCAAACACTCGACGGACTTTCAAAGCGCCCAGGTTCCTCTGATGCTTGCAGAGATGCTCGGTATTGAATCGGTCAGCTCCATTGTCAAACTGAGTGCTACGGCAGAAGGCCTCCAGGTTGAGCGTGAAATTGAAGGAGGCATTGAATATCTCGATGTTCGCTATCCCGCCTTGTTCAGTGCTGAAAAAGGGTTGAATGTCCCGCGCAAAACCACGATTAAAGGGGTTATGGAAGCCCGGAAAAAACCAATCGATCTGTTGCAGGTCACTATTGACGACAGGGCGTTTGTCTCCATGACAAATGTGAAGCCCCTCGAAAGGAAAAAAGTATGCCGATTTGTGTCGGAGCCTGGTGAGTTGATTCGCCTCCTCATTGATGAGTGCGCTGTTTTCATGAGCAGTGGGGAAACAAACGGGGGTACAGGAGAGCCGCGATGAACAAATATCTGGTATTTCTGGAACAGCGGGAGGGTGTTGTAAAAAAAGCTTCCATAGAGATATGGAACAGGGTTCAGGAGCTTGCCGCCCGGCACCCTGATTCCGCAGTGTCGGGTATTCTTGCAGGCTCGCTGGACATTAGGCAACTTGATGGCGTTCTTGGAGGAAAGGGAGTTATTTATCATGCCAATGAAGAGCGCTTCCTGTTGTACAATTCGAGGCATTACGCAAGGCTTGTTGCTGATACCCTGAAAAGGGATGGCGCTACCAGCCTCTTTTTTGCTGATACGGCACTCAGCCGTGATCTTGCGCCCCGACTCTCGGTGAATCTTGAGGCTTCATTGCTCTCGGGATGCGAGGTATTCGATGATGCCGGTGTGGATGTTGGCTGTGTGCGACCGGTCTATTCTGGTTCGGCGATTGCTTCGTTTGCTCCTGAACGTTCACTGAGAATCTATACCATCTCCTCTCGCTCGACCCGCTCCATCATCTCTTTCGGATCTCATATTGAGTTTATTGCTCTTGAGCCATCCGGTTTCACCAGTGAGAATCTTTTTCCTTTTGTTCGCCGGATTGCGATGCGTAAAGATCGTCAGGATGTTGCAGAGGCAGCGATTATCGTTGCGGGAGGAAGAGGGGTGGGCGATGCTGCGGGTTTTGAACAGCTTGAAGAACTTGCGTTGCTTCTTGGGGGTACTGTGGGAGCGAGTCGACCGGTAGTTGATGAAGGGTGGCGGCCTCATGCCGAACAGATCGGCCAGACCGGCAAAACAGTGGCACCAGCCATCTATTTTGCCTGTGGCATATCAGGCTCTGTCCAGCATCTTGCAGGAATAGGGTCAGCCTCTATTTTGGTTGCCATCAACAATGACCCTCATGCTCCGATTTTTGACGTTGCTGATTATGCTCTTGTTGGTGATCTACACATTGTTCTACCCAAACTGCTTGATGCCGTGAAGGAATTTTTGAAGAAGAGATGATTAACTGTACTTTAGTGTTAAGAGAGTCGGGGTTGTTGATTTATTCACCCCGCTGCAACGTAAATTTTTATTGAGACAATGCGTAAACTTCAGGTAGATATTCTCGGGCTTTCGACCAGCCCCCATACCAACGGAGCCTATGCCCTTATTCTGTATGAACTTGAGGGGAAGCGTAAACTTCCGATTATTATCGGTGGCTTTGAAGCTCAGGCAATAGCCCTTAAACTTGAAAATATAAAACCCCCGAGGCCCTTTACTCACGACCTTTTCAAAAATATTGCAGATGCATTTCATCTGCATGTGAATGAGATCATTATTGATGAACTGCACAATGAGACCTTTTATGCCAAGGTTGTCTGTGAGGTGAACGGTGAAGTGCATGAAATTGATGCGCGGCCAAGCGATGCCATTGCCATTGCCGTCCGTTTTAATGCGCCACTCTTTGTTACCGAAGAGATTATGAACGAGGCAGGCATCAAAGAGGAGCAGAAAGAGGAGGGTGAGGAGGAAAGCACCGTTGAGCGTGAAGAGCAGGACTCTGGTCTGATCCGTTCTGATGTATTGCTTGAGGAGCTGCAATCGGAGCTTAATGATGCTATAACCAATGAAAACTATGAAGAGGCCGCCAGGCTGCGGGATGAAATATCGCGGTTGAAAAGCAGATCATGAGCTGCTAAAAGATTTTTTGCGCATCGTGCTGCCTGTGAACCTGGTCAGGGTCAATATCATCAGAGCGATTATTGCATGATATTGACCCGTGCGGGTATGAGCAGAGTTATTCAGTCGTTGTGCCGAAGCTGAACATGAATTTCCATCCCTGCTTTGTCTTTTCCGGAATGCTGTTAACGGCATTGAAACCATAGCCGTAGTCAAGCCCGATCTGTCCAATAATGGGGAGGTAGAGTCGGACTCCAAGTCCGGTCGATTTTTTCAGATCTGAAAAATTGACAGCCTGCGCGTTTTCCCAGAGATTCCCTGCCTCAACGAAGGCAAGTCCATAAATGCTTACTGCCTGCGACATACTAAGCGGGTAGCGTAGTTCTGAGCTGAATTTCGAGTAGATGTTTCCGGCATAGAGGCTTGAATTGGTTGAGCCACCTCCGAGCTTTGAGCCGAGGCTCCGGTCGTCATACCCTCTTAGTGGCACGGTTGGCAGAGAGGACATACCACTGCCGCCCATGTAGAAGTACTCGGTGTACGGGATATAATCATTCTTGGTAAATGTCGACAGATATCCGTGTTGTGTCGAAATATTCCAGACAACCTTTTTTGTGATCGGGAAGTACCAGCTCGAACTTCCAGTAAATTTATAGAAGTCTACCGTACCAGGCAGAGGTCCGCCAGCGAGTTCTCCTGTAATCGAATTTTTGCTGCCCTTTCGAGGATAGATCGGGCTGTCGATACTGTTGCGTGCAATAGTTTGTGTAATTGAAAACTCGTCCGCCTTGACGGGCGCGTTTGGATCGATAAAATCAATAAAGGTCAAGAATCCGCCCTTGCTTTGCAGGTATTTCAGTTTCCAGTTTACAGAGCTGTAGTCATCTGGCCAAGTCAGGCGTCTTCCGATTGAAAGGGTTGTGCCGATCTGATCGATGGTATTCGGGTTATCTATACCGTCATTGGTATAGTCGTAGGCACGATGGGTTTTAAAGGCTGAAAAGCCAACTGCCGTTGGACCACCGAATGCCCATGGTTCAGTAAAATTGAGGCTGAGCGTATTATAGTTGTAACTGCCAAATTGCCACTGTATACCAAGTTGCTGGCCATCGCCGTGTGGCAGAGGCTTGTAGGCTTCAGAATCGAAAATATCCTGCAGCGAAAAGTTATTGAAGGTGACGCCCATTGCGCCGGTAAAGCCGCTGCCGCTATAGCCGACTGAAGCGTTGAAGGTATCACTCTGTTTTTCGCTTACACTGTAAGTCAGGTCAACGGTGTTGTTTTCAGGGTTCGGCTGAACATCGGGGGTAATCTGGTCAGGGTCGAAGTAGTTGAGCATGCTCAGTTCGCGGATGCTGCGGACTATGTTTTTGCGGCTGAACATGTCGCCTGGTACAGAATAAAGCTCACGGCGGATTACATGGTCTTTTGTTTTGTTATTTCCTTTGATATTGATGGTATTGATTTGGAATTGTTCACCCTCGCGGAGAGAGATAACCAGATCGACCAGATCAGGTTTGATGATTTTCTCTTCAATCGTTGCCTTGAAAGAGAGGTAGCCTCGATCGAGATAGATTGAGCTGATGTCGGAGTTGTCCTGTGAAAAGTTCAGTCTTTCCTGGATCAGTTTCGGATTGTAAATATCACCCTGCTTGATATTGAAAGTCTTGTCAAGAATTGCCGTTGTTGCAAAATCCTTCGTATTGCCCGTCCAGGCGATATTTCTGATATGGTATTTTATGCCTTCTTCCAGATAAACGTCGAGAAAAAGCCCTTTTTTGTCATCGGTATAACTGATCGCGTCGCGTAAAATATGCGCGTCGCGGTAGCCATTGTTTCGATAAAACTCAACCAGCAGGTTTTTGTCTTCACCAAATTTATCGGTATCAAGTTTCGGTGTACCGAAAATTTTTCGCCACCAGGAGTTTTGATTTGTCTCCTTTAAAACTCCTCTCAGCTTTTTCTGGCTGAAGGCACTGTTGCCGTGAAAGGTGATTTTCTCAATAGAGACCTTTGGCCCTTCTGTAATTGAAAACAGGGCGTTAACCTGATTTTTTTTGCTTTCCTGCAGGCGGAAGCTTGCTTCTGCTGTCAGGTACCCTTTTGATGCGTAAAACTTTTCGATTTTATTGGCCGCAGTAAGCAATTCCTGCTCGCTGATTTTTTTGCCGGTCACAAGAGCGGCAGTCCGCTTCAGCTCATCATTTTCAAATTTGTTGTTGCCTTTAAACGTTATCTGCTCAAGCACCGGCAGTTCGTTAACACTGAATTTCAGTGCTATTTTTTTTTGGCCGAGGTCGGTTTTTTCAACCTTGATATCACTGAAAAGTTGCAGTTTCCAGAGATATTGCAGCGCTCCTGAGAGTTCTGTTCCGGGGATTGTGATTTTGTCTGTGATCTTGAGCGGAAGACTGGTCGTTAATTCCTGTTCGCTGAGCGATTGAAGGCCGTTGAAAGAGATGGCCGTTACGGTGTAGAGCTCTTTTTGTGGAGCAGTAATTTTCGTCTGTTCTGCCGCGCCGGGCTTTGAAGCAGGCAGATCTTTTGCTTCAACGTTTTTTCCTGCTGCACTGAGGGCAAGAGCAAGTAGAACTAAAGTTATCAGTTTTCGCGTTTGTTTCATGAAATTTTCGGGATCAATCAGTTAAAGCTTGATGGTAGGTATGTTTTTTTTCTGAATTTGTTCGCTTGTTTGCCCAAACCTCCGCTCTCTTCTTTGAAATTCCCGTATGGCATCATAAAGCTGTGAACGGTGAAAGTCAGGCCAATAGGTGTTGGTGAAGTAGATTTCGGAATAGGCGGTTTGCCAAAGCATAAAGTTGCTTATTCTGAACTCTCCGCTTGTCCGGATCAGAAGATCGGGATCGGGTATGGAGCTGGTGGAGAGGTATGATCCAAACAGTTGTTCATCGATAGATTCCGCATTGATTCGCCCAGTCTGAACATCAAAGGCAATTGCTCTACAAGCCTGTGTTATATCCCACTGACCGCTGTAGCTGAGCGCAATGTTCAACACGAGTTTGTTGTTGTTTTTGGTAAGCTTCATGGTTTTTTTCAAAATCGTCCGCACTTTTTCCGGCAGCAGATCCATCTCTCCGATAACATTGAGACAGATGTTATTGTCATGAAGTTTTCGGGTTTCTCTGCCAAGAACCTTCAGAAGAAGCTGCATCAGCGCTGAAACCTCTTTTTCTGGTCGTTTCCAGTTTTCTGTTGAGAAGGTGAACAGGGTAAGGTAGTTAATACCGAGTTGGGAGCAGGATTCCACAACATCCCTGACCGACTCTACGCCAGCGACATGGCCCTCGATTCTTGTTTTGCCCTTTAATCTTGCCCATCTTCCATTTCCATCCATAATGACAGCAATATGGCGCGGGAGTTGACACGATGCTTTCAATTCAGCCTGTATGCGCTGATCTTCAGCACCAGTATCCGTGGAAAACCAATTGGGTTTAGGCGTTGATGAAAAGTCCGTTATTTTTATGAGTGCCATAAATCCTGGTTTCTTCTTGTCACTTGATGGGCTGCTGTCATGACGGAATGACATGAATTAATCTGCTGCCGACTAAATCACCCCAAATTGAATAATATGCAGTTATTTCTTATTATACAAACTTTACACAGAATGGAGGCTTCGCATCCCGTCAGCCCGTTTTGTCTCAAGAAGTAAAAAATATGATTTCGAGAAGTCCTTCCCATAAAATAACTTATAAGAGACGTGCAATTAAGTAGTTACGAAGATCTTCGCTCCAGGCTTTTCTCCCATGAGATAACCTGTGAAGAGGTCGTGCGTTTTTATTTGGAACGTATAGAGAATCACCGCAATGATAATATTTACATAACTGTTTTTTCTGAGTCTGCAATTGAGAGGGCAAGAGAGCTTGACAGAAAACTCAGGGAGGGAGAGAGCGTTGGCAAACTTTTCGGTATGCCGATGGCAATCAAGGATAATATTGCCATAAAAGGGGGACGACTTACCTGTGCTTCAAAAATTCTTGAGAATTACGAAAGTGTCTACGATGCTACTGCGGTGCTCCGGCTTGCGGAGGAAGATGCTATCTTTCTGGGCAAGACCAACATGGATGAATTCGCTATGGGCAGTTCGAATGAAAATTCGGCGTTTGGCAATGTTCCCAATCCCTTTGATAAAAAGAGGGTCCCCGGCGGCAGTTCAGGCGGTTCGGCTGCTGCTGTTGCCAGCGGTCTTGCCATGGTGGCTCTTGGATCCGATACCGGAGGATCTGTGCGGCAGCCAGCAGGTTTTTGTGACATTGTTGGCATGAAGCCGACCTATGGAAGGATTTCCCGTTACGGGCTTGTGGCGTTTGCCTCTTCATTCGATCAGATAGGGGTGCTTGCCCGAAATTGTGATGACGTTGCGCTGGTTCTTGGTGTTATGGCTGGCAAGGATAAGCACGATGCCACCTCCTCCTTGCATGAAGTGCCTGATTACTCTTCGGAAATGGCGACTGTTTCGGTTGAGGGTTTGAGGATCGGTATCCCAAAAGAGTATTTTCCCGAAACCCTTAACCCGGATGTTTCCCGTATCGTGAAGGGAAAGCTTGCTGAACTCCAGGATCAGGGTGCCGAACTTGTTGCGATTACGCTTCCTGACAGTGAATATGCCATAGCAGCCTACTACATCCTTGTTACTGCTGAGGCTTCATCCAATCTTGCCCGTTTTGATGGTGCAAGGTATGGCTATCGCTCCGAAAATTCGGAAGATCTTGCCGCCATGTATGTTAATTCGAGGACTGAAGGGTTCGGAAGGGAGGTCAAGCGTCGGATTATGCTTGGTACCTATGTGCTTTCCGCGGGCTATTACGATACGTACTATAAAAAGGCCCAGCAGGTACGTCGGGTATTTCAGGATCGCTATCGTGAGGCTTTGGAGAAGGTTGATGTTATCGCCGGGCCGACATCGCCTTTTCCTCCTTTTGGTATCGGTGATAAAACTGAAAATCCTCTCGACATGTATCTCGCTGATGTGTTCACTGTTCCGGCAAGTATTGTCGGTATGCCGGCTGTCAGTGTTCCGCTCGGGTTTGACAGCCAGAACCTTCCCGTCGGCATGCATCTTATCTGTAATTTTTTTGAGGAGGCAAAGCTGCTTGGTATAGCCAGACATATGCAGCGGTCTCTATGAAGCTTTGGTGGGAGTATTGAGCAACCATTAATTTTAATAAAAGAGTAATATGAGTGTATTGGTAAACAAGAATACCCGTCTGCTTGTGCAGGGGATAACCGGCGCGGAAGGTACCTTTCATACTTCCCAGATTCTTGAATATGGAACCAATGTGGTTGCGGGAGTCACGCCGGGAAAAGGTGATCTCTTGTATCATGGCAACGAAAAAGACAAGTTTTGTCGGCCAGTGCCAGTTTTTAACACGGTACGGGAAGCCGTCGAGAAGGCGGAAGCAAATGCAACCGTTATTTTTGTTCCGGCAGCATTTGCTGCTGATGCAATTATGGAGGCTGCTGATGCCGGGCTGAAAGTTATTATCTGTATTACTGAAGGCATTCCGGTTAACGATATGATGAAAGCTTATGCTTTTGTCAAACAAAAGGGAGCTACTCTCGTCGGGCCGAACTGCCCGGGTGTCATTACTCCAGGTGAAGCCAAAGTGGGTATCATGCCTGGTTTTATTCATAAAAAAGGGACTATTGGTGTCGTTTCCCGGAGTGGTACACTGACCTACGAAGCGGTTCATCAACTGACACAGGTGGGTCTTGGTCAGTCAACCTGTATCGGTATCGGTGGTGATCCCATTATTGGTACACAATTTATTGATGCCATCAAGCTTTTTGCAAAGGATGATGAAACTGAAGGGCTTGTGATGATCGGTGAAATAGGCGGAAGTGCAGAGGAAGAGGCTGCAGCTTATATTCAGAAATATTTCAAAAAACCGGTTATCGGATTTATTGCCGGTAGAACAGCGCCTCCCGGGCGCAGAATGGGCCATGCCGGTGCGATTGTATCCGGAGGAAAAGGAACTGCTGAAGACAAGATAGCCGCGATGGAAGCTGCGGGAATTCATGTCGTCCAGAGCCCCGCAGATATCGGTGAAGCGATGCTTAAGGCCTTGGGCCGGTAAGAAAAGGAGAGTAGAATGGGATTTATGGGACCAATAGGACTTACATAAGTCCCATAAGTCCCATAGCTTCCCCCCCTCCAAAAAACTCTTACAGTCCAAGCGTAATCAGGTCATGAATATGCACCATCCCGACCGGGTGCTGTTCATCGTCGCAAACCAGCAGTTGCGTGATGCGCCAGGTTTCAAGAATATCAAGACACTCTTTGGCCATAGTGCTGGTTGAGACAGTTTTTGGATTTGCTGTCATCACGGAACCAGCACTGAGGCTGAGGAACTCTCTGCCACTCTGTACAAGGCGGCGAAGGTCACCATCAGTAAATATGCCGCACAGAACGCCGTTACTCTTGACAACGGCGCTCACTCCATATCGTTTCGAGGTCATTTCAAGGATAAGGTCGGTTACTGAAGCACTTTCTGCCACGAGAGGTACCGCGTTGCCTTTTGCCATAATGTCACTGACTTTTACGGTCAGCCGTCGTCCAAGCGACCCTTTGGGATGGGTCAATGCAAAATCTCTTTGTGTGAAATTTTTCTGCTGCATCAAAGAAATCGCAAGCGCGTCCCCCATGGCAAGCATAGCCGTTGTTGAGGTTGTGGGTGCCAGATCGTAAGGGCAAGCCTCTTTTTCTATACCGGTATCAAGGGTGATATCGGCGTTCTGGGCAAGAAAAGAGCGTTTGTTGCCTGTCATGGCAATGATACTTGCCCCAATCTGGCGGAGAGCCGGGATGATAAAGTTCAACTCTTCCGTAGTACCGCTTTTTGACAGACAGATGACAACGTCATCAGGGTCAACAATGCCAAGATCACCATGAGCGGCATCTGCCGGATGAAGAAAAAGTGCGGTCGATCCTGTTGATGACATGGTTGCAGCTATTTTTTGTGCAATGATGCCGGATTTGCCCATGCCGGAGATAATAATTTTTCCCTGGCACAAAGCCAACAGCTCCACTGCACTCGAAAAATTTTCATCAAGTCGTTCGGCGATCAGGTGAATGGCACGAGCTTCCTGATCAAGAATCAGTTTTCCGTTCTCTCTAATATGCTGGTTTCGGGATGGCGAACTCATAGTCTTCTGGCAGAATAGATGCTTCAATGAAGAAAAGATGGTTGGTTCCTATTTTGATAAACAGTAATATCGTCTAAATTGATCAAATACCTTTTCCTTTACTAACACATAAACCTTTTCCCATGAGCTGGCTTGTTCTTCTGGGTATTTCCCTCTTATTGTTTTTCTTTCTGGTGTTTTTGTTTAAAAAGTTTGTGGGATATATGAAAAAAGAGCAGAACCTGCAGATAGAGTCATTGAGAGATACGCTTATCGACAAAGATAATCCTGTGGGCCTCCGTGGTGAAGAGCTCGAAAAGATCAAGCAGCAACAGCAGGAGGCACAGCGCCATCTTAATGATGTGATCTCAAGAATTCCTGTTATTCAAAAGGATGGCAGGTTTCAGATTGATGAGGAGGCTATACGGCAGAGACGGGCGGCATCTCGTGGTGACGAGACGTCAGGGACGGTTAACAATGGCACAGTTTAAGTATTTCTGATTTTTCTTGCTGCATGTTTTCAAAGTTAAAGCTTCTTTTTAAAGATACCGTTATCTACGGTTCAAGTACGATCCTTGCCCGCAGCCTCAATTATCTGCTGGTTCCCCTTTATGCCAACAAACTTTCTACGTTTGATAATGGTGTGCAGACCATCATTTATGCCAATATTGCCTTGGCAAATGTCCTCTTTTCCTATGGACTTGAGACCTCCTATCTCAAGGTCGCTTCAGATTCTGCTGATCGGGAGAGGGACGAGACGCAGCTTTTTTCAACTGCTTTTCTCACTCTCTTCGTCACCTCAACACTGTTTGCCCTTTTCATTGCCCTTTTTGCTCCGCTGATTACCCAGCTTATCGGACTCTCTCCGGGAGATTATCTTTTTGTCAGATATGCTGCACTCATTTTATGGATTGACACCTTGCTGGTAATTCCATTCGCTGAACTTCGCCTGAAAAGAAAAGCAGTACAGTTTGCCATTGCCAGAGTGGTCGGGGTGATAGCGGTTGTTGCAAGCGCAGTGATTCTTATTGTTCCACTCAATGCCGGTTTATCAGGCGTTTTTATTGCAGAGGCATTCGGTTCTCTGGTCAGCCTTTTGCTGGTTATTCCGGTTTTTCGTCAGTTCAGGATTTTTTTTTCAACCACTCAGTTACGTGAAATGCTTCGCATAGGGTTACCCTATGTGCCGACAGGGATTGCCGGGCTTTTGATTCATCTGATTGATCGGAACATTTTAATCCGTATACCCTCTTCGGAGATTGAACGGATCTATGGAAAAGGCTACCTGGCGTCTGATATTGTCGGTATTTATGGAAGGATTGCCGCATTCGGTGTTGTGCTCCAGCTTTTTATCCAGGTCTTCCGTTTTGCCTGGCAGCCTTTTTTTCTTCAGCATGCCAAAGATCCTGATGCGAAAAGATTGTTTCAGCATGTGCTCAGCATTTCTACCCTCTTTACCATGTTTCTGGCGCTTGCAGCCACCTTTTTTGTTCCTGACCTTGTCCGCTATCATTACGGCGGCAGATTTTACCTGCTTCCACCCCGCTACTGGATCGGGCTTTCCGTTTTACCATGGATTTTTTTGAGTTATGTTTTTGACATGATCTCAACCAATCTCTCTGCAGGACTTCTTATTACCGGTAATACCCGCTATTTGCCTGTTGTCACCTTTGCCGGTGCAGTCGTGACGGCACTCTTTTGCTGGTGGCTTATCCCGCAGAGTGGTATGGATGGTGCTGCTTATGCCATCGTTGCCGGCACTGCGGTCATGTGCCTTGTAATGGCATGGTACTCCCTGAAAGTATTTCCTCTACGATATGACTGGCTTAAACTATTTCTGCTGCTGGCCACGGCTGTCTCGATGGCGTTCTTTCAGTTCCTTATCGGGTCGGAGCTGTCTGATGCAGGGGCTGTTATTGCCTCAAAAACCGCACTTCTGATACTCTATCTTGCGATTGCTGTAGCACTTTTTTATCAGGAGGCTCTGCTTGTTGCAGCTAAAGTGGGTGATAAATTCAGTCGGAGGTGATTGCGCAGAAAAGTGCCAGGCGCCCAGCACTTCTTTCTCAATTCCTGCCATGATAAAAGGCAATACCGGGCGTAAAAAAAACAAACCGGGTTCAGCGTCAAGGAATATCCGATTGCTCCCTTACCTTGCTGGATGCGTGCCCTCCCCCCATCGTTCACCTCTGTCGGGGCGTTTGCGTGTAGCGATACGTTCCAGTATTATTTTCAGCGAACTGCGCTGTTCGGGAGTGCATACTCCGGCCAGTTCATGAAAATGAAGCGCAAGCTGCCGCTCAATTGCTGCCTGATGGGAGCCGATGTTACCTGCAATACCCGCTATTTTTATGGTATCGGGTCGCTCTTGAAGCGACACTTCAACCAGTTGTTTTTTCAGCAGGGCAATCGCCTCCATTTCAGCTCCGACTTTTCGAAAATGTTCCTTTCGCAGTCTCTCAAAACTGAGCGCTTGTGACTCACTGAGACCAAGTTCCCTGGTAAAAGAGTGCTGCCTTTGATGATGGTTCGCAGCTTCGCTCCCGGGTATCACCCTGTTGGTTTCCTGCCACCACAGTGTGCCAAGCAGTGATACGTTGAGTAAAGCAAGAAGCACGAGCGCAGTTGTAACAAGTCGTTTTGAATTCAGAACATTCATGAGATCATTAAATCAGGTTCTCTCTGCATCAGGCAGGAATTTTGTATCATCTTCGGCATCGGTTCTTTTTTCCAATCTCTTGTTTCAAGGTGTCTGGTTGCTCTCTGTTCCCGCTACCGCAGGGTACGTGGCGCTTGTCTGGTCATAGTATGCAAATTCTTGACTGGTATACTCATCACCTTGATTGTCAAGCAGTTCGCTGACACTCCCTGTCGCTTGTTGGTTACCATCAAATACCGTGACAAGTGCCGAGCCAAGATTGACAACAAGAAGCATGGCCATGAATGCCAGCCGGAAATCCAAACGTGTGCTCATTTTCCCATTTGCCTGCACCGATCCTGCTCCGAACTCCCGTTCCACTCTTTGCATCAGCTTGACCCTGAAAAGATGGTGCACCTCAAGAGGAGCCACCTCATCAAGCAACGCCATGGTCTCGACAACCCTCGCGTCTATATTTTCGTTACGCTTTTTCATTTTTACACTCCTGTTTCATTACATAGGACGACAGGTTGGTCAAAAACTTGTGGTTTACGAAAAAATTAATGTTCGCTGTAGTATGCATAGAGCTTGTTGTGAAGATTTTTTTTTGCCCGGTGCACCAGAGATTCGACCGCAGATACCGATGTTTTCAGAATATCGGCAATTTCCTGCTGACTATATCCCTCCTGCTTGCTGAGAAGAAAAGCTGTTCTCTGACTCTCGGGGAGCGAATTCAGTGCCTCCAGTAATATTTCAGCACGTTCGTTTCCGGCCAGGGCATCGGCTGGATTTTCATTGCTGGGCGCTGCAATCTCCTCTGTTGGATCAGTAATGCCGATAATCCTTTTTAATGAGCTGAACCGCTTTTTCCTCTTCAAACGGCGCAGGTGGTCGAGAGATTTCGTGACGGCAATTCTGTAAATCCAGGTTGAGAGTTTTGCCTCTTCACGAAACTGCTCAAGAGAGCGGAAAACCTCCACAAAGACATCTTGTGCAAGATCTTCCGCATCTTCACGGTTAAAGACAAAACGGTAACAGGTATTGATCACCATCTCCTGGTGTTCGGCAACAAGGCTATTGTAGAGCTTTTCACGGGATGTCATACCTGTCTTTTGCCTGTTCAGGCGAGTTTTGCGGCAAAGGCAAGAACCTTGTCAACTTTCTCCTGTGAGTCTGCTTCACAATAAAGGCGAAGTACCGGTTCAGTTCCAGATGGCCGGATAAGCATCCATCCTCCTTCAAAGTGATATTTATAGCCGTCGAGATTGCTGAATTTCAAAACTTTGTATCCGGCGATGGTTGTAAGTTCGCCCTTTGATGCGCGGTCAATAATAGCCTGTTTTTTTGCATCACTGACATGCAGGTCGTGGCGGTTGTAGCAGAAAAAACCATACTCATCATAGAGTTCCTGAACCAGTTCTGAAAGGGTTTTCTCCCGGCGCGTCATCATCTCAAGAATCAGCAGCCCGGTATAGACACCGTCCCGTTCCGGCAAAAATGCAGTAATCCCTATGCCGCCCGACTCTTCACCACCCATAAGGATATCGTTGGTGGTCATGAGTTTGCTTACATGCTTGAAGCCGACTTGCAACTCATGCATCGTGAGATGATGTTTCTGGCATATTTTATCGATGATGTCAGTCAGGGCAAATGTTTTTGCAACTTCGCCTCTCTGGTGCTTTTCCTCGACCAGATCCTTGAGAATAATAGCGAAGAGTTTATGGGAGTCCACAAAGGCGCCATGTTCGTCGAGCATGCCTATCCGGTCAGCATCTCCGTCATTGATAATGGCGACATCAAGTTCAACCTCCTTGAAGAATTCGATGAATTCTCCGATATATTGAGGCATCGGTTCAGGATTAATTCCTCCGAAACCAGGGTTGATGCTGCAGTGATAGCAACTCAGCATTGATTCATCGAACAGGCTGGTTAGAAGATCCTGTCCGGCACCGAACATGGCATTGTGCGCTATTTTTATTCTTGATTCGCGGATCAGCGGGAGGTTAACGCTGCTCTTCAGGTAGTTGAGATAAAATCCCTTCATGTCGACCAGCTCAATCAGTTTCCTGTCGGCCACAATTGGTGTTTGCGGATCTATCCTGGTCAGATTGGTTTCGATTTCTGTGATGACTTCCGGGTGCGCCGGGCCGCCATAGGAGGCCTTGACCTTGAATCCGTTATAGATGGCCGGATTGTGGGATGCGGTGATCACAATGCCACCGGCGAGCTGCTTTGCTTTCGTATAGAGCGAGACGGAGGGAGTTGAGGCAAAACTATCCGACAGAAATACCTTCAGCCCTTGTGAAGAAAAAACTTCGGCGGTATATTCCGCAAACTCTTTCGACATGAAGCGGGTATCGTAGCCGACGCACACCCCTTTCGCCCTGTTGGGATGGTCAAGAAAGTAGAGGGAGGAGGCCAGAGCGGCAAGTTTAAGGTTGTCAAAGGTATAATCTTTTGCGATGACCGCGCGCCACCCGTCAGTACCGAATTTAACTTGCATTCTTTATTGATTTTGATATAATTGAAACTTTGGTGCTCAGCGTATTATGTCCAAAAATAAAATTTCCTATAGCTTAAAATACAGATTCCCGGTCGTTCATCCAATTATCTCCGTTTTTGATGTCAAAAAAGCTGTTTGTTTTAGCCGGTGAGGTATCAGGAGATATGCATGCTGCCGAAGTTATTGCTGAGCTGCTGAAAGCGAGACCTGAACTCAAGGTTTTCGGTATTGGCGGTCAAAAACTTCAGGCTCTTGGAGCAGAGTTGCTCTATGACACGGCACAGATGAGCATTATGGGTTTTGTTGATGTGCTCAAGCATTCACTCTTTCTCCGACGGGTTTTTCGTGACCTCAAGGAGGCGGTACGCCGTGAGACACCCCAGGCAGCTTTTCTGGTCGATTATCCGGGAATGAACCTTGTCATGGCTCGCTTTTTTCATGAACTTGGCATTCCGGTCATCTTCTATGTTTCACCACAGGTATGGGCATGGAAAGAGGGCAGGGTAAAGGCGATCAAACGTTATATCGACCGACTGCTTGTCATTTTCGATTTCGAAGTGGATTTTTTTCACAATCATGGTATCACTGCGGAATTTGTCGGTCATCCGGTTATTGAACAGCTTGCGGAGCTTACTTTTCCTTCCAAAGAGCTTTTTTTCAAGAGCCATAACCTTGCGCCCGAGACCCGCCTTATTGGCCTTCTTCCGGGAAGCCGCAAGCAGGAGATCTCCCACATATTGCCCGAATTGCTTCAAGCCGCGCGCCTGCTCAATCGGAAGTATCAGACCGTTTTTCTTCTTGGCCGCTCCCCGCACCTCAATCAAGGAGTCTACCACTTGCTTTCGGACTACAGCGATCTCACTGTTGTAAGCTGTGACGCCTATGAGGTAATGCAGTACAGCGATCTTGCGCTGGTCACTTCTGGCACTGCAACCCTTGAAGCCCTTTGTTTCGGTTGTCCTATGGTGGTTGTTTACAAAACCGGAGCACTTAACTACCTGATCGCCAGGAGGCTGGTCAAACTGAAAAACATCTCACTCGTCAATATTGTGGCCAAAGGGCTCGGAAGCAGCGAACGGGCAGTGCCGGAGCTTATCCAGCATGAGGCCAATGGCGTGGAGATCTTCCGGCAGGCAGAGATGATTCTTGACAATCCTGCACTCGCTCTCTCCATACGCAAGGAACTTCTTGCCGCCCGCGATCGGCTTGCCGGAGCCTCTCCGTCACATAAAATAGCTGCTATATTGCAGGAATATCTTTAACATGACGGTCACCTGTAAATCGGTTTACCCGACAAGTCGGGACTTTTTCAGCCTCGCATTCCGTTATCGGGGCTCACGACTATTAGTGTAGTGGTCACTTAAAGCGAATACTATGGAAAAAGCAGTTGCTTATCTCGTCAGTCATCCGGTCATATTTGTTCTTGCAGTCATCGTTTCGATCATGATTCTCTTCTCTTTTCTCAGAAGGGTCATGCGGTTATTTTTTGTTATAGCCGCCATCCTGGTACTCTATGCCGCATATCTGCAGCTCACTGGTGGCCACACGATGGAGGCCTTTCAGCATATCGGCCTCTGGTTCAACAATGTATTTCATGTTATAATAACTATTTTCGGCCATCTCTTTGACTTTCTGAAATTCCCGAAGAAGGGGGGAGTGTAACGTTCAGTATCCACCAATAGCAACCTGATTTTGGGGTACTTTGATTTGCAGCAACCTGTCGCAATAACCGTTTTGCTCCATTTTGTCAGATGCGGTCTGTGCTGAAGTCAGGTTCTCGGATTCTGATATATCCGCTTTGGAGGCAATCATGAACTGTTCTGCCAAGTCGGAGTAACCCTGATCACCTGGTTTAAGGATAACAGCGATTTTACCTCCACCATACTCGTCCCCGATTTTGAGCGGGGCTCCCGATGAGCATACTGTTACAGAAATCGTGCCAAAAGTGGTGAGCAACAATGCTTTTAGAGAAAAGAAGGGGCGTCTTGAATTGTTGACAAGAAAGCCAGTATTCCTTTTTTTGAATTTCATGATGATATCGCTTGACGGTTATCGCACTCTTCATGTATTTTTACTCATCTTCACTTCTCCGTTTCAACTTCAGGAGTATTATCGCTCTTTTTTCATGATCAGCATCGCACGTTTTTCCAGCCGTTTTGATGCGCTCATTTTTCCTGTTTTCTGGTAGAGGTGGGCCAGATTTTCAAGAATTCGCGCAACAGTGGGGTGATCGGGGCCAAGTGTGTTCTCAACGATTGCAAGAGAACGCCGGAATAGTGGTTCAGCCTCGGCATTGCGTCCTCCGTCGAAGTAAATCACGGCAAGGTTATTAAGGCATGTCGCAACACCGGGGTGAAGAGTACCGAGATCCTTTTCCCGGATTGCAAGTGAACGTTTGATAAGATGTTCTGCCTCACTATGCTGGTCGTTGGTGAGGTAAACTTCTGCAAGGTTGTTAAGGATGACAAGATGGCCGATGTAACCCGTTTTATTGATACCCTCGATTATGCTCATCGCATGCCGGTAGAGTGGCGCGGCATCAGCGTAGCGACCTTCGGCAGAGTAAAGCGCCGCAAGGTTGTTCATGCTCATTGCTGCATCAAGGCTTTCCGGGCCAAAGAGCTTTTCCATGATATCGAGAGCGTGCTTGCAGAGCGGCTCGGCTTCAGCGTAGTTTCCCTGATCGCTGTACAAAAGGGCAAAATTATTAAGGGTAAGGGCAATATCGGGATGAAGGGGAGCAAAGAGTTTTTCCCTGATGTCGAGAGCGCGACGGTAAAGAGGAACAGCTTTGTTGTATCTGCCCTGAATGCGAAATAACTCTGCCATGTTGTTCAGACTTGTTGCAACATCGGGGTGAAGAGTACCAAAGAGCTTCTCCCGTATGGTCAGAGAACGGGTCAAGAGCGCCTCGGCCTCTGCATACTTGCCCAGGATAGTGTACAGTACCCCAAGGTTATTCAGGCTTGTTGCCAGATCAGGGTGTTCAGGAGTCAGTACTTTTTCCCTTATGGCGAGCGCACGGCGGGAGAGAGGCAACGCTTCTGCATATCTTCCCTCACTTTTGTAGAGCGCTGCGAGGTTACTCAGACTCGTTGCTACATCAGGGTGTACCAAACCAAAGAGCTTCTCCCGGATTTTCAGCGCACGCATGGAGAGAGGTTCGGCTTCAGCGTATTTCCCCTGATTTTTTTTCATGGCGCCCATGTTGCAGAGGCTCAGGGCAACATCGGGGTGTTCCGGGCCAAAGAGCTTCTCCCTTATGGCCAGAGCACGACGGTTGTAAGAGTCGGCCTCTTCATATCGGCCCTGAATGCGCATCAATTCTGCAAGGTTATTCAGTGTTGTTGCGACTTCAGGATGATCAAGGTGAAGAGGGCCAAACAGCTTTTCGTGTATGGCAAGTGCCTGGCGGTAGAGCGGCTCAGCCTTTTGATATTGCCCGAGGGTAAAGTAAAGTCCCGCAAGGTTGTTCATGCTCGATCCCGTATCTCGATGCCCGGGACCGAGGAGCTTTGTCCTGGTGGCCAGCGCACGCTCGTGGAGAGGAAGAGCTTCTGCCAGACGACCCAAGCAGATATAGAGCTCTGCAAGATTGTGCATACTTTTTGCAACATCAGGGTGTTGCATGCCAAAGATTTTTTCTCTGATGGCCAGCGCACGCATCGATAGTGGCAATGCTTCAGCGTATTTCCCCTCACTTTTACAAATTAATGCAAGGTTGCTCAGACTTGTGGCCACATCAGGGTGAAGAGGGCCAAGCAGCGTCTCCCTGATGGCCAGCGCCCGGCGGCAGAGCAGTTCGGCTTTGGCGTATCTGCCCTGATTTTTATAGAGGAGTGCAAGGTTGTTCAGGGTTGTTGCCACCAAAGGGTGTTCAAGGCCAAAAGCGTGCTCCCTGATAGCAAGAGATCGCAGAGAGAGAGGTTCAGCTTCAGCATACCGGTTTTCAGAGCGGTAGAGTTCCGACAAGTTGTTGAGCGCTCTTGCTGCATCTGGCGGGTTACTGCCAGGGTTGTTCTCCCAGATATCCAGAGCGCGGAGGTAGAGTGGCTCGGCTTCGGCATACCTTCCCTGGTCATAGAACACTCTTGCAAGATTGTTCAGACTTTGGGCAATATCGGGGTGATTCTGTCCAAGAAGTTTCTCCCTGATTGCAAGTGAGCGTTTATTGAGAGACTCGGCCTCTGCATATCGACCAAGAATACGATACAACTCGCTTATATTGTTCAGGCTCAGGGCAACCCCGGCATTGAGAGAACCGAAAAGGCCCTCCTGGAGAGCAAGCGCACGGGTGAAAAGAGGCTCAGCTTCAGCATATCTTCCTTCAGTTTTGTATAACTCGGCCAGGTTGTTGAGACTCAGGGCCACATCAGCGTGACGGGGGCCAAGGAGCTTCATGCGAATATCGAGAGCGCGGAGGTAGAGCGGTTCGGCCTTTGCATATCGTCCCTGGACAAAGTAAAGAGCCGCAAGGTTGTTCAGGCAGAGCGGCAAATCGGGATGAGCAAGGCTGGCATCCGATACTTCAAGCCTGTTCTTGGCTTCGATGATCTCTTGCTCGTAGCTTTTTGCGCGATAAAGCTCCTCAGCATCACTATTGATCGCCGCCCGGGCCATGCTGCCATGGAGCATGAAAGCAGTGAGAACGAGAGAAACAAGCCATACCACTCTTCCATGAGTGACGAGTGGTGAAGGTCTCTGTTGATAGCTATCCCCATGCGGCCTGCCAGGAGTCAGACCATTGCGGCCAGAACTGCACATATTTCAGAAAAGAGAGTGTTGCCTGCCAGAGTTTATCTCGCAATAATGTATTAAAATCCATTGAAAATACGTTAATTTTTAACCAAAACACAATTTTAATACACAAGACTGTTGTGAGAAAAAAATGGACAATATTTTTAGTTGAACTCTTTCCAGAGGGGCAAAAAAAGTTGACCTGTGTGGGCAATTCAGTGTCCTCGTTTTATTGCTGCCAACCAAAAACGTGGGGACAGTGTAGAGTCAGAAAACGGTTTCCGGGTGCGACAATGCCCCTGTCGGGCAGCTTTCAGCCATGACGGCAATGTCGATACCACCGTCAAGCTCTTCAAGCAGGCGCACACAGATGCCGCAGTCGACGCACTTTTCCCGTTCCATGCTGATCGTGCTATTTTCTGCGCGGTAAAAACCCCGGTGGTCATGCTTTTCCTGGGCATGAAAAGGAAGGTATCGGGAGGCTAATTCCCGTAATCGGCAGTCGTTGATGGCGTTGCAGCGGCATTGCAGGCATCGCAGTGCTTCGGTATGGGCCTGTTCGGTGGTATATCCTGTCACCACTTCATTGAAACTTTTTGTGCGATTCTCCAACGGCAGCTCAGGCACTGCAACCCTTGCCGCGGGTGCAGCTTTCGCGTAAAATGCCTTCGGAGCCTCATCACGTGCTCCATAGGATGAGTTGAAAGTGGCTTTCGGAGCGGTAATGGATTCACCACGTAAAAAAAGGTTGATGCCGTGAGCGGCCCATTTTCCCTGCTCAACGGCGCGGATGGCCGTATCGGTTCCGGTAACACAATCTCCTCCGGCAAAAAGCCATGGGGTTACTGATTGCAGTGTCTCCGCATTGACCAGCAGTTCGCTGTACTTTCCGGTTCCTGTACCTGCACTATTTGCCACAGTGTGATCAATCTGCTGTCCGATAGCCGAAATGATGGTATCTGCCATGATGGTAAACTCTGAACCCTCAACCGGTATTGGACTTCTCCGCCCGGATTGGTCGGGTTCACCCGGCTGCATGGTTATGGCAGTTATTTCGAGTGCTCCGTTGAGCCTCCTGATTGCTGTCGGGGCAGCCCACTCGATGAGCAAGATCCCTTCAGCCAGCGCTTCCTCGATTTCAGAGGCGTTGGCTGGCATCTCGTTTCTTGAGCGGCGGTAGAGGATGGTAACGGTTGATGCAGCAAGACGCATTGCGCTTCTTGCTGCATCGATGGCGGTGTTGCCTCCGCCGGTTACAATGACCCGCTCCCCTGGATGGGGCTGCTCGCCTGTAGTCGTTTTGCGAAGAAAGTCGATACCGCTGATTACTCCAGCTTCATTTTCACCCGTAATGTGCATCTTTGATGCCTTTTGTGCGCCGATCGCCAGAAAAACGGCATCGAATTGTTTCTGAAGCGTTTCAAGGGTGACCTCTTTGCCGAAGGTGGTGTTGAAACGGAACTCCAGACCCATGTCGATCAGGGGAGCGATGTCACTGTCGATAACGGCTTCGGGTAACCGGAAGCGGGGGATACCATAACGCATCATGCCTCCGGCTTGAGCTGCGGATTCAAAAATGGTTACGGCATGTCCTTTGCAGAGCAGGAACCAGGAGGCGGCAAGACCGGCTGGGCCAGCGCCGATAATAGCAACTTTTTTTCCTGTTTTTGGTGCGATTTCAGGGATGAAGCGGTCGGGTTGCTCTCTCTCCCTGTCGGCAGCATAGCGTTTCAGTGCACAGATTGAAACCGGCTTGTCAATACCATGTCGTCGGCACTCATCCTCGCAGGGAGCCGGGCAGATACGACCGAGAATTCCGGGAAGGGGAATGGTTCGTTTGATGATATCAATAGCCTCGCTCTCATCATGGCGGGCAATTGCAGCGATAAAGTCCGGTATGTTGCAACCGGCAGGGCAGGAGAGTTCACAGGGCCCCATGCAGTCTCCCCCATGCTCTTCAATGATGCGCTCAAGGTTCTGGTGCCTCATTGCGCTGATTACGGCATTGTCGGTTTCTATAGCCATTCCTTCCGATACCGGCGTATCACATGCGGGAACAAAGCGGTTTTTCCCCTTGATCTCAACAATGCACATCCAGCATGATCCCGTCTCATGAAGGGATTTGTGAAAGCAGAGGGTTGGAATAGCGATACCTGCAGCAGTTGCCGCTTCAAGAATTGACGTTCCGGGTTCTGCCGTAACCGCTTGCTGATTGATGGTAAGTGAAAGCTGATTCATGGGTATATAACAAAAAACGTTACGGTTCACTGTGTTGTGATGTCTCTTCTTGTGCAAAGTATTTTTCAAGATAGAGAGCTACTTTTTCAAGATGCCACATTGGCGTCGAGGTCGCACCGCATACGCCTGCTGTCGCAACAGTTTTGCCGTCACTGTTGCTCAGCCATTCATTTTGGATCTCACCGGTATCTTCAATGAAGTAGCTACGGGGATTTGCTGCCTTGCAGATATTGTAAAGCACCTGGCCATTGGAACTTTTTTTCCCTGCCACAAAGATGATAACGTCATTGGCAAGCGAGAAGTCATGCAGTTTCTGGTTTCGGCTCGATACCTGGCGGCAAATGGTGTCTTTGAACACCTCTGATGGCATAGGGCGTACTCCGGTCATGGCTGCGGTAATGTCAATATCGCGGATTGCCATCCATTCAGCAGCCTCTCTGCAAAGCGCCTGAGCGAAATGTGCTTCAAGATTTGCTTTCAGCTCATAAAACCCAGGCACATCCATGGTGGTCTGGGAGATGAGTGCGCTTTTCTTTGCCGTGTCAAGCGTTTTTATCTCGTCGGGATCACTGAGGTCGGCATGTTTGATGATGACCCCCTGGTTATTGCACTGCCCGTTGATGCCGATAACTTCCGGATGGGTATGTTTTCCGTAGATAATGATCTGGTAGCCCAGTTCATGGAGCAATCTTGTTGTCCGTTGCAGTCGGGCGACGACAGGGCAGGTTGTGTCGGTGAGGGTCAGATTATTTGCCTTTGCAATCCTGTAGGTTGAGGGGGGTTCTCCGTGTGCCCTGATGAGTACCTTGGCATTTTTGAGCTTCTTGAAGGCGGCCTCGTCAACGGTGACCAGTCCGAGCGCTTCGAGCCGCTTTACTTCGACCTCATTATGGACGACATCACCAAAAGAGTATAATCCACCCTCTTTCTGGAGCTTTTCTTCGGCGGCATAGATGGTTCCCTGAACTCCAATGCAGAAGCCTGATGAAGTTCTGTCGAGGTTTACTTTCACGCTGTGCACATTAGAATGGTCAAGAGGAAGAAGTCAAAGGTAACAAGTATGACGGCAAAAGACAACAGCGATTCGTTATACTTCTACCAGTTCGACGTCCGGCATTTCGGAGCCCATGAAAAGCTGATAGAGCATACTGAATTTCTGGGGCAGATCGCTCACGAGCAGGTGCGGGGCCGATGCTTTCCGGCTGGACGTGAGCAGACCTGACTCCGTCAGGAGTTCTCTGGTTCTGAGGGCAACGGCTTCAGCCGAGTCGATGATGCTGATTTCAGTTCCAATCGTCTCTTCAATCACCTTGCGAAGAATCGGATAGTGTGTACAGCCGAGAACCAGCGTATCGATTCCCTCTTTGGTGATCTCAGCCAGGTACTCCGCAGCGATAAGTTTTGTTGCTGGATGGTCGATAAAACCCTCCTCCGCTAAAGGGACAAAAAGAGGACATGCCCTGGAGATAACTTCTATCTCCTTATTCAAATGGTTGATAGCCAAACCGTAGGCATTTGAAGAGACTGTCGCCTGGGTTCCGATAACGCCGATGTGGTTGTTTTTTGTTCTCTCAGCCGCCAATTTCGCGCCAGCCATCAGCACTCCAGTGACGGGGATATTGCCGCATGATTTCTCAACGACATCAAGGGCCAGTGCAGAGACGGTATTGCAGGCTACAATGATGATTTTCGGCTGATAGCGCATAAGCATGGCGGTATCGTCGGCGGCATATTTTCTGATGGTAACCTGTGACTTTGGTCCGTAGGGTACCCGTGCTGTATCGCCGAAGTAGATAATCCGCTCAAATGGAAGCGCAGCTTGTATCGCCTTGACAACGGTGAGTCCGCCAATACCGGAGTCAAAAATACCAATAGGGCTCTGGGTCAATGCAACACTTGATCATTGACACTTGACACTTGACACTTGACAATATTTCATTGTCCACTGTCCATTGTCCATTGTCACATTGTTGAAATTATACATTAAAACGAAAAACAATTACATCACCATCTTTTACGATGTACTCCCTGCCTTCCGAGCGGAGCTTGCCTGCCACTTTGACCTTCTGTTCTGAACCGAGTTCGACAAGGTCGCGGTAGCACATCACTTCAGCGCGGATAAACCCTTTTTCAAAATCAGAATGGATTGCTCCTGCAGCTTCCGGAGCTGCGGCGCCCTTGCGGATGGTCCATGCATGAACCTCTTTTTCACCCGCAGTAAAATAGGTTTGCAGGCCGAGCAGGTCGTAGGCCGTTTTGATGAGTCGGTCGAGGCCGGATGTATGCAGCCCGAGGCTTTCAAGAAATTCCGGACGCTCCTCTTCGGGCAACTCGGCTATTTCTGCTTCAGTTTGTGCGCTGATGATCAGCATTTTTGAGCCGGATGCCGCTGCGATTTCTGCAACCCTTTCGGTATAGCTGTTTCCGTCAGGGAGGTCGGTTTCGGCAACATTGGCTGCGAAGAGAATTGGTTTTGACGTAAGGAGAAAGAATTGCCGTGTAATTGCCTGCTCCTCGGCGGTTTCAATAATTTTGCGGACAGGAATGCCTTCACTGAGGCCGCTGATTATTTTTTCCGCCACTTCGAGTTGCAAAAGAAGCTCTTTCTCTTTTCTGGCATTTTTTCTCAGTCTTTCAATCCGTTTTTCCATACTGTCAAGATCGGCCAGCATCAGCTCCGTTTCAATGGTAATGATGTCGTCAGCAGGATCAATTCTTCCTTCGACATGGATGATATTGTCGTCATCAAAACAGCGGACAACGTGAACAATGGCATCAACTTCCCTGATATGGGAGAGGAACTGGTTTCCAAGTCCTTCACCCTTGCTTGCCCCTTTGACCAGTCCGGCGATATCAACAATTTCAAGGGTAGCCGGTACAAGTGTCGGAGTTTTTACGACATCAGCAATTTGCTGCATCCGTTCGTCCGGCACAAGGACCGTCCCGACATTGGGTTCTATGGTACAGAAAGGGTAATTGGCTGCTTCAGCCTGTTTTGCCGTAATGGCATTGAAAAGCGTGGACTTTCCGACATTTGGCAATCCGACAATGCCGCAGCGAAGTGACATAAAAAAAATGTTTGTTGAATGAGTGGCCGTGATAAAAACAAGGGTTTTAACATGTAACCAATATGTTTGGAAAAAGCAAATATTTTTTATAAAATAGCAGGCTAAATCAAAATGCTCACGTGAAACAGGAAATCGGAAAAAAACGTATCATTATTGCTATTGACGGGCCGGCTGCATCCGGAAAAAGTACCACAGCACGGAAGGTGGCCGAGCGGCTTGGTTATACCTATATCGACACCGGCGCCATGTACCGGAGCGTTGCCCTCAAGGCTCTTGACCAAGGTGTTCTCGGTGGGTTACGCAATTCCCCCGAAGGCGTTTCCGCTTTACTCCAGGACATTTCCATACGTTTTGACGGAGACCGTATTTTTCTTGATGGCAGTGACGTTACTGCCGGTATCAGGGAGAACCGTGTCAGCCGTGAGGTCAGCTTCATCAGTTCACTCAAGCCCGTGCGTGACCGGCTTAGAGTGATGCAGCAGGATCTTGGACGGCAGCGTGGCGTTGTTATGGATGGACGGGATATCGGTACTGTTGTTTTTCCTGATGCTGAACTGAAAATTTTTCTCGTTGCCGATGCTCGCAAAAGGGCCGAACGGCGTTATGCTGAACTGGTGGCAAAGTCTCCGGAAGGTGTCGATTTACCGGATCTTGACCTGCTTGAAGAGGAGATCATGAGAAGGGATCGGGATGATGCTGAACGCGAGCACGCTCCCTTGAAAAAACATGCTGAAGCATACGAAATTGATACATCTGATTTGACGATTGAGCGTCAGGTGGATATTGTCTATCATCTTGCTCTGGAAAAAGAGGTTAAAGGCCAGTAACAGACTCTGGCATCAATACAGTTTCATTAAGTACAATATATAGTTTCATTAACCAATAAAACCGCCAGGCCGATATCTCTCACGGCAGGCAGGCTAACTTATCAAGAGAGGAAGGAAAAAATTAATGGCAGAAGCATTCACACAGGAAAAAAAGGTCAAGGAAAGACCAGCAAGAAAAAAACTCAAATTTTTTGCGCACTACGAGCCCGCCGAACTTGCCTTGATGGAGCAGCTTTATTCAAGCACGCTCAATGAAATCACAGAAGATGAGATTATCAAGGGCAGAATCGTTTCGATATCCAACAAGGATGTCACCATTGATGTCGGCTTCAAGTCGGAAGGTATTGTTTCGCTGCTTGAATTCAGGGCCGAAGATGAGGTCAAGGTAGGCGATGATGTTGAAGTCTATCTTGAGAACATCGAAGACAAGATGGGACAGCTCATTCTTTCAAAGAAGAAAGCTGACGTTCTGAGAATCTGGGACAGGATCTATGATTCAATCGAAAACGATACCATCATCAATGGCAAGATCATCAATCGTGTCAAGGGTGGTATGACGGTCTCCCTTTCCGGTGTCGAAGCCTTCCTTCCCGGCTCGCAGATCGATGTCAAACCGGTTCGTGATTTCGACGCTCTTGTCGGTCAGACCATGGACTTCAGGGTTGTCAAAATCAATCCCGTTACACAGAATATTGTTGTCAGCCATAAAGTTATTCTCGAAGAGGCTTATGCCGCCCGTCGTGAAGAGATGCTTGCCAATATCAAGGTGGGTATGGTTCTTGAGGGTACAGTCAAGAACATTACCGACTTCGGTATCTTCGTTGATCTTGGCGGTCTTGATGGTCTGGTGCACATCACCGACATCACCTGGGGAAGAATCAACCATCCTTCCGAGGTTGTTGATCTTGACCAGCCGATCAAGGTGGTTGTTGTCGGCTTTGACGAGAATACCAAGCGCGTTTCACTGGGCATGAAGCAGCTTGAGTCCCACCCTTGGGAAAATATCGAGGTCAAGTATCCTGTCAGCTCGAAAGCACAGGGTCGTGTTGTTTCCATCACCGATTACGGCGCTTTTGTTGAAATCGAGAAGGGCATTGAAGGACTTGTCCATATTTCAGAGATGAGCTGGACACAGCACATCAAGCATCCGGGCCAGTTTGTTACCCTGGGGCAGGAGGTCGAATGTGTGATCCTCAATATCGACAAGGATCATACCAAGCTTTCTCTCTCCATGAAACGGGTGAATGAGGACCCATGGATTGCGCTTTCCGAAAAGTATATCGAGAATTCCCTGCATAAAGGTACGGTCAGCAATATTACCGATTTCGGTGTCTTTGTTGAACTCGAACCCGGTGTAGATGGTCTGGTTCATATTTCAGACCTTTCCTGGACCAAGAAAATTCGCCATCCAAGTGAACTGGTCAAAAAGAACCAGGATCTGGAAGTCAAGGTTCTCAAGTTTGACGTCCATGCCCGCCGCATCGCTCTTGGCCACAAGCAGATCAACCAGGACCCCTGGGACGAGTTTGAACAGAAGTATGCCGTAGGCGCGGAGACTCCGGGAGAGATCTCACAGATCATCGAGAAGGGCGTTATTGTCATTCTGCCTGGTGATGTTGACGGTTTTGTTCCGGTATCACATTTGCTTCAGGGCGGGGTAAAAGACATCCATTCATCGTTCAGCATTGGCGATGCCCTGCCTCTTCGTGTCATTGAATTCGACAAGGAGAACAAGCGCATCATTCTCTCGGCCCTTGAATATTTCAAGGACAAGAACAAGGAAGAGATCGAAGCCTATCTGGCTGCTCATCCCAATGAGAAAAAGGAGATTGAGGCGGCGACTGCTGAGCTCGAACCTCCGGTTAAATCCTCCGAGAAAAAAGTCAGCGAGAGCGTGAAATAAGTCACTCCTCGTTTTTGTACGTTGTCATGAAAAAAGCCTTCTCTTAATCAGGGAAGGCTTTTTTCGTTAGTAACCGTAACTTTTCAGGAAGTTCTGATTCTTTCGCCAGTCCGGCCTGACCTTGATGAAGAGTTCAAGGAAGACCGGGCGGCCAAGCATCTCCTCAATATCTTTTCTTGCCGTCTGGCCAAGTTTTTTCAGGGCAGCTCCCTTGCTTCCGATCAGGATCTGTTTCTGGGTTTCACGCTCAACAATCACAGAGCAGCGGATAAGATCCTTTCTTGTTGGATCATCTTCATACTGTTCCTTGAACTCGTCAATGACCACTTCGGTAGAGTAGGGAACCTCTCGACCGTAGAGCAGAAAGATCTTTTCGCGGATAATTTCACTCACGAAAAACCGTTCCGGAGCAGTGCTGAGCGTATCTTCCGGATAGAGGGGGTAGTTGAGTGGAAGAAAAGGCTGGATTGCTTCGATAAGCTGCGGGAGGTTACTCCCTTTCAGAGCCGAAACCGAGAGCACTGCTGCCGGATTCCAGGTATTTCTGACAAACGCTTCAGCCTCGTGTTGACGTTCTGCACTGACAAGGTCGCATTTGTTAAGAACGGCAATGATCGGTTTTCCCGCTGGTTTCAGCCAGCCACTGAAGAGCTCTTCAGCGAACTCGCGATCGAAATAATCTTTCTTTCCCGAAAAAGGGAGCAGAGCGATAACGATGTCGGCATCCTTGAGGGTATCGCGGATAATTCCAAGCATCGACTCATGCAGTTTTTGCTGCGGCTTCATGATGCCCGGCGTATCAAGAAAAATAATCTGGCACTTGTCGTTGTGGTATATGCCGGTAATTTTTTTTCTCGTGGTTTGCGGTTTCGGTGTTACAATCGAGAGCTTGTAGTCGAGAATCTCGTTCAGCAGGGTTGACTTGCCTGCATTGGGTGCCCCGATGATAATGGCGAAACCGCAGGAAAAAGGGGATGATGTCATGTACTTTTTTTATGAAAGGTTCACTCTTTTTGCACAATTACAATACTAACTATACTAAATTAAGGTCTCTGATGATAATGAAAAAGGGGTGACTCAAAGAGTTGTATGGAAAAACAATCCAAACACGATCCATGGCTTCTGGTTCCGATGGCGGGGCTTATTGTTTTCGGACTGATGGCCATCTATAGTGCAACCAATGGAACCGGTGACCCGTCGCTTTTCTACCGGCAGTTGGCCTGGGCTCTTTTTGGTATTATTGTTTTGGCATTTGTCTACTATCACGATGTTCGTGTTATCAAGGATAAATCCTATATTTTTTACGCTGTCGGAATTTTTCTGCTTGTGGCAGTACTGATTTTCGGTAAAAAAATAGCCGGACAGACAAGCTGGATGAAAATTGGCTTTTTAAGTTTTCAGCCTTCCGAAATAGCCAAGATGGCCACCATTCTTGCGTTGGCAAGATTTCTTGCCGATGACGAAACTGATATTCGCTCAATACGCCATCTGTTTGTTGCCCTGGCGATTTCATTCACTCCCGTTCTGCTCATCATGCTGCAACCGGATATGGGTACCATGCTGACATTTCTGCCATTGATTGCCACCATGCTTCTCGTGGCGGGTTTTGATATTTATATTCTTATGCTGATTGTTTTCCCTGTTTTTCTCATCATTTCCGGCTTTTTCAATATTTATTTTATTTTCGGTTTGGCACTGTTTTTGATGACGGTGTTGTTTGTCCAGCATAAGAAATTCATGCCTCATCAGTTGTTTATTGTCGGTTCAGGTCTTGCGGCCAGTCTTTTTACCCACCGTTTTGCCAGTGAAATTCTCAAGCCTCATCAAATAAAAAGAATCCAGACGTTTATTGATCCCATGTCGGATCCCCGTGGAGCAGGGTATAACGCACTCCAGGCAAAAATAGCGATAAGTTCCGGAGGTTTTTTTGGAAAAGGTTTTCTTGAAGGAACACAGACCCAACTGCGTTTTATTCCTGCACAATGGACGGATTTTATTTTTTGTGTCATTGCTGAAGAGCTCGGTTTTATTGGTGCATCCCTTTTGATTGCGCTCTATCTTACGTTGATTCTTAGAATAATCTGGGCAATTTACTCTATAAACAACAAGTTTGTGGAGCTGACACTTTCCGGTTTCGTCTCCCTGCTTTTTATCCATGTTTTTGTCAATATTGGTATGACACTTGGTATTATGCCGGTTATTGGTGTTCCACTGCCATTTGTCTCTTATGGGGGCTCTTCTCTGGTTGGAAACATGATTATGGTTGGATTGGCGATGAATTTCTTTCGGAATAAAAGAAGTCTTGGTTATTCCGGAAGGGTGGGATAAAAGGAAATAAGCGCATTGTGATGCGCTTATTTTCAAACAGCACGGTATGCAAAAAGCTATTTTATTTTGTAATGTTTTTTTTGTCGTTTCGCTGGTTTTTATATATCGGGACAAGTGGTATCGGGGGATCGACCATGTTGGGAAAATAGGGATATGAACGATCATACAAATAAAAAAGTTGCGGCAGTAACCCTTGGATGTAAATTGAACTATGCTGAAACATCCACTATTCTTGATGATTTATGCAAACAAGGATGGCAGTTATCATCGATTGAGCATTCCGCGGATCTTATTATTATTCATACCTGTGCAGTGACAAAGCAGGCTGAAAAAAAATGTCGGCAGAAAATAAGGGGAATTATAAGAAAAAATCCCGATAGCCGGATAGCTGTTATCGGGTGTTATTCCCAATTTAATCCAGAGGCACTTTCCGAAATAGATGGAATAGATGCAATCCTTGGCAGCAACGATAAATTTGACATACAATCGTATAACGACATCATTCCCGGAACGATATCCACACCTCTTGTCAAGGTTGCACCAGCCTCTGCATTTGAAGAGATCTATCAGGGGTATTCCCTATGTGCGTCAGTGAGTCATGATAGAACCCGTGCATTTTTGAAAATACAGGATGGTTGTGATTACGGATGTTCGTATTGCGCCATTCCACTGGTCAGAGGAAAGTCGCGTTCGATACCTGCCAGCCGTATTGTTGAGCGCGCCCATCTTTTGGCTTCATCCGGCTATCGCGAGATTGTGCTGACCGGGGTCAATATAGGCGATTACCGCTATGAAGGTTTTAACTTGTGTGACCTCTTGCGCATGCTTGAAGAGGTCCGTGTCAATCGTATCCGTATCAGCTCTCTTGAGCCTGATATCGTCAATAGTGAGCTGATTTCGTTAGTGGCCAGCTCGAAAAAAATTGTGCCTCATTTTCATATTCCTCTTCAAAGTGGCTCGGATACCATTCTAAGGGCTATGCGTCGCCGTTACGATACGGCACTCTACCGCGACAGGATTTTGCAGTCGGTTGAACACATTGCCGATTGTGCCATCGGAGCTGATGTGATGGTTGGCTTTCCTGATGAAACAGAGGAAGATTTTCTTCAGATGTGCCGTTTTATTGAAGCACTTCCTCTTGCCTATCTGCATGTGTTCAGTTGTTCAATTCGGCCCGGGACATCGCTTGCCCGCCAGATAGCAAACAGGGAGAGAAAGCTTGTTGCATCAGTGGAGATTGAGCGCCGCTACAGAGAACTGGTGCAGCTTGGCATCCAGCATGAAGCCCGTTTTAAGAGACGCTCTATCGGAACAAAGTGTATGGTCCTTTTTGAGCATTCAAAGCCTGCAGGAGAGGGTATGCAGCAATGCAGCGGCTATACAAGGAACTATCTCAGAGTTGTTGTTGATCGTGCTGAGAGCAGTATGCAACAAACCCTTGACGGAAATGAATTGCCGGTTTTGATTGACTCTCTGGACGAGGATTTGAATTTACATGGGAGAGTGCTATCTTGAGTTTCGCGGGTTCTCTTCTCATTCTTATCAACGAAATCATTGTATATCCATGCCTATTAAATCCCGTATCCGTTCTATTCCTGACTATCCGAAAAAAGGGATCCTTTTTCGTGACATTACGACGCTTATCAAGGATCCGGTAGGCTTCAGGCTGGTTATTGACAGTCTGACACAACACTACCTGCAGGAGGAGATGGATTTTGATGTTATTGTTGGTATTGAGGCAAGGGGATTTATTATCGGAGGCGCCCTGTCCTACGCGCTTGGCAAAGGGTTTATTCCCGTCAGAAAACCTGGAAAATTGCCTGCTGACGTTGTATCGCAGGAATACCAGCTTGAGTACGGAAGTGACAAGATCGAGATCCATGTTGATGCTCTTGTTCCTGGTCAAAAGGTATTGCTGGTCGATGATCTTCTTGCCACCGGCGGTACGGCTCTCGCTGCCGCAGCATTGGTTGAAAAGGTCGGAGGAATTGTTTCCGAGATGGCCTTTATTGTTAACCTTCCTGATATTGGAGGGGAGAGAAAACTCCTCGAAAAAGGATACAGCGTTTACTCTCTTACCGATTTTGAAGGAGAATAACGAAGCGGTATGAATGCAGCACCGTTTTCGGCGGAACATTATGAATCGGCAGCTCTGGCTGCCGTTCATTTTTTGCAGCCTCTTCACCAGCTTCCACCGCTCTGGCTTTTGCTCCCTTTTCTGCTGCTTCTTTTGATGATCGCTACAGGACCTCTCTTTTATCACCGTATTTGGGAGCTTCATTATGCAAAGCTCTCCATCATGCTTGGAGGAGTTGTGGCTCTTTATTACGGATATTTCATGGAGCGTGGCATGCACATCCTGTTGAATGCGCTTGAAGAGTACATTTCATTTATTGCGTTGATTGCTGCGCTTTTTGTCACAACCGGCGGGATTCTTGTCAGAATTCAGAGAAGGGGAGGCCCGTTGGTCAATTTGCTGCTCCTCTTTTCTGGTGCATTGCTCTCCAATCTCATCGGCACGACAGGATCCTCCATGCTTCTTGTCAGGCCCTATATTCGGATCAATAAAGGGAGGATCAAGCCATTTCATCTTGTCTTCTTTATTTTTATTGTCAGCAATATCGGAGGAGCTCTTACTCCTGTCGGTGATCCACCTCTTTTTTTGGGTTTTTTGAGAGGTGTTCCGTTTTTCTGGGTCATGTCAAAAGTATGGCTGCCCTGGCTCATTACCATTGTCAGTCTTCTTCTTATTTTTATGGTTTTTGACACAATGGCCGGAAAGGGAGATCTGAGTGAACGGGAAACAAAGGGTGGAGTGAGTGTTGTGGGGGCGAAACATTTTCTCTACCTCGCTGTTGTCATTGGAGCAGTTTTTCTTGATTCTTCCGTGATTTCCGGTTTTCCCAGCCTTCAGGATCTTTTCCACTTCCCCTTTGGCGTTCGTGAAGTCCTTATGTTTGCTGTGGCGATTGCTGCCTATAAAACTGCTGACAAGGAGGCTCTTGAAGGTAATGAGTTCAACTTTTCTCCGATTCGGGAGGTCGCATTCATTTTCATAGGGATATTTTTCACCATGATTCCGGCACTTGAGCTTATCGGCTCCTATGCGGCATCTCATGCGGGAGAGTTTTCCGTTACAAGGTTTTACTGGATGACCGGAGCTCTTTCGGGAGTGCTCGACAATGCACCGACCTACCTGAACTTTTTGTCGGGGGCACTTGGTAAGTTCGGGATGGATATCAGCTCGGTTTCCGATGTCAGGGAATTTTCTCGTGGGCTCCCTTCAACGGTTTCGGGCGATGTAACTTCCGATATCTATTTGATGGCGATCTCACTGGCGGCAGTATTTTTTGGTGCAATGACCTATATTGGCAACGCCCCGAACTTTATGATCAAAAACATTGCCACCCAGGCAAAGGTTGAGATGCCGGAATTTTTCCAGTACATCTACAGATACTCTATGCCGGTGCTTCTTCCGGTCTTTGTTTTGTTATGGTGGTGTTTCTTCAAATTTTAACAGGCCATCCCAAGCGCAGAAAATCCCTCTCAACAGACGCGACAAAACAGCTCCGTTCACACGAAGGAGCTTGCTCCAGCAGTTATTCCCGCAAAACGGTAACCAGAAAGAGAGCTATTCGCCATTGTTTTTCAGGCTTTCACTTACCGCGTGCTTGAACTCCTTCGAGATTTTGAAAGTCGGAACATTTTTCGGCTCCACCGTCACTTTCTCGCCTGTTCTCGGATTTCGCGCCTGGCGAAAATTTTTATGCCTGATATTGAATGAGCCAAATCCTCTGATCTCAATTCGTTTTCCGGTTTTCAGTGAATCAATGATGCTTTCGAACAGGCTGTCAACCACGGATTCCGTTTCGTTTTTTGTCAGACCGGTTCTGTGAGCAATAACATTGACAAGGTCAGCTTTTGTGGTCGTTTTTCCCATGGTGATATATGGTTTAGGTTATTATGATATACGGATTTATTTAAACCAAAGATGAAGGGCAACAATTCCCATAAAAACAGCAAATGCTTTTCGGAGTACATCACTTGAAAGATGTGTCGCTATTTTCGCTCCAAAATAGGCCCCGGCAAAGAGTCCGGCGGCAATGAGAAGGCCAATCCAGATGTTCTCCCCGGAAATTTTTCCGGCACGATAATACTCCATTACTCCAAGCAAGCCAACAGGCAGAAGAAGTGCGATAAGCGATGTCGCATTGGCGCTCTGCTGCGTCATTCCGTATAGCAACGCAAGAGCCGGAACAATAATGATGCCGCCTCCAACACCGAACATGCCTGACAGAAGTCCGGCAGCAAGACCGACAACAAGCAATCCAATGAGTTGCATGGGTATTTTCAGTTCAACTGCCTCCGGTTATGCTGTTACAGGGTTGAAAACGGCTTGGTCAATGCCAGTAATCTCTTTTATCTCTAAAGCGTTGAGTGACTCCTTTTCGATAAGAATTTTAGCAAGCCTGTGCAGAACAACTCTTTTTTCGATGAGAATATTTTTTGCATTCTCCATACAGGAAAGAATAATATTTCGAACCTCGACATCAATTTGAAGGGCGGTTTCTTCACTGTATTCACGAATATGGGAGTAATCCTTTCCAAGAAAAACCTCCTTGTGACTGTCGCCATAATTGATCGGACCAAGTTTTTCACTCATCCCCCATTGTCGCACCATTCTGCGGGCAATATCAGTAGCTTTTTCAATATCGTTGGCCGCTCCTGTGCTGGTTTCATGAAATACCAGCTCCTCGGCAACCCGGCCTCCCAACGCATAGGTAATCATGGCAAGCAGGTACTCCCTGTTATGGGTATAGCGATCTTCAAGTGGAAGATAAGCAGTAAGTCCGAGGCTTCTTCCTCTTGGAATGATGGTCACCTTATGGATAGGGTCAGAGCCCTTGGTATAGGTTGAAACAAGCACATGGCCAGCTTCATGATAGGCTGTCAGCTTCTTTTGCTCATCGGAAATAAACATGCTTTTTCTCTCCGGGCCCATCAATATTTTGTCGCGTGCCTGCTCGAAATTATTGGCTGAAATCAGATCCTGCTCATTGCGTGCAGCCAGAAGTGCAGCCTCATTGACAAGATTTGCCAGATCAGCGCCAGAGAAACCAGGAGAGCTTTTTGCGAGCACGTTGATGTCAACGCTACCGTCAAGCGGAGTATTTCTGGTATGGATTTTTAGAATAGCTTCACGCCCGCGGATATCGGGTTTGTCGATGGTGATCTGGCGGTCGAAGCGTCCCGGTCGAAGCAGTGCGGTATCGAGCACATCAGGGCGGTTTGTGGCAGCAATAAGGATAACATTTTCGTTCGTTGTAAAACCATCCATCTCCACAAGAAGCTGGTTCAATGTCTGTTCCCTTTCATCATGACCGCCGCCCAATCCAGCTCCCCGGCTTCGTCCGACCGCATCAATTTCATCGATAAAGACAATACAGGGCGAATTTTTCTTGGCCTGTTCAAAAAGATCCCTAACCCTTGCAGCACCGACACCGACAAACATTTCAACGAAATCCGCACCTGAAATGGAGAAAAAGGGAACCTTTGCCTCTCCGGCAATGGCTTTGGCAAGCAAGGTTTTTCCCGTACCGGGAGGGCCGAGAAGCAGCACCCCTTTCGGTATTTTTCCACCGATTTTCTGGAACTTTTCGGGATTTGTGAGGAACTCTACGGTTTCCTGCAACTCTTCAACCGCCTCATCAACACCAGCAACATCCTTAAAGGTGGTTTTAACCTCAAACTCGCTCACCATTTTTGCGCGGCTTTTACTGAAGCTGAAAATATTTTTTGCCTGGGTACCATTTTGTCCACCCATTCGTCTGAACAGAAAAAAATAAAGGGCTCCGAAAATAATCCATGGGGCGAACAGGACAAAAAAGGTATTCATGTTGCTTGATCCCTCCTCAACCTTGAGCCGTATTCCCTTGTCTGCCAGGATGTCTGCCTGCTCAAGAGTGAATGACGGAATTCTCACAGCAAAGCGGTCGGTCTGCAGGCTTGTTCTGTCGATCAGTTGCAGTTGGGTTGGTGTGTTCAGTTTTCCATTCAGGATTGCCGATTTATCCTCAAAAGTTTTTACAGTCACCTCAGCCACGAGAGCTTTCGACAGTATTGATTTGTACTCGTTATAGGTGATTTCGGGAGCATTACTGCTTGCAAAAAATCGTTGAAACATAAAAAGCATCATGAGCCCAACCATCAGAAAAAGAAGAAAGCGGGGGAACTTTCCCTGTGGGCTTTCGCCTTTTCCCTGAAACCATCCAGGGCGATGTTCTCCATCATTCACGGGTTTAAATTTATTTCGGGAAGCATCTTTTCCTGACTTCTTTACGGGATTTTCAGGCATAAAATAGGTGTCGTGATGAGATAAAATGTAACTTACTACATTTAAAGTAATTAAAAGTAAATGTACAACCGAAAACAAAAAGTTTTTTTTAAATGTTTCCTGGACTGAAAATTTGCTCCCATTCCCGCCACAGATTCAAGACTTTCGGGTTAATCTTTTATCTTGTGACTGAAAACAGAGAGTTTTTCTTAAATTCACAGCTCTTGTGAAAGTTCACTGTCAACAATTAACAGTACGACGCTCATTATGGTTGGTCAAAGGGTTAGAACCAGGTTTGCACCTTCTCCAACAGGCTATTTACATGTAGGCGGACTGAGAACCGCTCTCTATAACTACCTGTTTGCAAAAAAAATGCATGGAGACTTCATTATCAGAATTGAAGATACCGATCAAAGCAGAAAAGTTGAGGGAGCGCAGAGAGATCTTATCAAGACCCTTGAATGGGCAGGAATTGTCGCTGATGAAAGTCCTTTACATGGCGGTAATTTCGGACCCTATGTTCAGTCTGAAAGACTTGATATTTATGCGGGCTATTGTCAGCAACTGCTGGATGACCAGCATGCCTACTACTGTTTTGCAACGCATGAAGAGCTTGAGGAAAACCGCCAGCTTCAAATAAAACAGGGCCTGCAGCCGAAATACAACAGAAAATGGCTTTCTGAAGAGATGGGTGGTTCCATGCCGCCGAGTGCCATAAGAAAAAAACTTGATGAGGGTGCTCCTTATGTCATCCGCATGAAAGTGCCCGATTACGTTTCAGTCTGGTTTGAGGATATTATCAGAGGTCCCGTTGAATTTGATTCAGCGACCATTGATGATCAGGTATTGATGAAATCCGATGGATTTCCGACCTATCACTTTGCCAGTGTCATTGATGACCACCTGATGGAATTTACCCATATCATTCGGGGCGAGGAGTGGCTCTCCTCAATGCCCAAACACCTTCTCCTCTACGAATTTTTCGGCTGGGAGCCTCCCAAGGTTGCCCATCTGCCGCTTCTACTTAACGCTGATCGCTCAAAACTCAGCAAAAGGCAGGGTGATGTTGCCGTCGAAGATTACATTCGCAAGGGGTACAGCAGTGATGCAATCATCAATTTTGTCGCCATGCTTGGCTGGAACGAAGGAGAGGGGAGTCAGCAGGAGGTCTACAGTATGCAGCAACTGATCGACAAATTTTCGCTGGAACGGGTGGGGAAAGCTGGCGCAGTATTCAACGTCGATAAACTCAACTGGCTTGAAAAACAGTATATCAAGAATCGCCCGACAGAGCAACTTGTCGAGGTCATCAGGCCGATTCTTCTGGACGAACTTGAGTGTAAAAAGTCGCTGATGCCTCTGGAGATCATTACCAGTGACGCTTATCTCGCAAACGTCATAGAACTGATGCGCGAGCGCGTTGGTTTTGAGCATGAATTTGTGACCTTCGCCTCTTACTTCTTTTTTGAGCCTGACTCCTACGATGAGGAGGCTGTCAAGAAACGCTGGATGGCCGACACCAACACTCTGCTTCGTGAGTTTACCGACATTCTCTACTCTCTTGAGGAGTTCACTGCCGGGAATATTGAGGCAAACCTCAAGGAGTTTGTTGCTCCAAAAGCACTTAAAGCGGCGGTTCTCATTCACCCTTTGAGGATTGTTACTTCCGGTGTGAGTTTCGGCCCAAGCCTCTATCACATGCTCGAAGTACTCGGAAAAGAGACGGTACTCCGCCGCATTCTGAAAGGGATTGAGAATATTGATGTTCCAGCTTAGCAAGGCAACAGACGTATGGAGTGCATATTTGTGTGTGCTCCATGTGCTCTTTTTTTTCTTTTGAAGTGAAAGAATTATTCCTATATTTTGCCTCTTGATGGACAGATAGCTCAGTTGGTAGAGCAAAGGACTGAAAATCCTTGTGTCGTGGGTTCGATTCCCTCTCTGTCCACGTCGGTTAACCGGGGCTATCCTCGTGATGTCAAGGTTGCGAAATATGTTTCCGCTCCTTCTTTCCTGCATTTCACATTACCTGAGTCTTCCATGTCGTGCAAGGCATCTTGTAATGCTTCTCTTCTTTGAATATTACCAGCCGACCGCATGAATATTACCACGCAGCTCGATCAGGAACTCTGGCACAAGATGCAGGATCCGGGAGCGTACGAGTGGTGGTATTTTGACGCAGAAGACAAGGAAAGTGGCTTTTCTTTTGTCGTTATCTGGTTTTCCGGTTTTCCTTTTTCCCCTTACTATACCAACCATTATGAGAAGTGGAAAAACCGGATCCTTTTCGATATCCCTTTTCCTTCAGACTACTCAGGCTTCAGTTTTCAGTTATATGAAAACGGCCGGGAGATAGTCAATTTTATCAAGGAGGGTCGTGGAGAGCTTTTCGAAAGCAGCAGTTTCGAACTTGGAGTACGGTTTGAAAAAAACCGCTTTACCCATGACCCACTCAGGGATGAGTATACTCTTGATCTTGATTTTTCCTTTCCGTCCCGTCACAAAGAGGTAAAAGCAACTCTTGTGTTCAAGACATGCCGAAGGATCATCTACGAGAAAAAAGATACAAACAATGATGGTAAAGTTCCTCTTCACCAATGGCTTTTGAGTGTTCCAAAGGCCGATGTCGAAGGAACAATTACCATTATTGAACAGCCAGGTGGTGCGGTTCGCACAATTCCTGTCAGTGCGATTGGATATCATGACCACAACCTTGGTGCAGTTCCCATGCAGGAGTATATTTCCCGCTGGTATTGGGGTCGCGCATTTTCCGGGCATTTCGATCTTGTCTATTATGTTGTGTTTTTTAAAAACAACAACTATCAGCCTCTCGCTTTGCTGGTTCTTCATGACAACATGAGCGAAACAGTCACCGTCCATGATACCTTGCGGTTTCATGAACACAATTTCAGGAGAGGTCTTTTTTCGCCCCATCACAGCCGCAATCTTGACTTGCACTATGAGGATGTTGGCCTGAAGATTCATCACGATACGGTGCTTGACGCAGGGCCATTTTATCTTCGCTTTGCATCAGCTATCACCTTGCAGATAGAGGGCAGGACTTTTGAGGGAATCAGGGGCATATCGGAATTTCTCAATCCGCTCCGTCTGCAATCAAGGTTTATGCGCCTTTTTACTTGCAGTCGGGTCTGGCGGGATGGAAAGCACTCGATCATGTACAAGAGCTATAATAGTTTTAAGCGCTCTTTGGATTGGAATAATCGATGAAAAAATTATAAATTCCCTCTCCGTTTGGGTAAGCCTGAATTTCTTGCACGAAATTGTTGCTGATGAAAGAAAAAAACAAAGCACGAAGTGAGAGCGGCTATTGTTTAACCCATGTTAGGCATGTACCTTTTGATTTTATAACAATAGATTTAAAAAGGAGATAGGTTGTAATGGCACAACAAGGTAATTTCAAGAGCCCGTCAAGAATGGGTGGACTTGGAGATGGTGCTCCACTCTCTTCGGCCGCAATGGTTTCCGGCGGCAAGCCCCGGGATCAGGGTTTCAAAGAGGTCGATTTTGAGCGCCGCAGTTTTCTTGGAAAAGTTGTGGGGGGGGTCGGCGCAGCAGTCGCCATATCTACCCTCTATCCCGTGATCAAGTTCATTATTCCTCCCGTCAAAAAGTTTTCAAATCTCACCGAGCTGGTTGTTGGGAAAGCTTCTGAAGTGCCTGAAAACACCGGAAAGATATTCCAGTTCAACAAAGACAAGGTTATCGTCATCAATGATAACGGCAAGCTTACCGCATGCAGCGCAGTCTGTACCCACCTCGGCTGCCTTGTACACTGGGATAATGCCCTGAACCTTATCTCCTGCCCCTGTCATGGAGCAAAATACAAGCAGACAGGAGAGATTATCTCCGGTCCGCAACCGTTGCCCTTATCCGCTTTTAAAGCAAGGGTTGACGGGGAAAATCTCATTATTGCAAAAGCTTAACCTTTAATTCTTGAAAACCAAGGGAGTCAGGAAAGATGGCTGAAAACAATCAGAACGCTATGGCAGGAAAAGCTCCGGCCAAGCCTAAACCCGCCGCTCCAGTTGCCGCCAAGCCGGCTGCTCCGGGCACGGCTAAACCCGCCGCCAAACCAGAGGCACCTCAAAGCGGTGTCTATAAACCACCGGTAGAACGTGCAGATACAAATCCCTACAAGGATTCCCGCGTCAGTGCTTTAGGGACATGGTTCCAGGAGCGCTTCTCGGTCATGATACCGGTAATCGATTACCTGAAGAAAAAGGAAGTTCCCCAGCACCGTCATTCCGTCTGGTATTATTTTGGTGGCCTTACCCTATTCTTCTTCATTGTCCAGGTTTTAACCGGTTTACTCCTTCTGCAGTACTATAAACCTACTGAAGCTGCAGCGTTTGCGTCATTTGTCTTCATTCAGCAGGAAGTTCCTTTTGGATGGCTTATCCGTCAGATTCATGCCTGGTCGGCCAACGCGATGATTCTGATGGCCTTCATTCACATGTTCAGTACGTTCTTCATGAAGGCTTATCGTAAACCCCGTGAACTGATGTGGGTAAGCGGTTTCGTCCTTTTTGTACTCAGCCTTGGATTTGGTTTTACCGGATATCTCCTTCCCTGGAATGAGCTGGCATTTTTTGCTACCCAGGTTGGCACTGAAGTCCCAAAAGTTGCTCCAGGCGGCGCATTTATCGTCAACATTCTTCGTGGCGGTGAAGAGGTTTCCGGTGAAACGCTGACAAGAATGTTCTCCATGCATATTGTCCTGCTTCCAGGTATTCTCCTGATTATCCTTGCCGTTCACTTGCTTCTTGTTCAGGTTCTGGGCACTTCAGCGCCTATCGGTTACAAAGAGTCCGGTCGTATCAAGGGATATGAGAAGTTTTTCCCGACGTTCCTTGCGAAGGATGCTATCGGCTGGCTGATTGGTTTTGCGGTGATTATCTATTTGTCAATCATATCCCCATGGGAAATAGGGGTTCAGGCCAATCCACTTGCACCAGCCCCTCTTGGCATCAAGCCGGAGTGGTATTTCTGGGGCCAGTTCCTGCTGCTGAAAGATTTCAGTTTCCCCGGTGGTGAACTTCTTGCAATTGCCCTGTTTACTACTGCCGCACTGCTTTGGGTTCTTGTGCCGTTCATCGATCGTCGAGCTTCAAGAGAAGAGAGAAGCCCTTATTTTACGCTTTTCGGTCTCTTTCTTTTTGTTGCCTTTATTGTTTACACCTTCCGTGTTTTTCTGATGTATTACTAAGCGAACGATTTTTGAAACAAAAAAAGCCCGGTTTACTCCCGGGCTTTTTTTGTGTATCGTATAATCTACCGAAAATTGAAATTGGCACTTTCTCCACTACCCCGTGCAGAGTGATGCTCTCTTCCGCGTCAACTCTTCCATCTCATATCCCGAAAGGAAGGCCAGCAGGTCTATTTTTTCCGTAGCGTCCACCCATTCGGCGATTGATACTTCTGGTTGTTCCTGTTCCGTTGGGGTTACCGGTTCTGGCTCGTTCAGCAACTTCTGCATGGTGAGCCAAGCCATGAGGACACTGAAGCGGTGTTCGCGGAACCAGCTCTTCTGGTGCCGATTATCAAATTGCAGCAGGCGGCCAAGATGTGACTTGCTGGTTGCATAGAGTGTTTTAACCTCCGCGAGCAGACATGCTTCCGCATCGTTTGCAGGGTTAACAACCGGTTTTGGGGTGAGCATGCAGACAAGCAGGTCGGGCAGGTGTTCGCCCGGAATACCAATTGCTCCCTTTTCGGGGTAAATTTTCCGAAGTGCATCGCTCATCAGCCAGTCGTCAATAAGGTTCGATTGCAACTCTCCGGCTGCAGCAACCATCTGTTGGAGTGCGTCGAGCACAATCCACTGTTTTGCAATTGTTGTGTATTCTTTTCCCTCTTTGCTTCCCAGGCCGAGAGCTGTCTGAAGTTTTTTTGAATTCGGCTCTCTTTTCAACATATCCGGAAAGAGAAGAGACTGGCTGTATCGTTCAGCCGTCAGTGAAGCAAGGTTAACCGGGACGGCAAGCGGTTTTTCCATGAGTTCACTGAACTGTCGGGCAACCATGCCGAGCAGCTCACTCATTGTCGTTTCAAAAGCCGGCTTCACACCTTTGCCCTCTTCATTCCCTTCAACAGTTGGAAGCAGTTCTGTACCAAGGGCGGCAGTGATAATCCCGTGCAGTTTCGAGAGGCTCATGGTGAGAGCGGCCAGTTCGACAGACGATGTTCCCCGACCGTCAAGTTCAGCAGCAAGCCGGTCGTATGGCTTGAGTTTTGAGGGTCTAACCTCCCTGAAGTCAAGGAAAACGTTATACTTGTAGCCGTCGAGTGCAATCAGGAGTCCATTCTCGGCAATTTCGCGGCAGGAGCGGATAAATTCCATTCCACTTGCATGATCCCTGAAAATAACGAAGCTGTTCTCCTCGTGGCTTATGTTGAGCCCCTGAGAGAGAGAACTTTGCCTGATTTCATCATTCTGTCGGTAGCCGACTGATGTTTTGATCCAACCCGTAGCCTGTTCAAAGCAGTTGTTGAAAACGACAAGGGCAGTTTCGCCGCCAAGCCGATTGGAATAGGCAAAAATATTCTCATTGACTGCCCCTTCCGGTGAATAGACATCATAAAGAAAAAAGTTGCGCACCTCGGCAAAGAGCGGTCGCTTCTTCATGATGGGAAAGATCTCACGGTAATGACGCCCGACAAGGTTTTCGTCCGGCTGTTCATCATAATAGGCTTTGGCATACTCCATGCCGTATTTTTCAGTAAAGCCTTCCACCTGTCCGTGACCGAACATCGGCAGTCCCGGCATGGTGAGCATCATCATGCAGACACCGAAATATTTATCTCCCCGTCCAAACTGCGCAATGGCGGTATCCTCGTCCGGGTTGTTCATGAAGTTGACATAGCGCTTGAGAATTTCTGCATCAAATTCAAGCGTGTTTTTGATCAGGTAGCGGTAATTGGCATTATCCTCTTTTTTAAGCATGTGCATGAAGGCACTGTTATAGACCCGGTGCATGCCAAGGGTGCGGACAAAGTAGCCTTCAAGCATCCAGAATGCTTCGGCAAGCAGCAGGGTGTCGGGTACTTCAAGGTGAATACGGTCAACAACCTCGCGCCAGAACTCTTCAGGTATGGCAGCATCGAATTCCGACATACTCATGGCATTGGCTGAGCGTGATGGAACGCCGGCGCTATGGCCGTGAAGCGGAAACCAGAGACGCTGGATGTGCCGTTTTGCCAGTACCATGGCCGCGTCAAAACGGATGATGGGAAACATTCTGGCGACCTGCAGAATCTGCTGAATAACCCCTTCGCGTACCTCTGCACTGAGAAAGTTCAACTGGGCGGTATCGTTCCATGGCATGATAGTACCGTCGTTGCCATGATAGATGTAGCGAGTATCTCCGGTCAGGTAATCAACCCGCTTGAAGGTTACTGCTGCGTCGGAACGGTTCCAGTAGCCATCTTCAAGGTAGACGCCGAAGCGGGAGTCACTGCTGAGGTTCGGCCCGTTATAGGAATAGTTATAATAAGGTGCGCTCGGGGAGGAAAGAAACCAGTCAGGATGGTTTCGAACAAGTTCGGAATCCATTCCGGTATGATTGGGTACCATGTCACTTGCAAGACGGATGCCGCGCTGCTTCGCTCTCTGCTGCAGGTTAAGATATCCTTCATAGCCGCCGATGTCGTCGGAAACGGTATAATTTTCAAGAGCGTATGCCGAGGCCTTTGCTTCAGGATTTCCCTGGAGCTGCTTGATTTTCTGAGAGGCATAGCTTCGCTGCCAGAGCCCGATCAGCCACAATGCCGTAAAGCCGCGTTCGGCGATGAGATCAAGCTCCGTATCGGGAATATCCTGCAGACGATTAATCGTGCGTCGGTAAAGTTTACTGAGCTGGTCGAGCCAGACATAGGTGCTTTTGGCCAGCATGACCACTTCAGGCATCCACGATGAATCGACAGAATAGTTTGCCGGAGCATTGGCATCATCCGGAGAGTTGTACTCCGGAACATGAACCTCTTTTTCAAACTCGTGACCATCTTTGCGGAGAGCACGTTCCTGGGCAATTTGCTCAAAGAAGAGGTACTTGTCCTCATCCTCAATAAAATCAATAGCACCAGCAAGCAACCCCCAGAAGGGTGACTCTTCAAGCAGCTCTCCCCAGTTCAGACGAATGTAGCGAAGCTGTTCAAGAATTGAGGTTGGAGCATGTTTTATTGGTCGGGTGAGCAGTTCGGCAAGGTCGATATTGTCCGGCCCGACCGCTCCCATAGCCTGCATGGAGCTCCGCATGGTCATGATCAGCTTTCGGTACGCACTCTCCCGGGTCAGCTTCTCATCGGTCAAAAGATCGGAAAACTGTTCGAGAGCAGGATTTTGGTTATTCAGCCAGACAAGGAAAGACTCTTCAAGCAGATGCTTCTTGTTCTCCTGCTGCTTCAGCCAGTCGGAGGGTGTTTCAGCTCCGGTATAGATTTTCTGCGTGGGAAACGTCGTGATAAATCTCTCCAGGTACTGTTCCGATTGTTCCCGGGAAAGCTCTTCGTTTAGTGTTCCGAAAACCTTCTCCAGAAAGTCTGGCTGTCGTGATGCTATTGCTTTCGTCATGATCGAGTGAAAAAGCGCATGGAGCAGTTTCATACCAAGGAACTGTGCAGGAAGAACCGGTTTTGCATCAGCACCCTTCAGCTTTTTCAAAAAATCATTGATAACAGCACTCTGTTTTTCGGATGTTTTTACACCTTCCTGACTGGAAGAGGGCAAAGAGAGAAATTCCGGATCAATAAGGTGGAAGAGCTCGCGGGCATTTCTGTTGACATAAAAGTGCTCCTTGTTCTCCAACGCTGGCGGATTTTGCTTGATTGTCATAATAGGAACGTAATACCGAAGCATTACACTGATTGAAATTTTAGCGCAGACCTGTGGTTTTGTCGGGCATGTTCACCTGTAGAGGGGTAAAGTACGGAATTTCAGCAAAAAACGCCTGACTGTTGCATGGCGGTTTTGAATGGAGCAAAGTATAAATGACCTGTTAAGTGATTTTTTTTTCTATATATCGTTGAAGATAGGCAAACCCCATATCCTTTGCTGAGCGGAGCACTTCAAGCCCGATGGTCGACAAGGCACTTTTCTGGTTTGATGGAGCGCGCTCCACCGCGGCGCAGGCTGTTTGCCCTGCCCGGGCAGGAGAGCTTCCGAGTCCCCTTAAAGCTTTCCCAAGCAGTAAACCGGTAACAATCAGTATCCCCGTGGCAGGAAAGGGGTGTTTTCTGACAAGCTTCACCGGTGAAAGTTCCCCCTCGATCTCCTCTTTCAGCTTTCGGGTTCTTGCTTTGATTTGCGCCTCTTTCTCTGCAATCGTGTTTTGTAACTCTTCGATGCGTGCCTGAATGCCAGCCAAAGGCTCATTTGTTGTACTCATGAAGCGATAAAAGAATTTTCTGAATTATTTTTTTCAGGAGCAACGGCCTGAATTTGGTGAAAAACAAAAAGCAAAAAAGAAAAAGAAGGCTTACCACCAGATAACCAAGAAAAGGATGACCAAGAAGTTCACCAGTCAGCAATGCAAGGGTTGCGATAAGGTAGGTGATGCCTGCAACAAGAATAACGCCGAGAAGAGCAGCGGCAGCGACAACCGAAATTTTTTCTGTCAGTTCAATCTTGAGCAGCTCGAATTTCGCATCCACAATAGCCCTTACGTCATCATAGATCGATGCTGCCGTGTCATCAAGGAGCTCAGGAATTCCAGCAAGCTTGGGTTTCGAAGACGCCGAACCCTGTTCCTTTTCCGATTGACGGTTCATCATGTTATTGTGCTTGTTATCGCCTCTTTTTTATGAAAAGTCCGAACAAGAGACCAGTGCCCAGTGAAACAAGTATCGACTGTTCCGGATTATTTCTGATATACATCCTCACTTTTTCAGTGCTTTTCTGGAGCCATTCATACGACTCACTCTCCCTGAAACAGGAGAGCGTTTCGGAAATGGTTTCACTGAGCTCTTTAAGCTGATCCGGAATCGTGGTGTTTACCTGCGGCTCCTCTACCGGATCTGTCGGTTCAGTGCGGTGAATGGTAACCTTGACTTCCTGTTCCATAAGAGAGTGAAAACCGGTTATTCGTTGCCATTGTAAGAGTCTGAATTCAAAAGAGTATGGAGGCAATATAAAAAACAATATGGTCTTTGTATGGCACTCTTACTGCAGAAGTCTGCCTCCCTCAACATTAATAATCTGACCGGTGATATAGTCGCTTTCAAGAAGAAAGATTATGGTTCTGACAATATCAAGCGGATCACCAAGCCGCTGGAGTGCTATTTTTTTGACCATCTCTGCCTCAGATTCCATCTCTTTGTCCGCATTCAGCGTGACCGTTCCCGGAGCGATAGAGTTGACGAGGATAACAGGAGCAAACTCTTTGGCAAAGATTCTTGTCAGGTGTTGTATTCCGGCTTTGGAGACGGTATAGGGTGCAAAGTTTCGCCATACGAGGTCGGCAGAAATATCGGTCATGGTAATGATGCGCGAAACAAAGAGCTGTTTTCGCATAATTCTTGCCGCTTCCTGCATCGTAAAAAATGTCCCCTTCAGATTGGTATCGACCAGACTGTCCCACTCCTCTTCAGTAACGTCAGGCAGGGGAGTGCGGAAAAAATTCGAAGCGCTCGTGACAAGCAGGTCAAGACGGTCAAACTCTTTACGGAATGCCGTAAAAGCGTTTACGATATCCTGGTTTTTCGACATATCACACCGAACCATCTGTGATTCAGGACTTATCCAGCGAATTTTCTCAAGCGTCTCAGCCGCTCTCTTTTCCGACGCGTGCCAGGTAAAAAAAACCGTATACCCCTGCCCGGCCACAGAAAGCGCAATTTCACTTCCAAGCATACCCGAAGCACCAGTCATGAAGCATACTTTTTTGCCTGAAGGAGTCATCTCATACAACGTTTTAATTTCCCTGTCCACTCTGTTTTTCAACATGAATGGTGGATAAAAAGTTGACTGGTCAGGCCCGATTATGCAAGCCTTCTGAATGACGAAGCCTTGATTGCTGCAAAAAGGGTTGAATGGATCGTAATATTCAGCTCCTCTGCGGCTGAACGGACAATTTCAGCAATAAGTTGTTCGCCATTGGCCGAAAGCACAATGCCTATTCTGCCGTCAGACTCAAAAATTTCTGTAACGGTGCAATCCAGAAGGTTTCGTGCGCTGATTGCTTCGGGATGCTTTTTGAAAAGAATGATTTCTCGTGACGAGAGCTCAAAAAGGGATTGTCTGGTTGGCTCTCCGTCTGAGATCAAGAGGGTATTGCAGCCCCAGGGATAGGCATATAATCCGTTGTTCTGAACCGGGTCGGCAAGATGAAGAAGATTGAGATAGCCTTTCTGGCTTTGTGCCATGCTGTTTCGTGCAAGCTGGTCGGGAGTGGTCGTTTCAGCCATGCGGCCGTTCTTGATCACAAGAATCCGGTCAACCATCAGTTGCATCTCAAGGATCGAGTGCGAAATAAACAGGTAGGGTATTCCGAACTCTTCACTCACGCTTTTCAGGTAGGGAATGATCTGAAATCGCAGTGTGTCATCAAGAGCGGATAGCGGTTCATCCATCAAGAGCAGCCGGGGATTTGCAAGCACCGCACGGCCAAGAGCGACACGCTGTTTTTCACCGCCTGAAAGATTGTGCACTCCGCGCTGCAGGAGCGGTTGCAGTTTCAATATGGCAATCAGGGTTTCCGGCTTGATACGGCGGTTTTCCGTGTGGCACCTCCTGTAGCCGTAGAGCAGATTGGCCTTGACGGATAAGTGGGGAAAAAGCATTGCCTGCTGGAAAACAATGGCAATGCGACGTCGTTCAGGGGAGAGATTGACACCCTTTGCGGTGCTGAAGAGGCACTCGTCATTCAGATAAATCTCACCTCTGTCCGGCTGAAGCAGTCCTGAAATGAGATGCACGAGTGTTGACTTGCCGCTTCCGGACTGGCCGAAAATCCCGATCCGTTCACCCGACACATCGACCTTCACCTGCAGGAGGAAGCTGCCCTGTTTTTTTTCAGCATCAATTCGGAGGTTCACAATGCGCTCCTCCGGTCAAGTTTTTTGCCGAGCAGTTCATGAACGATAAGCACAACGACCGAAATAATGACAGAGACCAGGCAGAGCGAGAGTGCCATGGTTACACTTGAGGGTGAACTGGCATAATCGTAGATGGCCAGTGGAATGGTTTGCGTGATACCGGGAATATTTCCTGCAACAATGATGGTTGCGCCAAATTCACCAAGGCTCCGGGCAAACATCAGCGAGGAACCGGCCATTATTCCCCTCAGGGAGAGCGGAAGAATAATGGTTGCAAGGGTATCGTACCATGCTGCACCAAGGCTTCGGGATGCCTCGATAAGCTGCTGGTCGATGGATTCCATACCAAGCCGGATTGAGCGCACCAGCAGGGGAAACCCGACGGTTGCTGATGCAATAACAGCCGCCTTCCAGGTGAAAATAATCGGGATGCCTGATGCATCCAGCACTTTTCCGATCCAGCCGTTTTTGCCAAGCAGCAGAAGAAGAAAAAAACCGATCACCACCGGGGGGAGCGTGAGCGGAAGGTTGACAAGCACTTCGAGCACAACTTTTCCTCTGAATTTTTTGAAGACGATCAGCCATGCAAGTGCAAAGCCGAAAGGCAGCGCAAGAGCAGTTGCCGTAAGCGCCACTTTAAGAGAGAGCCATATGGCGACAGCATCTTCAGGTGTCAACTTCATAACGTTTTAAGGGGATTGCTTTTTTTTCTGGTCATTCTTATTTGAGGATAAAACCGTATTTGCTGAGAACCGATTTTGCTTCAGCACCCTGCAGGAAGAGATAGAAGGCCTTTGCCTCCTCATTTTGTGCAGCTTTCACTGTCAATGCCATCGGGTAGGTCACTCTTGGATAAAGTTTTTGCGGCACCACAAAGAGCAGTTTTGCTTTTTGCGCCAGCATGGCATCGGTACGGTAGACAAATCCGCCATCAACTTCGCCAAGTTCGGCATACATGAGGCACTCCCTGACATCCTTGGCCATCACAAGCTTTCCTGCAAGCTGCTTGTCAATGCCTGCATTTGTAAAGGCGGTCATGGCATACTCACCTGCTGGGACGCTTTTTGGGCTGCCAATGGCAATCTTGTCGAGCTTCAACAGGTTGTTCATCGAAGCTGCTTTTTTTGTGGTAGTTCCGGCAAAAACCAGCGAGTTATAAGCAAACGTCTTTACGTTGGCACCCTCCACAAGATTTTTCTCCTTCAGATAATCCATCCACTGATTGTTTGCGGCAATAAAGAGGTCAACTGGTGCGCCGTTTTCAATCTGGCCGGCAAGTGTACCCGACGGACCGAAATTTTTAATAAAAACCGTTGCAGGATTTTTTGCATGGTAACTCGTACTCAGTTCATTGATAACCTCTTTCAGGCTTGCAGCAACAGAGAGGTTCAGCTCCCCGGCCATTGCAGGAGCTGTAATGGTGAGGAGTACAAAAGAGAGTAGAGCGATGCGCCTCAATAATCGTATCATGATTATGGATGTTTTATGGTTGTGAGGAATGGATTGAAACTGCGATATCCGAAGGCTTGCCGAAATAGACTGACGAAAGGACAAGCATGTCAACCCCGGTTTCAGCATAAGCCGACGCATTTTTCTCATTGATGCCTCCTGCGGCTGAAATGGTAATGCCCGGTGACTCTTCGCGGATTTGCTGAACAAGCAGTGAAAGCGCTTCAGGTCGAAGTTTGTCAATCTGAACCACATCAACGCCAGCCGCAGCAATGTTCAGGGCATCTTCAGCGCTTTCAGCCTCAACAATGATCTTCTGTTCAGGCACTTCCGCTTTCAATGCGGCAATAGTTTGCAGAAAACCCTTAAGTCCGCCGCAGAATGCGGTATGCTGCCGGAAAACAAGCACTGATTCCGACAGACCGAGCCGATGGGGAAGCGCGCCACCAGCAAGGATAGCCTTGATTGCAACCTTTTTTGTTCCTGGAAACGATTTGCGGGTTGTGACGATGCAAAGGGCGGGATTGACCTCTTTTGCCAGATTAACGATGTTCCTCGTACGAGTGGCAATACCCGATGCGTACTCCAGCAGGTTCAGGGCTACTTTCCATCCCGCATGAAGGCTGCCCGCAGTTCCTTTCGCTGAAAGGATGGTAGCATTCCGGTTAACCGTTGTCCCGCTTGGCAGAAAAAAGCTCACAGATGCTCCACATTGTTCCAGAACGCGCGCAGCCTCCTCAGTACAGCAGAGTGTCGTTGCTTCACGGCTTGTAAAGGTTATTTCTCCCTCCTGAGTGCCAATGCCGAGCAGTAAGGTTGTCAGATCGCCGTAAGGCATATCCTCTTCGATAAACCGATTGATCTCGCTGTCTGGTAGTTGATAAAGCATAATTTATCTGTTTTGATCGTTATAGCATAAACTATATATCGGGTTCTAAAAAAAAGAGCTCAATTTTTCGAACCCCTGAAACTCTGATCGGTACAAGCGGAGCAGAGATGCATAGCCACTTTTTTTTGTTATCGCAGACCTCCTCTTGAATGTGCTAAAATTAATAAGATTTTTCACATAAAAAACCTTATTAATTTAGTGGCATGGTCTCTTCTCTATCAGTTCCAGTATGGCGGACAAGGCGTTAGTTCTTCTTCCTCAAACTGCCTGGCGAATAGCCGAATTGTTTTCCGAAAGCAGTGATGAAGTGATTGACATGCGAGTATCCAAGATTTTTGGCGATAGTTTTCATCGGAATATCGGTTTGTTTCAGCGCCGCATGTGCTTCGACCAGTCGCACTTCTGAGATATAGCTGAAAAGCGATTTTCCGTAGAGCTCCGTAAACCCCTCTTTAAGCTTTCGTACCGGTAACTCATACGTTGCGGCCAGTTCGTTCAGTGAGGGAACCTTTCCTTCAAGTTGAAGAAGATCATCATGCATCTGATGTATCCGGCTTTGAATGTTTAACTCAGGCATCTGTTTTTCGGATGCCCCGGCAAAATATTGAGAGAGTGCACAGAGGTAGTCAAGTACTTTTGCCTGGATATGCAGTTTGGCGATATGCCCGGTCAGATGATCAGATATACTTGAATGGAGCAACGCGTTAACATGTTGTGGTACCTTGTTGACGGATATTGATGATATCGACGGAATTCGCAATCCACTCAGGAGTGAACGCGCATACCTTTCCCCAAGAAGTTGATTCAATACCGAGTCGCTGATAATAAGGGTTGTCATTTCAATATCCTCGCTTGCATCAAGCCGCACGACGCTGTTGCGGAGAGCAATATGCTCAAACAGACAATTGTTTTGTCCGAAGATAAAATCCATTCCACGACCCTGATCCAAAAGAACGACACGCCCTTTCCGTGTTGACTGAACACACAGCACAGGCTCACAGAAATGCTCTTCAATTGTCGCGACAGGTAACAGATTCCCTGATACCTCTGGTTTAAAGTGTACAATGCCTCGCCGGATGACCATGTTCAATGGCAAGTGAATTGACTGGAACCACCCTTGTCCTATCTCTTCAGGCATTTGGTGTCTTGACGGAGGCATATCCTGCTCTGAATAGTCAAATGCCATACAGGAGTTTTGATGATGACTGCTCCAACTGAATCTGCTACTCGCTATCGTCGATTTCATGGTACTTGACAGAAGACCCTTGTTGTTGGAAAAAGAGGCTTTTTCGGAGTCGAAAAACATGGAGTGTCAGCCGAGGTACGCCGCCATCACCGCTGGATTCTTTGCGAGAGCGGCACTGGCACCCTCCAGCACGACGCTGCCACGCTCAATAATATAAGCGCGGTCGGAGACAGCCAGGGCGCTGTTGGCAAACTGTTCGGAAAGCAGAATGGTCATTCCGGCAGTGCGTAATGAAGAGATGGCTTTGAACACCTCCTTGACCAGCATGGGCGCCAGACCCATCGAAGGCTCATCCAAAACCACAAGGCGTGGCCGGGCCATAAGGACACGGCCGATTGCCAGCATCTGTTGTTCCCCTCCCGAAAGGCTTCCTGCCTGCTGTGACCGGCGTTCGCCAAGTCTCGGAAACATTTCGTAGAGGTGCTGGAGGTCGCCGGAGGCCGCCCGGCGAAACCGTCCGAAAGATGGAAGGCGTGGATAAGCACCAAGCAACAGATTTTCCTCAACCGAGAGAGGAACGAACACATGTCGTCCCTCGGGACAAAGAGAGATGCCTCGTCTGGCCACCTCGCTGGCAGGAAGAGCGCTGATGTTTTCTCCGCAAAAAAACACGCTTCCTCTCCGGGGAACGATAAGTCCGCACAGGGATTTCACCAACGTGCTTTTGCCTGCACCGTTTGCTCCAACCAGCGCGACGCACGAGCCTTCGGCTACCTCTATTGAAATTCCTCGCACAGCATCGTCGCCGCTATATCCCGCGCACAGGTTTTCCACTTTCAGCATGGAATGGCCTCCTGCTCAAAAGTCTCTGTGTTGTCGGAACCCAGATATGCCTCAATGACCTTGGGGTCTCGTCGTATTTCATGTGGAGTTCCCAGTGCAATCAGACGCCCCCCGTCCATTACAGCAACCCGGTCGCAGAGCTCGGCAACAACGTCCTGATGGTGTTCGATGAGCAGAATCGGCACCTTGGCCTGTTTTATTGAGGCGATCAGATCAACGAGTCGGAAGATATCCGGTTTGGACATCCCAGCCGCCGGCTCGTCGAGCATCAGAAGACGGGGTCGTGTTGCCAGAGCCCTCGCAATTTCAAGAAAGCGCAAATCACCGTATGACATCTCGGAACAACGTATCCGTGCTTTCTCCTCCAGGCCGACGGCGGCCAGCCAACCCATAGCCTCCGATTTTTCTCTTTTCTGCTGACAAATCATGATAGATTCCAAAGCTGTCAGTCCGTAGAACGGCTGCAGATTTTGAAATGTCCGGGCGGAACCAGCCGAGCAAGCCGACATCAGGCTGCCTCGTGCAGGTTGGGTACCTGCAATTTCTACAGATCCACTGTCAGGCGCATAGAGGCCGGATATCAGGTTTACCAATGTAGTTTTTCCCGATCCGTTTGGTCCTATCAGTCCAAGGGTCTCTCCCTGGCGGATTTCCAGTGTCACGCCTTCCACAGCTTTCACTCCTCCAAAAGATTTACAGAGGTCAGAGAGGCGCAAGGCAACCCCCGACGATCTTCTTGAAGAGGGGACTCCTCCTGTCGCAGGGGGCAGGGGTAGAGGAGCAAAGCGTATCAACTGATACAGTCTCGTAGCCATGGCTCCGGCGATTCCATTGGGAAAACCGACAACTACCGCGAAAAGGAAGAGTGCAAAGATCCCTTTGCGCCACTCCTCCATGTTGGGTACAAAAAACGCCAAAATAGCAGCAATAGCCATGGCGGCAGCGGGAGCCGTTTCACGGAAAAAAGGAACCCTTCGGGATATCGCTGCACGGATTAATGGAATAAACGACAAGATACATCCGAGAGAGACCAGTACAGAAAAAAGGAGATGGTTCGAGAGCAGGTTGGGTAACATAGCGACAATTGCCGCACCAAGAAAGGCCCCCCACTGGCTCCGTCGCCCTCCAAAAACGACACCGAGCAGCAGCATGACCATCAAATCGTATCCGAAAGCTGCTGGCTGCAGGTATCCGAAATTCATCGCATGCAACCCGCCTGCCAGACCAGCCAATGCGCTTCCCCATGCAAATGCCAGTACTTTGTGGCGCAAGGTTCCAATTCCCAGAGCATCGGTAGCTGTCGGGGAGTCGCGCAAGGCTTCAATCGCCAGTCCGAAGCGCGACTTTAGCAAAATCTGTGAACTCTCCCATGCGACAAACAGGGCCACCAGACAGAGCCAGTAAAAGCTGGTTGCGTTCAAACGCAACATAAAAAGTGGCGGCCTGACGATTGACAAACCCAGTGCGCCATTGGTAACCGATTCCAACTCGTTAAGCACAATAATCGTCAAGGTAGCAAAAGAGAGGGTGGAAAGAGCAAACTGTGGGCCTTCCAGCCGCAAGGCTGGAAGAGCCAGTGCAGCGCCTGGAACCAGAGCGGCGGCAATTCCTGCCAACAAGGCCAGTGGCAGGGTAGCACCCGCCTGCACAGTCAGAGCCGTACCATAAGCGCCAAGTGCAAACAGCGCAGCCTGAGCAAGGTTCACCTGTCCAAGGTAACCGACAGTTGTGTCAAGACCTATGAGAAGCACACCATAGACCGCCATCAGGGTGAGCAGACCGAGTGCATATTGTCCTTGCCACAGAGCTGGCAGGGCAGCCAAACCGACGAATACGGTGATGCGTACGATCCGTTCCGCTGTTCTCTCCCTCATACCCAGGCTGACACCAGCGAACATGATTTCTCCTTTCAGACTTTCCGGATGATTTTTTTACCAAAGAGACCCTGCGGTCGCAGTGCCAGCGCAAGAATGAGCAAGATAAGACCAGGAGCTTCTCTCCATCCACTTCCGAGCAAAAAACCGGAGATGTTCTCCGTAGCCCCAAGAGCAATGCCAGCAAGAAGAAGTCCAAAACTGCTGTCGAGCCCAGCTACCACCGCTACCGAAAAGGCTTTCAGCGTTAACGAGGCCGCCATGGTTGGACCGACAGTGGTCACTGGAGCTATGATCGTACCGGCAAATGCCGCTGACATTCCGGAGATAGCCCATGAGAGGGAGATCGCCGAGCGTGAGCGAATGCCACAGAGTTCAGCAGCGTCCTGGTCAGCGCTTACAGCCTGAACAGCAATGCCGGCCATGGTGTAGCGCTTGGCAAGCTCAACCAAAGTCATGATACCCAACGCTCCTGCTGCAATAGCCAGTTCAGGCCAGGTAACCGATATTCCGAAAAACTCCAGAGCCCCTTCGGGCCAGGGTGTCGGAAAAGGTTTATCCTCACGGCCCCAGATATTCTCTGCAGCGGATACAGCAAACAGGCCAACGATGATGGTGAGCAGAATCCACCCCTCATTACGCTGCTGCAAAGCAAGTCGAACGGCGGTACGCTCAACAAACCAGCCGAGGGCAGCACCCACCGCCATTGCACCTGACACCGAAACCCAGTAAGGAAGAGCGGCAGTGGAGAGGGAGAGGCCAGCAAATGCACCAAGCATTACCAATTCGCCCTGTCCGAAGTTTACAGCCTTGCCAGCGGCATGCGTAAGCTGAAAACCATAAGCCACCAACGCATAGGCCATACCCATCAGTCCGCCACCAACAGCCATCTGAGCCAAAGCCAGAAATTCTGTGTTCATGGTTACCGGTTTTCAGAACTTAATTCTTGAGCATCTTTCCCTCGAGCACGATCCTGTCAGCCGGATTAGCCAGCACAACCCGGCCGTTTTGAACCTTTCCCATAACCGTGTTCGTGCGGCGGAACGCCTCATGTGTTTCCACATTTGATGGATCCCACTTCGACCATGGTTTTTTCCAGTCGGTTATGGTACCCTTGACCGTCACTTTGAGGTTATCCAATGAAGCCTTTACGTTTGATGGCCTGGTAGAGCCAGCCTCACGAATGGCTTCTGCCAGCAACAATGCAGCATCGTAACCCTGTGCTGCTGATACCGGGGAGGGAATCCTGGTTACGCCATAAGCCTTGTGGTAGGCCTGGATGAAAGACCTTGCTCTTGCAATTGATTCATCTTCAATGAAGGTCTGCGGCATCAGTGCGCCGTTGCCAGATGGCCCTGCGGTGTCAATAAAGTTGCTCATTGAGAGTGTCCATCCGCCGATCATTGGTACCCTGAACCCAAGCTTCTGCTTGCCAGAGGCTACGGCAGCAAGTTCGGGTCCGATACCCCATATCAGAAGCGCCTGTGCACCAGCGGCTCTCGCCTTGATGAGCTGCCCGGTCATATCCTTGTCGCCGATAGCAAACTTCTCAATAGCCACCACTTTCAACCTTCCACCCTGCTTCTGAATCTGCTTGACAAGGTCATCACGCCCGGAGACTCCGTAATTGGTGGCATCATGCAATATCGCGACATTTTTGCAGCCCATTTTTGTGGCCTGCTCTACTACCATTTGGGCCTGAATGCCGTCGTGAGCGGCGAAGCGAAAAATAGGCAGGTCTGTGGCTCCCGCAATACACCATTGAGTCATTGATGCGCTTCCAGCGGCAGGCGTAATGATTTTGACGATCCCTTTCTCAACGTAATATTTGTCGCCCATGACGGCAATGCCCGTGTTGACCGTTCCGATTACCGCGGCAATATCGCCCATTGACGATATCTCCTGGGCAATCAATGCCCCACGGTCATTTTTACCCTCATCGTCTCGTTCAATAAGCTCTATCTTCATCGTTTTTCCACCGACATTGATACCGCCTTTTTGATTAATCTGGGTAACGGCCAGCTTGACACCGTCCCTCATGGATACGCCCATTGGAGCAGAACCACCTGAAAAAGGTCCTGTGACAGCGATCTTGACGACATCGGCAGCCATGGCACCGGAGGAAAACGATGTCGAAAGAAGAAGCGCAAGAATGAAACGGAATGCCTTCATTTTTTATCTCTTCTATGGGTTATTAAATATCACCTTGGAGTACAAAAAATATAAATGCCTTTTTACGGATATACAAATTTCGCAATTTCTGTTTCATACGGAAAATCCATTATGGGTGTCGTCATGATAATGTGCCAGAGGCAAATTTTCCTGTTACCGAGAAAACAGAAAAATACATTTTTCTTTGCTTTTGTTTTGATCAATCGTATATTTGCGATAAACTATAACAAGGGTTGCGCTGTGATGAGAAGAACGTTGTCGTCAGTTGAGTATAGTGGTGAAGAGGAGGTAATGGCCTCTCTTGCCAAAGCAATAAGCCATCCGGTGAGGATCAAGATATTAAAGTTGCTTGCCAGTCAGCAATGTTGCTTTACGGGAGAGTTGACGGAGATGATACCCATGGCGCAGTCCACAATTTCACAGCATCTCAAGGCGCTGCTTGATTCCGGGCTGATTCAGGGGGAGATCAATCCACCGAAGGTTCGGTACTGTATTAACCGTGAAACATGGCTAACGGCATCGACTCTTCTTGGCGGATTTTTTAATGCAGATCTGACCTGCAGGTTCGACTGCCGCTGAACAATTGCTTGTCGATGCACGTAGAGGAGGATAAAATAGTTGCGCAGGATCTGCATGCTGTGGGGTTGATGAAAAAATCTTGTTGATATCACTTTTTAAATAATCGTTCATTTGCGATAACCATATAAAAAATAAAACAATGAAAAATGTAAAAATTCTTGGGAGCGGCTGTGCAAAATGCAATCAGCTTCTCGATGCCGTAAAAGCCGTTATAGCCGCAGAAGGTATTCAGGCTTCGGTGGAAAAAGTTGAGGATATCCAGCAGATCATGGCTTACAACGTGATATCGACTCCGGCGCTTGTTGTAGATGAGAGTGTAGTTTGTAAAGGTCGCGTTCCATCTCATGAAGAGATTAAAGAGTTGCTGACCGCAAAACCACAAGGCTGTTGCGGATCTCATGGCAGCAAAGAGAAGGGCGGTTCAGGCTGCTGTTGTTAAGAAAGTGGCAGCCTCTTGTGATTCTGCCCCGGTCTCCTCAACAGTGATATAGAAAAAGCTGATAAGCAAAAGTATTGAAACATGACACAAAGCTCCCGGAAACAATTGCCCATCTCACCATTGGCAGAAAACGTCAAATGGTTCGCCGCTCTTTTTTTTGCTGCGTTGCTGTGGGTTCTTTTGTACAGTAACCTTGAGTGGTGTGCCGATATGCTGCTCCATCTTTCAGTAATTACCCGCGCAAACCGCGTTGGCGAAGCCCTTTACTTTTTTATCTATGAGGTACCCAAGGTGCTGTTGCTGCTCACCGCAGTGGTTTTTCTGATGGGAATCGTACACACCTTTATCTCAGCCGAGCGCACTCGCGCATTGCTTTCAGGGCGGCGAACCGGCATCGGAAATGTTATGGCGGCAAGCCTCGGTATTGTGACCCCCTTCTGCTCCTGCTCGGCAGTGCCGCTGTTTATCGGTTTTCTGCAGGCCGGGGTGCCGCTTGGCGTTACCTTTTCGTTCCTTATTGCAGCACCGATGATCAACGAGGTTGCCCTTGCGCTGCTCTTCGGCATGTTCGGCTGGAAGGTGGCCCTGCTCTATTCCGCAATGGGCCTTGCTGTTGCCATCATTGCTGGTATGGTGATCGGTAAACTCCGCATGGAGTGCTATCTGGAAGAGTGGGTGCAGAAATTGCAGGAGAGAACGGTTTCCGCTGAAGTGGAAGACGAGTCGATGAGTTTTCCACTGCGTATACAGGAAGGGATGCACCATGTTCGTGATATCGTCGGCAAGGTGTGGCTGTATATTGTGCTTGGTGTCGGTCTTGGAGCGGGAATTCATGGTTATGTACCGGAAAACTTCATGGCCTCACTGATGGGCAAAAGCGTCTGGTGGTCGGTACCTGTCGCTGTCCTGATCGGCGTTCCCATGTATTCCAATGCCGCAGGTATTCTTCCCGTTGTGCAGGCGCTGCTCGGCAAGGGAGCAGCACTCGGAACGGTCATGGCCTTCATGATGAGCGTGATTGCTCTTTCAGCTCCGGAGATGATCATTCTCCGCAAAGTGCTCAAACCCCGTCTTATTGCTGTTTTTGCCGGAGTTGTTGCAGCAGGGATCATGCTGGTAGGTTTTGTCTTCAATCTTGTTCTATGAACCATAGGGGCGGGGTTTCCCCGCCCTGTATGGGGGTTTCAATCCTGCGTTCCCGATATGTCGAATGCGTTTCTATCATGGTAATGGAGGTTCAAAAACAATAAAAAAAACAATGAAAAAATCAGTTCTTATTCTCTGTACCGGAAACTCCTGCCGCAGCCAGATGGCCGAAGGGTTTCTCCGTTCTTTCGACAGTTCACTCGAAGTCTGTTCAGCAGGAACAAAACCAGCAGCATCCGTTCATCCTCTTGCGGTTAAAGTGATGCATGAAGAGTGGATCGACATCAGTAAAAACATGCCGAAAAATGTCGATGCATTTCTTGACCGGCCTTTCGACTATGTCATAACGGTGTGTGCTGGTGCCAATGAGTCATGTCCGGTATTTATCGGCAACGTAGAACACCGGCTGCATATAGGTTTCGACGACCCGGCAGAGGCTGAAGGGACACAGGAAGAGGTGCTTGCTGTTTTCAGGCGAGTCCGCAACGAAATCAATCAGCGCTTCAGGAAGTTCTATAACGAGAATTTAAATGCAAAATAATCATGAGTATAGCCGTAAAACAGTTGTCGTTTCTCGACCGCTATCTGACGCTCTGGATTTTTCTTGCCATGGGCGTCGGTGTGCTCTCCGGCTGGCTCTGGCCCGCCATTCCCGGCTTCTGGAATCTCTTTCAGTCGGGCACCACAAACCTGCTGATAGCCGCAGGGCTTATCGTCATGATGTACCCGCCTCTGGCGAAGGTCAAGTATGAGGAGCTTGGGGATGTTTTCCGCAACACCAGGGTGCTTGCCCTCTCGCTTGTGCAGAACTGGGTGATCGGCCCGATCCTGATGTTCGTGCTTGCCGTGCTGCTGCTTTCCGATATGCCGCACTACATGGCCGGGCTCATCATGATCGGCCTTGCCCGCTGCATTGCCATGGTCATTGTCTGGAATGAACTGGCCAAAGGAGATACGGAGTATGCCGCGGGGCTTGTTGCCTTCAACTCAATTTTCCAGGTGCTCTTCTTTCCCCTCTATGCATGGATCTTTCTGACGGTGCTGCCGAAATGGCTTGGCATCAGCTCTTTTGCCGTTGACATATCCATAGCTGATATTGCGCTCTCCGTCTTTATCTATCTCGGCATTCCCTTTATTGCCGGGTTCCTTACCCGCTTTATCATGCTGCGTCTGAAAGGGAAGGAGTGGTATGAAGCTGAATTTATTCCCCGTATCAGTCCGCTGACGCTGATGTCCCTTCTCTTTACCATTGTGGTGATGTTTTCGCTGAAGGGTGGCTCTATCGTCCGGATCCCAATGGATGTGGTGCGCATTGCGATCCCCCTCCTGATCTACTTCGTGACCATGTTCCTGCTCTCGTTTTATATGGGTCGCAAAGTTGGCGCCGGCTACTCCAAAACCGCAACTCTTGCGTTTACCGCAGCGAGCAACAACTTCGAACTTGCCATAGCTGTAGCCGTAGCAGTTTTCGGTATTAATTCCGGTGAAGCCTTTGCCGCCGTTATCGGGCCACTTGTCGAGGTTCCAGTCTTGATAGCTCTCGTCAATGTTGCACTCTGGTTCAGGGGAAAATATTTTGGTGAAACCGCGTAGGGGGGGCATGAGGATTTCCGTTTTAGGGCGGGGAGACCCCGCCCCTACGGGAATTATTTCTTGTACTCCCACTTTATCGCATTTGATCCTTTTATTTGGGTGGAGGTTTTACTGTCCCGAACCTCATCTTTGACCCCGTCAACTTTAATATAGTTTGCTCCCTTGCTCTGCGTTGAAGTGGAGTCTTCCCACTTTATGGTATTTGCTGTTTTAACCTGTGAAGAGCTTTTTCCACCCTGAAGAATAATCTCTGTCTTATGCTGATTGGAGAGCTTTGCCTGCGTTGAACTTCCTTTTGGATCATTCCATTTAATAGTGTGACTGTCAGTTGGCCCCACAATACCGCTGTTGCCACCCTTTATTTCGTGTGTCTCCCAGTTTTCTGCAGACTGTGCAACCCCGAGCGAGGCGCTGAGTGAAGTTACGGCAGCAGCCAGTGCAAGCGCTTTTTTTGTTCTTTTATTCATGATGTTTCTCCGGTTTATGACTGTTGTATCCAGAATTGCAGCGCATCATGGTGCATGCGCATTTTGTCTTCAACATCAAGAGGAAACGGGAGGGCTCTCTGCGTGCAAAAGATTCTGACGGCAGCATCCATATCCATCCACTCTCCGTTTTCAAACAAGCTTTTTTCTTCTGTTCCAGCACGGTCAGCTTCTTCCGCTCCCTCTTCATCGTTACCACCCTGTTCAAGAAGAGCCATCATCTCCCAGAGCAACTTCAGATAATTGTCCGCGGCCTGCAGGTAACGGTGCACCTCCTGGTCGTCAAGCCAGTTTTCCACCGCACCCGGTTCTCTATCGTACTTTCCCTGGCATCCCGCTTCCGGCTCTATTTCCGAAAACCACTCCTCACCCCTCTCGTTGCGATGCCTTCCAAGTGGATAGAGCCTGCAGACAAGGGGGCGGTCAGCATGAACATGGCACCCTTGGGGTCCAAGAAAGATACAGCGATTCTCGTCATCAAATTTCAGGTATGACCCGTTTTCGGTGGTGTAGCGGGCAATACACTGCGTTGTTGAAATGGAGAGATTCCTCGCAAGGCGCGCTATTTCATAAGGGTTTACCTGAATTTTTTTTGCCTGGCAACATTGCAGACAGCGCATGCACGAGAAGCTGAACGGTGTCTGCCGGTCAAGCCCTGTTCTGCGGATCGGCAAAGGGGCAGCCCGATTTGATTGCGGATGCAACATGACGCGATATTTATTGGAATGGTAATTTCAGGGAAAAGATACAAATAAATTCCATGGTATGGTTCATTTTTACCCAGGCAAATAGCGCTCCCTCTTTCAGCCTTTTTTGTTATAATAAACTTGTGTGAGCAGTTGCTGATTCCTTTGCCTGCTTACGATATGTTTCGGATTAATGCAGAACAATGAATGTGGTCACTGATGGCTGAAACGATTCTCCGGCTTGAAAATATCCGAAAGGAGCTTGGTCTCTCCAAGGCTATCCGCCAGACCATCATTCCCAACCTCTCTCTGGAAGTTATGGCAGGGGAGTTTGTTGCTATAACAGGGCCATCGGGATCGGGAAAATCGACCCTGCTCTACATTATGGGAGGGCTCGACAAACCCACTGCCGGCAAGGTTTGGCTTGATGGAGAGGCGATTACGGACAAAAATGAAACGGAGATGAACCGTATTCGCAATGAAAAAATTGGTTTTATTTATCAATTTCACTTTTTGTTGCCAGAATTCAACGCCGTCGAAAATGTCAGCATGCCGATGATGATCAACGGGCGTCGCAGCCGAAAAGAGATCAGGGAGCGGGCAATGAAATTGCTCGATATGGTTGACATGCAGAACAAATATACCAACAAGCCAAGCCAGCTCTCCGGTGGCCAGCAGCAGCGTGTTGCCATTGCACGGGCTCTGGCCAACGAACCAAAAATCCTGCTTGGAGATGAACCGACCGGCAATCTTGATTCCCGTTCAGCCAACAATGTCTATCAACTCTTTGACCGCCTGAACCGGGAGCTGCATCAGACCGTTATTGTCGTTACCCACGACGAGGAGTTTGCCAATCGTGCGGGACGGCGCCTTCATCTTGTAGACGGTCAAATTGAGAGCGATCGGCCATTGCGCTCAATGGCCAAAAATCCGGCAGATATGCAAATCCAGAAAAAACCCTAACATTCTTTATTCAGACTCTTCCATGACCTTGTCACTCGATCACATCAGGCTGACCCATCCCCATCTCTATCAGGCATTCTCTTTGCTTCCGGATTGCGAGTTGCATCTGCATCGTATCGGTGAGCTCGACCAGTACTGGGAGCGCTTGAAGCAGCCTCTCCGGCAAGTGATTATGCCGGGCGATACACTTCCCAAAGATATCGTCATCAGCGGCGAATATGACTTGATCTATGCGGGAGGGACGCTCAGTCTGCTTCATGCTGCGGTAATGGCGGGTAAATATGGCAGAAAGGTCATGATTTTTGATCGCCAGACTCCCGCAAAATCGACACGGGACTGGAATATTTCAAGAAATGAGCTTCTTAATCTTGCTGATATCGGTCTTTTTACCGAGCGTGAAATTGATGCAGTTATTGTCCGTCGTTACAAGACCGGCTGGGTTGAGTTTTACAAGCCCGATGGGAGCCAGAAAAGGCTCTCAATGGAAAATGTGCTTGACTGCGCCGTTGATGCCGACATGCTGCTTGGTCTGGCAAAAGAGAAGGTTGTGGCCGCTTCGGGCAGCACCCTTCTTGCCGGAACCAGCTTCACCAAATGTTACCAGTTTGATGACCATATCGTTGTGCAGGTTGCGGATTGCAAGGGGCAACCCTTTTGGTACAAGGCAAAAGTTTTGGTTGATGTGATGGGAATCCTCTCGCCGATTGCCATGCAGCTCAACGAAGGCTTGCCACAGACCCATGTCTGCCCGACGGTCGGCACCATCGCAAGCGGTTTTGAAAATATTGATTTCGATACCGGTGAAATTCTTGTCAGTACAGGGCCTGCCGATACCTCTGCCGGAAAAGGACGGCAGCTTATCTGGGAAGGCTTTCCCGCTAAAGAGAAGCAGTACATTACCTATCTTTTCTTTTATGATGAGGCCGACTCCCCGAACGATAAATCCCTGCTCAGCCTTTTCGAGACCTACTTCCGAACGCTTCCCGAGTACAAAAAGCCCGGTACGGATTTTGTTATTCATCGCCCTGTCTATGGTATCATCCCGGCATACTGCCACGATGGCTTCAACCGCACAAGGGAAATTGCCGATGACCACATCATTCTCTTCGGCGATGCGGCATCACTTGGCTCACCGCTTACCTTCTGCGGTTTTGGCTCGATGGTGCGCAACCTTCACCATCTTACCGCCGATCTTGACCGGGCGCTCAGTGAGAATAACCTGTCGAAAAGGCATCTTGAAAAGATCAACGCCTATGAGCCCAATGTTGCCTCAATGGCCAATCTCATGAAGTACATGTGCTTTAACGCCGCCACCGATGAGCCAAACTTTGTTAACGACCTGATGAACGAGGTAATGATCGTGCTCGACGACCTTCCCCCGCATTACCGCCAGGCGATGTTCCGCGATGAAATGAAAATCGAGGAACTTGCAATGGTCATGCTCCGGCTTGCCTGGCGCTACCCGAACGTGCTGACGGTGACCTGGGATAAACTCGGTGTTCAGGGCTCTCTCGGCTTTTTCAAAAATATTGTCGGATGGGCATTTTCATCAGTCAGATAACACTTTTTCATCAATGACCGATATCATTTGTGCCGCAGAGGCGATTGCACAGCTTCGTCAGGAGATTGAACGGCACAACCATCTCTATTACGTTGAGGCAAATCCGGAGCTTTCCGATTACGATTTTGACAAGCTTCTCGAACAGCTTCTTGCGCTTGAACGGCAGTTCCCGGAACTTGTTACCCCCGACAGCCCCTCGCAGCGGGTAGGAGGAACCATTACCAGAGAGTTCCCTTCGGTGCAGCACCGCGAACCGATGCTGAGTCTTTCCAATACCTACTCTACCCGGGAGGTGGAGGAGTTTTACAACCGGGTACGAAAACTTCTTGCCCTCGAAGGAGTGATGGAGCAGGAGATGGTCGCCGAACTGAAGTTTGACGGAGTTGCCATCAGCCTTCTTTACCGTGACGGCCTTCTGGTCAGGGGTGCTACCCGGGGTGACGGCCGGCAGGGTGACGATATCACGGCAAACCTGCGCACCATTCCCTCAATTCCCTTGCGGCTGAACGCCCTTGCTGAGCATGATGGACGGGAGGTCGAGGTGCGCGGCGAAGTCTTCATGCGCAAGGAGGATTTTAAGCGACTCAACGAGAGTCGCCCGGAAGAAGATCGCTTTGCCAATCCCCGCAATGCTACTGCAGGCACACTCAAACTCCAGGATTCAGCCGAAGTTGCCCGTCGCAGCATGTGCTTTGTCGCCTACTACCTCAAAGGGATTGAAGACGAATCGATTGCACACCACCATCGTCTCGAACTGCTCAGCGGGTTTGGCTTCTTTACCGGCGACCATTACCGGCTTTGCGATACCTTGCCGGAGATCAACGATTATATTGCCCGGTGGTCAGAAGAGCGCTGGCAACTGCCCTATGAGACCGATGGAGTGGTGCTGAAACTCAACGATGTGCGCTTCTGGGAAAAACTTGGAGCAACAGCCAAAAGCCCCCGATGGGCTATCGCCTATAAATATCCGGCACAGCAGGCCAGGACGGTGCTGCACAACGTGCTCTTCCAGGTAGGACGGCTCGGCACCATCACCCCCGTTGCTGAACTTGAGCCTGTGCTGCTTGCCGGTTCAACCGTCTCGCGCTCAACCCTCCACAATTTCGACGAAATCAACCGCCTTGGCCTCATGCTCCGTGACCGGGTCATTATCGAAAAATCAGGCGAAGTGATTCCCAAAGTGCTGCGCACCATACCCGAAGAGCGTCCTGCTGATGCCGAGCCCATTCTGCCGCCCGCGCACTGCCCCTCATGCGGGACGCTGCTGGTCAGGCCGGACAACGAAGTCAGTTACTTCTGCCCGAACGAGGAGGCGTGTCCGGCCCAGATCAAGGGGCGGGTACTCCACTTTGCCTCGCGCAACGCCATGGATATCCAGACACTCGGTGACGCTCTGGTCGAGCAGCTTGTCGCCAAAGGTCTCATCAAAGATCCCGCCGATCTCTATTTTCTTCAGGAAAAAGAGCTTGCGAATCTTGAACGCATGGGATCCAGGTCGGCACAGAACATTCTGCGTGCTCTTGAAAAAAGTCGTGAAAAGAGCTACGAGCGTCTTCTCTATGCCCTTGGTATCCGTCACGTCGGACGTGCAACCGCCCGTGAGCTCTCACAGGCTTCTCCCTCAATTGATGCCCTCCGGCAGGAAGGTGAGGAGCAGCTTGCCAGCGTACCCGATATTGGACCTGTGGTTGCCCGAAGCATTATCAATTATTTTGCCAAACCATCATGGCCCGATCTTCTCGAAAAACTACGTTCTGCCGGTCTGCAACTCAGTGCATCAGAGCCGAAAGAGCAGGTCAACCGAAACTTTGAAGGGCTTACGGTACTCTTTACCGGTGGCCTTGACTGCTACGACCGCCAGAAAGCTGCGGAACTGGTGCTTGAACGAGGCGGCAGGGTAGTGAGTTCGGTCAGTAAAAAGACCGGCATGGTTGTCGCTGGCCATGAGCCTGGCAGCAAGCTCGATAAGGCCTTGAAACTTGGCGTTCGGGTTGTGTCGGAAGATGAGTTTGAGGCAATGCTTTAAAAACAAGCTGCGAAAATATAAACCATTTCTACATCAGAAAAATATGGATCCTCACTACAGGGTGGCGATATTCGGTTCCGCAAGAATAGAGGAGGGAGACGCGGATTATAAAGACGTTTTTCAGATTGCGAAAGGCCTGGCTGAAGCTGGTTTTGATATTGTGACCGGTGGCGGCCCCGGCCTTATGCAGGCAGCAAATGCAGGTTCAAAAAGTGCGCACTCCGCCGCTCGCTCTATTGGCTTGAACATCAAGTTGTCGAGAGAGCAAGGCAGCAACGCATTTCTTGATATCAAGGGGGAGTTTAATCGTTTCAGTGGCAGGCTCGACACCTTCATGTCTCTTTCCGATGCCGTAGTTGTTGCACCCGGTGGCATCGGGACGCTCCTCGAACTCTTTTATGCATGGCAACTTGTTCAGGTGGAGCATATTTGCGATACACCGATTATCCTCTATGGAGAGATATGGACAAATCTGCTCCTCTGGCTCGAAACCGAGGTTAAAGCGCGCAACCTTTTCAATGACAAGGATATGCACATGATTTTTCATCTCATCGATCCGCTGCACGTTGTTGCGCTTATCAAACAAATTCATACAGACCGCCTCAAAGAGGCGCATGTATGCAAAAATTTTTCAAAATACCGCCAAACCTCTTTCTGAAAAGTGAATGCAAAAGAGCAGAAGCTGATGGTTGTCTCCCGTCTGATGCTGGCGGTTACCATTGCCATTATCAGTTGGCAGGCTACAATCCGCAACGGCGCAGCTCTGCCTGTCGAGAATGGTGACAAGATTCTTCATTTTTTTGCCTTTGTGGCCCTCGCCCTTCTGGTGGATTTCTCTTTTCCGCTCACCCGGTTCTTACCGATCAAAATCATTACGTTGATCCTCTACGGGCTCGCCATCGAGGTCGTCCAGTCTTTTTTGCCCTACCGATCTGCCTCTGCCGCTGATCTCCTGACAGACATTGTCGGCATTGGTACCTATGCGAGTTTCATACCAATGCTCAATCGCCTTCAAGTCTATCGAGGATACTGGAAAACGTAACCGCGAACGCCGTGAGAGCCGAGCCCCAGCCCGGCGTAAAAAGAGAGGCTGATCTCCAGCTCCGGGGATAAAGAGGAGAATTTGCTGCCCCCCCGATGTCCCCCGTTGCCCTCAGCGAAAAAAGAAATGTAGGGGTGCCCCTTGTGGGTGCCCTCCCGGATGCTATTTTTGGGCGACGTAAAGTATGGATGTTTCAAAGGTCATCGGAAAATAGTTCGCCGTTTTGAAACCGCTTTTTTTCAGAATGGCGGTAAACGCTTCAGCCTGCGGAAATTTTTCAACCGAATGGGGCAAATAGTCGTAGGCAAAGGTGGACTTGCTGAACAATCCTGCAATTTTCGGCAGCACCTGTTTAAAGTAAATCAGGTAGAGCTTTTTCATGAGCGTGTTACGAGGTATCATCGGCTCGATAATAAGCGCATGACCGCCCGGTTTCAGGACGCGGTGGAACTCCCGCATACCCTCGTTCAGGTTTTCAAAATTTCTCACGCCGAATCCTGCGCTGACCACATCAAAGCTTGCATTGCCAAAAGGGAGCTTTTCTGCATACCCCTCAATAAAAGTGATCTGCGGGTACTTTTTTCTTGCAAGAACCAGCATTTCAGGAGAAAGGTCAAGAGCGGTCACCTTTGCTCCCGCTATTTTGGCCATGGAGTTCGCCAGGTCGCCCGTACCGGTAGCGACATCAAGAATCCGTGGGGAAGCATTATTTTCGAGCAGTTTCCTGGCCCTGTTTGTCGTCTTTGCCCGCCAGTAGTTGTCTATTCCCAGGCTCAGCAGATGATTCAAAAAGTCATAGGTCGGAGCAACCTCGTCAAACATTCTTTTGATCGAGGCTCTCGATTTCGTCTGATTCAGAGATTTTGCGCTCTCTTTAGCCTGACGAGGCGAAATTTCAGCTTTTTTTGCCATAAACATCTTCCGGGTTAAAGAGAAGGGTATCACAGATCTCCAGAGAGAGATCATTGGTAGCTTTGCGGTAAAAGCAGGAGTGGTAGCCGACGTGGCAGGCTCCACCGGTCTGGGAAACTTTCAACAGCAGGGTGTCGCCGTCGCAATCGATCAGAATATCATGGACTACCTGCATATTGCCCGACGATTCTCCTTTCAGCCAAAGCTCTTTACGGCTGCGGCTCCAGTAACAGGCCCTCTTTTTTTCAAAGGTCATCTGAAGGCTTTCACGGTTCATCCATGCCATCATCAAAACTTTTCCGGTTTCATGATCCTGCACAATAGCCGGGACCAATCCTTTTTCATCGAACTTTACTGTTTCAAGAAAGCTTTGCTGGATATCTTGATTATCGCCCATTGAAGGTGTAGATTAAATGTTGTTTAATGCAAGAGATTCTTTCCCCTGAAAAGGAATGGAAAAGAAAAATGTTCCTAAAGATTCATAAAATTATGGAAAAACCAATATCGGAATGGATAAAAAGATCAAAACAGGTAACTTCCCAAAGCTGAATTCATAATACTTGGTAAACCCATGCACTCCCTACAGAAATTTCTTCCCAAATATTCCATTGCTCTTGCCATCCTTTTTATTGCTACGGTCATTTTTCTGATGACAAGGGCCAATACTGCCGACATTGAGGTTGATCAGGTTTCCAATGCAGAGCTGGTGCAGGCAATCTATGCAACAGGGTTTGTTGAAGCCAATGCTGTCGCAAACCTTAGTGCTGAATCTTCAGGAACGGTCAGCTCTGTTGGCGCGCTTGAAGGGCAGCACGTCACTGTCGGCCAGAAAATCCTGCAATTCAGCAGCCCGCAGCCCCAGCTCGCACTCCGTGAGGCAAGAGCAGCTCTGGCGGAACAGCAGGCCCAGACGAGAGATAACAAATTTCGCCGTTCCAGAAAGGAAAACCTCTTTCGTGAAGGGGCAATATCACGTCAGGAGCTTGATGATGCCGAAAAAATCAGCATTCAGGGCGAAGAGCTGCTCCAGCAGAAGGCTCTTCAGTTGAAGATGCGTGAAGACGATCTGAAAAAATTGACCGTAAGTGCACCTTTTTCCGGCACACTGACCTTGCAGAATGTCAAGGAGGGCGATTATGTCACGGCAAATACTCTTGTGGCTCGGGTGGTTGATACCACCAGCTATATCGTCACGGTCGAGGTTGACGAACTCGATATTCCCCGGATACGCAACGGCCAGGCGGCAACCGTTGCCTTTGATGCCTGGCCCGACAAGCGGCTCTCTGCCGTCGTTTCCCGTATTGTGCCCCAGACTGACCGGGTAACAAAAACCTCAAAGATCTATCTCACCCTCAATCATCCCGCCTCCGGAATCCAGGCAGGTATGACTGCAACAGCAAATATTATCTACAATATCAAGCCGAATGCGCTTTTGGTCAGAAAAAGCTCACTCTTTGAAGAAAACCGTCAGAGCTTTGTCTGGAAAATTGAAAACAATCGACTGAAAAAACAGCCCATACGGATCGGAGCCAGCGATATGACCTTTGTTGAGGTGTTGCAGGGGCTTAAAAATGGGGATAAAATTGCGCTTGCACCCGCCAAAGGTTTACACGAAGGGCTGGAGGTCAAGATCATTGCTTCAAAGAAGAGCTGAGACTATCATGGACAGGAGATGCGACCAAGAGCAAAAATAGCTGTCATTCTTGCCGCGCATGGAGAGGCTGAAACCACCCGGTTCATTGAAAATTACCGGGTTACCCGCCAAACGCTTGCGCACGCCTCACAGGTTATGCCCATTGCGGGAGCTCTGCAAAGGGCTATCGCGGTCAGCTCATCATTGAAAAAATTGTTACGCGCCCGTAGTGATGCACAGTGTTCACCGCAAAACCGGATCACCCGTGACCAGGCTGTCGCCCTTCAGCATCATCTGGATGCCTCATCCTTCGCAGAGTGCTTTGAGTTTGATGTTCATGCTGCATTTTCGGCATCCTCCCCTTCTGTTGAGCACATTATTGAAGAGACACGGCAAGGTGACGGTCAGGTAATCGTCTCAATGGCCCCTGTTGATACCAGCCTTTCCTGTGGTCTGATTTGCTCATATCTGGCCCACTCCCGCAAACCGGAGGAACTTGGGAAGGTCAAGGTCCTCAGCAGGTTTTGGACCGATGAGAGGCTTTACTCGATATACTGTGATCATCTCCTTGCAGAGCGTTTCTGTCGGGTGGCTCTCAACGATGAAAAGCGAATCCTGATGCTTCTCTTTCACGGTACGCTGGTTACGGATGCGAGAGGTAACGCTCCTCATTTTCTTACCGGTCTTGATGCAACGAGGTGCTTTGCCCGGCGTCTTCAGCATCTTATTGAGGGTGATAGCCGCAATCCTTATGGTCGGATCATGACCGCCTATCTTAACCATAACGTCGGTGGAGAGTGGACAAAACCATCATTTGAAGAGAGTTGTACCATGCTTCGCAACGAGCGCACGCCCAGCGTCGATCTTTTTGCCTGCGGTTATTTTGCCGACGGCAATGAAACCATTCACCGGGCAGCAGAGCTGAGAGCGTTATCATCGGTACGGGAAGCGGCATTGATTCCCTGTGTCAACAGCACCCCCGCTTTTACCGGCTATTTGACATCAAAAGTTATTGCGGCTGCTCAACAGATCATAAGCGTGAGGTGATATTGCGTTTCTGAATGGTTAAGGGCGCTCTCGTGTTTATTTTTCCGGTAAAGGTATGAGCCAACGATTAAAAAGAGATGGAGAGGAGCAGAGATTATGAGCCGTGCGGCTGTTTTTATTGACGGGGCAAACCTGTTTTTCACCCAACGCCATCTTGGATGGCAGATAGATTTTTCCCGTTTGATGGCTTTTTTCATGTCCGGGTACGCTTCAGTGCAGGCAAATTACTACGTCCCGGCTTCCGAACCGATTTCAGAGGAAAATGCTGCATTCACCAGGGTGCTGACGGCCCATGGCTACCGGATAACTTCAAAACCGGTTAAAAAGATAGTCAACAAGGAGACCGGAGTCATCGTCATGAAAGGTAATCTCGATGTTGAACTTGTTGTTGATGCCCTGAGTGCTGCCGACCAGTATGACACCTTTCTCCTTTTCAGTGGCGACAGCGATTTTCTTCCCCTGCTGAGGGCATTGAAAGAGAAGGGCAAAGAGGTTATGGTTTATTCCACCCAGGGCCTCAGCGCAAGGGAGCTGCTTGCCGAACCGGGTATAGCCTATCATGATCTTGCCCTGCTCAAAGAGCGTATCGAACAGGTCAGGCCTGGAGATTCTCTGCGTGTTGACGGGCTTGGGGCGGGTAACGATCAGGAGTTTTCGGTTCCTCTTCCCGATATCGGTGTGACCTTTACCGGTACCGTGCTGAAGGTTCAGCCTTACGGGATTTTTCTCAGTAACCCCTTTCATGTCAAATGTCTTCTTCCCCTCAGTTTTCTTGGCATCAGCAAATATATTGATGACCTTACGGCTATTGTGCGCATGACCGACGTTTTTGACGTTGTGGTTTTTCACGTCAATACCGCTCGCGATATTGCCGAAATAACGGTCAAGCTGGCCGACAAAAAGATGGCAGAGGAGCTGACGTCAAGGATAGAAGGATAATATCGGCAGCAGGGGGTAAACACAGTGATAGTATTAACAGAAGAGAACCGGAGCAAATACAATGGAGATAATCAATGATGCAATTGGCGCGGTAACGAACCTGCTTTCCGGCCTGTGGCCGCAGCCGGCAGAAAATCCGCAACTGGTGAACGGGAAACTGCGCCCCTGTCCCGGAACGCCTAACGCAGTATGCAGTGAAAGTACCAATCCGATAGTTCGTATCGACCCCTTGAGTTTCACCGGCCCGGCTGAACAGGCATGGGTGCTCCTGAACCGTATAGTCGAAGCAAACGGGGGAGTCGTACGCACCAGAGAGAAAGAGTATCTCTGGTCGACCTTTCTTGTTCCGGTATTCGGTTTCGCTGATGATGTTGAGTTTCGGCTCAGCCCTGAAGAAGGGGTGATCCACGTCCGCTCCGCTTCACGCCTCGGCATCTCGGATCTTGGCGTCAACCGCGGACGGGTCGAGCAACTGCGGGCAGCATTCCGGGCGGGGCAAAATGCTTATCCCTGAAGACGGAGCGGCAGCTCAAGACTGTTGGCTTCAAGCAGCTCCCTGTTGCCGAGAATATCCCTCGTCGGTCCGTCAGCCACCATGCGGCCCTGGTTCATGATACAGACTCTCCGGCAGGTATCCCAGATAAAATCAAGGTCATGCGAAACCGTTATTTTTGTTATGCCAAGCCCATTGACCAGATTGATCAGCTTCCGGCGGTTTTTCGGGTCAAGATCGGCTGTCGGCTCATCCATGACCAGCACATCAGGCTTCATGACCAGCACCGCAGCAAAAGAGGCAAACCGCTTCTGACCTTGCGACAGGTGTGCCGGCGGTTTATCACGCAGCTCCCAGAGATTCAGTTCCCGGAGCGCATCTTCAACCGCGGTTGCAATATCGGCTGGATGCATCCCCAGATTTTCCGGTCCGAAGGCGACATCATCATAGAGCCTTGCCATAAAGAGCTGGTCATCCGGGTTTTGAAAAAGCAGGCCGACCATTTTATGGATCCGGTCAAGATTTTTCCTGTTCACGGTTATGCCGCCAATCGAAACCGAACCTTCACGAGGCAGGAAGTAACCGTTCAGGTGGTTGACCAAAGTTGATTTTCCCGCACCGTTTGCTCCCACAATACCCAGCGAGCACCCTTCGGCAATGGCAAGGCTCATCCGGTCAATGGCCCTTGTTCCGTCAGGATAGGAAAAACCGAGTCCTTCAATGGCAATCATACAGGCCGTCATTTAAAAGATCAGGCGAAGTGCAAGAAAGAGGAGAGCCCAGAGAACGATTGTTTTCCAGTCACTGGAGCTTATTTTTTCACCATCCCGAGTTGACATCTGCCACTGGAATCCCCTGGCGGTCATCGCCCGGTAAATCCGTTCAGCCCTTCTTGTTGTTCTTAAAAGCAGCGATCCGACAAGTGATGCCGTGCAGGAAAACTCCTTTCCTCTCCGGCCAAACGACCGGAGATCCCTTGCTTTCTGCATTGAAAGGGCCTCCTCCTGCAAGACGGAACTGTAGCGGTTGAGCAGCATCAGTTGCGTGACCAGCACCTCCGGCAGATGAAATGCTTCGAGGGCGCGGCATATCCGGTAAAAGGGAATGAAGAGGGTCACCGAAAGCAGACCAGCCAAAGAAATGATGGTTTTTGCAACAATCACCGTTCCGGAAATCATGCCACCGCTGAGCGTTACTCCAGAGACCCGCATGACGGGGCTCCGGTCGAGCAACATGTTTCCGGCAGCCATGACGAGCACGAAAGGAGAAATCTGTAGCAGCCGTTTTATTATCACACCTGCAGGAAGTTTTCCAGCGACCATCAAAAAAAGCGGAAAGGCCCCGAAAGTAATCACGCCGGACAGGTTGAATTTTGAAATTGAAAGCAGAGAGAAAATAAAGAGAGCCATCACCAGCAGAGCAGAGCGGTCACTTCCGAGAAATGGAGTGGCCTGAATTACTGTTCCATCCTCTGCCAGCTCCGAACCAATGGCGCGGAATTTTTTTTCAGTCATACATCCTCTTGTTCCTGCCGTTTTCTCCGAAGAACAAGGCCGATGGCGCCGGCTGCAGCAAGAACAGAGAGACTGCCGACGATACCCGCCAGACTGGTGGCCGCCTTGACGGGTGATGCCGAGCCCGTTCGTGATTCCGGGCCGGATTTGAAGCCGTAATCGGGAAGAAATGCGATCTTCTGCTGAAAAGCTGCAAGAGCCTCATGCACCGGTTCGTCTGCCGGTCGGAACGCTTCGGAGCCCGATACCTTCGCTATCGACCATTCAAGTCCGTCGGGTTGCGAAGAGGCGAACCAAGATCCGGCTCCTCCGGTCAGAAGAGCCAGAATGGCAAAAAGTGCAAAAGAAAAATGGGGACGAACAGATGATTTTGCAGGTACGAGCAGTGCCGGATCAGTCCGTGAAACGAAGACAAGTACTCCCCAGGTAACCAGACCCTCAACAAGCCCGATGGCAAGATGAATCGGTAACATGAAGAGCACAAATGTGCGGAACGGTAACTCTGTTATACCAGAAAAGAGTGTTTCCAGAACAACAGACAATGCACCCATCAAGAGACCTGCTGTTGCGGCCATCATGCTGCCGGCGGCAAGCTTTCCCGGAGATGCGGAATTTCCGGCAATAACCCGATAGATGAAAGGAAAAGCAATAAAAGCCGGAAAAAATGCAAGATTAATCAGATTGCAGCCAAGCGCCAGCAGTCCGCCGTCGGCAAAAAAAAGGCACTGAATGATGAGCACTGAGGCAAGGGTGATAAATGCCCGGTACGGGCCAAGCAAAACTGCCAGAAGAAGCCCTCCGCCAAGGTGACCGCTCGAACCAGTGCCAGGGATAGTGAAGTTGATCATCTGCGCGGCAAAAACAAAAGCGCCAAGCACACCCATAAGGGGTGTTTTTACCATATCATGCTCTTCACGGATTTTTTTTGCCGAATAACCGATGAGCGCCCCGCCTGCAATCCAGAACACGCCGCCGACAACCGGAGACAACAGTGCGTCAGCCATGTGCATAATAATCCCCCCCTCTCGTAGGGGCGGGGTCATCCCGCCCCAATCCCGTTAATTATCCGACATTTGTTGCGGTGTCATCCCCCCCCAATCCCGATTTATACAAAAAATTGTCCCGGTAATTTAAAACCGGGTGGCAAGACCGGCAAGAAAAGCCCTGTCGGTTTCAGCTTCATTAAGCCCGCATTTCACGCCAACATCAAGATCCAGCTTCTCGGAAACAGAGTAAATCAACCCGCCCAGCAGAAATGTCGGGTGCGTTTCCACTGCTTTTTTTTCGCCGGTCTCGATACCGACGTTCAAAACGGAGCGGAGATTTTCCGTCAGATTAAGCTCTCCGGCCAGCGATGCGTGCCAGATATCGTTCCTTGCCGCCTTTTTATCTTCTTCAATATGGTATGCATTACGCCTGTAAGCGAGATTGCAGTGCAGGGCACCGAGCCGCCCCTCATGGGTAGCAATCAGTGCAACTCCTCCCGAAATCGCTCCGTTTCCAAATCCTTTTTCCTCACTCCCGGTTGGCACCGACAGGCCCGGTTTCAGGGCAAGGCTCATGCCGCTCTCTTCAGATTCCAGCATTCTCCACTTGAAATCAACCGTCATGTCGCCGATGCCTTGTTCCTCTGTGGCACTTATGCCCTCCTCCTTGAGCGAGTACCACTTCAGGGGCATGCCGACAACCAGATCAATATTTTCGGTAATTCCACAGGAAAGAACTGCGGCTATTTCACGCTCTCTTTCCTGTACCGAAATGCCGTTTGTACACTCCTTGTTTGTCGAGAACCCACTGTTGATTTCAATCTGGAATTTTCCTTTTCCCTGAGTGCCGGTATCATCGGTAATGAGTGGATGAGCAGCGTACGCAGGGGAAAAAAGAAGAAGCAGAAGGGTTACTGCGCCTGTAGTTTTTTTCAGCATATTTTTTTCAATGCTTGAAACGTTAACAAGGTCACTCCGAAGAGAGAATAGCACTAAAATAATAAATGTGCCACTGCCTTTCAACAACAAATTTTTCCCGGGCAGAGGAACAGGAGATGGCGGTTTACTTGGCGGATGAAGAGATGCTCAGGCTGAGATGCTTGACACCGACCTGAACCTTGAGGGTCGTGGCCAGTTTTTCAACATCGGAGGCCATCCCTTTAACGGCAATGATTTCCAGGCAGTGGTGATGATCAAGGTGAACATGCTGGGTTGAAATAATCGTCTCCTGAAAGTCATGCTGTATGTCAAGCAGCACGCCGACCAGTTCCCGTTTGTGATGGTCATAGGTCATGACGATGGCTCCGGCAACGGTGCCACCCTCCGTCCACTCTTTTCTTATAAGCTCTTCACGGATAAGGTCCCGTATCGCTTCAGACCGGCTTTTGTACTGCTGAACTCCGATATGATGGTCAAACGCTTCGATCAGTGTTTTATCAAGGGAGATGCCGAATCGGTAAAGATCACTCATCTGGAGTTGTGGGTTGGTGAACAAAACGGACCGGATGGGCATCCGGTCCTCTTTTGCAGTGTACAGGTTAGTTCAATGTTCTTTTTTCCTCATCAGTTTTTCATGAATTGCCGCCGCCGCAGTGCGTCCTGCGCCCATGGCAAGAATAACCGTGGCTCCGCCGGTCACAATATCACCACCGGCATAGACATTATCCTTGGAGGTTGCCATGGTATTGATGTCGACCACAATCGTATCCCGCTTGCTGACCTCAATATCCGGCGTTGTCTGCTTGATGAGCGGATTGGAGCCGTTGCCGATCGAAATAATCGCCGTGTCGATAGGCAAAATGAATTCAGAATCCTTGATAGGCACTGGTCGGCGGCGTCCGGAATCGTCCGGTTCGCCCAGCTCCATCCGCAGGCATTTGGCTCCGGTCAGCCACTGCGCCTCATTGCCGATAAATTCCAGCGGGTTCATCAGCATGAGGAATTCGATGCCCTCCTCTCTGGCGTGATGCACCTCCTCGATGCGTGCCGGCATCTCCGCCTCTGAACGGCGGTAAACAATATAGGCATGTTCAGCCCCAAGGCGTTTGGCCGTGCGGACAGCATCCATCGCCGTGTTGCCGCCACCGAAGACCGCCACATTTTTTCCGGTGCAGTTGAAGACCGGCGTATCGTTGTCAGGAAACTGATAGGACTTCATCAGGTTTACTCTGGTCAGAAACTCATTGGCAGAATAGACACCCAGCAGATTTTCTCCAGGGATACCCATGAACCATGGCAGGCCAGCTCCGACCCCGATAAAAACTGCATCAAATTGCTCCTCCTCAAGCAGTTCATCTACGGTGACTGATCGGCCAGCGACCGCATTGGGAATAAAAACCACTCCGAGCTTTTTCATGCCCTCAATTTCAGCCTGTACAATCTCTTTCGGAAGACGGAACTGGGGAATACCGTACATCAGCACACCACCGAGTTCATGCAGTGCCTCAAAAACCGTTACTGCATGGCCAAGTTGCACCAGATCATTGGCACAGCTCAGCCCGGCAGGTCCGCTGCCGATAACGGCAACTTTTTTTCCGGTTGAAGGCTGCACCGCCGGCAGCTCAACATTCCCGGTTTCACGCTCGTAATCAGCCGCGAACCGTTCAAGGTTGCCAATGGCTACGGATTTATATTTTTTGGTAAGAATGCATGTTTTCTCACACTGGTCTTCCTGCGGGCAGACCCTGCCGCAGACGGCAGGCAGTACATTATCCTCCTTGATCTTTCTTGCGGCGCCGAGGAAATTGCCTTCAGCGATAAACTTGATAAACTGGTCAATCTTGATGTTGACCGGGCATCCCTTGATACATGCCGGATCCTTGCACTGAAGACAGCGAAGCGCCTCCTGCTGTGCAAGTTCCGCTGTATAGCCAAGATTAACCTCCTGGAAGTTGTGGCTCCTCACCTCCGGATTCTGTGACGGCATCTCCTGGCGGGGAATGGCAAGGCGTTCTTTGGTCGTGATAGATTGTGCGTCCATAGTCATTCGTCTTTAAAAAAAAGAGAGTTTGTTTATGCGAAAAAGCTATGCAAAAAAGCTGTTCCAGACCCCGCGACGGGCAAGGAAGGTTATCATGACGGCGTTACAAAGCCGATCCGAGGGTGGCTTATGCCTGTTTCAGGAGGTTGCATTTGTGCGTAAATGCCTCTGCCGATTGCCGCTCTTCCGGCAGGTACATTTTGTTTCGGTCAGAAAGGTTTTTAAAGTCGACCAGGTGCGCATCAAATTCAGGGCCATCAACACAGGCAAATTTGATCTGGTTGTCCACACTAACCCTGCAACCGCCACACATCCCGGTGCCGTCAACCATAATCGGATTCAGGCTTACCATCGTTTTGATCTTGTAGGGACGGGTGACCTCTGCGATGGCTCTCATCATCGGTATCGGCCCGATGGCAAGGACATAATCAATCGCTTTGCCGGAGTCAATAAGCTCCTGCAGTTTCTGGGTAACAAAGCCGTGAAAGCCGTACGATCCGTCATCGGTCGTGATATAGGCCTCATCGCTTACCGCCTTCATCTCCTCTTCAAGGATGACAAGCTCTTTCGATCGTGCCCCATTAATGGTAATAACATAATTTCCACCCTCCTTCAGTGCTACTGCAGTTGGATAGGCAATTGCGGCACCCAGTCCTCCGCCGATACTCACCGCGGTACCGAACTTCTCGATATGTGATGGTTCGCCAAGCGGGCCAACAATATCGTGAATGCTATCGCCAGCCTCCTTGCTGTTCAGCTCTCGTGTCGATTTCCCCATTCCCTGCACAATAAGGGTAATGGTTCCTTTGTCAGGATCTGAACCTGCAATGGTCAACGGAATCCGTTCGCCCGTTTCACTCACCCTGATCATGACAAACTGACCAGCTTTTCTTTTTTTTGCAATACGGGGGGCTTCGATCTCAATTTTTTTGATATTTTCAGCTAAAAATATTGCAGAAACAATTTTATGCATTGGTTCTTCGATTTCGTATGATAATGGAAAGCTTCAGCTCTTTTGGTAAGGTGAAAAAGTCATTATAATAAGCATAAAAAAGTCAAAATAAAAATTGGGCAGCAGAAGCGACACCCGTTTTACGGTACGGTTTGTTGCCGGTTTCCTGCAATTTTAACGTTATTTTCATGGTTTTTATTGCCGATTACGGCGCGGGAAATCTTCGTTCTGTTCTCAAGGCATTTGACTACCTCGGAGTCAAGGCTATCGTCAGCAGTGATCCGGCCAAACTTGCCGGATACAGAAAAGTTGTTCTTCCCGGTGTCGGAGCGTTCGGTCAGGCTATCGAGTCACTCAACGCATCGGGTTTTACCGAAGCGGTTTCGGAGCACGTCGATAAAGGAGGTCAGCTCCTTGGTATATGCCTTGGCATGCAGTTGCTCCTGACAGAGAGTGAGGAGATGGGCACCTACAAGGGAATGGATCTGATTCCCGGCAGCGTCCGTCGTTTCAGAAGTAAAACCGACAAGATTCCCCAGATAGGATGGAACTCGGTTGACCAGCAGAAAGAGAGCGTGCTCTTCCGCGGAATTGCCGACCACTCATTCTTCTATTTTGTACACTCCTACTACTGTGAGCCCGAAAGCCTTGACTCAGTAGCGGCAACGACCTGGTTCGCCGGAAAAAACTTTTGCTCAGCCATTGAAAAAAATGGTATTTTTGCAGTTCAGTTTCATCCGGAAAAGAGCTCTGATGCCGGTTTGCAGGTGCTTAAAAACTTTGCCGGATGCTAAAATCGCTTTTTGTTATTGTCTTATGTTGATTATTCCTGCTATAGATATTAAAGAGGGGAAGTGTGTACGACTGACCCGTGGCGACTTCAGCCAGAAAAAAATATATCTCGACAATCCCCGTGACATGGCAATCATCTGGCGCAAGCAGAATGCCAAGATGCTCCATATTGTCGATCTTGATGCCGCCCTTACCGGCGAGATGGTCAATTTTGAAAAAATCAGGGAGATTGTCATCAATCTTGATATCCCTGTTCAGGTCGGAGGAGGTATTCGCTCCCCTGATGCGGTCAAGCGCTATCTCGATATCGGTGTAAGCCGTGTGGTAATTGGCTCGGCAGCCGTTACCAATCCGAAGTTGGTTGAAGAGCTTTTAAAAACATATTCCGCTTCACAGATTGTTGTCGGCATCGATGCTGAAAACGGCATCCCGAAAATCAAGGGGTGGACGGAAAGCAGTACACTTTGGGATTACGATCTGGCGCTGCAGATGAAAGAGATGGGCATTGAGCGCGTCATCTATACCGACATATCCCGTGACGGCATGATGCAGGGCTTTGGCTACGAAAGTACGAAACGGTTTGCCGAAAAAGCCAGCATGAAAATCACTGCTTCCGGTGGCGTTACTCATGCCGATGACTTGAAAAAACTCAATGAGCTTCATCCATACGGTGTTGATTCCGTCATTATTGGCAAGGCCCTCTACGAATGCAATTTTCCCTGTCAGGAACTCTGGTATAATTTTGAAGAGGGACTCACCCTCGATCATAATTTTTCGACAGCGCGGAAAAAATAGCAGATAACCCGATACCACGTGCAGAAGCCGGAGCTACAGTTGCAGCAACAGATCGAGGCGCTTATTTTTGCCTCCGAAGAGGCTCTTACCTTCCAGTCCATCAGGCAGGTTACCGGCATCGATCTCAACGCAAACGAGCTTCACGCCATTATTGAGCGTCTCAACAGGGAGTATGAAGAGAGCGGAAGGAGTTTTCAGATACATCAGATTGCCAGTGGTTACCGATTTCTTACCAGACCGGAATTTGGCGATATCCTCAAAAAACTTCTTGCCCCGAAAATCCGCAAACGGCTTTCCCACTCTCTGCTTGAAGTTCTTGCTGTTATTGCCTATAATCAGCCCGTTACCAGGGGAGATATTCAGCAGATTCGCGGAGCGAGCCCCGATTATGCAATCGACAGGCTGCTGCTTCGCGGATACATCGAGGTTCGCGGAAGAGCGGATTCTCCCGGTAAACCCCTGCAATATGGAACCACCCCGGAGTTTCTCGACCTCTTCAATTTATCAACAGTAAAAGAGCTCCCTGAACTTCGCGAGATAAAGGAAATTCTTCAGGAGCACGAAGAACAGCAATCCCTTAACCGGCTGAATGGCAACGAGAGAAGCTCATCCGGCAACGATCAAGCAGAAGACGATACAGAGTTATGAAAAACAGCAATAAAGATGATGAAGTAAGAATCAACCGTTATCTGGCCTCATGTGGCATAGCATCACGCAGGGCCGCCGATCAGCTTGTGCTCGATGGCAGGGTCATGGTCAACGGCACGGTGATTACGACGCCGGGCATCAAGGTAAGCCCCTCCCGTGACGAGGTGATTGTCGATGGCGAAAAGTTTGCCCAGCCTGAGCACAGGAAGGTCTACATTCTCTTCAACAAACCAAGAAACGTCATCACCACCAACAGCGACGAAAAAAAACGGGAGATGGTACTCGATTTTATTGATGTTGAGGAGCGGGTCTTTCCCGTAGGCCGTCTCGACCGGAAAACGACAGGGGTGATTTTGCTGACCAATGACGGCACTTTGGCGCATAAATTGATGCACCCTTCATCAAATGTGAAAAAAGAGTATATTGCTGAGCTTGGTGAAAAATTCACCCCAAATCTTCTGCCTCAATTGACAGGAGGAATGCGTTTGAAAGATACCGGGGAAAAAGTCAGTCCCTGCCGCGCAAAAATACTCGATGAGGGAATGCAGGTACTGGTGAGCATTCATGAAGGAAAGAACCATCAGGTCAGAAGAATGTTCGAGACCCTCGGTTTTGAAGTGAAACGGCTTGAAAGGGTTGCCTATGCAGGCCTTCAGGCCGGGGAACTCCGGCGAGGCGAATGGCGATACCTGAGCCGCAATGAGGTTCAGGCCCTCTACAAGTTGACCGAAAGCCCATAAGCCATCAGCCGGTTTTGTTAAACGACACAAAACCACCATGGTTATGAGACAGCCTCTCTTTACTCTCAAACGTCATCTCTTCCAAAAAGTCGTGACGTTTGCCATCCTCATCGCCTCACCCTGTTGCTTTCCCCGGATTCTCTGCGCCGAGAACAATGACCTTCAGTATCTGCTCGACAATTCGGAGTCTGAAGTAAATATGGAGCAGTTGCTCTATTTGGTCGATCGGCTGAAAGCCAGCCGGATTTTGATCAATGAAGCCGATTCCGACGACCTGCGCCAGCTTCCCTGGCTCAATACAGCCGATGCACAAGCCATTCTCATCCATCGTCGCGACAAAGGGCCCATTCTCTCCCTGCAGGATCTCGAAACCATTATCGGAACGGAAAAAACGGCACGCATCGCACCCTATATCCTTTTTGCCAAAGAGCCGCGTAGCCGAACGTCCAAAGCTCAAGTCGCTGCAGTTGAAGGATCACTCTACAGCCGTCTTTTCTGGGAAACAACAGCGCGAAAAGGTATAACAGATGGCAAATACGCAGGAGAGAACTATAAACTCTATAACCATCTGCAGCTATCGGCTCCCCATTTAAAAGCCAGCCTCCTGCAGGAAAAGGATATCGGCGAGCCTGATGTGGCGGACTTTACCTCACTCAGCATTATGGCCAGCGATCTTGGTGTGCTGAAAAGTGCCGCTCTCGGCAACTATAAACTCAATTTTGCCCAAGGGTTGCTCATAGGACAAGGACGCTATTTTTCAAAAGGCTCCGACCCCTCAGGCACTATCCGGCTTCCCTCAAAGCAGCTCTTGCCCTACTCCTCAAGCTCTGAATCCGGCTTTCTCCAGGGAGCAGCAACGACACTGAAGCTTGATCCCTTTCAGCTCACCCTCTTCTATTCCGGCAACCACCGTGACGCGGTCATCAACGACGATGGTATCATTACCAGTTTCAGCACATCGGGTTACCATCGCACCGAGCTTGAAAGAAGCAGAAAAGATAACGTGACCGAAACCATCTACGGCGCAAACCTTCTTTGCCAATACCAGAAAGGCCTTTTCAGCGGCAGGGCAGGGGGAAGTGTACTCAACTACCGCTATCCACTGCCTTTTGATGAGCTTGAACCCTCTGCGGCACAGAGCACCCTCTCTTCGGCAACGCTCTACAGTCTCGAAACCGATCTCTCCCTTGGCCATGCAAGCCTCTTCGCCGAAGCCGCATTTTCCAGCCGACCTGACGGAACCTCATGGACAGCAGGTTCGGAGTATCAGCTTTTTCAGGGCCTCAGCGCGGTTGCTGCTCTCCGGCACTACGGTGCCCACTATTACTCCCCTTTTGCGGGAGCTTTTGCCGAACGGGGCAGCGACGCCTCAAATGAGCAGGGATACTATGTCGGCATGAATGCAAAGATCAGCGACCACCTCTCCCTTGCGGCCTACTATGACCTCTTCACCTTTCCCCTGCTTGACGATCACTGCCCATACCCCTCGGATGGCAACGATTCCCGATTCTTTATTACCTGGAAGCAGTCACCCCTGCTGACCTGGAACCTGCAACTCCAGCATAAATACAAGGAGGAGCAGTCAAATCAGGGGACATCAAGCCATCCCCTCTGGACAGCGCTTCCGCAAATCACCAACCGTTGTCGGCTCGATTGCGATATGACGCTCTCCCGTGCACTGCATCTGAGAAGCCGCGGAGAGGTGAAAAAAGTGGTCAAAGAGTATCTTGCCGGAGACCAGCAATTTTACGGATGGCTGCTCTATCAGCAGGCAGGTTACAGCGCCGGAAAATTTGGCCTGAAAGGGCGGCTTACTGTTTTCAATACAGAGGATTACGATGCCGCACTCTACGCCTATGAGGACGATCTGCCCCTCACCTCCTCTCTCGGCATGTACGACGGGCGCGGCAAATCCCTCTTTCTGGTGGCAACATGGCAAGTCATGCCGCAGATGAAGCTTGGAGCACGATACGAGGTCACCTGGTACAGCGACAGGGAGGTATACAGCAGCGGTAACGATGAGCGGGCAACCAGCGCTCCCGGCTCATTCCATCTTGGCTGCTCCCTTGCATTCTGAGAGCTGTGGGAGGGAGGTCAGGCGAGCCCGGCAGCCCGCATCAGCCGATCCCTGATCGCTCTGCCGAGCCCCTCGTCTGAGGGCAGCTCGCAGTAGATTACGCCGATGCCTTCTGTGTCGCAAAGCCTGAAAAACCCGAAAAGCTCCCGGCCATACTCCTCAAGAGTCAGGCAGACTTTGTGCAAAAAAATGCCTTGAGGGGGCTCCGACATGCCGATGTAGGCCGCAGAACTCTCTTTGAGGTCGATTTTTTCGACCTCAGTACAGAGTACAATCGATGCTCTCGGCGCATAATGGGGATACTTCAGCCCTGGGCATTTCGGTCTCTCCTCTGCCTCCGAAACAGCAATGGTCGTTATTTCAGGCACAACCTCCCGTAGTTGTTCAAGCGTGATTGCCCCCGCTCTGAGCAGAATCGGCTTTGTCCCCGAACAGTCAACAATGGTCGATTCAAGGCCGATAGTACTCGGTTTGCCCCGCAGCAGGCAGTCGATTTTTCCGGCCAGATCTTCGTAAACCGCCTCCCAGCTTGTTGCGCTCGGCAATCCGGAAAGATTTGCTGAAGGAGCCGCAACCGGGCAGCAAGCGAGGCGGAGAAACTCCCTTGCTATCGGATTTGCCGGGCAGCGCACCCCGACCGTCTCAAGACCGGCGGTAACGCTGTAAGGAACAGAGGGATTTTTTTTGAGCACCAGCGTCAGGGGGCCGGGAAAAAAGCTCTCAATCAGCCTCTCTGCTTGCACATTGACTTCAGCAGCAACCTCCGCGACCTGCCCGATGCTGCCAATATGAACAATCAACGGGTTATCCGACGGACGCCCTTTCGCCCGAAAAAGCTTGAGGAGCGCTTCAGAATGGCAGATGCCGGCACCAAGACCATAGACCGTTTCCGTAGGAAATGCCACAACCCCGCCCGAGTTCAGGATAGCGGCGGCCTCTTCAACTGAGTCGGTAAGCGTGGTCTGCATGATCATGATCGAGGGGAGACAATCCTACCGGAAAATGGAGAGGAGTGAGCACAGTGTGCCCGCCACCGCACTGGCAAGAGGTATCGAAAGGTTATCGTCAATCTTGAACTCACCCATACGCACCATAAACGCCTCGGTCAGCGTTGCCGTTATTGCCATGATGATTCCGACAAACAGGTTCAGTCCTGGCACAATGCAGACAACCGCCACTGCAGAAAGAAAAAACGCAGCACTTCCCTCAACGCTTTTCTGTCCAAACCGGTGTTTCCCGAAACTTTTTCCAATAATGGCTGCCAGGGTATCTGAAACTGCGACCAGGCTGAAAGCGGTAACAGCAATAATTTTAGGGAAAAAAAGCACCAGAAGCAGTGCCGCCATCACAATATAGGTTGCCCCGTTCAAGTGGGTTTTTGCCGGCCTGAGCTCATGCGATCTGAGCATCGAATCGAACGTTTTGTGATACCAGACCGAAACAGGGGTAAAAAAATTTTTCAGCAGGTCTATCAGAAAAAAACCCGAAAAAAGTGGAACAAGGAGAAAAAGAGCAAGTTCTCTGCTGATAAACCAGTAAATCACCGGAATAGAGAGCGACGAGAGATGAATCGCTTTTCGTGCAACTTCATAGCGGAGTTCCAGCCGGTCGATCTCTTCCATAGTTATCAATAGGGTTCATCAGGGAAATAGCCAGGAGTCTGGCTCATTTCAGGCTTGAATATACAACGAAATCTGCCTTAAGCCAGAAAAGTTCCACTCCATACCCTCCTTTTCCCTTTTCCATTCCCTCTCAAAACTTGTACCTTACGGTACTTTTTAAAATCGCATGATGAACTATTGGCATGAAGAGTGAAAAATTGAGAGTTGCCGCTATTGATCTCGGCACCAACTCTTTCCACATGATTATTGTTGAAGAGAGCCAGGGAAAGGGCATTGTTGAGATCGATCGTGTCAAAGACATGATCTGTATCGGTCGTGGCAGCATCTCCACGAAAATGCTTGATGAAGATGCGATGCAGTCGGGTATTGTTGCGTTGAAGAATTTTCTTGTTCTTGCAGCACAGCATGGAGTGGCATCGGAAAATGTTCTTGCTTTTGCCACCAGTGCTATCCGGGAGGCAAAAAACCAGGGCGATTTTCTCCGTCGTGTCAAGGATGAGACCGGTCTGAAAGTCAAGGTTATCTCCGGCAAAGAGGAGGCCGAATTTATCTATTATGGTGTTCGCAGTGCGGTGAAAATCGGAAACAGCTCCGATCTTCTCTTCGATATTGGCGGAGGATCGGTTGAGTTTGTTCTTGTCAACCACAAGGGGATACAACTTCTCGAAAGCCGTAAAATCGGTGTAGCAAGAATGTGCGAACGTTTTGTTGCTTCAGAACCCATTGGAAACCATGATATCAAGATGCTCGAACAGTTCTTTTCGGCAGAGATGGTCTCCGCTGTTGAAAAAGCCTCTGAACTCAAGGTGACCAGGGCGATAGCCTCCTCAGGTACCGCCCAGAATATTGCCCGTATGATCTTTTTGATGAACGGTCGGGAGAGTACCCTTTCACTCAACAACAGCTCATTTACCCGCAAAGAGTTCCAGGATCTTTACAAGGCAGTTCTGCCTCTTGGTGCAGCCGAACGGAAAAAACTGACCGGGCTTGATGAAAAAAGGGTTGACCTGATTGTTCCGGGCCTTATTCTCATCGACATGATTTTCAAGCTTTTCAATCTCAAGGAGATTGTGATTTCAGATTCAGCCCTCCGCGAAGGTATGGTGCTCCACTATCTGAAGCATCGCATTGCGGCTGGCACAAGGCGCGGCGATGAAGCGGAACTTGATATTCGCCGCGAGAGCGTCTATGAACTCGGCTGCCGCTGTGGCTGGCGGCGCGATCATGCCGAACATGTTGCCCGCATCAGCATGCAACTCTTCGACAAGCTCGCACTCCTGCACCATCTTGAAGAGCCCTGTCGGGAACTTCTGGAGTATGCCGCACTGCTTCATAACATTGGAACATTTATTGCCATCTCCTCCCATCACAAGCACAGCCAGTACATGATCCAGAACGGAGAGCTGCGCGGATTTTCCCCCTCGGAAATCGAGATTATCGGCCATGTTGCCCGCTATCATCGCAAATCGCCTCCTTCCGAGCGCCATGTAGCATACAGTCTGCTTCAGCAAAGCAGCAAACGGGCCGTCGATGTGCTTTCCGGCATTCTGCGTCTTGCCAACGGTCTTGAGCGCGGTCACCGTCAGAATATTCAGAATATCAACGTAAAAATCAAAGGGAAGACGATGACGCTCTACCTCAAAACCCGTTTTGAGGCTGATCTTGAAATCTGGGCAGCAGATCTGCTCAAACCGTGGCTTGAAACCGTTCTCGACAAAACCATTGCGCTTGAGCCGCTCTGAGATGAAGCGAGAGCACCCACTTGCACCAATCATGGCCACCCTTTCACAACAGGGGACGCTCTGGCTGGAATCCGCTTTTTGCAAAGAGCATCATGGCGGTGCGCTGCTTTTCTCCAAACCCACCGAGGTGGTGACGCTCCTCTCCCTCTCCGGTTTGGAGCGCTTTTTCCGGACGCTTGAAGAAAAGCTTGAAAAAGGCTTTTTTCTTGCTGGCTGGCTCACCTATGAGGCCGGTTACGGTTTTGAAGAGCGCCTTCTTCACGGCCCATCCCCTGACGGCCTCATCCTTCCCTCCTTACCGCTCGGCTGGTTCGGCGTCTACCATCAGCCAGAGCGCTTTTCAGCCGCAGAGGTTGAACAGCTCTTTGCTGAAGAGAGTTCTCTCGCCCTGGTCACCCCCGACGCCTTGTCGGGGTTCTCCTTTAACCTTTCCGAAGCAGAGTACAGCCGCAAAATCGAGAGCATCAAAGAACAAATCGCTGCAGGCAATATCTATCAGGTGAACTTCACCGGGCGATACCGCTTTACCTTTACCGGCCCCGCACCAGCCCTCTTTTCAGCATTGAGAGCTGCTCAACCCTCATCATACACCGCCTTTGTCAACAGTGCAGAGCGCACCATCATCTCCCTCTCTCCCGAGCTCTTTTTTATAAAGCGTGGTTCTCATATCGAAACCATGCCGATGAAGGGTACCGCACCGAGAGGCAGAACGGTCGAAGAAGACACCCTTTTGAAAGAAGGGCTTGGGCGATGCCAGAAAAACCGCGCAGAAAATCTCATGATTGTTGATCTGTTGCGCAACGATCTTGGCAGGATATGCAAGCCAGGAACCGTCACGACTGGCAAGTTGTTCGCAACCCAAAGCTGGCCGACACTCCATCAAATGCTCTCCACAATCCGAGGCGAGCAACAAGAGCATATCGGGCTCTACGAACTTTTCAGGGCACTCTACCCGTCCGGCTCAATAACCGGAGCGCCCAAAATAAACGCCATGAAGCTCATACAAACCCTCGAACCGGAACCAAGAGGGATCTATACCGGCACCATCGGCTATATCACTCCCGACCGCGATATGGTTTTCAGCGTGGCAATCCGCACCATCGAGCTTGCCGGAAACAAAGGAACCTATGGCTCCGGAGGCGGCATCGTCTGGGACTCCGACCCTGGGGATGAGTATCGTGAGTGTCAGCTCAAGGCAAAAATACTTTCTGGTACAGAAGCTGCGGTATTGGCTTCCTTTCCGAAGGAGATGCATCAGCAGACCCGGCTCAACAAAACAACACCTGACCCCATTGTCTGCGGTATGGTTCGGGAACCCGATTGCAGCGACACTGATAAACACTTCGAACTATTTGAAAGCATCCTCTGGAACGGGAGCTATCTCTGGCTTGAAGAGCATCTCCAGCGGCTTGCAGCATCTGCCACAACACTCGGCTTTACCTGCGATACCCCTGAAGCCACCCGGATGCTCCAAAATCTCGAAAAGGAGTTGCGCCAAAGCGTCAGCCGTAAACGTTCCTGCCAGCCCCTCTTCCAGGACGGAATCGTGCTCACAGGGGAGAGGCACCGGTTTCCCACCCGATTCAAGGTAAAACTCACTCTCTCCATGCAGGGAAGCTTCAATGTCAGCCACGAGCCTATTGAGGTGCAGGCTTCCGCCGCCGGGCTCCGCGTCTGCATGGCTGGCCACCAAACCGATTCAGCAAACCCCTTGCTCCACCACAAAACCACCGAAAGGGCGCTCTACGACCCCTATTTGGCACTCGCTCGCCAGAACGGCTACGATGAAGTACTCTTTCTCAACGAGCGCGCAGAGATAACCGAAGGAGCAATCAGCACCCTTTTTATCCGACAAGGTCGCCAACTCCTGACGCCTCCCCTCAACTCCGGCCTGCTCAACGGTATTTTCCGCCGCTACATCCTCGCCACCAGCCCCTTTGCCCACGAAAAAATCATAACCCTTCACGATCTCGAAACTGCCGATGCTATTTTCATTGCAAATTCAGTCAGAGGCCTCAGACCTGCTCTTTTCACTGATCATCAAATAGGATTGCAAATACCAGAGGCTCTGGTTCATGATCATTCAGAGCAGAAAAATGTTTATTATAGAAGCAACAAACTGTAACACAAAGAGCTTCGGGGATGATAGCGGTAAACACAACAGAGTTATCGGAAGAACTTCAACAAAAATCCAGTCTCCTCCACTCTTATGCGTCTTAGCCCATCTCAATCACAAATAATTTGCCAGCAGATACACCGGCATTTGGGTGATGGTGCCATCATCTGGCTCTTCGGTTCACGTCTTGATGATCATAAAAAAGGTGGGGATGTTGACCTGTATGTTGAATCCTCGCATCACACATTGCTCGACGAAATTCGTTGCAAAATCAAACTTGAAGAGAGCCTCGATATGCCGATTGACTTGATTGTTCGCCACCCGACAGATAATTCAATCATTGCCAAAATTGCCAAGAGTCAGGGAGAAAGGCTATGAGTGCAAACGTACAGTTGATTTGGAAAAAAATTGAACATTTGCGTCGCATGCGCAACTATTTCGACTACTCACTTGAGCAGACCCTGCTGCTCATGCCAATAAGCGATTGGCATCAATTGAAACCAGAACATCATGAAACACTTGCGGCTTTTCGGGTGCGATTCAGTGAGTTTCAGGAGCATTTGGGAAAAATCATGCGTGCCATAGCCCGTGAAGAAGAGCAAAGCACTGAGCCTTTCAGTTTCGTACTGCTGTATATGGAAAAACTCGGTATTCTGGATACGGTTGAACACTGGAAAATGATTCGTGAACTGCGAAACGCAGTCAATCATGATTATGAAGAAAACGAACAACGACTATCCGAATTTTTCATGGCGCTAACCAAGGCTGCGCCAGAGTTATACGCATGGTTTAACTGCATTATCGAATTTTGCGAGTCGTCATACCCGGCACCCGACAGCGGTGCTTGATGTCGCCCCGCCCAATCACAAAAAAACTCTCTATATTCCCTTGTAACAAAAAACATCAACACCATACCCTTCACCCGACATGCGCGACCACACCCCCGACTTCACCATGCATGAGCTGACCCTTCAGAACAAAACGCTCATCCGCCAAACCGTACAGCAACTGCTCGAGAAACTTGCCGACGACGGCAAGCTGACCCTCGACACCCTGCTTGAATTCTGGATTGAAGTGCCCGGCATCAAGCGACCCAGGGGAAGCTTCAGGGGTGGCTTTCTGATGCCCGACAGCTTTGTCTACATCAGCGACTATTTTCAGCCCGATACACCCCATGCCCTTATTCCTGGAGCGGCTTATGCCAGGGATGAAGTCACCCTTGAAAAGGTATGGGATGACCTGCTCGACGAACTCTACTACCAGGTCGAAATTTTCACCTCTCCGCTCTCATCCGGAAAAGGGATAACGCTCGAGCTGTGGGCTGGTAACCGCCAGCGGCCTGAAGGTGAGTGGATTTACGCTGTCGATCGAAAAGTCGAGCTCGGTTAGTTTTTGCCGGTGTAGTCGCAGATGCTGCTGACAGCACAATGTGCACAGTCAGGCTTTTTTGCCTTGCAGGTGTAACGGCCGTGCAGCAGCAAATAGTGATGAAAGGGGAGAACCCACGCTTCAGGAATAATGTTCATCAGCTCCTTTTCGGTCTGCTCCACCTTTTCGGTCCGAACCAGCCCGATCCGGTTTGAGACCCGGTGCACATGGGTATCGACCGGCATGACCGGCAGGCCAAAAGCATTGCTCAGTACAACATTCGCTGTTTTTCTGCCAACCCCCGGCAGGCTTTCAAGCTCCTCCCTTGTCCCGGGAACTTCACCGTGAAAGCGCTCAACCAGAATCCGGCTCACCTCAAGGATGTTTTTCGCCTTGTTGTTGCAGTAATTGATGGAGCTGACAAGGCTTCTCACCTCCTCAAGCTCCATCCTGCTCATGCTCTCAGCATCCGGCGCAAACCGGAAAAGCTCCCGGGTAATGATATTCACCTGTTTATCCGTGGCCTGGGCCGCCAGAATGGTGGCCACAAGCAACTGAAACGCGCTTCCGTAGCAGAGCTCGCTCTTCGGGTTTGGATAGGCTGCGCCCAGCGCCTCATTGAGAACAACAATCTTTTCTCCAGGGGTCAGTTTCATGCCTCTTCAGCTCTCAATTTCCGGGTTTTCACTCTCGCTCTCCGCTGTCTGAAGCTTGGTCACCGATTGGTCAATCAGACCCCGTCCATTTTTATGCACCTTCCCCTCACCCTTCAGATCATTGTAAATTGCATCAAGAATGCCGTTGACAAACTTGCTGCTCTTGTCGGTGCTGTTGAATTTTTTTGCGATTTCAATAGCCTCATTGATCGATACCTTGGGTGGAATATCCTCGCAGTAGAGGATTTCCGTCAGGGCCATACGAATGATATTCTTGTCAATGATGGCAATACGGCTCATATCCCAGTTAAAGGTATGCTTCACAATATAACGGTCAATCTCCTCCATGTGCTCCTTGATGTTTTTCAAAAGCATATTGAAAAACTTCATGGCATTGGCATCCGCAAGAATCTCCTCAGTCAAAAGCCATCCAGCGGCAGAGTCGATGTCGGTATCCCGGATTTCAATGGTATAGAGCGCCTGTAAAATCTTTTCACGTATTTGCCGTCGGTACGTCTTCATAAAAGAGCAATTAATTGATTGAGGAGTGGAGGATTTCACCGAGAACAACATCAGTCCGGCCCAGGTTTTCATACAAAACATGCGGATGGTGTTTTTTCAGCTCCTCCGTTGAATAGTTGCCAGTCGCAACGGCAATAGACTTTGCGTTCACAACCCTGGCACACGCAATATCGTGTTCCGTGTCGCCAATGATAATGATGTCGTGATTAAAAAATTGTACACCGGTAAGCTGGTACGCTTTTGCGACAGCAACCGCAGGCAGTTCATTGCGACTGGGTGCATCATCAGCGAATGCCCCGAAGGGAAAGTAGTGATTTATTTCAGGAAGAAGGAGTTTGTGCCGTCCCGACTCTTCAAAATTTCCGGTCAACAGAGCGAGCATCACTTCGGAACAGCCTGAAAGCTCCTGAAGGAGTTCAGGGATGCCCAACATCAGACTGACGTCCGAAGCCCGGGCACTCTGGCGGAACCGTTCGATATAGCACTCTTTGGCCCGCTCGAATTTTTCGGTGATCTCACCCTCGCCGAGTCCTGCACTTAGCAGAACCTCATAAAAGATGACGCTGTCCATCTTGCCACAAAAATTGTGTGTGCCAGCACTTCCCGCAGTTCCATAGACCTCCGTCAGGGCATCAACAAGGACGCTGCGATTAATCTTGTTCACCGAAAGCAATGTTCCGTCGATATCAAATAACACAAGTTTCTTCAGCATGGCATTTCCCGGAACCTCTCAAATCCTTATTTTTTCAAGTCGTACGGGAATCAGTTTCGATACCCCCTCCTCCTCCATAGTGACCCCGTAAAGAGCCTGACAGGAGGCCATCGTTTTTTTGTTGTGCGTAACAATAATGAATTGAGTGTTATTCTCAAATTTTTTCAGAAGTTTAATAAACCGGTTGACATTGGCGTCATCCAGCGGGGCATCCACTTCATCAAGAATGCAGAAAGGGCTCGGCTTCACCAGATAGATGGCAAAAAGCAGTGAAAGTGCCGTCAGCGCCTTCTCACCACCGCTCAACTGCTCAATCGAGAGAGGCTTTTTCCCCTTTGGTTTAGCCACAATCTCAATGTGGGCATCAAGAGGGTCTTCTTCGGCATGAATGAGCAGATCCACCTCATCTTCCAAATCAAAAAGCTCACGAAAAATAGCGATAAAGTTTTTTCTCACCTCACCAAACGTAGCTTCAAATTTCAGCAGGGCAGCCTTGTTAATCTCCTCAATGGTCGATCGAAGCTCCCTCTCGGCGTTAAGCAGATCTTGCCGCTGTCCGACAAGAAAATCGAGTCGTTTTTTCTCCTCCTCATACTCATCAAGCGCCAGCTCATTGACAGCGCCAAACTGCACCCGCTGTCCGTTCAGCGCCTCAAGCGTCTGCTTCGCCGCAGTGCGGTCAAAGGCATCATCAAGAGGCGGTTCAGCCATCAAGGCGAGGTCACAATTGTATTTTACCTGGGCCTCTGTGAAGAGATGGTCCAGCGATTGCTCCAGTTGTATATTTTCATGCGTAAGTCCCGCAAGCGACTGTTGCAAGGCGTCATGTTTTTTCCGGAGCTCCCTCAGAACCTTCTGGCTTTCATGATGTTGCGCCTGCCGTTCCCGGTAGGCCAATCCAAGGTCACCAACCCGTTTCTGCTCTCCGGCCGCCACAAGAAGCAGCTCCTCCAGCTCCATTTTTATCCCTTCAGATGCTTTCCGCCCAAGGAGCCGTTTTTTTTCAGCGGCAGCTCCATCAGCATGGAGCCTTTTGATCTCTTCATGCAGCGCTTTTCTGTTCTCTTCACAGGCAGCAAGGCTGAAACTCAGCTTCTCAAATTCGAGAAGGGCATCCTTGTATCGGCTCTGACGAGCCTGCATCTCCCGGCCAAAGAGATGATGGCGCGTTTCAAGTGCGGTAAGGTTCTCCTGCAGCAGCCTGATTTTTTCACTAAAACGAGCTGAAGCTGATGCCTTGCCCTCGATTGCAGGCAAAAGCGCCAGCAGCTCAGCTTCGCAAGCCGCTTTTTGTGCAACCATTGCCGCTCTCTCAACTTCAGCCTGCTGCACCTCCCGCTTGCGGCCACTCTCCTCTGCATCCAGTCGGGCAGCACTCTTTTCAAGCACTCCCAGCTCCCTGGCAAGACGCTCAACCTCGCGGCGCTCATCATCCGCCCTGATTGAAGCCATTGTATCGCGCAGTTGCAAAAGAGCTTTCTCCTCCATCGTGACCGCTTTATCGAGAGCCACCAGCTCCTTCTGCAGACCGTCACGCAGAGCCCTTCTCCCCAGCCGCAACCCCTCGCCGCTGCTCGAGCTTCCACCAAAAAGGAGCCCCCTGCCAGCAAATTTTTCACCTTCACTCGTTACAAATGAGCAGTCAGGATGGAGCAAGGCAAGCGATTCCGCTCTCCGCAAATCCGGCACCACGTAGCTTTTCCCAAGCATCAGCAACAGGGCGTGATGCAGCTCCTCAGGATACTGAACAAGATCAACCGTTCTTGTTGCACCATCGATCTCCGGGTAGTCAACCCCGTTACTCTGGCTGACCAGATCAAGCACCAGAAAATGGAGCTTTCCCTTATTGGAGCGAGTAAGATGGGCGATTCCCTCCTTGGCCTCCTGCAGCGACTGGCAGACATAATAACTCATGCTGTCGCCAAGTGCGGCATTAACCGCTTTGCGGTAGGCATGATCAAGCGACAGAAGATCCGACAGGCATCCCAGCCCCTGTTTTCCGCTCTTCTGCTTTTCGAGAAACCCGATTCCCTCCGGCATTCCCTCAAAATTGTCGAGCACCGAGTTCGCAAGCAGAATCTGGTTGTGCACCCGTTCCCTCTCAGAACGCTTCCGAAGGAGAGCCTCCTGTTTTCCCTCAATTTGAAGCTTCACACTCTCCAGCCGTTCCCGCACACCCTCTTCCCGTCTCCTCGCTTCAGCGACTGCTCCAACTTTTTGATTGATCTCCTCCTGCAACTCCACCTCCACACTACAGGACTCCGTTATCTTCTCCCGAATGGCCACCTGTTTTGCTTCAAGCCGCTCAAGAGTCGAACGCAAATACTCTCGCTTCGATTCAAGGCTGTGTTTTGTCAACGCCAGGTGGTTAGCCGCACTCTGCTCTTCAGCGCAAAGCCTCCGCTCCCGTGCAAGTTCCTCCCTTTGATGGCCAAGCGTGGCATTGAGCTGGTCATGCTCAACAACAAGACTCTGAAATGCCTCGTGGAGCTCGTTGCACTTCGCTTCACAAGGAGCTTTTCGCTCCAGCATGTTCTGCTCCAGCAACGCCTGCTCTCCGCTTTTTTCCTCTTTATTGCTGATAATTGCCCTGAAACGAGCAATATCGGCAGCAAGACCCTTTTGATGCTCATCATGCTGCAAAAGAGACTTTTCAAGGGTGTGAATCCGCTGATTGCTCTCGTTCAGCCTTCTCTGACCCTCCGAAAGAGTACTCTCCTCCTTAAGCAACAGCAACTCCCTCTCCTCGGCAGCGCTCTCCTCAGTCGCGATGGTTGTTGCACAAGCATGGTGCAACTTCTCCTCCTCCCTTATTCGGCGCTGCATCGGCTCAAGTTTTTCGCGCAACTCCTCCATCTGCAGCCAGGAGAGCGCAAGGTCAAGTTCACGAATTTTCCTTTTCAGCGCCCTCAACTTTTCAGCTTTACGCACCTGCAACTTCAGGCTCCGCACCTTTTTCTCAACCTCCGTCACCACATCATCAACGCGGGAGAGGTCACGCGAAGTACTTTCAAGCAGCTTGAAAGTCTGTTTTCGCCTCTGTTTATAACGGGTTATCCCTGCCGCCTCCTCAAAAAGCTTCAGGCGCTCCTCACTTTTGTTGCTGATAATCTCCTCAATCATCTTCAACTCAATAACCGAATAAGCATCACTGCCCATCCCGGTATCGGTGAAAAGGTCAAGAATATCCTTCAGACGGCAAGGCACAAGGTTTAAAAAAAACTCGCTATCACCATTCCGGTAAAGACGACGGGTAACCGTCACCTCGGTATATTCAATCGGTAAAACATTTCGCGTATTCTCGATCGTCAGAGAAACTTCGGTAAGACTCAGAGGCTTCAGGTTCCTCGACCCATTAAAAATGATATTCTCCATCTTTGCCGACCGGAGCAGCGAAGACTTCTGCTCACCCAGAACCCAGCGCATGGCATCCACAACATTCGTCTTGCCACATCCATTAGGCCCCACAATTGCCGTAAGACCCTTGTCAAATTTTATTCTGACCTTATGCGCAAAGCTCTTGAAGCCAAAAAGCTCAATTTTCGAAAGATACATCTGAACAACGAGACAATGAGGGGTTGACAATCACAATCCAGGCCAGAAAAACCAATGTAAACAAAAAAACAAACCCCCAAAACCGTACGGGCGGGGCACGCACCCCCCAACCGTAAGGGCGGGGTGACCCCGCCCTCCCCGCATCAATCAAAACCGTACGGGCGGGGTCACCCCGCCCCTACAATCGGGGATTGTGGGTGGCGCGGACGATGGCGGCGCATGCTGCGGCCTGGGCAACGTCGTGCACCCGTAATATGGATGCGCCACGCATCAGGGCGATCGTTTGTGCGGCGATGGTGGCGGCCAGCCTTTCGGATGGCGGCGGGGTCTCCCCGCCGGTCAGGGTAATGGCATAGCCGAGAAACGATTTACGGGACACACCCGCCAGAACCGGGCGGCCCAGAGCAAGCAGTGAACCAAGCTGATCAAGCAGTTGGAAATTCTCCGCAACACTTTTGCCGAACCCGAAGCCCGGATCAACGATAATATCCTCAATCGAATACTCTTCAGCCAGCGCTATGGAGCGCGACAGAATATGGCTCACCCGTGTCACAATATCCTCTTCTCCCGCCTCAGCAGCCGTGCTCCACTGCATCGACTCCGGTCTCACCGGCGTATGCATCAACACTACAGCCGCCTGGTACTTCCCGCAAACAGCGGGAAGGTTGCGGTCGAAGGTAAAGCCCGAAATATCATTGACGATATGAGCCCCTGCCCGCAACGCCTCTTCGGCCACCTCCGCCTTGAACGTGTCGATTGAAATCAGAATATCGGTTTTCTGGCGCAAAAGGGCAATCAACGGCACCGTACGCTCAATCTCCTCACGGGCAGAGACTTTATCAGCCCCCGGCCGCGACGACTCACCGCCAATATCGATAATTGATGCACCTTCCCCGATCATCACCAACGCATGATCCAGAGCCCGATCAAGGTCGACGCCACCGCTGCCCGCGAACACCCCGCCATCATAAAACGAATCAGGCGTGGTATTCAAAATCCCCATGATCAAAGGCCCCGCCGAGAAATCGATCAAATGCATACCCACCGTTATTTTGTTATTATTCCCGTAGGGGCGGGGTCATCCCGCCCTCTTCAACGGTATTCATGCCGTGTCGTGTGATATGGTATATATCGTCGTGTTTAACGGATTCCGAACGGCACCGGCGTGAAGGTAACAACAAAGACCGCTATGGCTACCCACCCATACACCACTCTTAATGGAGAAAGGGGATGGTCATGCACGGTCGGAGGATGGTTCAGACCGATAACATGCGAAAGAATCAGTGACCACAAAATCCAGCCAGACCACGACCACTGCAGCAGCACCTGCGGTATCAAAGCCATTGCCTCCGGTCTGATCCAGGAGAGCAGCAACTCCAGAAATGAGGGAAAACCGAGAAGCATGATAAAGAAGAGAAAAGCTCTTGCCGCTTTTGCATGTCCTTTTCTCCCAAACAGCGCATAAATAATATGGCCGCCGTCAAGCTGGCCGACCGGAAGCAGATTCAGTGCGGTCACCAGTGACGACAACCAGCCCGCAAACAGGAAAGGATAGTGATACATCTCCGTCATCGGCGGCAGATTTTTCGGTGCAATCACGTGCTCAAGAAAAATCCAGAGCAGATTTTTTCCAAGAACAAGGGTGCCCGCCGGTACCGGTACCCCAGCCTCCATACCGCCCGGTGTCAGATATTCAGGATGAATGGTATAAATAAAGTCAGTTGGCGGAAGATTCAGAAAACCATAGACCAAAAGCCCGACGCATACCGCAAACCCGCCCATCGGCCCTGAAACGCCAATATCAAACAGGGAGTTTGTTCCCGGAATCCGCTCCTTCACCTTTATCACCGCACCCATCGTCCCCAGGCTCAGAAAAGAGGGCAGGGGAGGCATAGGAATGTAATAGGGAAGCGTTGCCCGCACACGGTGGTGCAGCGCTGCAAAAAAGTGGCCAAACTCGTGGACAGTCAGGAAGAGAAGAAGCGACAACGAGTAGGGAATACCCGGAGCAAGTGAGATGATGAAGAGCGCAGGAGAACGAAAATTGATCTGATTCCCACCCCAGAAGGCACCTGCCCAGAGCGTGGTTACCACCGTTAAAAGAAAGAGGAGCAGATGAAGCGGGTAGTTTTGGCTGGCGAGAGCGGTTCGTTTTTGAAAAATCGGAAAACTCATGAAATCAATGCTGAAACAGTTGCGAAACACTCAAACCCATCGCCGTCCCACAGTATAGCGGGACGGCTCTGTTACCCGTTCTAATCTTTATCGTTATCGCCATCTTTTTTCTTGACGGCACCCTTTTCAGCCCCTTTTCCGCTCTCTTTTTCACCACCCTTTTTCTCCTCACCGAACGTCGCAACCAGCCCCTTTGCCAACTCCACCTTCTCCGCCGCACTCAGCTTTGCCTCCGGATGCGCAGGCAGGTAGAAAAATGGAGGCATTTTACCCTCTCTTACCTCGCCTGCAGCCTTGTCACCCTCATTTTCTCCAGTTGTCCGACCCCACTCCGAAACATTGAACGCCTTTCGACCAAAAGAGACATCCACCTGTGTCAGCCACGATGCAGGTGCCACAGAGCTGTACCAGGGCCAGACCGTTTCATTGGAATGGCAGTTCTTGCAGGCGCGGCCAAACAATTCACTGGTTCGTGGCGAATCCCACTTTGGCTCGCCACTGACGGGTGGATTCTTGTGGTCGCGGCCATAAGGGACAAGCTGCATTGCCGCCAGAACGATTGCCGCTCCGGCTACTAATTTTAAAGGCTTCATTGGTTAGCACTCCTTTTTTGTGACAGAATTATGCAAATATAATTTTTACGAATATAAGTGAATTTTTGTGTATCTCGTTTTAAAAAGTTAAGAGCCCCGAATCATCGCTGCTTGCGAAAAAAGGGGGAACCATTTTTCTGTGAACAACGATTTATAGCGTGTAAAAAAGTTCTCCAGTGCGTATCTTGCAGTACAGCTCTGTCGGTAATCAACGTTCAAGCATCAATCTCAATGGCATATTTCAACCATCTCTGTCTCGTTGAGGCACCCCAGACCATCATCGCACCCTTTCCCCGCTTCATCACCGACTGTATCGGCGTCTGCTACCTCGCCGCCGCCGTCGAGCACGATGTTGAAAGCATAGTCATGCCCGAAAATTTCTACAACGAAGGGATTTTCGACAGCCTCCGTGCACTGCTCAAAAAAAAGCCGGTAGACCTGGTAGCCATCTCCTCCATGACCGGCGCCTTCAACCAGGCCGAACGCCTTGCCAAAATAGCCAAAGAAGCCGGCGCCTTTGTTGTCATGGGCGGCTTTCACCCCACAGCGCTCCCCGAAGAGGTACTCAAACTCTCCTGTGTTGACGTTGTCGTCATCGGAGAGGGCGAAGAGACCTTCCGCGAACTGGTACTCAACGGCCCCTCAAAAGAGGTCAAAGGGCTCGCCTACAGGGAGAATGGCACCATTGTCTACACCGAACCAAGGCCCACCATCCAGAATATCGACTCCATCCGCTTTCCGATGCGCACCCTTCGCCCCAGCCGTTACGGCGAAAAAGGCGATGCCTACTCCATCGACACCATCTACACCTCCCGCGGATGCCCCTGGAGCTGCTCCTTTTGCGCCAACGACCAGATGCACAAAGGATGGAGAGGCCGGAGCGCCGAAAACGTCGTAGAAGAGATCGCCCTCCTCCACGACCCCAAAAACAAAAAACTGCTCAAAATCTGGGATGCCAACTTTCTCACCAACATCGGGCGGGCAGAAAAAATCTGCGACCTCATGATTAAAAGGGGACTGACCAACTTCCGCATCATGACCGAAACAAGAGCCAAAGATCTTGTCCGGGCCGAACGCATTCTCGACAAACTTCGCCGAATCGGCCTCAGCAAAGTCGGCCTTGGCATCGAAAGCCCGAGCGAAGCCACCCTTGCCCTCATGAACAAAAAAAACAGCCTTGGCGATGTCTCAAAAGCCATTGACCTCTGCCGCCAGCACAGCATCGGAGCAGAAGGGTACTTCATCATCGGCCACTACACCGAAACTATCGAAGACACCATGGCCTACCCCGACTTTGCCCGATCGCTCGGACTTCGCCAGTCACTCTTCATGATCATGACCCCCTACCCCGGCACCGGCATCTTCAAGGAGTACAAAGATGAGGGCAAAATCTGCTCCTTCGACTGGGACTTCTACAACAACTACTGCCCCGTCATCGAAACCCGCACCATGAATAGCGCCACCCTGGTCGACATGCTCGCCTACTGCAACGTCGCCTTCAACCGCTACCGCTCCGTCATGAAACGCAACAGCCCGAAAGAGCTGCTGCTCAACTTCCTCATCGACCTCTTCCAGCTCTGCTTCCTCATGCGGGTCAACAAGAACCTCAACACCCCGCAGATCACCGACATCGTCTTCAAAGCGCTCCTGCGTCTTCTTGACCATGAGCATGGAGAGATAGAGCAGCCCGCGCTCCCCTCATGCAAACCCTTGCCGCAGCCACTTACCATCCGCATCCGCCGCTCACCCGCGGAGAGCATCACCTTTACCCTGCGTGAGCAAGGAGCCAACCGTATACTCACCATGAAAGCCCAGAAAGAGGGAGAGCCTCTCGCCCCCATTTCAGGCCCCGAAATCACTCTCGACAAACTGGTCGACTGTGCCTGCTCCTTCTCTATGGAGACGCTCATGAGCGCCCTCTACCGCAACGAATGGCTGCGCAACAACCCCGGAAGGATAACGGGCCAGATACTCTCCATCCTTACCGACACAGAAATCCTGCGCTTCGGTGCCCGAATTGCCGCGCTCTATATCGGCACCTGGCGCAAAAACAAAAGCTGACCCTGCCCCCCATTATGCTCGACACTCTCCGCAAGCTCTTTGGTTTTCGTGAGTTTCGCCCCAACCAGGAGAGTGTCGTACGCGCACTGCTCGCAAAGCGGGACGTTTTAGCCATCATGCCCACCGGAGGCGGCAAATCACTCTGCTACCAGCTTCCAGCCGTGCTGCTCCCCGGCACCTGCATGGTCATCAGCCCGCTCATCGCCCTCATGAAAGACCAGGTCGACGGCGCCCGTTCCAACGGCATCCGCGCCGCCTTCCTCAACAGCTCACAGAGCCCCGACGAACGCGACGAAGTCATGCGCCATCTCCTCTCCGGCGGCATCGATTTGCTCTACGTCGCACCCGAACGCTTCATCCTCAGCCACTTCCGCGAAACACTCAGCCGGGTGCCGCTCAGCATGGCCGTCATCGACGAAGCACACTGCATCTCCGAATGGGGACACGACTTTCGCCCCGACTACCTCTCCCTCTCGGACCTCGTGACACTCTTTCCCGAAACCCTGGTTGCCGCCTTCACCGCAACCGCAACCCACAGGGTACAGCAGGACATCCTCCAAAAACTGGCACTGCGCGACCCCCTCATCGTTCGCGCCTCCTTCGACCGCCCCAATCTTCTCTACGACGTCCGTTTCAAGGATAATCCGGATGCCCAGATTGTCGCTCTTCTGAAAAGCAACCCCGGCAAGGCAGGCATCATCTACCGCACCAGCCGCAAAAGTGTCAGCGATACCGCAGCCATGCTTCAGGCAAAGGGTTTCCGCGCTCTCCCGTACCATGCCGGCCTCAGCGACACCGACCGCAAACGCAACCAGGAGGCCTTCATCCGCGACGAAGCCGAGGTTATTGTTGCCACCATCGCCTTCGGCATGGGGATCGACAAATCCAACATCCGTTTTGTTATCCACGCCGATCTCCCCAAAAGCATCGAAAACTACTATCAGGAGACCGGCAGGGCAGGGCGCGACGGCGAACCGGCAACCTGTACCCTTCTCTTCTCCCAGGGCGACATCCCCAAAGTGCGCTTCTTTATCGACTCTATGCCGGATGAAGCCGAGCGGGAACGCGCGCTTGCAGCCCTCTCAAAGGTGACCGCCTTCGCCTCGACCTCCGTCTGCCGCCGCCGCACCCTCCTCGACTACTTTGGCGAACGCTACCCCCACGAAAACTGCAACTCCTGCGACATCTGCCTCGGCACCCGCGAAGTGGTCGATTGCACCCTCGAGGCGCAGATGCTGCTCTCAGCCATCGTCCGCACCGAGGAGCGCTTCGGGGCCGCCCATATTGTTGATATTGTCACCGGAAGCCAGAACAAAAAAATTCTCGACTTCGGTCACGACCGCCTTAAAACCTGGGGAGTTGGCAAACACCACGACAAAAAATACTGGCGCCGCCTCATCGACGAACTCCTCGCGCAAAAGGTGATACAGAAAACGGAAGGACTCTACCCGACGCTCTTCCTCCTGCCCAAGGCATCGAGAATCCTCAAGAGTGAAGAGCGTATCGATATCGTCCGGGTTCTCGAAAAGAAAAAAGCGCATCCGCTCACCAAACCGGATGAAGCTCCTGCCGACAGCCAGCTCTTCGACCTGCTCCGCTCGCTGCGTAAGCAGATTGCCGACGAGCAGGGAATTCCGCCCTACATCGTCTTTTCCGACCGCACACTGCACGACATGGCCGCGCAGCTCCCGCGAACGGCTGAAGCGATGCTCACCATCTCGGGTGTTGGCGAAGTCAAGCTCCAGCGTTACGGTGGCCAGTTCCTCCGTCTTATCGACCGCTACTGCAGCGACCATGACGAACGAAAAGCATAATGGTAACGTATATTATTTTAAAGATTTAGCCAGGGGGTTACAAAAAGAGAATTAAATTATTATATTTGTGAGGAAAAAATGTACAAAGGCTCAGAGGGAACTTTTTTGTGATACTTTTATGAGGAAATGTTGCGATGTGGAAAAATAGTTAACAAATGCATACAATGGATTTCTTTATATAATATTATGTGCCTGTTACACATGGAATATTGTTTATTGTTGATTTGTAACTACCAAATGATTTTATTGTAATCTATTTAAGTACAAGTTATTTAATTGTTTATGGGTATTTTTTTTTTTTTTTTGAAAAGCTTCCTTTACAAGCATATTACAATAATATATATAGCGGTGATGCCCGGAATATATATATGAGTCTCTTGTGGTGATATTGTTGAAGGGTGTTGATTGGATTGTTTTTTTTGTTGGTGTTGCGAATAGCTTGAAGGTTTTTTATGTTGTCCAATTGTGAAAAGTGATGACTGTATTTGTTGGCTTGTTTTGTGGTGATGGAGGGTTTATTCATTTCCCCGTTACCAGTGGTTTCTTTCATTACTGATTAACAAATAAGTACTTCAGATGTGGGTGAAGGTTGCGTAGCTTTTTGCTGCGATTTTGGAATTATGGTATAAAAAGGCAACTGACTATGAGCTTCTTAAAAAAACTTGTGGTGATCACGGTTTCATTGCATTGTCTTGTTTTTTCCTGCATGAACCATCCGGCATTGGCTGAATCTGCTGTCCGCTCTTCCCTCATCTCCGAACAGCAGCAGCCTGGCTATAACCCGCTCTCAGGCCCCAATTATCCTCTGGTTCAGGACTCCTATTTTACCGATGACAACGGCAATATCCTGATGATTGTCAACGTCCTCGGTCAGGTCAACCGGCAGGGACAACTTGTGGTTCGTGAAAATGTCGATTTCGCAACAATTCTTGCCCTCTCAGGCGGCCTGCAGTCTGGTGCCAACCTGAAAAAAGTACTGGTTGCCCGTCAGGAGCCCGACAAAAATGGAGCGCAGGCCTATGTGGTAAATCTGAAAGAGTATTACAAGCACGGTGACCGCTCTTCATTTATTGCCCTGAAACCCAACGACACCATTATCTTTCCCGAAAAAGGGTTCAATTTCGAAAAGTTCTCCCGTATAGTTGGTGTGGTCTATCCTTGGGCCTACATCTATTCGAATCTTAAGAATTAAATATCAGGAAATCTTCCCATGATGGTTGAAAAAGAGACAAACCTCACTCCTCAGAATAATAATGAGCGAAGCCAGGGGTACGAGATCTCTCTTGGAGAGATCCTCAAGAGTATACTCCGCCGAAAATATGGAATTATCGCCATTCTTGCAGGCAGCCTTCTCGTTGCGTGGGCATATCATCAGGCTCAAACGCCTGAATACCATGCAGTTTCGGTCATGATGATCAATGAAAACAAGGCTCCGGGCGATATGCTTGCAACGCTTCTCGGGCCCGGTGTTGACGTTGATACCAAGGCGGCTAAAAAAGATGTTGAACTGCTCCAGTCGTTCCCTATTGCGGAGCTCACGGTACAGGAGCTCTATAAAACCACTCGCAAAGACTCCCTTGAGTTTTTTGATAAAAGGCGCTATGTGTCGCCCATCGATTTTCTTTTCAGCTCCATTGATGTTTTTCATCCTCTCAATGCAGATCAAAAATCGGCAGAGTGGCGCTATTCCGATGCTCTTTTACGGTTTCATACCACGAAGCTCAAGGATCGAATCAGGGTTGTACCTCTTCGCGACACAAACCTCCTGGAGGTCTCGGTAGCGAGCCCCTTTGCAGATGAAGCGGTTTTTTTGACCAATATCCTTTGCCAGACCTACAAAAATGCCGACATCATCCGGAATTCCGAAAAGTACACCCAGGCCAACAAGTTTATTGCTGAAATGATTCAGGATCAGCAAAAGAAGGTTGTTGAGGCCGATAATGCCCTTGCAAGGTATATGCAGAACAATAAAATTTACGAAGTGAGCGGCAATACCGGTGCAATACTTGCCAAAGTTGTTGAAGCTGATGCAAAGTATAACGACATCAAGGCGGAATCCCGTATAGCAAGCAATGGCTTGGCCTTTCTTGAAAAAAAGCTTTCTGATACCGATAAGGCTGTCAGCTCGCGCATAACAATAAATGTCAACAACCAGCTTGGTGCCATCATGGATGAGATGCGGAGCCTTGAGAGCGACTATGTGAAAATGGTGAGGGAAAAGGGGATCGACAATGTGGAGGTCAAGGCAAAACGGCAGCAGCTCGATGTGGTCAAAACACGCTATGAGCAGCTCAGCCGCAGCAAGATTGCTGGTGAAATAGGGTATGCCGGCCGCGCCCAGAAATTCAGTTTCGATATGGTTTCCGAAAAGCTCCAGACTGAGCGCAAACTGAATGATCTCAACTTCAGTGCCAGCGAGTACGGCCTGTTGAAGCAATACTACGAGAGTCAGCTCTCGATGCTGCCGCAAAAACAGCAGGAATTTATCAAATTGCAGAGGGACAAGGAGGTTGTTGGCAAGACCTATCTCTATCTGAAGGAGAAGCTCGATGAAACCCGTATCATGCTCGGTTCTGAAGTTGGCGGAGTCTCCATTATCGGTTCGGCATTTCGGCCATTCACTCCGGAAACGCCTGTGCTGGCAAAAGACTTGCTGATGGGCTTTGTGCTTGGCGGGCTACTTGCAGCACTCTATACTTTCGGAGCGGAGTTAGCCGACAACACGGTTAAAGATGATCTCTTTTTCCGTGACCTTGGTCTGACGGTGCTCTCCGCTATTCCCCTGGTGGGTCAAAAAGGCCAAAACCCCTTTCATGATAAAAAACAACCCTTCATACGCCGCTTACTCTACAGCAAAAGCAAAACGTTTCGTGAAAAAGTTCTCTCGTATGCAAAGGTGAACGTACCAAAAGATGTTGTTGCAAAGGGAGCAGATCTACCTATGCCGATGATAACAGACAGTCTGAGTTCCCCTTTTGCCGAGAGTTTCCGCACGCTTCGAACATCTCTCGACTACAGTCGCATCGATATCTCCCGTATCGACAACTCGCTTAAATTCATTCTTGTTTCGGGTACAGCAATGTCTGAAGGAAAATCGACGGTATGTGCCAATCTTGCAATGGCTTATGCGATTACCGGTAAAAAAACCCTCATCATCGACTGCGATTTACGGCGTGCATCACAGCATAAAAAATTAAAAGTCCACAGAGAGCCAGGCTTGACCGACTACCTGTACGGTCCGCAGACAACCATTGATGAAAGCTTTTTTCAGCCAACCCATCTCGACAATCTTTTTGTACTGAGCGCTGGTAAAAAAGTTCCAAACCCCAATGAAATTCTCGGATCGCAAAAAATGATTCGACTTCTCAAAGAGCTTGAAGAAAAGTTCGACAAGGTTGTCTTCGACTCTCCTCCGCTCTTCTTGAGTGATGCTGCCCAGCTTGCCCATTCGGTTGACGGTGCTCTTCTTACTGCCCGAATGCAGTTCACCAATAAAGAGCCGATAAAGAATTTTGCTAACGATCATTTTCTCCGTCCACTGATTCTTGGCGTTGTCATGATCGAATCACGTGATTCACATCGGTATGGTTATGGTTATGGTTATGGTTATGGTTATGGCTATTATGAAGAAGAGGCATAACTTACAATCTTGAAAAAACGGTTTTTTTCCATCGGAAGAAGCATTTTTGCTTCTTCCCGGCTTTTCAAGCATTTGATCATTGTTGTCGTCGATACTTGTTTAGCCTTACTGAGTGTCTGGATGGCATTTTCGTTCATTCTTGAGCGCTTGCACCGGCCTGAGGGTCAGCAGTGGATGATCTATCTGCTTGCCCCACTCCTGATGTTACTCTTCTTTTTTGTTTCCGGTGTTTACCATTCTGTCCAGCGTTTCAACGGTTTTGATGGATTTCTCACACTTTTCAAAACGATTGTTGTCTATGGTGCAGCATTTCTTTGTTGCGTTATTCTTCTGAACATTCCGGATGTTTCTCTTGCAACAGGGATCCTGCAGCCACTGCTATTCATGCTCATGATTGGCGGAAGCCGCGCACTGGTGAGATATTTGAGTATTGCAGTAACGAGTACCCCCGCAAAAAAGTGCGATGCTCCCAACAAGCTGCTGATTTACGGGGCAGGTTCAGCCGGGGTAGAGATTGTCAATGCTATCAACAGGAGTAAAAAATTTAGTCTTGTTGGTTTTATTGACGACAATAAGGAATTACAGGGGCGAACCATCAACCGGATGAAGGTCTTCAGCCTCCGGGAGGCCGAAGAACTAATCAGCACACAGGGAATCAACAACATATTGCTCGCCATGCCCAGTGTAAGCCGTACCCGGCGTAATGAAATTGTTGAGCAATACCGGAAATACCCCATACTTATCCAGATGCTGCCGGGAGTTGAAGAGTTTGCCGAAGGCAAAGTCACCATCTCTGATATCAAGACGGTCGATATCGAGGATCTTCTGGGTCGTGACCCGATACCGATCGATCATGCTCTCGTTAATCGTACCATATCCGGTCGGGTGGTGATGGTGACCGGCGCCGGAGGATCAATCGGCAGTGAACTCTGCCGCCAACTGCTTCTGGCCCGCCCCTCAATGCTGCTGCTGCTCGACAATGCGGAACACAACCTCTACTCGATTCACCGTGATCTTGATGGCCGCAATGCACGCCACTCTTCCATAACCCGAATTCTGCCGCTCCTCTGCGATGTAACCAATGAAAATCGCATTAATGACATTATCCGCGTTTTCCATCCGGAGGTGATCTACCATGCCGCCGCCTACAAGCATGTGCCGATGGTCGAGCATAACCCGGCGGAAGGCATACGCAACAACGTGCTGGGCACCCACGCTATCGCAGAGGCTGCCCAGCGACACGGGGTATCGAGCGTTGTTCTCATCAGTACCGACAAGGCCGTACGGCCAACCAATGTGATGGGAGCAAGCAAACGACTCTGTGAAATGATCCTTCAGGCACTCGCCGTGGAACCGGGGCACGTAACCTGCTTCTCCATGGTGCGCTTCGGCAATGTCCTTGGCTCAAGCGGTTCCGTTGTGCCCCTTTTTCGCAGCCAGATCAAGAGTGGCGGCCCCTTGACCATTACCCACAAAGAGATTACCCGCTACTTCATGACCATCCCTGAAGCTGCACAGCTTGTTATCCAGGCAGGTGCCATGGCCTCGCCGGGTGATCTCCACCTGCTTGAAATGGGTGACCCGGTCAAAATCATCGACCTTGCTCGCAAGATGGTCGAACTCTCCGGCCTAACACTTCGCGATCATAACAATCCGGAAGGAGACATCGAAATCCGCATAACCGGCCTTCGCCCTGGCGAAAAACTCTACGAAGAGCTGCTGATCGGTTCCAATTCAACCCCGTCAGCCAACCCCCGCATATTCAAAGCCAAAGAGCACTTCATACCCTGGAGTACACTGCAAGGCGAACTCGAACACCTTACCACAGCCATCACCAATAACGACATTCCCCATATCCGTCAAATTCTGAAGCGCGTAGTCCCTGAATATCAGCCATCCATAACCACCACCGACCTCCTCACCATAGAACAACAAACCAAAAACGGCAAAAACGTACGGGCAGGGTCCCCCTGCCCTCTATAAGGCCGCGCTTCCATGCCCTCTTTACGGGCGGGGTCTCCCCGCCCCTGTTGAACTCAGCACCTAACACATACCACTTCGTACCCTTGCCCATCTCCAAACTTTTAATCCGCCTCTGGCACCACATCACCCCGCGTCGTCGAGGTCAATTCAGCCTGCTCCTTATTCTGATGGTCTGCGCCTCATTCGCCGAAATCCTCAGCATAGGCGCTGTGCTCCCATTTCTGGCAGTGCTGACCTCCCCCGAAAGAATCTTCCTGCTTCCCTCAGCCCAACCCTTCATCCATGCAGCAGGAATAACCAATGCCAGCCAGCTTCTGTTTCCGCTCACCATAACTTTTGGCATTGCAGCCATAATATCTGGAGCGATGCGTCTTCTGCTTCTCTGGGCCAATACGCGGCTCTCCTTTGCAACAGGGGCTGACCTCAGCATCAGCATCTATCGCCGCACCCTCTATCAGCCTTACGCGGTTCACGTCTCCCGTAACAGCAGTGAGGTGATCAATGGTATCTCAGGTAAAGCTAATAGTGTTATTTTCAGTATTATCTTGCCTGTATTAACACTCATCAGCTCCAGCATCATGCTGATTGCTATTCTCATCGCTTTGTTGTCGGTCGATCCAGTTATTGCATTGGCAGCTTTTGGTGGTTTTGGTCTGATCTATGGATTTATAATCAAGTTCACTCGAAGCAGGCAGTTGATCAACAGCAAGTGTATTGCTGGAGAATCAACCCAAGTTATTAAGTCACTGCAAGAGGGGTTAGGAGGTATACGCGACATCCTGATTGACGGTAGTCAGGCGGCATACTGTTACGTCTATCGCAATGCTGACTATCGGTTACGTAGTTCTCAAGGAAGCAGTATATTTATTGGTCAAAGCCCACGATTCGTCATTGAAGCGCTCGGAATGATGCTTATTGCTGTATTGGCATACGCTCTCGCGAAACAACCTGATGGTATCGCCAAAGCAATGCCTGTACTCGGTGTTTTGGCTCTTGGTGCACAGCGTCTGATGCCGGTATTGCAGCAGGCTTACGGATCGTGGTCTACCATTCAAGGTGGGCAGGTTTCGCTGTGCGATACACTCGAACTGCTCGATCAGCCACTGCCCGATTATGTCGATCAGCCACCCATCAAGCCACTTTCTTTCCGGCAACAGATCAATTTAAACAATCTCTCGTTCCGTTACACCGAGCAAACGCCCCTGGTACTCAAAAACCTTAATCTTATAATAACGAAAGGTAGTAGAATTGGTTTTATCGGAGTCACCGGCAGCGGTAAAAGCACACTGCTTGATATCATCATGGGCCTTCTCCAGCCAACAGACGGTACCATAGAAATTGACGATCAACTCTTGACTACAGGCAACAATCGATCATGGCAGGCGCATATTGCACATGTTCCGCAAGCCATTTTTCTTGCCGATAGCACCATCGAAGAGAACATAGCCTTTGGTATTTCAAAGGGAAAAATCGATCATGAAAGGGTAAAGCAAGCCGCCCGCCAGGCACAGATTGCCGATATTATTGAAAGCTGGCCAAAGAAATACCAGACCTACGTCGGCGAACGCGGAATCCGCCTCTCCGGAGGTCAGCGACAGCGTATCGGCATAGCTCGCGCCCTCTACAAACAAGCCGACGTCATCATTTTCGACGAAGCTACCAGCGCCCTCGATAACGAAACCGAACAAGCCGTCATGCAATCAATCGAAAGCCTTGGCGATGATCTTACCGTACTGATAATTGCCCATCGCCTCACCACTCTAAAAAACTGCACCCAAATCGTAGAACTCGCCGACGGCGGAATCAAACGCACCGGCACCTATCAGGAAATCATCAATGTACGGGCGGGGTTCCCCCGCCCCCTTGAACCAGTTCAAGTATAGCACTCCCCATTAGAACTCAGCACTCAGAACAAATTACATGCTCACCAACTCCTCAATCCTCATCACCGGCGGAACCGGATCCTTCGGCCACACCTTTGTGCCGATGACCCTTGCAAAATATAACCCACACCGTCTTGTCATCTATTCGCGTGATGAGATGAAGCAGTGGAATATGGCGAAGCTTTATGGTGATGATCCAAGGGTACGCTTTTTTATTGGTGATGTGCGTGACAAAGATCGCCTTGCGCGAGCGCTCAATGGTATCGATTATGTTGTCCATGCTGCGGCAACCAAAATCGTACCAACAGCAGAATACAATCCGTTTGAGTGTGTAAAAACCAATGTACTTGGAGCCATGAACCTCATTGATGCTTGTATTGATCAAGGAATCAAGCGTGTTGTAGCACTTTCAACCGACAAAGCCAGCAGTCCGGTGAATCTCTATGGTGCTACCAAACTTACATCAGACAAACTGTTTATCGCAGGCAACTCTTACTCTGGAAGTGCTGATACCCGCTTTGCTGTGGTTCGTTATGGCAATGTCATGGGCTCACGAGGTTCTGTGATTCCGTTCTTTCTTACTCTTGCAGAAAAGGGGTCGCTACCCATTACCGATGCTCGTATGACCCGCTTCATGATCACCCTTGAACAGGGCGTTGATCTCGTCTGGCATGCCTTTGAGGATATGGTTGGCGGTGAGATCTATGTCAAGAAAATTCCTTCCATGAAATTGCTTGACATTGCAATTGCTATTGCACCCGATGCTCACCATGACATTGTGGGTATTCGCCCAGGAGAAAAACTTCATGAGCAGATGATTAGCTTCGAGGATGCACCACATACCTACGAATATTCAAAACATTATAAGGTGCTGCCTGCAATTAACAATTGGAGTATGGACCCTGAGCGTATAAATGGAGGAAAGAAGGTGGCCGTAGGCTTTACCTATTGTTCTGATAATAACACTGAATGGATGAGTATTGACACTTTATGTACATGGATTGACCAGAATCGTAATAAAATCGGCAAGATATGATGCCTATGATCCCCTACGGTCGCCAAAATATTAATCATGCAGATATTGATGCGGTCGTTGATGTGCTGCAATCTAACTTTCTCACGCAAGGCCCGGTTGTGCCTGCATTTGAAAAAGCCGTTTCTATTTATTGCAGGTCTCAACATGGGGTGGCTGTCAACAGTGCAACGAGTGCGCTGCACATTGCTTGCATAGCTTTAGGTGTAGGAAAAGGTGATATCGTTTGGACAACACCCATAACATTTGTGGCGAGTGCCAATTGTGCATTGTACTGTGGAGCAACTGTGGATTTTGTGGATATCGACCCCCGCACTTATAACCTTAGCGTAGAACGACTTGCTGAAAAACTTGTTATGGCTGAAAAAAGAGGAACTTTGCCCAAAGTGGTCATTCCCGTTCATTTGTGCGGCCAGTCTTGCGATATGGCAAGAATTCTTATGCTCGGTCAGAAGTATGGATTCAAGATCATCGAAGACACTTCACACGCTATCGGCGGAAGATACAAAGGTGAACCCATTGGCAACGGCAGTTATAGTGATATTACCGTGTTCAGCTTTCACCCGGTCAAGATTATTACAACTGGGGAGGGCGGCATGGCGCTCACGAATGATGAGCTATTGGCCAAGCGGATGAGATTGTTGCGCAGTCATGGCATTACCAGCACAGCAGAAGATATGCATCCAAGACCACCGGAAGAACTTTGGAACTACCAGCAGATAGACCTCGGCTTCAACTATCGCATGACCGATATTCATGCAGCTTTAGGCTTGAGTCAAATGCAACGGCTTGATGAATTTGTGATCAAGCGCCATGCCATCGCAAAGCGATATGATCAGATGTTGTCAGGTTTGCCCGTTGTGACTCCATGGCAACATCCTGACAGCTATTCAAGTTACCATCTTTATGTTATTCGATTGAAACTTGATCAAATAAACAGGACACATCGTCAAGTTTACGAAGCACTCCGGGAGGCAGGTATACTTGTCAATCTGCATTATATTCCTGTTTATCGCCAGCCTTATTATGAGAAAATGGGCTTCATTGCGGGGTATAATCCTGAGGCGGAGCGATATTATTCTGAAGCTCTTAGTGTCCCAATGTATCCCGGATTGACAGAAGAGCAGCAGGAACAAGTTGTTGCAAAATTAACGGAGACGATAAGTTTATGAACATTGCCATCATTCCCGCCCGTGGAGGTAGCAAACGCATTCCACGCAAAAACATAAAAATATTTGCAGGGAAGCCGATGATTGCCCATGCCATTACAGCGGCAAAAGCATCAGGATTGTTTGATCATATTGTTGTCTCAACTGATGATGAAGAGATTGCCGTTATTGCGCGTGGGTTGGGCGCGGAGACGCCGTTTCACAGGCCGAACGAACTAGCGAATGACTACACTGCTACGGTACCTGTTATCGCTCATGGCATTCGAAGCTGTTGTGATTTGGGATGGAAGATCGATTATGTGTGTTGTATTTATCCTGGAGTTCCTTTTTTACAGATCGAAGACCTAAAAGGAGCTTTAGGGCTACTTACGAAGGGTGACGGTGACTATAGTTTTCCTGTTACGGAGTTTCCGTCAGCCATTCAGCGGGCATTGAAGCGTACAGAAAGAGGGAATATGCAACCTTTTTATCCTCAATATGAGTTGACGCGAACACAGGATTTGGAATCAGCTTATCACGATGCAGGTCAGTTTTATTGGGGCAGAGCTGAAGCATGGCTGCAAAATAATAAGGTACATAGTAGTGGAGTTGGCTATATAATCCCCAATTGGCGAGTTGTTGATATTGATACTCCTGAAGATTGGGCTCGTGCAGAGCGAATATACAAGTCTTTTCAGGATTGATTTTTTTATAGATAGAATAATATCCAAAATTATCTTTTACATATGAACGAACAGCAAAATTTTTGGGCAAATAGCTATGCTGAAGAGTATATAAAAAAAATAGTGCTTTTGATAAGGCGCTTGGCATAGAGTGCTGGAAAAAAATGTTATCAAGTACAGAGGCAATAAACTCTGTTTTAGAGTGTGGCTGCAATATTGGGAGAAATATTGTGTTCCTGGATGAAGTACTTCCTGCTGCAAGCAAGTCAATCATTGAAATTGGTGTTCCTGCCTATGATTTTGTGACTACTCATTATAAGCTGGACAAGACATTTAATGGATCAATTCTCGACTCAACGTTTGCTTGTAATATCTTTGATCTTGTTTATACAATAGGAGTACTTATTCATATTCATCCTGATGACCTTCTTGCAAATATGCAGAAGATGTATAGCTTCTCTAGAAGATATATACTGATAGGAGAATATTTCAATAGAACGCCGGTTATGATTGAGTACCAGGGAGAAAAGAATAAGTTATTCAAGCGGGATTTTGGTAAGATGTTTCTTGAGAATTTTGATGTGGCTTTAGTCGATTATGGCTTTTTATGGGGTCATATATATGATTGCGCCGGATTTGATGACATCACCTGGTGGCTATTTGTAAAAAAATAACTGTTATTCTGTTTTTTGAGCCTTCTTTGCAAGAATTTATTATGAAATGAACATCGCGATTCGTGTTGATGCCTCACCTCAGATAGGTACCGGCCATTTCATGCGATGCCTGACCCTGGCTGAAGCATTGAAACCGCGAGGAGCAAGAGTTCGCGTTATCAGTCGCTATATGCCTGAATATTTACGGGATATGGCTGAGGAACAAGGATATGAGTTGATATTGCTGGAGAGCCCTGCAGAAGGGGGTGTTGACGACCTGGCTCATTCTCATTGGCTTGGTACTACTCAGCATATTGATGCACAGGATAGTCTCCGCGCTTTATCTGATAAAGCCTGGGATTGGGTGATTGTTGATCACTATGCACTGGATCAGCGGTGGGAGAGTGCTCTTAGTTTGTCGGTAAAGCATATTTGTGTGATAGACGATCTTGCTGATCGTCAGCACGAGTGTGATGTATTGCTGGATCAGAATTATTATGCAGACATGCATACCCGCTATACGCGAAAAGTTCCTGTTCATTGCCGGTTGTTGCTTGGCCCTCATTATGCACTGCTGCGTGAGGAGTTTCGTCAATTGCGGCAGCAGGTTAAACCTCGTACCGGACCGGTTAAACGGATTCTCGTTTTTTTTGGCGGCGTTGATATTGACAACTATACAGGGCGAGCCATTGATGCTTTGGTTGATCTTGATATGAAGGGTTTGCATATAGATGTGGATGTGGTGATAGGAGCACAGCATCCATATCGAGAACAAATTCAAAATGCTTGTGCAGAATACGGATTCACCTGTTATGTGCAAACAAATCGAATGGCTGAGTTAATGGCGGTAGCAGACCTTGCGATTGGGGCTGGAGGTTCAGCTACTTGGGAACGTTGTTGTTTGGGGTTGCCAACGTATGCTTTATGCTTGGCGGATAATCAGGCCAGACAGCTTGCAGATTCAGCAGCTATTGGTTTATTGTATGCACCAGATATCAAAGATGATTTTCATGATTCATTTAAGAAGCACTTATGTGCACTTATTGAAAATAGCGCGTTACGGCGATTATTTTCCCATAATGCGACGCATGCTGTTGATGGCCGGGGTATTTTGCGAGTTATCAGAGCGATGGGTTTTGCTGGTATTGAGGCGAAATTTGCAACCGAAGACGATTCAGCGAAATTATTTCAATGGCGTAATCATGTAACTGTCAGAACGGTATCACGAAACACTGAAGTAATCAGTTGGAATGATCATCAACAATGGTTTTCAGACGTGTTATCATCTCCTCTCAAGGTTTTGCTTATTGGTTACCTTCTGGATGTTCCTGTAGGGGTTGTTCGATTTGATATTAAGGATGATACTGCTGAAGTTTCAATCTATCTTGTTCCAGGAACCGATGGCATGGGTCGAGGGCGAGGACTGTTGGAAAGTGCTGAGCGTTATTTGAAAACATACAAACCAGAAATAAATAAGTTGTTTGCGTGTGTGCTCGGCAGTAATGAGCGCTCCCATCATTTATTTTTGGGCGCGGACTATAAGATTGAATCTACCATTTATTCAAAGCTATTATGTGCAGATGATTGAAGTGATAAGGATTGCTGATAGGTTGATAGGCAGAAGCCAAGCGCCATTTATCATCGCTGAGATGTCTGGCAACCACAATCAGTCGCTGGAAAGGGCACTGGAGATCGTCGAGGCCGTTGCCCGATCTGGTGCTCATGCGCTGAAAATCCAGACCTATACGCCCGACACCATGACGATAGATCTGGATGAGAGGGAGTTTCATATCAGCGATCCTGAAAGTCTATGGAAGGGTACCTCTCTCTACAAGCTTTACGTCGAAGCCTATACTCCATGGGAGTGGCATAAACCGATTTTTGATCGCTCACGCGAACTTGGTCTGATTGCGTTTAGCACACCATTCGATGCTACGTCAGTCGATTTTCTGGAAACTTTGGATGTTCCCTGTTACAAGATTGCCTCTTTCGAGAACACGGATCTTCCATTGATTCGACGGGTTGCCGCAACAGGCAAGCCATTGATTATCTCTACCGGTATGGCGACCGTCGCAGAGTTGGACGAAACCGCCCGAGCTGCCCGTGAGGCAGGATGTAAAGATCTGATTTTGCTCAAATGCACCAGTACCTATCCGGCTACTGCTGAAAATACCAATATTCTGACCATCCCGCATTTGCGCGAGCTGTTTGGCTGTGAAGTGGGGCTTTCTGATCACACCATGGGCTTGGGCGTATCGGTTGCCAGCGTCGCATTGGGCGCCAGCGTCATTGAGAAACACTTTACCCTGAATCGTGCTGATGGCGGAGTGGACAGTGCGTTTTCCATGGAACCTGGTGAGATGGCTCAACTGGTAGCAGAAACTGAACGCGCATGGCAAGCGCTGGGTCAAATTAGTTATGGTCCGATCGAGGCAGAGAAAAAATCACTCCTATATCGCCGTTCGCTCTATATCGTTCAGGATATAAAGTCTGGGTATGTACTGACGAAAGAAAATGTTCGCGCAATTCGACCAGGTTTGGGTTTGCCGTCCAAGTATTTGGATATTTTAATCGGACGGACGGTCAATCGGGATCTTCAGAAAGGAACAGCCTTAACCTGGGAGGTTATCGGATGACTCTTTCGCCCATTCGAAGGGATGTTGTGGCAGGCAGAAAGGCATCACTCGATTTTTCGATTGATGCATCGATAGAGTGATAATCAACAGCTGAAATTGGAATTGCAAAAACGCACCAATGTCTTGAAAAAGTAGTCAGTAATGCACGCATATCGAACTCATTTTGTCATAGTCGATCCAGATCACAAGTACTTAACGGCTTGCCCTTTCGGGTCGGGCAGTGTGTGGAAGTTGTCTTGTTGGAAGAGCCTGAAGATTCTGCGATGCATGATTTTTTAAAGGATATCTCTGAAATGGAGTGGTTGCGGAGTGTTGCAACAAACCCTGTTTTTGATTTTTTGGCTGATGATGATGAGAATGTTTATAGCCTTTCAGATGGTAAATCATTGAACGTTTGACGATTTATCAGCAACGAAAGTGCGATTGGTATTGTGCCTGACTGTTGCAATCTGACCCAATAACCATGTTGTTGTAGCGTTTATCAGCAGCAAACTTTCCGTGCAGCCTGAAAAACTAGATTTAATCATGCGTCAAGAAGACAAGGAATTTCCTGCGACAGGTTTACGTGTTTATTCGGTGCTGAAGATCAACAGAATGGTAACCGTCACGGCCAAGCTGATGCTGAGAGAATTGGGAACTGTTTCTGGAAAGTATTTGCTTGGTATAGACGAGAGTTTGTGTGAGCCGCGCTGCCAACCAGTTGATCAAACAATTCAAGAGCATGAAAAGCTGATTCATTTTAGCAGAAATTTACAAAACAAACCCATTCCGCTAAAGCTGTCAACTTGCAGTGCACAAAAAGGGAGGCAGAGGTAATGGCGGTTTCACTTGCCCTTCTTGATTATAGAAACGAGCCAGCGCTGAATTGGGCACAAAAGTCATTGAAAAACACTTTACTCTCAATTGCGCCGATTGTGTTGAAGGTTCATTTTCGATGGAGTGTGCTGAAATGGCACAACTTGTTGTTTAATAGGAACGGGTATGGCAAGTGTAGGGTCAGGCCAGCTACCGCTCGACTGAAGCGGAAAAAAGTTTGTTCAGTATTGCCGTTCGAACTATGTTGTCAAAGATATTAACGCTGGTGATGTTTTTATGGTCAAAGATGTTCGGTCAATCCGTCCGGATTTTGGACTTCAGCCAAAGTATGTTGATATAGTTTTGGGTAAGGGTGTAAAGCGAAATGTAAAGCGAGGCGCGTCATGAATGTGGATTATTTTAAAATAAGAAAAAGAATATTAACTGTGGATGGAGAGATGACAATGCGGTTAATTATAGTCTAAATATGAGATATTGTAAACATTGTCTTCAGCCAGATACGCGGCCAAATACTGTTTTTTCATTGGATGGAATTTGTCCAGCTTGTATTTATTATGAGGCGCTTCAGCATGTTGATTGGCAGGAACGCTTTGAGATACTTCAAGATTTATTATCAAGCCATTCAAGAAAAAAAGGTCAATATCACGATTGTATTATTGGTGTTAGTGGAGGTAAAGATAGTACAAGGCAAGCCTTATTTCTACGAGATAAATTAGGGATTAATCCTCTTTTAGTGTCGTTGAGTTATCCACCTGAACAAGTTACAGTACGGGGGATGGAAAATCTTTCAAATCTGATTAACCTAGGATTTGATGTAGTTGTCAGTGCCCCAGCACCTCTAACATGGAGGAAACTCAAACAAGAAGGATTTCAAAAATTTACCAACTCTTTTCGTTCCACAGAAATGGCTCTTTTTGCATCTGTTCCGCAGATTGCTATAAAATATGGGATAAATTTAATTTTCTGGGGTGAAAATCCAGGTTTGCAACTCGGTGATATGAAGACTTTGGGGCGAACTGGATATGATGGAAACAGTTTGCGCTATATGAATACACTTTCAAGTGGTCTTGATTGGATGCTTGAATGTGGATTCAAAAAGTCTGATTTGGTTTCCTATGTTTTTCCGGAAATAAATGAATTTGAGGAAAATAATTTACAAGTTGTTTATTTGGGGTGGTTTCTTGGTGATTGGTCACTTGTAAATAATGCTGCATATTCCTGTTGTAATGGTCTTGAAATAAGAAGTGATGGAGTCGAAAAGACAGGAGATCTTTACGGGGTAACTGCATTAGATGAAGATTTTACGCCGATTAATCAGTTAATCAAGTATTACAAGTTTGGTTTTGGACGTGTAACTGATTACGTTAATGAGGAAATTCGATTGGGTAGACTAAGTAGAGATCAATGTATAAAAATCGTAGAAATATATGATGATGCCAATGATGAGCAGTATATAAAAGATTATTGCCATTATTTGCAGATATCTATTGAAGAATTTTGGGAAAAAGTTAAATCAGCAACTAATAAGAAATTGTTTGCTATAAAAAATGATGGCACTATTAGTAGGAAATTTAAAGTTGGGATTGGATTATGAGTTATCTGACAGTCGGTATTGTTGACTATGGTATGGGTAATCATGCCTCCATTTCTCAATGTCTCAGAGATTTAGGATTTAGAGTAAGAATTAGTCATTTACCAGAAGAATTTAATCTTGTAGATGTCATAATACTTCCCGGAGTTGGGGCTTTCCCTGCTGCAATGAAAACGTTACATGAACGAGGTTTTGTTATTTATCTTCAAGAACAAGCTCGTTTGCAGCGTCCGATTATAGGTATTTGTCTTGGGATGCAATTGCTTGCATCTGCGTCCTATGAACACGAATACACTGTTGGCTTAGATTTAATCCCTGGTGAGATTGTATCGTTTGGTAATCGCTGTTGGCACATAGGTTGGAATACTTTGGAGTGCCAGCCATATGATCCGGTATTTTGGTCAAGCGATCGGCACTCTTTTTATTTTAATCATTCATTTTATTACCAAGGTCCTTTCGAGTACCAAGCTGCGGTAGCCCGATATTCAATATCATTTGCTGCAGTAATTCGTCGCGGAAGTGTTGTCGGATTACAATTTCATCCAGAAAAAAGTCAAATTACAGGTAAAAGATTATTGAAAAAATTGATTATGGGGCTTGTTAATGCTTAAAAAGAGGATCATTGGAGTTGTAACCGTAAAAAATGGCTGGGCGGTACAATCATTTGGATATCATCGTTACTTGCCACTTGGTAAACCTGAGTGCTTGGTTGAAAACCTTGATAGATGGGGTGCAGATGAGATTTTAGTACAAGTGATCGACAGGTCTTTTGATAGAATCGGACCAGATTATGATTTGCTTGGAAAGCTCGCGCGTCTCGGATTGGGTACGCCTTTAATCTATGGGGGAGGGGTTAGGACTGTTGAAGATGGTATACAGGTGATTCAATGTGGTGCAGACAGGATAACTGTTGATGCTCTTTTGCACGATGACTTAGCTCAGGTTGTTAATTTAAGCAAAAAGCTTGGTGCTCAGGCAATAATCGCATCTATACCAATAACGAAAACATCTGATGGATTGCGCTGGCTTAATTATAGACTTAAAAATACGAAAAACATTTCTATTGATCCGTTAGGTGAATTAATTGAAGATGGTGTGGTTTCTGAAGTGCTTTTAACTGATTGGTATCATGAAGGTATAGAGAATAGTTTTGATAACAGTTTAATTGATTTATTTAAATATAAAAAAGTACCATTGATAGTTTTTGGAGGTATAAGTAGGGTGGGACAGATGAAAGAGTTGTTTTCTATTCAAAATGTAATGGCTGTGGCAGTAGGAAATTTTTTAAATTATCGTGAGCATGCATTTCAGCAGTTTAAAGAATTAATAGCAAGTGAGGCATTAAGACAAGAAACTTATGCAACAGAATATTCATTGTTGACAGATGTTAGAAATTAAATTTTGTAAACGCTGCCTTTATTCTACAGCACATCCTTTAGGCTTAACTTTGGATGAAGAAGGTATATGTTCGGGTTGTCGGGTGCACGAGGAAAAAGATAGACTTGATTGGTCATTGAGATTTGAGAAACTCAAAGAGTTAGTAGGTCCTTATCGTGACAAGCAGGGTATGAGATATGACTGTATTGTTCCAGTTTCTGGTTCACAGGATTCGTATTACATTGTTTATATAGTGAAAAAAAAGCTTGGGCTTAATCCGCTGCTTGTAACATATAACAAGTACTTTAATACTCCCCTGGGAATTCGTAATCTTGCCAATCTACGAATTTGCTTCAATTGCGATATTTTGTATCAGAACGTTAATCCGTTATCGGTCAAGAAAATTGTTCGTACAACATTACGTACTTTTGGCAGTATTTATTGGCCAATTTTGGCAGGACAAACTGTATTTCCTGTTCAGACTGCTGTTAGATATAAGGTTCCTCTAATTATATGGGGTGCACATCAAGGACTTGAACAAGTAGGTATGTTTTCCCATGAACATGAAGTTGAGATGACTCGACGATATCGAAAAGATCATGACTTGATGGGGTATGAAGCTGATGACTTGCTGTCTATTTATGATACTCTTAAGGAAGAGGATATATGGCAATACAGATACCCTGATGATTACGATTTAAAGACTGTAGGTGTGCGTGGTATTTATTTAGGTAATTATGTTCGTTGGGACCCCAAGGCACAGCATGAGCAGATGATCAGTGAGTATGACTATAAGACGTCTTCATTCAACCGGACTTTTGATTGTTATGATTATGTTGATTGTTTTAACTATATGGATCTTCATGATCTCTTGAAGTTGTATAAACATGGATATTCGAAAGTTACCGATCATGCATCTCGTGAAATACGTTTTGGAAGATTAACTCGTCAAGCAGGAGAATTACTTGTTCATAGGTATGAGTTGTCTGCACTTAAATATGAAAATCTATTTTGCGACTGGCTTGGTGTTACATCTCTTTCTTTAAAATTTATGTTAGATCAACAAAGAAGACCTGGCTTTTGGATTCAAACAAAACCAAATGAGTGGAAATTTAATGGGTGGAGCGTCCAAAGAAAAAAGGAAAGGGTAAATAAACTATTGTATAATGATTTAACAGATCCTTTTATTGAAAATAACAGTTTAGAGTATAAGCAAGAATCACAATCAAGATACATTACCTTGGGTAAGGGCTACCCTTGACAGGTTGTTTATAAGCGATCAACAAGAATTGATACCGAAGTAAAACAAAGCCGAACACCTATAAATCAAGCTAAACTGTCCCGATATTACGGAAGAACTTGTAGTTGAACGCTTATCATAAAACTAATAAGTGCCCACTCAGCAACAAATCATTCCGAAATTCACTCCCAAACAATTCAGTAATATGGTACACCATTCTTGATTTACATGTGCATCTGCTTGCGTTCTGACTTCTTACTACGGAACCAATGTGCGCTGTAGATAAGCATTGTGAGAGATGATGGTAGGTCCATCGCACTCGGCTTGCAGGAGCAGGGTGCAAACCACCGTAAGCGGCGTTGGTCAAAAGCTCTCGTCGTGAGCATTACGGAAAAGTCATCGTAAAGATGGTAGGTGTGAACCAAGGAAGACGAACACAAGTGAACTGCCGTAAACGTGTCGAAAGTAGTCGATGACATCAAAACTGAGTAGATTGATTGATTCAGGAAAAGTTTGGCGGAAACCTGTTTACTGGCCAAGCGGTGTCCGGCATAAAGGCAGCGTGTTTCTGGTTTGGGCTCTTGCATTGAACTACAGGATCCTTCGTTGGCGATGCAAAGGGAAAGGCACAAGCGTAAAAAGCGAGGCTGATAATACCAATGTGCCATCAAGGGGCGGAGCGACTCATACGAGCAATGAAAGCCTTGTAATGAGGCTGGAGCAAAGGAGTCGCGTCATCTGGTCATACAGTCATGTCAACTGTGCAAACAGAAGGAGCTTTTCGGTATGACAAAGCCGTATCAAATTTCCAAACATCTTGTCTGGGAAGCGTATCAAAGAGTAAAAGCAAACAAAGGTGCCGCCGGTGTTGACGGTGAAACGTTACAGGCATTTGAAGCAAAGCAGAAAGACAACCTGTACAAGCTATGGAACAGGCTCAGTTCCGGCAGTTATTTTCCACCGCCGGTGAGAGGTGTAGGCATTCCGAAGAAACCCAGAGGTGTGCGTATGCTTGGAATTCCAACAGTAGTAGATAGGATAGCTCAATGCGTTGTGAAAATAATGCTTGAATCCATATTGGAACCATTATTTCATCAAGATTCTTATGGTTATCGTCCAAGGCGTTCCGCCCATGATGCTATAGCTGTAGTGAGGAAGAGAAATTGGGAATATGACTGGGTTGTGGAATTCGACATCAAAGGGCTGTTTGATAACATTGACCATGAGTTGTTACTGCGTGCTCTTCGGAAACATTGCCAAACTCCGTGGGTTCTCCTGTACGTAGAGCGGTGGCTAAAGGCACCGATGGAGACCCCGGAAGGTGAGCTGATAGAAAGGACAAAAGGCACTCCCCAAGGGGGAGTTGTGAGTCCACTGTTGGCAAACCTGTTTCTGCACTATGCGTTCGACCGGTGGGTGAGCGAAAATCTACCCGGTGTGCCGTTTTGTCGGTACTCCGATGACGGAGTTCTCCACTGTAAAAGCAAGGCACAGGCAGAGATGGTTATACAA
>CAIJPS010000025.1 GCA_903822595.1 uncultured Chlorobiaceae bacterium
ATAAAATGCTGGAGTTGGCAAGAGATGCAGAATAATTTTTGTCATTACTCCGGCACGGACGATGGGACAATCATTTCCGCATCTGAGCTGAAAGAGTAACCGAAAATTGACCGAAAAAGGCAAACTATTGCTGGCGGATATTCGCCAGACATCCCGAACCAGATTATTTCACTACAAAACCTCACGAGAATCAGATACATGCCATTACTTGACTGGATTGGGACAAAAAGCTGTTGTGGCGCGAAATTAAAACTCAGCCAATTTCGGAAATTAGCAATTACCCAGCCATCTTGTTTCAAAAACTGATGAATGGTAAAGCAATGGTTGCCGTATGAAGAACTTTTGTGGAATAAATTGCCTGATTGGATGAGTGATAAGCTGAAGATGTATAAGATAGGTAATCTGATGGGAGAGCTTCGCAGGAATCAAGTGATTGTCAATAAAGGTAGCATGGCTACTCCTCAGTGGGTTCTCGTAAAATAGAACGGTGGAAGAAAAGTTACGAAAGAGAATACGTAATAACATCTTTTTAAGTCGTATTAAATTAAGTATTTACGTTCTCGTAAAATGTTGAGCTTTATAAGCGTTTTACGAAACGATTAAATAGCTGATAGTTCTGAATGTTTGCCATAGAGCAGGCGATCCTTTTATTTTGGAGTGAAAGGTTTTATTTCAAACAAAATCAGCAAGCTGAAATATTATTCACTACAAATGGTGTGGAGAACGGAAGCTGTGCAATGCTGAACATTTCTCTATGGAAGAGGGGTATTGGGCAAAACCATCTGGATGACCAGTTTCATGCCGCATGCGTTTGCATATCGGCGCAAGGTATTGAGTGATGGAGAGTGATCCTGCTTGCCCAGGCTTGCCTCAATGCGTGCCAGAACAGGCTGCGAAACTCCCATACGTGAAGCAACTTCAGCCTGGGTAAGGCCCGCTTGCGTTCGGGCATGCAAAAGCGCCCGAAGAGCTGCAAACTCATCTTCAAGTGCATCGTAGGCTATTTTGAACTCGGGGTCGATTGAGCTTTTATGAGCAGCATAGGCTTTTGGGTCAAAGGCTACGGGATTATAGGTGTTGCTGTTACTCATGGTGTAATCTCCTTCAGCCGTTTTCTGGCAAGTTTCAACTCTTTGATTGGTGTCGCCTGTCTCTTTTTTATGAATCCATGCAAAATGACAACCTTCCGGTCAATCAGACAACAGAAAAAAGCTCGTCCAATTCCCTCAGAACCTTTGGCACGAATCTCGAACAATCCATCACCGAATGGTCGGGTGTAGGGTAACCCAAGATTTGGCCCAGAGATCACGATTTGCTCTGTAATCCGGACAAAGCTCGCATTAATGCCGATTGGCCAAGCTTCAATCTCTTTCTGGACGGATTTATTGAAAAACAGAATTTGATAGCTCATTCGTCAATATAGCTCGCAAGCTATAATATTCGAGGGGCAAAAGACATTATTCCTGATTATTCAAAGGGTGGCCTGAAAATCTGATCCACGTTGATTTTGGCTGCGGGGTCTGCCCCAGATCAGCCCAGATTCGCCCAGATTCGCAAAACACGGAAAAGCTTTAAAAATTAGTTCTTGTATATTACACTCATAGCTATGAAAATAGGCACAAGATTATGCTTTGTTTATTGCTGATAACCTGCGCAAAAAAAGTACAATTCTAAACGCAGGGACTTCAAAACAATCTTCATGGGTTCTCTTAAAACAAGAATGAAGAGGAGAATTTAAGAGAAGAGTTAAAGAGCATCCTTAAGAGGGATCTGCTGCAACTATTTATAAAAAAGTTAGTTAATATCGCTTTAATTGTGAACAAGAAGAGAACAGGATAGAAGAGTTGGCGGGAGTGTTGACATCAGTAAGTACGTTATAAAGCTGGACTATAAGCAAAACCAGAAGACCAGGTTGCGGTACTTTGACCGGCTTTTACACGGCTATTTCGATTGCTTGCGGATATTTGCCAGACATCCTGAACCAGATTAGTTCACTACAAAACCTCACGGGAATCAAATAAATGCCGTCACTTGACTGGATTGGGAAGAAAGCTGTTGTAAACCACCACAAGCAGGTGTCGTTTCATTTGTTGCGTCAGAATATGGAGTTGTCGGCTGGTGACCCTGATTCAAAAAATCTTCTGGTGCAGGGTGACAACCTTGTCGCTTTGAAGGCATTGCTTCCATACTATGCCGGGCAGGTGAAGTGCATTGTTATTGACCCGCCATACAATACTGGTGAGCAAAACTGGGCGTATAACGACAACGTGAATTCGCCTGAAATGAAGAATTGGCTTGGCAAAGTTGTTGGTAAAGAGATGGAAGACCTTACCAGACACGATAAATGGCTTTGCATGATGTATCCACGAATGCAATTGCTGGTTCAGTTTTTGCGCCCTGACGGCTTTTTGTTTGTCTGCCTTGACGATGTTGAAATTGCCCGGTTTCGGCTTATGATGGAAGAAATTTTACCACCGAAAAATTACATAACCACCCTGATATGGAAATCACGTCGAAATCTTGATAACCGAAGCCTTCACAATGTCTCTTCCGATCACGAATATGTTGTGGCCTATCGAATGGGTGACAATGCTTTTAGAGGCCAGGAAAAGGACATGGATAAGTATAGCAATCCTGATAATGACCCGCGTGGCCCGTGGATGTCAGATAATTTGGTTGGTCTTGCAACCAAAGATCGGCGCCCAAATCTTCATTATGATCTTATAAATCCAGTAACCGGAGTCGTCTATCCTTGCCACCAAAAAGGCTGGCGGTATTCAAAGGAGACAATTGAACAGAAAATAAGTGAAGGTCGGATTCTCTGGCCAGCCAGTAAAACCGGACGTCCTCGACACAAGAAATTTGCAGAAGATCTTAAAAGTGAGTTTGCCGGTTTTTCATCCTTCATAAACTGTGGAAACACCAACGAAGGCACAGAAGAGGTTTCAAGGATAATGGGCGGTGAGCAGTTCATTTTTCCGAAGCCAAGGACGCTTGTTCAGACCTTATTGCAGCAAACCACTTCTGATGACGAATTGATTCTTGATTCATTTGGCGGTACCGGAACAACGGCACATGCAGTACTGGCGCAAAACGCCGCAGATGGCGGAAATAGAAGATTTATCCTCATCGAAATGGATGAGAACATCTGCAAAACAGTAACCAGTGAACGGCTGAAAAGGGTCATAAGCGGATACAGCTATGTCAATAACACAGGCAAAATGATTGATGTTGAGGGGATTCACGGCGGCTTCCGCTTCTGCGAACTCGGCGAACCCCTCTTCGATGCTGACGGCTCCATCAACAAGGCGGTCACCTTCAAAGAGCTGGCGCACCACATTTTTTTCCTTGCGACCGGGGAGCCTCTTCCACCTGCCACCGATTTCGCAACCCCGTTGCTTGGCACCTCGAACAACATCGCCGTCTATCTCCTCTACAACGGAATTCTCGGTGATAACGAGGAGGAGGGCGGCAATGTGCTTACCCGTTCTGTGTTGAGCCGCTTGCCGAAACATGAGGGCACAAAAATTGTCTACGGCAACGGCTGCCTGCTTGGCTTATCGCATCTCAACCGGGAGAACATCATTTTCCGCCAAATCCCCTACGAAGTGAGGTGCTCATGATAACCCTCAAGGATTACCAGCGGCGCTCGTTATCGGCCCTCTCCGATTATTTTGCAGCCTTTCAGCAGGATGAGAGTGCCGAGCGGGCGTTTGCCACTGTCACCCGACACTCCTTTGGCGCGGCGCTCTCCTATCGGGAGGTGAAGGAGCTTCCGGGGCTGCCTTATGTCTGCCTGAGAATGCCCACCGGCGGAGGAAAAACCATTGTTGCAAGCCATGCCATCGGTATTGCGGCCAAAGAGTTGATGCACACGGAAACGCCGGTTGTGCTCTGGCTTGTCCCCTCCAATACCATCAAGGAGCAGACCTGCAACGCCCTGAAAGATCGTAACCACCCCTACCGGCAGGCGGTTGAGGAGTCGATGCCATCGGTTGCGGTGCTGACCATGCCGGAGGCGCTCTACGTCACCCGCCCGACGCTTGCCAACAATGCAACCATTATTGTCTCCACCATTCAGGCCTTCAGGGTCGATGAAACGGAGGGGCGAAAGGTTTATGAACAATCAGGCGTTCTGATGGAGCACTTCACTGATCTCGACACCGCTCTTGCCCAAACCCTTGAAGCTTACGACAACGGTGTGCCGATTCAGTCGCTGGCCAATCTGTTGAAAATGCACCGTCCGATTGTGATTGTTGATGAAGCGCACAACTCCCGGACGCAGCTCTCCTTTGAAACGCTCGCACGCTTCAACCCCTCCTGCATCATTGAGTTCACGGCAACACCGGCCACCGAGCACAATCCAAGCAACATCCTCTACTCCGTCTCGGCGGCAGAGCTGAAGGCGGCCCAGATGATAAAAATGCCGATCCGCCTCGAAACAAGGCCAAACTGGAAGGAGCTGCTGACGGATGCCATCGCGTGCCGCAAACATCTTGAACAGCTTGCCCTTGAAGAGCAGCAGGCGACAGGCGAGTACATCAGGCCAATCATGCTCATTCAGGCACAGGCCAAAAGCCAGACGCATGAGACGCTCACCGTTGAGGTTGTTGAGCAGTGCCTGATTGATGATTTCAACATTCCAGCGGAGCAGATTCGTCGGGCCACCGGAACCGACAAGGGGCTGGAGGGTCTTGACCTTGCGCTGTCGAGTTGCAAGGTACGCTTTATCATTACCGTGCAGGCATTGCGGGAGGGGTGGGACTGCCCCTTTGCCTACGTCCTCTGCTCCGTTGCCGAGATGCGCTCCTCCACGGCGGTCGAACAGATTCTCGGTCGGATCATGCGGCTGCATCAGGCAAAGCGGAAGCAGCGGGTAGAGCTGAACATGGCCTACGCCTTTTCAGCATCGAAAAATTTTGTTGAGGCGGCCAACGCCCTTGAAGATGCCCTGATTCAAAACGGCTTTAACCGGCAGGAGGCCAAAGCGCTGATAACCAGTATGCCAGCCGGTGAACAGGGCAGGCTTGACCTCTTCTTCAAGGTGTCGGAACCTCTCGCAGAAGCGCCACTCCTTGCAGGGCTGCCCGAAACCGTGGCCAATAAATTCACCTACGACGAGGCGAGCAAAACCTGCACCTTTGTCGGCATCATGGAAGAGCCGGAGAAATACGCGATTCTTGATTGCTGCACAACGCCGGAAGCCAAGGCAACTATCGAGCGGCTCTATCGCAAAAGCTGTGGCATACCGCCGGAACAGCCAAAAACAGCGGCTGAACGCGGCATTGACTTCTCGGTTCCTCTCCTCTCCGTGCAACAGGGCGATCTGTTTGAGCCTTTCGAGGAGAGCCATTTTCTTGAAATTCCGTGGAGACTTTCCAAATACCCGCCGACCTTCACCGAGTCAGACTATGCAGCAAAGCAGTTTGACGGCAAGGTGATTGATATTGACGTTGACGATCGTGGCAAGGTCTCAAAGTCATTCCTCAAGGAGCTGCGCCACCAGATCTCTTTTCTGGAGCTTGATGACGATGAAAGTGTGGCAACGCTGGTTCACTGGATTGATCGCAACATCCCAAACCGAGCCGATATCTTTCCGTCAGAGAGCGGCCCCTGGCTGATCGGCGTTATTCACTATCTCCTGAATGAGAGAAATATCACTCTTCAGGAGCTTTTCCACGACAAATACACCCTGCGCCAAAGGATTGTCGCAAAAATAGATGCCCTGCGCAGAGCCGAACGGCAGAAAGCATACCAGGCATTTCTCCTGCCGGAATGTGCAACCCCGATTGTGGTGACGCCAGCACACTGCTTCAGGTTCAAACCCGACGAATACCCCTGCAACGCAAAATATCAGGGCAGCTACAAGTTTCAGAAGCACTACTACAAGGAGATTGCCTCCCTCAACGGCGAAGAGGAGGAGTGCGCCATCTACCTCGATCAACTCCCCCAAGTCGAATTCTGGGTACGCAACATCGAACGGCGCGAGTTCCACTCCTTCTGGCTCCAAACCTCCACCGACAAATTCTATCCCGACTTTGTCTGCAAACTCAAGGACGGGCGCTTTCTCGTTGTCGAGTACAAAGCGGAGACATCATGGAGCAATGAAGATTCACGAGAGAAACGGGTTTTGGGGGAGTTGTGGGAGAAGCGGAGCAACGGGGGGTGTTTGTTTGTGATGCCGAAGGGTAGGGATTTGGCAGGGATTGAGGGGAAGGTGATGGCACAGAAATGATAAAATACTTGCTTGGAGAAATAAGAAGTGATAATTTTAACTGTCGAAAATAGAAATAAAACTCTTTTGGAGAAATCATTATGAAAGGGATTAAAAAAGATTACAAGCGCACCGTTAAATATAAAATTATTTTACTTTTAAGTGTGGTTTTTGTAATTTCATCGAGTATTGCTTGCAAAGCAAGGTTAACCCCAAAAGAGTGGTTGGTAAAATGGAATAATGCGTGGGTTGAATGTTATAATTCTCTTCCTCCTTTGAGGCAAAATAATATATATATCGACCCAGACAAAGACTTGATGGAGCAATTGGCGTTTCCTCCAATTGTTAATCGAGATAAAGAAGTTGAAGAACTTCTTAAAACTCGATATCCAGAGCTATATTCATACAGGGGTATGCCGGAATATGACGATATGCTAAAAGTAAAAATACCAGAAAATCCATCGGTAGTGCCTGGTTTGCCTTACCCAAACCATCTAATTACGCATAGAAGTGTCTCTGAAATTCAATATGACATTAGCAGATGTCAAAAAGACTTGGATGATTGTACAAGGTATCAGGCAAATGCTGAAAATTCAGGCAATGTTGTTATTGCTGGCTCATATAACAGTTTAATAGCGAGAGCTAACCAGCGTCTTGAAGCATTACAGATGGAATTAATAAACGCACAACAATAGCACCAAATTGGTTTGTTACGATCAATGGAGGAGTACCTTATAACTGATGTCTTTGATTTGATGGCCTCCATGCAACGGACATTCGCTTGTCTAAATCTTTTTGAGAAACAATATATCTTTCATACCACATATCAAATTCATCAGGATTACCTGTATGTATTTGCAAATCAAAAGGATTACCCCACATAGTGTCATTAAGTTGGCCTCTTCCCAGTCTCCCGAAGGGGCTTTTACTGAAAAGTTCACAGCGTCGACCATCTCGAACTTCACGCTCAAAACGGAGTTCCAGCTTTGCGTTTGATATTCTTCCATGATTTGCATCTAACTCAGCAAGACAATATGTTTTGGAATCGACGATATCAGCATTGATAGATGCAAGATCTTCTTCAATAACAGGAAACATATTAGGAATTCCCCAAGCATATTGGTATCTGATAGTATCATTTGCTTTGACCCTTAATATATTTCGATTGGGATCAAGAAAACGAATTGAAAATTTACATGAACTATCAGTTCGTTTTTCTTCATTAATGTCTAAATATGTTTCAATACGACTGTTTTTATGTGACTGAAGTATTCCATGAAAAAAAGCTTCATTTTTTCGTTTATGAACAGGTACACATAGCATTTTGGAGAGATCGGGAATGTCACCAAAATGTGTCCATATTCTATGGTAAATTTTTTTTTCGTTGTTGTCAGTCATAAATTGTTCTGCGTTTTTGATCACAATATCAACAATGTTGTGTACTGTGCCAAATCCATTTCGGTAAATCAGGAAAATTTTATGAATAGTGTTTTGAGTATAAGAATCAAAATCAAAAACACCTTGCCCAAGAGGTCCCGATTGAATTCTCTTTTCTAAATCTTCCAGATAGTTGATAAAAATGTGTTTATCTCGGTCAAGATATTCCCTTTCAAATTCCGGGAATTCCATGCCACCAGCAGAGATCATACCAAGAGAGTTAGCATCAATTCCTTTTTCTCGAAACCCGGCGACAATGTAATCATGGTGTCTGAACAGACCGCGAGCATAAGCACATTCACAAAGTAACCATGGTGATGATAAATAACTGTCGTTATTATCTGCTATCTTATGTCGGCGGGTAAATATAGCAATAAGTGCCTTTGAATTGTTTACTGCTTCGGTAACTTTTTCATCAATTGGACGCGCTTCTGCTACTTTTCCGGAAATAACAGTCCATTTCTTTTTAAGAAGCTTCTCAAACCAAACAGCTACTTCGTGATCAGAAATATGTGATCCTTGTATTGGCTCTTTCTCAAAAGAGTGGGCAAAAAAAACAGTGTCTTTTGTTGTCGCCATGATTTAATAAAATTTGAAATCCTACTATTATTAAAACTTACCCAACAGCCACCCGCACTTGGGTCACATAAACCTCCTCATGGAAGCGCGACAGGATCTCTTCACTGGATGCGGTTTCAAAGAATAACTCCAAGGCTTCACGAAGATTATCGCGGGCTTCTTCAATGCTCTCTCCCTGGCTTGCAATATCAAATTCGGGACAAATGGAAGCATACCCATCCTTTTCATGTGTGATAATGACTGTCAGTTGCTTTTGCATGGATTTGTCCGCTTTGTCTGAAAATTTTTGAGTTTCATTTTCACAGGTGAAGAAATTCAAGTCACCTTATGACGTTGTACAAACAAG
>CAIJPS010000026.1 GCA_903822595.1 uncultured Chlorobiaceae bacterium
CAAAAGCGGATGGCAACGAATAAATCTGACTCGCAGGAGCAGCAAGCAATGCAAGCTGATTCACCGGTTCCAACACCTCTTTTATTATGAGAGTAGATTGCTGGCTTGCAGAGAGCGCCAAAGCGTCAATATTATTTATCGGATCAAGAGCGGATGTCAACGAATAATTCTTGCTCGCAGAAGCAGCAAGCAAACCGATTCTGTTATTATGATCCACCACTTTCTGTAAATCAAGATTCAGCCGGGAAGCAAGGCCACCCGCCAAAGGGTCAGAATCTCTTATCGATTTCATCTTTAATAACGCATCATCGATTTTCCTCGTTAAATCCTTTTGAACACATGATTGTAAGGGCTCGTAATGTGATCTTTTGTGCTTCATGTCACCATGTATTTATTCTTATCAGAGAGTTCCTATAGCTCTCTATAAGAGTACTTTTTAAGTGGATTAAAAGCAAAAAAAATATTTAGTCCAACTTTGTGTTAGAAATGGCGCTCTGCTTGATCAGATCGGTCTAACCGATCGTTCCGGTTTGCCAATAAAAGAGTGCGATATGAGGAAGGAGATGGAACAAAAAAGGCGCCTATTCCAGCGCCTTTCTCTCCCGTGGTACCGCCAAAGCATCAACCGGCACGGAGATTGCGACGGCTTTCAGATTGTCCAGATAATCCGCCCATGCCTGCATCATCCGGTAACGCTCATCGAGGTGCTTTGTCCGATTATAGGCAGCCCCTAACCGATCCGGTACCCGATGGCCCAACTGTGCCTCAATCGCATCAGGACTGAACCCCAAGGTCTCATGAAGCATGGTCCGTGCTGTTGCTCTGAAACCGTGACCAGTGACGGTCTCCCGATCCCACCCCATGGTTCTTAATGCCTGATTAACGGTATTCTCTGAAAGTACCCTTGAGGCCGCCCTGCCGGGAAAAAGATACTGGCTACTACCGGTAAAGGGTTGAAGTGCCTGCAACACCTCAACAGCCTGCCTGGACAGCGGAACCGTATGAACCTGCCCTTTCCTCCGGGCCTTCTCCTTAAGGGTCAGTTTCGTATCTTCAACCGGCAACTGCCAAGCCAGCCTCTCCATATCAACATCTTCCCACTTCGCGTGACGCAACTCACCAGGACGCACAAACAACATAGGCGCAAGCTTCAAAGCACAACGAACAACAAAAGAACCTGCGTAACTCTCAATATCCGCCAATAACCGGCCTAACTTTTCAGGATCCAGAATAGCCGCCATACTTTTTTTATTGGGTTGCTTCAGCACCTTGCTCAAACCAGCCGCAGGATTGTTTTCAACGCCTGCAATATCACTGACAATCGCAAAATTGAAGACCTGACCAATAATAGTTTTAATTCGATGAGCAGATTCATAAGCTTGGCGGGCCTCAACCAGACGAAGGGAAGCCAGAACATCTTTCGTAGTGATCTCAGAAATCAGGAGGTTTCCCAATGGTGGCAGAATATCCCTTTCAAGGCGGCTAATAATCGTTCTTGTATGGCCATCTGTCCACTCCGTCCGCGCAACCTCAAGCCATTGCCGCGCCACCCTTTCAAAAGTATTCCGCTCAATCTCTTTTGATAACGATTCAGCAGCGCTCCGCTGCTTTCGCTCCTCACTGGGGTTGATACCATTGGCAAGCAAATTTCGGGCCTTCTGCCTTCGTTCACGAGCCTCCTCCAGGCTTATATCAGGATAAGTTCCCAGAGACAGCAGGCATGACTTCCCATTGAAATTGTACTTTAAACGCCACCACTTTGCAACAGGTAAGGGCTTGCCCTCCTTGCTAAGCTTTTTGGCAGGAACAAACAAGAACAAACCACCACCATCAAAGAGGGTCTGAGGTTTTTCGGTAGCCTTTACGGTTTCAACCTTTCTTGCTGATATGGGAGTAACTGATCTCGACATAGGTATAACTTTTAGACCCATGATTGATGGAGCGGCCTACTTATACCTATAATTATACCTAAAAAGAAGAGATTTCACAATACAACCTCAGACAACAAAAGACTCATAAAAAGCATAAGCCCCTGATTTTACAGGGGCTTATGGACTTCTTTAGATGTTATCGGATTAGGAGAAAGTGGAGATGGCGGGAGTCGAACCCGCGTCCAAAACATTGCTCAATAAAGCTGCCACACTCATCTCAGGTGTTCAGTGTTTCATGAACCGGTGCTACACCTGTAAAGTTCGGTTCACTATCCCTCTTTGTTTCACCCGCCTGCCTTTCCGGGCAAAAGCAGTCGGAGCTTACTTGCGCGAACCGAAGCTCAAGCGCGGGTTATGCCATCCGGTGGCTTCAGAGTAAGCGCCTCCCCCAACGGACGATGGCTGATTAATTAACTTGTGCTAATCAGGCAGCCATTGCATACGAATAATCGTCTGCATGTAATGTTTGCATAGACTTCTTTAACGAGTCCATCCATGCTGAAACTCGGAGTGCAACTCCATCTTACACCTGCCCTGTC
>CAIJPS010000027.1 GCA_903822595.1 uncultured Chlorobiaceae bacterium
CACCAAAGTGACCTACACTGGCAAGTATGGGCACATTCACACCGAGCTTACCAAGGCACAGAGGGATATTCTCAAGGAACTCAAGATTGAGGTGCCAGACATGCCCTCGTCATAATTTGCTCGGGAAATAAGGGCTCACCTCCTAACGCTCACGCAAGGCTTTAATCTCTGTAGCACTGAACGCATGAACCGGTGTCAAGCAACCCTCGTCAAACTGACGCATCGTTTTTTTGTCGATAACACCGACATCATACATGCCAGACATGGTTTCGTGGATCGCTGCAAATGCGTCGCTTTTGTATGTTTTGACTTTATTCATTGCATTTTACGGGCCGGAAATCCCCTGTTTTAATAAGTTTTTCGAGCTTATCCTCAGAAAGCTTAAAAGTGCTTTCCGGCATCTTTACCGTTATTGAACCATCGTACCTCGTCTTTTTTTATGTTGTCTTTCCTTCATCGGGACGAGCAATCCTCTTTCGGCATCGTGCACCGCCTCGCACAGCCCTTTATCCCGAAATTCCCTCTTCCTTGGCGAACTTTGAAAACCACTTGTTTTTGAAAATCTGCACGCTGGTTTTCTCGACCGGTGAGAACGCCTCATCTTGTCAAAGATATAGAGCTAAGTTCGATTTTAAAAAAATCTATGAATGGCGATTATTGCCCATCCCCCGAAATTGTAAAACCAGCTCACAGACTGACTCTTGCCTTCGTTGGCAACGAACATGATCTCAATCTTCACCCGTATGACGCTCCTAAGAATTCCTGACAGCGAGGATTTAGAACGACTGCAAGAACACCTTGTGTTATAACAAACGTGGCAAGAGGAAAAACATTGACGTCTCTTTGTGGTAGCGGAATCAATTCATCCTGGTTTATTGACATAACCAGTAAACTTAACCATTCTGAAGTTGATACAAGGGAGCGGCGTAGCATTATCAGCTCTCCGCAAGACGCAAATATTGATAGAGTGTCTCTCGACTGATACCAAAATCCCGGGCCACCTGTGTTTTCTGTTGACCTTCTGCTATGCGGAGTTTCATCTCGTCGATCTGTTCACTGTTGAGCGATTTCTTGCGGCCACGATAGGCTCCCCGCTGTTTTGCGAGCTCAATCCCTTCCCGCTGCCGCTCGCGGATCAACGCCTGCTCAAATTCAGCGAATGCGCCCATAACCGACAACATCAAATTGGCCATCGGTGAGTCTTCTCCCGTGAACATCAGATGTTCCTTGATAAACGCAATCCGAATACCCCTCTTGGTCAGTTTTTGTACCAGACTGCGCAGATCATCCAAATTGCGGGCCAAGCGATCCATGCTATGCACAACGACCGTATCACCTTCACGGACAAACGAAAGCAGCGCATCAAGTTCCGGCCTCTTGGTATCTTTACCGGATGCCTTATCGGTGAACACCTTGTCGAGAGGAACCTGATCAAGTTGTCCCCCCTCTTTCCAATTTCCCTCATCTGAATTCTTCGTAATCATTGGAACGTTCTTGCTCCTGAAGTATCCGTATCGTCGTACAACTCGATTGGCAGGCGTTGATTACCATTGGAAAAGCCAATCCACCGCCATGCATCCTTCGATGCCGAAAGCAGCTTCAGCTCCTTTTCACTCCACGAAGCGGTTTCGTTGTCCGGCAGGTTTGCCATAGTTATGAGGCAGGTGCCAGAGTGCGCATCCCAGAGCCTCAGCGTGTTATCGAAGGAACCGGAAACGATGCGCGTGCCGTCCGGGCTGAATCCCGCAGCATAAACCCAGTCGGAATGGCCGGAGAGCGTCATGAGGCAGGTGCCAGAGTGCGCATCCCAGAGCTTGAGCGTGTTATCTTCGGAACCGGAAACGATGCGCGTGCCGTCCGGGCTGAATCCCGCAGCAGTGACCAAGCCGGAATGGCCGGAGAGGGTCATGAGGCAGGTGCCAGAGTGCGCATCCCGGAGCTTCAGCGTGTTATCTTCGGAACCGGAAACGATGCGCGTGCCGTCCGGGCTGAATCCCGCAGCATAAACCCAGCCGGAATGGCCGGAGAGGGTCATGAGGCAGGTGCCTGAGTGCGCATCCCAGAGCTTGAGCGTGTTATCGAAGGAAC
>CAIJPS010000028.1 GCA_903822595.1 uncultured Chlorobiaceae bacterium
GATTGGCGAGCACGGCAACGGGCTCAAACGCTATTGTATTTCAATGACGGATGGAGCGCAAAGGCAATAGTCGCGCAGCAAGACCTGAATATCGATACGGTTTATGACCGACGTAAACACTGGTTATCAAAAGGATTCGCTTTTTTATATGACGTGCATCGAAGCGGTGCACCTCCGAAACTGAACGCAATGCATCTTGATCAGATCAAGACTTGGGCAGAGGATGAAGCGCTCACAGCCTCGACGATAGTGGCCCGGTTAAAGGAAGAGTGCAATGTAGAAGTGAGCGTTAGTACGGTGAGTAATGCGTTGAAGATGTTGGGTTTTATCTGGAAACGTACACGCCATACTTTAAAAAAAACGAGATGAAATCAGGTTTAGACAATCAAAGTTAGAAATAGAAGAGATGAGAGCGCAGGCTGAACGTGGCGAAATCACCTTAGCCTATGTGGATGAGACTGGTTTTGCATTGGCCCAGCCAAACCGTAGTGCTTGGACGCCTGTTGGCAAATGCCATAAGATTGATGCCAACCGAGGGAAACGCTTGAATGTCATCGGCGCCATGCTTTCAACGGGTGATTTGTTCTCAGTTGGGATATGGCAAACAACGAATTCATTGTTGTTTACCGGTTTTCTTGGCATGCTGATGAACTACGTGGGCAAGCCTTTGACTGTTATTTTGGACAATGCGTCATTCCACAAAGGAAAAGCAGTTCAACCGCTGTTGAAGGTGCTAACTCAAAAAGGGCTGAAGCTCTATTTCCTTCCACCTTACAGTCCAGAACTCAATCGAATTGAAAAGTTTTGGCACAAGGTGAAGTATGAATTGATGGAATTCAAGACTCGAAATGTCAAAACTCTTGAAGAAGATGTCTGCAAAATCTTAGACGGTTTTGGCACGCATTACGTAATGACTTTCTAACGAGCGCTTACTATGAAGTTGTTAAGCGCTCATCAGAAATTGATTCCGCAGTAAAACAAGGCAAGACAGTCAAACAGTCATACGAATCCAACTTGAGATTACGGCATGACTTCTTGTTGACCACTTATGTGTTGTAATGACTCGTTAAAAGTCTGCAAAGTTTCAGTTCCGTGACTGTCGAAAAAGGCTAAAACTAATTTCACTTAAAAAATTCTTTTGAATATAACTTAAAATTTGGGGGAATCGGTTATGAACATAAAAATTAAGCCTACATTCTACCGTATTAACGTATCTGAAGGAAAATCAATGGCTTTTCTAATATGCCAGACATACAACTATAATTATGATAGTGCTGAAAATTTCTTTGGAGTTGAGTACTGGGAATTAGTATCTTCGTTCAAGAATGAAGGCTTAACTATTCCATCTTCTCGCCCAGCAACATTTAAGGAAGAATTACGAGTTCTTCACCAAGCAGTATCAGGTGCTAAAGATTCAAGAGAAAATGAAATCAATCATATAGAAAAAAAATTGAAAACCGCATATGGTGATAATATAACTATTAATTTACAGCAAATAAAAGATTGAAAACATGTAGTATAATAATTCTTAAATAAAACAAAAAACCCAATCTTTATGGCCAAATTATAAATATAATTTTAGTCTAATTTCTTATGAGCTACATTTTTGAATGGAAGTTATTATTGACTAGCCAAGAAACAGAATGGTGCCTCAGATATGCCCCTGCGATTGGTGCTTGGAGTACTTTCTTTGCAGTTATTCTAGCCCTTTATAAAGATGTTTTGCGAAAGTTCTTGAATAGACCAAAGTTAAATGCCCTTATAGAAAAAAAACAACCTTATATTTTAAATATTCCTCAATCAGAAAATAATAAAGCAAATGGAAATGCCTTATGCTTACGTTTTCAGGTTATAAATAATGGTAATTCTTTGGCGAAAAATGTTGCTATAAAAGCGATAGAAATAAGAGGAGGAGAGTTTAATAGGAAATTAGATATGTATCTTAATCCGGAAAATATCGGCAAAAATCGAAAAAAAATCTCTTTGGATATACCCTCCAAAACAGGAATATATTTAGACTTTGGAGTAATATCAGATCCAAAATACAGAATTAATGATAAGCGATATTTTGAGAAAGAAGAATGGAAAGGAAAATATAAAAAAAATGAACCTGCGCTTTTAATTGCGGTAACGTATCAGCTTGCAACAGGATATCATATAGTTGGATCTGGTAAATATGAGATTGATATTCTTATTGTAGCTGATCAAATAAATCCCATTAACAAGACTATATTAATTGACACGTCAAGCTTTGTGGAATGGCCTATTGATTGCCAAACTCCAGAAGAAGAGGAAGAAAAAATATTAGAAAAAATAATTTTTAAAGTAAAAGAAGAAAATAAATAGAGGTGCCCTATAATCATTCAAAATAGGTGACTTCATAACTTAATCATTGCATAAAGGATTTTTATGGCAGAAAAACAATTGAAATCAATTTCCGATATATTTCATGATAGGATATTTAGGATACCAGATTACCAACGAGGATATTCATGGACTGAACCGCAACTTGATGATTTCTGGGAGGATATACAAAACACCCAAAAAGGAAGATATCATTATGTCGGCGTTTTAAGCATTGAAGCTGTAAATGATGAAAAGTATAAGAAATGGAATAATGATCAATGGGTTTTTGATGGAAAAGGTTTCAAGCCTTTTTTCGTTGTAGATGGTCAACAAAGGCTAACAACAATAATTATTTTGATTAAGTGTCTTCTGGATAGTATAGATGATGACGATGTTCTTTGTGATCAAGAAATAAATGATATCACAAAAAAATACATAGTAATAAAGAAACCAAAAGGAATAGCACAGACGTTTATATTCGGTTATGAAACTGATAATCCAAGTTATGAGTACTTAAAAACTGCCATACTAAATTGCGAGTCATCTAGTTACACTGGTACTGAAACTCTTTATACAAAAAACTTAAAATTTGCTAAGGAGTATTTTGCAAAAAAAATCACGGATTTGGAGTTTAACGAAAAAGAAAATCTATTTAAGAAAATTACAAAGGACTTGCGATTCAATGTATACGAAATTGATGATGATTTAGATGTATTTATTGCATTTGAAACTATGAACAATAGAGGAAAGCCATTGGCAAAGCTAGAATTGCTTAAGAATCGCTTGATATATTTATCAATACTTATCCAATCAGACCAGCCTGATAAAGATGCACTAAGAGTAAATATCAACGAAACATGGAAAACAATTTATGAATATTTGGGCAGAAATAAATCAAAATTACCAAACGATGATGATTTCTTAAAGGATCACTGGATTATGTATTTTAAGTTTTCTAAAGAGAAAGCTGACGAGTATGCGGATTTTCTTTTTGAGGAGATGTTCAATGCAAAGAAAGTCTATAAATCAACCGATAATTTGACTCACGAAGACATAAATAAATACATAAAATCTTTACAGGAAAGTGTCAAAGTATGGTTTTGGATCCACTATCCAGAGGAATCCACATATAACGAGGACATTAAGGAAGGATTGTTAAAATTCAATAGAATCAAAAGAAGTTCATTTATACCGTTATTACTCGCAGCAATTCAAAAAGAACAATCAAAAATCACTGATTTGCTACTTCAAATTGAAAGATATATTTATTTACTATTCATTGTCAATCAAAGCCGCCGTGATGCTGGAGAAAACTATTTTTTGAGGTCAGCAAGTGATCTTTTCAAAGGTTACATTTCGATTGATTCTATTATTTCAGAAATAGAAAATAGAATTCAAACCCACTTTAAACATGAGAAGTTCTACGAACAAATTCGAGATTTATACGATGACAAGAAATGTGGTTTCTATGATTGGGAGGGCCTGCGGTTTACACTATATGAATATGAAGAATCGCTCCGAAAAAAAGCAAAGCAAAATGAAAAGAAAATATCATGGGAAAGATTGGAAGAAAAAAGAAAGGATCGGAAATCGATTGAGCATATCTTGCCACAGACAATAACGAACGGTTGGGAAGAAGTAACGCAAATGTATACGGACGAACAAATAACAAAAATCAAACATTCTCTTGGAAATCTATTGGCACTTTCAATCAAGAAGAATGCCAGTTTAAGCAATAATAGCTTTAACAATAAAAAAGGTATATCTAATGATGATTCTGGTTATCATAATGGCTCCTTTCAGGAGATAGAAGTATCTAATTTTCCGAACTGGGGAACAATGGAAATCTTCAATAGAGGAGTTAAATTGCTTGAATTTATTGAAAAGAGATGGTCGATTAAATTAGGTGATGACAATTTTAAAAAACGATTATTGTTTTTAGACTTCCTTATAGAAAAAGAAGGAGATGCAAAATCTAATACAGAAAATATATAACAATATGACTAAAAAATTTAAAAACGCCCAATACAAATGGTTTTATGTGGAGCAATTTCAATAAGTAAAGTAAAACCCGATTTGGTTATTTGTCGCAGATTCAATCGCTTAGGGTTTATTGATAGTGAAGATGACTACGTGCAAGCAATCCATCATGGTCGTAAGTTTGCTGAAGCAACTCGTAAAACTATACGCTAAATAGACATCGTGTTTGTCGCGTATGTGCAAGTACTATCTATTTAATATGGAATGGGCAGAGGAATATGCCTTATAAATCCAAGATGTGCGAATTGTGGATTGACCCAGTTTTGCGAATGGTATAAAGCCAACAAGCAATGCCAAAACCGAGATACCTGACAAAATCGCGTTTCAAGCTGGGAATGGAGTGCCCGACGAAGCTTTTTTATACCGGTAATCCGCTCTACCCGGATAAATCCATTGATGATTCGTTTCTTCTGGCGTTGGCTGATGGAGGCTTTCAGGTTGGTGAACTTGCCAAGCATTATATCTCTGGTGGTCATGAGATAACGTCAACCATTCATGCTGAGGCTGAGCGCGAGACTCTGGAACTACTGCAGCAGGAGAGTGTTATCATCTATGAAGCGGCAATCAGGTTTGAATCACTGTTCATTCGCATCGATATTCTGAAAAAGCAGGGTAATCGGCTTGAACTCATTGAGGTGAAATCAAAATCGTTTCATTCGGATGATGAGGAGCTTCCGTTTTTGACGGCAAGAGGGGCATTGTCATCGTCGTGGAAACCTTATCTCTACGACATTGCCTTTCAGGCTCATGTATTGAAGCGGGCGATGCCGGATCATGAAATCCACTCTTGCCTGATGATTGCCGACAAGGGGGCGAAATGCCCGACTGACGGACTGAACCAGAAGTTCCGGGTTAAAAAAGATCATCGGAACAGGAAAATGGTCAAGGTTGCCGCCACCCTTTCGGCGGAAGATCTCTCGGTGCCGCTTTTGGCAGTTATACCGGTCGATGAGTATGTCGGGATGGTATGGAGCGGGAGCGGTACGGATGATTTTGCCGAGCGGGGATTTGAGGGGACTATAGCGTGGCTTGCTGAAGCATACGAAAAGAATGTAAAGATAGCGTCTGCTCCCGGTGGCAAGTGCCGGGATTGCTCTTTTACCTGCAGTGACGAGGAGTTGTTAACGGTACTGTTCGCCATGCCGGGGAGTATTTCTCTGCTGAACCGGGAGTTTTCCCGAACTTCAGCTTTGTGCGGGCACTGAAGCGTGAGCTTGAAGGTGACAGTGGAACCATTTTCCGCTACAGCAACCATGAGAATTCGGTACTGCTTGCCATCTACCGGCAGCTTGCTGCAGCCGGGAACCCGCCCAAAGATCGTGATGAACTGCTGCGATTTATTGTGTCGATCACCAATGCCAATGGGAAAAAGGGACTCTCCTGGAAAAGCCCCCGGAACATGGTTGATCTCTGGTATCTGGTAAAGCGCTATTACTATGATCCTTACACGAAGGGGTCGAATTCTATCAAAAATGTTCTGCCAGCCGTACTCAACAGTTCGGATTTTCTGAAGAAAAAGTACGGCAAGCCGATCTATGGTGCAGCATCAGGGATTCCGAGCCAGAACTTCACGGAGTGGCAATGGCTGCAATGTGATGAGCGCGGCATGGTCAAAGACCCATATTCGCTGCTTCCGAAACTCTTCACTGACATTGATGAGAAAAATTCCACTCTGTTACTCAGCAGTGATGATGATAACGTCATCAAGCATGGCGGGGCAGCCATAACAGCCTTTGCGAGGCTTCAATTTGAGGAGATGACGGAGTATGAACGCGAGGCAATAAAAGGGGGCCTGAAAAAGTATTGCGAGCTTGATAAGATGGCTATGGTGATGATCTATGAGGCCTGGATGGACTGGCTGCAATAAGAGCCTGCCCCACCACCCATTCAACGCTCTTGTTGACCATTCTGTATGTCCCACACAATCGTATCGGAACTAAAATCTTGTTCGTGAGGCCACATAATTCCATGGTGAGCGGGACGGACGAGGCGAAAATATGATACGTCCTCAAGTTCTTTAAATGCACTGCCACACAGATAGGGTTTAACATCAAAAATACCGGAAACGCCACTACTCGTCACAATATCGATAAGGAAGTTATCCAACGGAACAGCTTTTATGATTTTATCCATTTTTTCTCCTCTTCTTGGGGTCGTTGATTGGTCAATCCCCATTATCCCATATATCCTTGTAGATGTACACATATTCACTTGTCGCGACAGGATCGATTGTGTAATAATGGCGGCAGAGTTTTTTGAAGAGCAGCAGCATGTTCTCGTCAAAACAAAAATCCAGAATCCCGTCAAGGCAGTGTTCTATTCGTCCGGGGTTGCTTTCCTGATTTCTTATGATCGCAGCCACTTCCAGGGTATAAAGCTTTTCAGCCTCTCGTGCCAGTTGCTGAGTGTATTCAATGAGAGGCCTGATCTTTTCAACCAGATCGGTTATTGCAGGAGCGTCCGAATGATTCTTCTTCATCGATTTGACGTTATGTGATCTGCAAAAGAAAAAATTACAGCCAGCAAAAACTACCAAAAAATATTGTGCCGCCCAAAGCAGGAAAATGCCGGTTTGAAGTACTTTTCAGTAATGCCACTCTTTCAGAAAAAAGAAAATCCGTTTTTTTTAGTAGCTTTACAAAGCTTGCCGGAGTCGTTTCCCTTTTTGCAATACCCATTCTGAACTCTGGTTATGTCATATACTATTCTCCAAAAGGAGATTGAACTATGCTTATAAAAGACCGTTACATAAACCCCTTTACCGACTTTGGCTTCAAGAAAATCTTTGGCTCTGAAGTAAACAAAGACCTGCTGATAGCGTTTTTGAATACGCTCTTGCCTCTGGAGGCGGGGACCGTTTCAGACCTTTCCTTTTTGCCCAATGAGCAGGTCGGGCGGAGTGAATATGACCGTCGGGCGATCTTTGACCTCTATTGTGAAAACGAAAAGGGGGAAAAATTCATTGTTGAGATGCAGCGGGCAAAGCAGAACTACTTCAAGGATCGGTCAATTTTTTATGCCACCTTTCCTGTGCAACAGCAGGCACAGAGCGGATCGTGGAATTTCTGCCTGAAGTCGGTCTATATGGTCGGTATTCTTGATTTCGTCTTTGATGAGGATAAAACCGATAATGAGGTCGTTCACCATGAAGTAAAGCTGGTTGACCGTTCAACGGGCGCGGTTTTTTCCGACAAGCTCACCTTTATTTACCTCGAACTTCCCAAGTTCACCAAAACGATTGAAGAGCTTGTAACTGACTTCGACAAATGGTGCTTCCTTCTCCGCCACCTCCCCGAGCTTACGGATCGACCGGCTCCTCTTCAGGAGAGGGTCTTTCTCAAAGTATTTGAACTGGCGGAAATTGCACAGTATTCGAGTGTGGAAGCTGCGGCTTATGAAGAGAGCCTCAAGGTCTATCGTGACCTGAAGAATGTTGTCGATACCGCTTTTGATGAGGGTAAGGCGGAGGGTACTCAGCAAAAAGCAATAGACGTTGCCAAAAGGCTTAAAGATGCTGGTGTTGACATCGAAACGATTGCACGTTGTACTGGTCTGCCGGTTATTCTCGTGGAAGGGCTGTGATTGGTTTGTTACCCTCCCTCTTCAACTCTACCCTTACGTCAAGCAATACATTATTTACGGCAATTCACTTCAGTTCCCGGAGGTAACTGACTTCTGACGCAATCCATGGTTAGAAAAAAACAATAAGGTAGAAAAGTGTTAACAAAAAGTTAATATACTTCAAGTGAATCGCTATGGGGGGCATATTCCTCGAAGCTCAGCTTCGTGAAGGAATTTTTAAACATGGACTTATATCCCGGAGCTTTGCTGAGGGGTAGTTGAATGAAAGCTATGGATGTTCCTTTATCAGGAAATTTTTTATACGGTTGAACATCCAAATCAAGAGACGTATCCTGGACAGAAAATTGCTGTCGTTATGATTGAGGCTTACGCCTATCTTGTTCCTTATGTTGAGAATAATGCAGAGATATTTCTCAAGACAATTATTCCCCGGTAGAAAGGCTACCCACAAATACCTGAGGGTAGAAAGATGAAAAAGAGTGTTCTGGATGACGAAGAAAAGGCCATTCTTGAATCCTATGAAAGTGGAGAATGGGTATCGGTTAAGGATATAAAAACCTTTACCCTTCAAAAAACAGTCTTGCCAACTCTTTCCGTGCACTTGCAAGCAACTCCCGTACCGCTGATTCCTCTCTGCGAGTCAGTTCGGCAACCTCGCCGATCCCTCTCTTTTCCTGCTCCACCATCCGGTAGACCTCCTGCTGTTCCGGGGTGAGCTTTTCAATGCAGCGATTCATTTTCAGGTCGTCACTGTCGAGGATACTCTTTTGTGCAACGATTCCTGTGCCGGAATCGCTTGCTTTCCGTCCGAAAAGTTCATCAGCGGTTGCCGGTTGTGGCGCCTCATCGCTGACGTCGCCGAAGAGGCGGACAAAGCCCATGAAGTCGAGGCCGACAGCTTCGCAGGGGGTGATGCGGTTTTCAATGATATCCCCGGCGAGCTTCCGGAATTTGTCGCGGATTTCAGGCAGGCGGATGGCGAAGTCGAAGCTGTCGTCCTTGTCGCGGGCGTCGGCGTTGTAGGGTACCTTCATGAGTACCGTGATGCCGGCCGCTTCGGCGTATCGTTCGGCAACGCCGCTGCCGTCATCTCGGTTGATGATAAGGCCGAGCAGGCGCGACTCTCCGCCGATGGTTCTGAAATAGTTGTTGGCCTGGCAGATGTTGTTGGCGGTGAAGATGGATTGCCGGTCGTTGTTGGTGACCAGAATGACCTCTTCGCTGAGGGAGCGGGCGAGCGGGGTAGCAAATCCTCCGCAGACGACGTCGCCGAGAAAGTCCATCAGAATGATGTCGATATCCCACTTGAAGATCCCGAGTTTTTCAAGCACATCAAATCCCGAGATGATGCCCCTGCCTCCGCATCCCCGGCCAACCTGCGGACCGCCAAGTTCGATGCCATAAATGGGTTGCGGAAAGTCTGTAATATCGCGTCGGAAGACGATGTCGCTGATGGCGACCGGCTGGTTCAGTGCGTTTCGTTCTGCAAAGACGTCGGTTACGGTGGGCAGGGGGATGCCTCCGAAAAGGGAGGTTGTTGAGTCGTGCTTGGGATCGCAGCCGAGCTGGAGCACCCGCTGGTTCATCAGGGCAAAGGTGGCGCTGAGGTTGGTGGTTGTAAAGCTTTTGCCTATGCCACCCTTGCCGTATATCGCTATGGTTCTTGCTGCCATCTTGCGCTGCTTATGATTGTACCGTGACAGGGGATGTTTCTCCCTCCTGCTGGGAGCCGGTTTTCCAGAGCAGAATCATTTTGAGGCAGTCGGGATCGGTGAATGCCTGCTGGTAGGCATCGGTGATCTTCTCCTCAACCCTGTGCTGATGGGTAAAAATTCGCTCTGCATTGAGTTTGTGCTTGGCAATCAGCTCTCTTACTCGCTCCAGATCGCCCTTGGCCCACTGTTTTGCGGCAATGAAGGAGAGCTCTTTCTGGAAGGCCAAAGAGTAGTCGATGTTGATTCGCTGGTAGTAGCCGCCGAGAATCACGGTTCCCTGAAATTTCAGAAAGCGCAGGCCGGTGTCGATGGCGCTCATGATGCCGGTGCTGTCGATCAGTATGTCGAACTCATGGCCAGCAAGGGCTGCGGCAACATCCTCCGTGTCGGGATTGACCTTGAGGTTGGCGGTTGAGAGGCGTAACCTCGTTTTGTTGGGCTCGGTTACCGCAACCAGTTTGGCCCCCATGAGCTGAGCCAGTTCAGCGGCGAGAATACCCACGGCACCCTGGCCAAGCACGAGCACCTTCTTGTTTTTAACTTTTGCCAGATCGACAATGTGGAGAGCGGTTGCGCCAAGGGGCAGGGCAATGCCTGACTGGGGATTTTCCATGTTGTCGAGCACGGTGATTGCCTCGACCGGGCAGACGATGTACTCCGAAGCGCCTCCAAAAGCTGCATTGACCCCCTCATAACCGAATGAGCCGGCAACATAGGCAAACTTGCCAATGAGGTTCTGGTTGACATGGTCGCCTGCCTGAATGATTTTTCCTACGGTTTCGTAACCGGGAATAAAGGGGAAAATGAATGGCCAGGAAGGAATCAGGCCATTGTAGGCCATTTTTTCAGTGCCGGTGCTTATTGATGACCACCAGGTTTCAACCAGCACATCGGTTGAGGAGAGGGGTTTCAGTGTAACCTCAGAGAGTTCAATCTGGCGTACACCGCTGAAGACAATGGCTTTTGCTTTCATAATAAGGTTTGGGTGATCAGGCCGACTGCCGCTTGAGCTTTTTTTCATTGTGCTTTTCAAGAAGCAGACGAATGACAAATTGTGCAGCGTTCACAAGATAGCTCAGATAGGCGAGCAGTGCGGTCCAGATAAGCGTGGCTTCATCGAGCCCCATGAAGAAGAGGATAAAGTACGAAAGATGGACCACCATCGCTATGGCGCTGCCGAAATCTTCCCAGAAAAATTCATGTGCAAAGGCAAATTGACCGAAAACCTCAAGTTCAAAAAAGCCGCCGGTCACAAAAATCAGGACAAGCATGAGGGTTTTCAGGGTAACAAAAAAGGTAATCCAGGCGAAGTTGTCGATCCCGTTGTGGGATTGGTAGAGCCAGGTGACCGTCAGGCCGGCAAGAAACATGACAAACTGGATGGGGGCGAGGATTCCCTGCACTTTTGTCCAGACTGAGGCATTTCTTCGTTCAAGTTGTTCAGGTGTGTAACGAGGCATAAAACAAGGAGTTCACTGATGGTGGCGGAAATTCTTTAACTGCTTTGCAAAAAAGTAGTTGAATATAGTAAAATTCGGCACGGACGGCAAACCGTGCCAAACCCTCTTTTATTGGACGTTCCACTCCCAGGCGTTGTAGAGTGTTGCGATCAGGTTGATATTGGTGTTTTTGATGCGACTGTTGACTCCTTCAAGCTCATCGTAGTAGTAGAGAAAGCTTCTCGGCTGTTCGTCGTGCAGGATTTTCTGATAGCTTTTCCAGAGGGCCAGGCTGCGCCCCGGGGGAAGGGGACGGCTCAGTTCTGCAATAATGGTGTCGAGCTCTTTGTTCTGAAAAGCCGATGAGTTGAACGGCCGGCGGGCAAAGTCAGAGCCCCAGATAACAAGCTGAAAGGGCAGCGTTTCGGCAGCCATGCCTGAAAGGGCGGCATCGTAGCGGAACTCGTTCTGGTTTTTGTTGAAAATAAGGCTCTCGTCAAATTTCAGACGGCACTCGATGCCGATTTCACGGAGGTTTTGCTGAATAATGGTTGCGGCATAGTTGCGCCGTGGATTGCCGACCGGAGCAGCAAGTTCAAACGAGAATTTTTTTCCGTTTTTCTGCAGAATGCCGTCCGGGCCGGGCGCCCAGCCAACTGAACGCAAGAGAGCGGTAGCCTTCTGGGGGTCATAATGGTAGGGCTCAAGCGAGGTGTCGGCTATTTCGCGGTAGGCTGGTGAAAGAGAAGTGTTGACGATGGTGGCGTGCTCCGGACCCATGAAGCCGTCTATGATGGATTGTCGGTCAATGGCAAGCGTGAGCGCCTGGCGTACCACTCTGTCGCCAAAAAGGGCGTTTGGCATTACCTTGCGCGCTTTACGCCACGCTTCTCCATCAATGTTGAGCCAGACGATGCTGTCGAAGAAGCGGTTTTTAACGGGTTTGATGACAATGGATGGGGAGCTTTTTGCAAGCTCGTTGATATCCTTGGGATTGATTCCTCCAGCCGAAATCATGGCATCGATTTGCCCTGATTTCAGCATGGCAAGGCGGGTTGTATATTCAGGTACCACCAGAAAAACCATGTTTTTGATGGTGGCTGGCCGGGGAAGGTGAGAAGAGGGGTTGGAGACCAGTTCCAGTTTTTCCTGGCGTGCCCACCGTTTGACCTTGAAGGGCCCAGCGCTCAATACGGGTATTTCAGCGGCCTTGGTGCGGATTTCATCTGCGGCATAGCTTTTGAAAAGATGCGCGGCAACCGGCATCAGGTCATTGAAATGGTCGAGAACAATCTCCTGCGCCATCGGTTTGCTGAAATGGAGTACCAGCGTCGAGTCGTTAGGGGTCTCAACGGCACGGTCGATATCAGCCGTTCCATCCGGAAGCAAGAGCAGGTCGTTAAGGTAGTGCTGTCGTGAACTCGCTATTTTCGGGTTCTTGTAGAGGAGGTAGGAGTATTTGAAGTCGTGCGACGTCACCCTCTTTCCATCTTCCCACACCGCGTCGCCGCGCAAATTGAACGTGGCTTGTTTGCCGTCAGAAGAGAACACCCAGCTTTTGGCGGTGTTGGGCAGAAAGCTTATCGCACCCTTTTTTTCATCGTAGGAGGGTTTGACCAGCGAAGGGTAGAGCAGTGTGCAAACTTCGCGCGACATGGAGAGCTGGATGAGCAGGGGATTGAGATAGTCAAAGTCAGCCGAAACACCGATAACAATCTGTTCCTGGCGAACCTTGTTGTTCTGCTGCTGGCAGGCGGAGAGTCCGGCAAGAAGCAGAAGGATTGAGACTGCAGAGAGGATTTTCCGGAAGATGGTTTGTCTCATTTCACAGTGATTGATGGTGGAGAGAGTGACCACAAGGTATGCAAAACAATGGACAATTGACAATGGGCATGAACAGTAGTTGGCCTCTTTTGCCCAATCGGGATGAGAGACTGATATAAATTAAATGAATTGGCTCAAGTGTCCGTTTGACAGACAGCGTGCAGTGTAATTTAATGTTTGGATAATGCCGTTATAATTCATTAATAAATACTTGTAAACCTTCTTTGTAAGAGGCAGTTTTGCTCTCGACCCTGTTTTCTTTTCTTACGCTCCCTGAATGCTCTTAAGGTACAGTCCTGAGCAATATCGGGAGATCACCAATGCATCCATATCGGCGTGAGGTCGAAAAAGTGTGAGTCGGAACGGTTAGCCGAAAAGTTTCACTGGTGAAAGAATGAGTACGAGAGGGTTTACCAATTGCTCTTTAACTTTAAAAAAACTGGAGGATCTATGGGTCAAATTCCGCAGATGTTGGGAATGGGATGGTTGCCGGATTATCCTGATTTCAGGGATTACACGGCAGATCAAAATCAAATTTCAACAACAGGCAAGCAGTTGGGACAAAAAGATTCCATCAAGGCCATGCTTGCAAAATCGGGAGTTGCAAAACCGGCAAAACTGACGATGCCTCCTACTGTCGATTTAAGGCCGTGGTGTTCCCCAATCGAAAACCAGGAAACAATTGGTTCCTGTACGGCACATGCTGGCGTTGGGATCGTCGAGTACTTTGAACGGAGGGCTTTTGGCAAGCATATTGATGCCTCACGACTCTTTCTCTACAAGACCACGAGAAATCTGATGCACTGGACCGGAGACACTGGTGCCTTTCTGCGCTCAACCATGGGTGCGCTTGTGCTTTTTGGTGTGCCGCCTGAAGAGTATCTGCCTTATGTGGTTACTGATTATGACAAAGAACCATCGGCCTTCTGTTACGCTTTTGCCCAGAACTTTCAGGCAATAAATTATTACCGTCTCGATCCGATCGGAACAGCCAAGGATGCGTTACTGACCCAGATCAAGGCAAACTTGTCAGCAGGACTGCCTTTGATGTTTGGCTTTACTGTCTATAACTCGATATCGCAGGCTGCTACGACCGGCAAAATACCATACCCGACTGCAGGAGAAAAAATTGCCGGTGGCCATGCCATTGCTGCTGTTGGTTTTGATGACACACTGAAGATTAAAAATACCAACCCAAAGGCAGCGGAAACCAAAGGTGCTCTGCTTATCAGAAACTCATGGGGAACAGGGTGGGGTGACGGCGGTTATGGCTGGCTACCTTACGAATATGTGCAGAAAGGATTGGCTGTTGACTGGTGGTCGCTGCTCAAAAACGAGTGGATCGATACCGGAGAATTCAAGGCATGACTGTGCTGGGAAGCGAAAAAGCCCTCCTGGAGTGAGAGGGCTTTTTCGCGTTGGCTCTTCCGGCATGAGCGTGAAGCTGTTACCAGAAGCAATAAATCAATCACTCAATAATAGTTCACAAAACCGGTCTCGCTGATGATGCGTTTGCCTTCGGCGGTTTTTGGCAGATCGATGAACTGTTTGACAGCTCCTGTCGGCTGGCCGTTGGTGTACATGAAGAGCGGACGGTGTACCGGGTACGTGCCGTTTTTGACCGTTTTGACGTCAGCATCAACACCGTCAACCAGAACTGCCTTGACTGATGAGTCAACAAAGCCCAGACCGATATAACTGATTGCCGCTGGCGTAGATGCTACACGGCTTTTGATGGCGCCGTTGCTTGACTGGGTCTCTGCTCTTTTGGAAATCGGGTTATCTTTCCCCATAACCAGCTCTTTAAACGAGTCGGCAGTACCGCTGTTCGATTCACGCTGGATCATAACGATGGGAGAATTCGGTCCACCAACCTCACTCCAGTTGGTGTACTTGCCCATGTAAATACCGCGGATCTGTGCTTTTGAAAGCGCATTGACGCGGTTGCTGGGATGCACCACAATACAGAGACCGTCAAGCGCAACAATGTGCTCGACAGGATTGACACCATTGCTTCTGGCAGCAGCCAGCTCTTTGTCTTTCATGGGGCGTGACATGGTAGCGATGTCACAGGTTTTGTTGATCAGGCTTTTTGCGCCGTTACCGGAACCCGATTCACTTACCGTGACCTGTACTCCTGTGGTTTTGGTATAGTGATCGGCAAATGCTTTGGCGATAGGACCCACCGTGGTCGAACCGTCAATAACAATTTTTCCGGCGGCTTGGGCTGTGCCAGCAGCCATAAGACTGAAAACAGTGGCACTTAAAAGTATTTTTTTGAAAAGCTTCATGTTGATTGTCGTGATTGAGTTGATAAAATTAAAACGATTAAGAAAGTTTTTGGATAAAAAACCGGTTTAACAAGGCTGACCTTCAGCGGCGGGAACAGCCCTGTAAACCAGCCATACGACACAAAGAAAGAACAGCACACAATTTATTAGAACTTGACGACGACATCTGCCATGAAGAGGTGAGTGGTATTGGTTGATTCGTTGATAGTGGTTTTCGGATCATCAATGTTTTTGAACCTGAAATAGGTTGCGCCGATCGTCATGTTTTGTACTAAATGGAAGACTCCTCCGATCTTGACTCCTCTCAGATCTACCTGTGAACCTCTATTTCGGTCTGAATCAGTAAAGCCGGTGAGTGCATCGCGTTCAATGTAGACATAATCAGCATTAACCGACCACTGCCCAACCTGCTTGGCATCACCGATTTTCAGTTCGCCAAGGTAACTCTTCCTTTTTGAGTTGTCTATATTGGAGTAGTGGGGTGAATTGGTTGCCGTATTGAACGCATACTGGCCGTTGATCTGCCAGGGAAGCGTGTCGGTGAGCTGGCCGCCAACTTTTCCAAAAAGCTCAACGATATTGAAGTCCTTTCCGGCGTAGCTGTTTGTGCCTTTCAAGACCATGCCGTTATAATCAAAGTGTACATAATCATAATAGGCGGCACCGATATGATAGTTGAAATCGCCGCTGTCACCTTTATAGGCAACCTGACCAACAACAAGGTAAGCGTCCCGTTCGCGTGGTGCTGTACCGGTTGCGCTGGGCGAGGGTGCTGAGTTATTGACCTCGTTCAGCGGGAAGTATCCTGCAACGGCATTTAATCCATCTTTTTCTTTGCCATCGCCATCTTTGCCATACTGCAGTGCTGCACCTTCAAAGGTAAGGTCGCTGTCCCAGACGAGATCGTTCACCACCACAAGCGTGCTTGCTACAGCCCGTTTTCCAAGGATGAGGTTTACTTTGCCGTTGAGAGCAGTTGGGTGGTAATCAATGAAGTATTCGTTCAGGAAAACTGGATTTGCATGGAACGTGTTGCCAAAGGTCTGATTGCGGGAAGTTGTTTCATTGGTAGCCCAATACTGGCTTGATGAAGTGTCATCGGTTGCGAGCTGAACACCGCTGGAAAGCTCTTCGTTTATCCAGGGATAGACACCAAGACGAAGACGGCCACGATGGCGGTCGCGACTGTTCTCGGTTGTAGCGGGATTGTGATCGTCAGTCAATTCAGACTGATAACGGTATCGAACATCTCCTTTCCAGTTGAGGTCGACAGCCTGCGCGTTGTTGAACCCGAGGGCAGCGGCCAGACCGACTATCAATGCAACTTTTCTCATAAAATAAATGGTTGGTTTGTGTGGTGTGTTCATGAAAATCTCTGGATTCTTTTCGCATATCTTCATGCGCCACACAAAGTACTATTCGTTCTGTTGAGGAATTGTTAAGGGAGTGCTACAAGATTGTGAACTCCTTGGGACGTTTTCTGTTCAGGCGAGGTGTTGCCGGATGAGCGCCTCTCACGGTTTCCTTTGGGAAGTTTTATTAATGCAAATGAGGAATCATGAAGAGCTTTCTGCCGATTAATGTCAGGATTGATGACAAGAAAATTCTGTTTGTAGGAGGAGGTAAAATCGCTTTGCACAAAATCCAGACGGTTGAGAAGTATACCCGGAACATCTCTATTGTAGCGCCCGAGATTCAACAGGATTTGCACAAGAGGGGATTCAGTGAGAGCTGCAAGGAGTACGAAAAATCAGATCTTGAGGGCTTTTTTCTTGTTTATGCCTGCACGAACAATCTTGAGGTGAATCGCAGAATAAAAAAAGATGCTGCGGAATACGGAATTATGGTCAATGTTGTCGACAACCGGGAGTTATCCGACTTTATTTCACCGGCAGTATTCAAGAAAGATGAGATGACCATTGCCATCTCTTCAAATGGTGAAAATGTAAAAAAGTCCGTTGAGTGGAGGGACAAAATAAAAACCATATTGCAAAATGGTGATCTCTGAGTTACTTCCCAAAATATGAAGGACGACGTCATGAATGCGATAAAAAACTCCAGCGCAAAGTGTCACGAAGCGGAAAAGAGAGGATATGTCTATATCATCGGTGCGGGGCCTGGTGATCCGGAATTGTTGACCATCAAAGCCGAAAGGGTTTTGCGCGAGGCTGATGTTATTCTCTATGATGATCTGGTAAGCATTGAGCTTATCGCCCGCTACAATGTCCTGAAAATTTATACGGGAAAAAGAAAGGACAACCACCATTTTGAACAGGATGCCATCAATGAAGAGATTCTTCGTCACGCCCGTGAAGGAAAAACAGTAGCCAGATTAAAGGGTGGAGACCCGTTTATTTTTGGCCGTGGTGGTGAAGAAATAGAGGTGTTGCGTCAGAACGGCATCGGGTATGAAATTATTCCCGGAATTACGGCAGCCCAAGGCGCCTGTGCCTATACTGAAATACCTATGACCATGAGAAAAGTCTCCTCTTCCGTGGCTTTTTGTACCGGTCATCCGGTCAGTAAAATCCAGGTTCCCGATACGGATACGATTGTCTATTATATGGTTGCGTCTACGGTTTATGATGTGCTTGATGCAGTTGCACAAAAGGGAAGGGATGAAAATAGTGCTGTTTCTATCGTGCAGAATGCAACAAGGTATAATCAAAAGATTGTTACCGGGACTTTGGGGGAGCTGAGGAAAAGAGCGCAGACGGTCTCTTCACCCGCGCTGCTCATTATCGGTGAGAGCATCAAGCAGGTTATTAAGGATAACTGGTACTCCAAAAAGAAAAAAGTGTTGATTGCCGGGGGTGACACCAGTTTATTCAATACCGTTGAGTTCATCAAAGTGCATTTTCCCGACAAACAAGTTGAGTGTGCTGATCACGATTGGATGGAAAACGAGGTACCTTTGGATCTTGATTTTATTGATGAGATCTACTTTTCGTCTCCGGCCTGTGTCAGGAATTTCCGGAAGCACTATAACGCACTTCCAGAAAAAATTGCCATAAAGACGGCTGATCAGATAACTCAAGCCGAGTATTTAAAGCTTTTCAGTGTGGAGGTTGATTGCAGAATTTTGTGACCTGCTTTTGTATCAGATTAGCCGGTGAATGTATTGGTGAATGAACTGACCCCAAGCGTGCCAACAAGTTTGAACCCTTCTCCGTAGAGTACTCCGATCTGCTCCCCGAAATACCTTGCGCGTGCTTCGAGGCCGGTGAGAAACTCACGGCGTTCGATCAGTGTTTTTGGCTCTTCGGCTGCTCCCTCCTTGTAGAATTGTGAGGCGAAGGCGAGTACCCCTTTTCTTGATGCTTCAAAGGTTTTTGAGATATCAACGATGAGGTCTGCTTCAAGGTGCTTGAACTGGATGTAGTAGAGGAGGTGTTTAGGGCGGTGGGGTTGCTGCATTTGGCCGTTCATGGTGGTGGCAAGTTGCTGGAGACCGGCATAGTAACAGGCATCTGTAACAAGTTTTGATGCCTTGACATGGTCTGGATGGCGTTCATCAGGAGAGTTGGCAAAAACAACGACCGGCCTGAACTGCCTTATGATCCTGATAATTTCAGCGATATTTGCTTCGGTATGGAAAAGTTTCGCGTCTCCGAGGTCAAGGGTTATGCGGCTGCTGTACCCCATGAGTGCGGTGGCCTTTTCCGCTTCGGCACTCCGTGTTTCAGGGGTTCCGAGCGTTCCCATCTCTCCTCTTGTCAGGTCGCAGACAGCGACTGATTGCCCTTCGGCCATGATTTTCAGCAGTGTTGCACCACATGCAAGTTCCACGTCATCGGGATGGGCGCCGAAGGCCAGTGCATAAATATGTTCGGGTGATTGCTTCAATTGCCTTGTGGTTAATGTCGTTATATTATCTGTCGTATTCATTCTCAAAACAAGCCATTTGTGACCGATGCTCAAAGTAAAGATAGTTCGCCTTGACAAACAAGCCTCATTTCCTGTTTATGCAACCGCTCATGCTGCCGGAATGGATATTTCGGCATGCATTGAAGAGCCTGTCACCATCGAACCCTTTACAACAGCGCTGATTCCTTCCGGGTTTGCCCTTGAGTTGCCCGAAGGGTATGAAGCTCAGCTTCGACCAAGAAGCGGACTTGCGTTGCGTTCCATGATTTCACTGCCGAACACCCCGGCGACTATTGATGCCGATTATCGCGGTGAGGTAAAGGTGATTCTCATCAATTACGGCAAGGAGCCCTTCATAGTTCGTCATGGCGACCGCATTGCGCAGATGGTGGTTGCCAGGGTTGAGCAGGTTCGTTTTGAAGAGGTCGAAGAGCTTGGTTCAACGGTGCGCGGAGAAGGCGGGTTTGGTCACACAGGAACAGGTCGTCAGTGATGGTAAGAACGGGGGATGGTCAAAGGTGAGCACCAGCGAAATATTCTGTTGAATCTATAGGATTCTTCGCTGATGCCCGCAATGAGTGAAAAGGGAATGGTGTGTTATCCGTTTTTTCTTGCCTGAACGGGAGCAAGGGCTGGTGGAGGTGTTTTTATTTCCGCGACGATCTCCTTGGGAGTGAAGCGGATCTCCGTTACATCTTTTTTGGGACGGTTTTCACGACCTGAAGGCATGCCTGGTGCAGCAAAGACATTGTTCATCAACTGTCCAAGTCCGGAGCTGACATTGTCAAAGAGGTTCTGTACCTGGTTTGAGTTGACGGTGGCATTGAGGCTTTCGATCAGACCATTCCATAATTTGCCAAGTCCCTGAAAGGAGTTCTGAATCTGGTCTGAATTGAGGGTGGCGGTGACGCCCTCAATCAATTGCCCTGAAACGGAGTTGACGTTGTGGAGGATATCCTGGACTGATTCAGAGTTAATTGTTGATGAAACTCCATCAATCAACTGTCCGGTTGCGGTGCTGACCGAGCTGATCATTCCCTGGACAGATTGTGAGTTAATTGTTGATGAAACTCCCTCAATCAGTTGTCCGGTTGCGGTGCTGACCGAACTGATTATTCCTTGCACCGACTCGATAGTTGAGTCAATCAGGTTGCCCACACTCCCTATGAGATGGGCCATGTCACCATTGCCGACACCGGACTCCTGATTTTGCTGGGCGGGCGGTGTGAGTGCGCCTGCTGTTGTTTTGATCTCTTCTGCTGCCATAATTATTTTGAGTGGATTAAGGGTAAAATAAATGATAAATAATTTCTGGAATATAAGAACTTATTTACCAAGTCGTTCAACTCAAAGGGGTATTTTAAGAGGGGTAACGGCCCTTTTTTTCAGGCTCTCAAACAATATTCTTCCTGTAGTAGCCGATAATGGCCTCCTGGTCAAATCCGAGAGCATACATGAGATGCAGAGTTCCGAAGTTGATCTGGAGGGGAATGATACCGTTCTGGTGATACTTCCTGGCCGATGTGGTGACCTCTGTGTCGAGGATATGGAACAGCTCATGCCGTTCAATCCGGCTGATGATATCGTAATCTTCCATAATGAGCAATTTTTCATCGAACCCACCGATACCGTGAAAGAGTGCTTTGTCGATAAAAAGAGACTGATCTCCTCCCCGGCATATCATCAGTGGAAACCGGGTGCACCATCCAAACAGGGCCATGAGCGGGTGGTCGTCATCAAAATGCATCCTGAAACAGCCTGCTTTTTTACCAGTGGCGGCAGCTGAACGGATATCTTCAAGAAAGGTTTCTGGTGGCAGGGTATCGGCGTGGAGAAAGTAGATGATTTCGCCTCTGGCCATGCGTGCTCCGTTGTTCATCTGTATGGAGCGTCCTTTTGTGCTGTGGCACACGGTTACCGGAAAGCTGGAGAGGATATCGGGTGTGCCATCTGTACTTGCATCACTGACAATGATCTCGACTCCCTCCGACCGATCAGTTATCGCAAGGAGAATCTGAAGCGAGTGAGCAATGATGGCCTCCTCGTTGCAGGTTGGCATAATGATGCTTATGGTTTGAGTGGCCATAATCTGCTTTTTTTCAGGTCGTCAATCGTATCAATATCCGAGAGTTCTGCGAGCAGTTCGTATGGAATTGCCTGGCGTTCGAGTGTTCCAATTGTTTCCCTGAAGACTTCAGGGGTGCTCCACTGCCGGTCGATAAAGAGTTCAGGGATCAGCCAGTTCAGTCCGATAAGGTAAAAACCTCCATCGATGGCTGGCCCGACAACAGCATCGGATCGTTCAAGAGCAGAGAACGCATCATTGAGAATCTTGCTGCTCAGATCGCAACAATCTGTTCCAATGAGAGCGATATGGCGAAAGCCGCTTGCAAATCCTGTGCTGATTGCATGAAACATGCGTACTCCCAGATTGTCTCCCTCTTGCAGTTTGAGTGTAAATTTTTCTGTACAGAAAAGATCGGAGGAGGGAATGAAGCGGGAGTAAAACACCATCCTTTCAGCCTCTACCTCTCCCGTCACAACGGCGGTATGGGCTCTGAGAATTTCGTAGACCTCAAGGGCTTTTTCTTTTCCAATAGAGCTTGCAAGGCGTGTTTTAACCGCTCCTGCTTCAGGGTTTTTTGTAAAAATAATGAGGAGTCGGCCATCGTTCATAGCAGAGAGCCTTGGCAGCTTGAACCAGCTCCAGCCGTACATCCGTAGCAGTGCTGGCCGACAATTATGCGGCGACTGCGGAGCCTCTCCTCACTGAATCCGCTGATATGCTGCGGTGCCGACTTCGCCAGAGACAGATGGAGCATCTGGTTGAAATCACAGTCGTAAAGTGTGCCATCCCAACCGACAGAAAGGATTGTTCTGCACATCAGGTTTTTTACGGCGAGAGCATTATAGTTTTCCGCAAGGAGTGTCATATAATCACAATAATGACCGTTTTCAATCAGGTCGTTGAGAAAACGGCTGATAGGCATATTGGTGATGGTATAGAGATGGCTGAAGAGAATACCGTACTCGTCGAAAAGTCGTTTTCGGTACTCTTGCTCCAGTTGCTGCTGCTCTCCCGGCAATGAGGGGCCTTCAGGGTTGAAGACAAGGTTGAGCTCCAGATTGCTCTCCTCTTTGCCGTAACCCAGGCTGTTGAGCAGTTTCAGCGCTTTGATGGATCGGTCGAAAACACCCGTTCCCCGCATTTTGTCAACATCCGCTTTTACGTAGCAGGGAAGTGAGGCGATGAGGGTTATCCGATGCTGTTTGAAAAATTCCGGCAAATCGCGGTATTTTTCGTTTCCTGTCAAAAGAGTGAGATTGGTGCGGACAAGGATTGTTATGTCACATACTGCGGCTCTTATCTGTTCAATGAACCAACGGAATTCCGGATTCATTTCCGGCGCTCCGCCGGTAATATCAACGGTTTTTATGGAGCTCTTTTTTAGAGCATTGATGCACTCCAGCATCGTTTGTCGCGTCATTACCTCTTTGCGGTCTGGCCCGGCATCGACATGACAGTGGAGGCAGAGAAGGTTGCAGGTGTAGCCGATGTTGATTTGCAGAATATCGATCCCTGTTGCAGAGAGTGGGGCGTTTGTGGATTCGGTCACTCTTTTGCTGAAGGGTGGTATGCCGCAATTCTTTTCTTCAAGAACTTTTACTTGAGCTTCAGCGGTGGCAGGCATGACGCCCCGGCGGTGCAACGATTGTTTTATTTGCATAACAGGATTCAGGCAAATAGAGCCTTTTTTTGAGTTAACAGTTTTTTCGCTGATTCGTTCAGTTGCCAAACCTTCCGAGGAGCTTTTCGGCAACCAGCTTGCCGCTCAGTGCAGCGCCCTCCATCGAGGCCAGATAGTGCTGGTCGGTGTAATCTCCTGCAAGAAAAAAGTTTTTGATTGGGCTTATCTGGTCAGGGCGGAATTTATCAACATTTGGTACTGCCTTGTAGACCGACTGGGGGATTTTGACTATGGTCGATTTGAGGAGTTTTGCCTCACGGGATTTAGGGAACCGTTCGTGCATGTCTTTCATGACAAGCTCGATGATGACCTCGTTGGGCATATCCATCAACTGATGGGCCGGGGCAAGCACCATGCTCATGACGCTGCCGCCGTTTGCCGTGCCGGTGCCATTCTGGAAGTCGTCAGGACAGGTGATTGAGACGTCTGCAAATGTGGCAAAAATGGTTCCCTGTGAAAACATGAGATTATTGATGTCGGTAACTTTTCGGTCAAACCAAAGTTGACAGTTTGCTACCGGACTACCGACAAATTCGTGCAGGTTACGGAAATACTTATGCGCGAGCCACTTTTGAGGTATAATGTTTTTCAGGTTGTGGACAGGCAGGGCCGAAATATAGGCATCAGCCGTGATTTTATGGCCATCCTGCAGCACAGCCTCTTTAATGCTTTCGTCACTGTTCAGCTCAAACCGGTTCAGTTTTGCATCAACAAAAATTCGTCCGCCCTTGCTCTGGATATACTGGCGCATCGGCTCAATCATCGAATCGCCGGGGTTTTTGCGGAAAAAGGCAAACTTGGTTGCCGTGTAATTGGTGCCAAAATATTTGAAAATAGTGATCATTGGCCGTGCACTGATGACGTTGGGCTCTATGAAATTCATAGCAAGCGCAATAGCCCGCCACAGCTTTTGCAGCGAATGCTCCGAAGCTCCCCTTAGTCGGTGCCATTCCGAATAGGTCATATAGTCCTGACTGCGGAAGTAATCCTCGTCTCTGGTAAGGGCTGGATAGAGTCCCCTGATCAGCGAAATTTTGTCCCATAAGGTGAGAAAATTGGTTTTCAGACCGCCAACGACCTCTGCCCAGGGGCTGGGGAGGTTTGCCTTTTTGAAAAACGACATTTTGCCGTTCTGTTCAGCATAGATCAGCGCATGCTCTTTCCATTGATAATTCTCTCCTGCGCCGACTCGTTTGAGGTATTGCTGCAGTTGTTCGTAACCACCAAAAACAATATGAAGTCCTGATTCTATGGAGTCGCCATCACTGTCTTTCCAGACAGAAACCTTTCCGCCAAGCACTTTGCGTTTTTCATAAATCTCTACCGTATGCCCTCGATCTACCAGCTCTATTGCTGCGCTGAGGCCTGCAACGCCTGCGCCAAAAATTGCTATTTTCATGTTTTTATAACCGTCTCAGTCGATTTAAGTTAATCCTTTATAGACTCTTATTTTGATCTTATGATGAATTTCGCTTGCTTTCCCTGTAAATGAAATCCCATTGAGTATGGGGTGGAGCGTAACTAATCGAAGAAGAACAGCACTTTTGCACAAGGTCAAAACTCTGTATTTTTTGCTGGGCACAAGATATTGAAATATTTCCTATTTGTAAGCGCATTCGATGCTCTGGTTTTCCAAACGGAAACGCAGGAAAGAACAGGTGTGCCTGGATAAGGGCATACTGCTCTGAAAAAGGTTGTCACGGTGTGATAGCCTATGAAAAAGAAGGCCAGCCAATAACGACCCCAAGAATCGGCACTGAACCAATAAAATGACGGTTAATCCTAAATTAGTTAAGAAAAATGCTGAAAAAGTAAAGGATAGTAAAGAGAATGGTTGTTTATTTCTTATTATTATGTAATTTCGTTTTAATTGTTTTAAACCTGATCGTGTTATGTCTGGCCATCTTGATCTGATCGACCTTAAGCTTATTGAGTCTCTTGGTGAAAACGGAAGAGTTCGATTGAGTGAACTCGCTGAAGTTGTAGGCCTTTCAATACCCTCTGTCAGTGAACGGCTTGACAAGTTGCAGAAGAATGGTATCATCAAAGGTTTTAGTATGGAAGTTGATGAGCGCCAACTTGGTTTTGATATTCATGCTTTTGTAAGGGTTCGAATCGATTCGTCCAAGCACTATAAGTCTTTTATGGAGCATGTGATGAAAGAGGATGAGATCATGGAGTGCTTTTCTGTTACCGGCGAAGGGTCTCACATTTTAAAGGTGATGACGCATAACACGGCTTCACTTGAACAGTTTCTTTCAAGAATACAAAGTTGGCCGGGTGTTCTTGGAACCAACACCAGCTTTGTGCTGAGCCAGTTGAAGAAAAACAAAAAGATCAGTGCGGAAATTGTTCGCAACAACCTTCAGGACCGACAGGTACTGATAACGTTTGATGAAAAGAAGCCGAGAAAATAAGCAAAAGGTTTTTTTATTTTTTTAGAGTAGCATTACAACCATATCACGCAAATCAACAAGGAGGTTCGTTTGAACAGCGATAGTAAAATTCCGGTTTCCACCTACTTTGGTTCGATGACTTTTGATCAGAAAGCCATGCGCGCAAAACTTCCGAAAGAGGAATTTGCCGCATTACAGGATACCATCAAGGCAGGTAAAAAAATTACCGGTGAAATTGCCGGTGTTGTGGCACATGGCATGAAAGAGTGGGCCATGGAGAACGGCGCTACCCATTACACCCACTGGTTCCAGCCGATGACCGGCTCCACGGCTGAAAAACATGATGCGTTTTTGTCGATAGATCGCGACGGCACTCCGATAGAGCGCTTTTCGGGTGAACAACTGATTCAGGGTGAGCCTGATGCATCAAGCTTTCCATCAGGTGGCATGCGTACCACCTTCGAAGCTCGCGGTTATACCGCATGGGATCCCTCCAGTCCAGCCTTCCTTATGAAGGGCGGTAAAGATCTGACCCTTTGTATTCCGACCGTCTTCATCTCCTACCACGGCGAAGCGCTCGATGCCAAAACTCCACTGTTGCGTTCCATGGAGGCGGTCAGCAAATCATCCATCAGGCTGCTTGAGATACTTGGTGTTACCGGTGTCTCACGTGTAAAAACCTTTGCTGGCTGCGAGCAGGAATATTTCCTTATCGACAAGAAATTCTATTCCGAGCGTCCTGACCTTGTTATGTGTGGACGTACCCTGCTTGGTGCCCTTCCACCGAAAGGCCAGCAGCTTGAGGATCACTATTTTGGCTCGATTCCTGACCGTGTGCTTGAATTCATGCAAGATGTTGAGCATGAGCTTTATCTGCTCGGTATTCCAGCCAAAACCCGCCATAACGAGGTTGCTCCCCACCAGTTTGAAATTGCCCCGATTTTTGAAGAGGCCAATATTGCCGTCGATCACAACCTGCTGGTTATGGAGGTGATGAGAAAAATAGCAGACAAGAAAGGCTTTGCCCTGTTGCTTGCTGAGAAGCCATTCGCCGGCATCAATGGTTCAGGCAAGCACAATAATTGGTCGATCGGTACCGATACCGGTATCAATCTTCTTGATCCAGGTCATACTCCAGAAACGAATGTTCACTTCCTTGTTTTCCTTGTTGCCGTTCTGAAAGGCGTCTACAAGAGGGCAGATGTCCTGAGAATGTCTATAGCAAGTATGGGTAACGACCACCGTCTTGGTGCCAATGAGGCTCCTCCGGCTGTTGTTACCGTATTCCTTGGTGAATTGCTCGAAAGAGTGCTTGATGCTATCGAGAGTGGCAAGGTTGATCTGAAAACAGAAAAACAGGTGCTTAATCTCGGTCTCTCACAGGTGCCGGTGGTTAACAAAGACTATACTGATCGTAACCGTACCTCACCGTTTGCCTTTACCGGCAACAAGTTTGAGTTCCGTGCTGTCGGCTCTTCACAGGCCGCTTCGGTGCCGAACATGGTACTGAATACCTTGATGGCCGAAGCTGTTGATGAAATTGCCGATGCCATTGAGTCAAAAATCAAGGCAGGAAAAGAGCGTGATGCCGCAATTCTGGAAACTCTTCGTGAGCAGATTACCGCTACCAAGCCGATCCGCTACCAGGGAGATAACTATGCGGAAGCCCTTCAGCAAGCGGCGAGGGAGAGAGGCCTGCCTAACCTGAAGAATACACCGCAGTCTCTCCGGGTACTACTCAAGAAGGATGTTCAGGATATGTTTATCAAGTACGGTGTTCTGAGTGCAGAGGAGACCAATTCACGTCTGCACATTCGTCTCGAACGCTATATCAAGGGTATTGATATAGAAGCACGTACACTGCAGCTCATGCTGAAGACCTTTGTCATTCCTGATGTTTCCGAATACCAGGGCGATCTTGGCAACTCCTTCAACAACCTGCTTTCTGCGGCTGACGCTATTGGTCTCTCCGACAAGGCACTCGGCAGCCAGGCAGGTAACCTGAAATTGCTTGCAGAAAGTTTTTCAACCCTGATTGACATGACCGCCGAGCTTGATGAGGCTGTTGAAAAAATCGAGTCCTTTGCAACAGATTTTGAGAAGGCCGATTACTGTGCTGATGAACTGCTTCCGTTCATGAGCGAGGTGCGCGTTGTTGCCGACAGCCTTGAGCAGATTGTTGACCGCAGTCGCTGGCAGCTTCCGACCTATTCGGAAATGTTGTTTCAGCATTGAACCGCTCTCCTGTGTTCTGAAAAGAAAAAGGCTCGCTTCTGCGGGCCTTTTTCTTTTTCTCGTCATCTCATCTTATTCGCCGATAATTTTGATGAGCACCCGCTTTCTTCTCATACCGTCAAACTCCCCATAGAAAATCTGCTCCCATGTTCCGAAATGCAGTTTGCCTTTGGTAACAGCAACAACAACCTCTCGTCCCATGATCTGCCGTTTATGATGGGCATCACCGTTATCCTCACCGGTAAGGTTGTGACGGTATCGACTGAGGGGTTCGTGTGGCGCCAGTTCTTCAAGCCATCGTTTATAGTCCTGATGCAGTCCGGATTCGTCATCATTGATAAAGACCGAAGCGGTTATGTGCATTGCATTGACAAGGCAGAGCCCTTCCTCTATTCCACTTTCTTTGAGAGCATTTTCGACGTCGCTCGTAATGTTCATAAAACCCATTCTTGAAGGGAGCTGCATAAAGAGTTCCTTATGGTAGGATTTCATCGGATACAAAGAGTTTGTTGTTGTGATAACGGAATGCACTTTTTTTATTGCAAACGTTAAGTTATGCCTTATTTTTAGCATCTGTAAGCCCTTATTCTGAAAAGTAACCCTTACCCGCCATGCCTGAGGTTTTTCACTATCCCGCGAGCTATCCCGCCTTATGGCTTGATTTCTATTACATTGCGACCTGGTCTCTCGGCATGCTTTTTCTTGGTCTGGTGTGGGCTCTTTTTTACCGGTATGGGAAATTTACCTATGGTGTCGATCTTGGCTGTTTCTGGAAGACAGCTTTGCTTGTTCTGCTCACCACCGTTTCGCTTGGCGGACCGATGTACTACAACACCCGTTTTGCAGGGGAACATGGTCAGGATGGTGATTCCATAAAAATCGCCGGTGACAAGCTGCTCTATCTTGATCGTAAGGGGAACGAAAAAAAACTGCCTCTTGCTGATATTACCGCCATTTATCAGGAGGTGATTACCTATAATCCGCCGCCGAAAATCTTTATTGTTGCCGCAAAACCTCCGCTCAGGGACTCGCTTTTTGTAACAACCAATCTTCACGACTACAGGCGTTTTCTTTCCGATCTGTCGAAAAGAACCGGTATTGAAGCAAAGCTCCGCTGATTTTTTTCAGAACATACGACTATGCTTTTTTCCGACCAGCAACTGCCTGCCTATACACCGCTTCTTGTTGTTGAAACAGGTAACACCATAGCTTCGATTGCGCTTTTCAGGGGCAACGAGTGCCTTGAAGTGCACAAGGTACCCTCTTCTGTCATGAGCAGCAGGGAGGGGGTCTCTGCGCAGCTTGAGCCGATTCTTATGAAACAGCCCGATCTTCGTGATGCGGCGCTCTGCAGTGTTGTGCCTTTGCTCGACCAGGTTGTCATCGACTATCTGCGCTCTCATCTGCCAGGCGAAGTCGTCAAGGTCACCTCATCCATGCAGCTTCCCTTTAGTCTGCACTACGATTCACCGGGAAATTTTGGTGCTGACCGCATTGCACTTTGCGCCCTGAGTCGCTTGCTCTATCCCGGAGAGGCGGTTATTGCTCTTGATATTGGTACCGCCATTACGGTTGACGTGCTTGATTCCGGCGAGGACTATCTCGGTGGCCTCATCATGCCGGGTCTTGACCTGATGGCAAAGGCCCTGCATGAACATACCGCCCGGTTGCCTCTGGTCGGCATTGAACGTCCCGAAACACTTGTTGGTCTCTCGACAGTTGAGTGCATCAGGAACGGGATTGTTCTCAGTTGTGTCTCCGGCATTGACGGGCTTCTTGTCAAGATCAAGAAATGGCTTCGTGAGGAGTGTGGTGAAGAGAATATCAGGGTGATTGCGGCGGGCGGCAATGCACCGCTTGTTGCCGCCATGCTCGACTCCTCACCCGTGGTCGAAGAGCATGCGGTTCTCCGGGGTACCCGTTACCTCTTTTCGCTCAATGCGCGCCCTTCCCGCTGAAAAATTTACGCCCGTCATCGATCGACTTCAGCACAAAACTCTCCTCAACACTTTGCTCAAGCAGAAAGGCCTCGCCGAGCTTTTTCAGCAAAACGAAGCGTAGCTTTTTGTCCAATTTTTTCTTGTCGGAGAGCATAGCCTCAAGGAGCAGTGCGCTGTCGGTATCAAGAAACCTCCGTTTCACCAATCCCTTTGGAAAATGGAACTTCTGAAGCAGTGACAGGCCGCGCTCAAGTGACTGCTGGTCAAGATAGCCGAGATGGTGCGACAAAAAGAGGGCGCAGACCATGCCGATGGTGACCGCTTCTCCGTGACGCAGGTAACGGTACTCCGCAAGCTTTTCCAGTCCGTGCGCGAAGGTGTGGCCAAAATTGAGGGTGGCCCGAAGTCCGCCGGTCTCTCTGAAATCCTTGTCGACGACATCGGCTTTTGTAAAGGCGCTTTTTTTGATTGCTTCGGTCAGGAAGGGCTCCTGCAGTTTCGTGATGTCGCTGAAATGGAGATCAAGAAAGCTGAAAAATGGCTCATCGGCTATAAAACCATATTTGACGACCTCTGCCATTCCTGCATAGATCTCCCGCTGCGGAAGGGTTGCAAGGTATGAGGGATCAATCAGCACCAGCTTCGGTAGATGAAAGAAGCCGATCAAATTCTTGCCGAGCGGGTGGTTAATGGCAACCTTTCCGCCAATCGAGCTGTCGGTCATGGCAAGCAGCGTGGTTGGAAGCTGGATTACCGGTATGCCCCGAAAGAAGCTGGCGGCGATAAATCCGCCGAGATCACCGATAACCCCACCACCTACGGCGATTAGGTTCCAGCTCCGGTCAACATCAGCCTCGATCATGCTGCCGTAGAGGCGGTAAGCGACACTGAAACTCTTCGAGGCCTCCCTTGCCGCAACAACCAGCTCTTTGTACTCGAAACCCTCATCATAAAGTGTCTGGAGAAGTGATTCTCCGTACAGTTTGCGGGTGTGTTCATCGAAGAGTACCACGGTCTTTTTTGAAAGGCCATGGGTTTTGAACAAGGTGCCCAGACCGGCAATAACCGGTGTTCCTACAATTATCGTGCTCACATCTTCCCTTTTGATTCTTGATCACCGGTCGTGGCGGAGGCATTCCGCACATACCGCTCTATTTTTCGGGTCAGTTCCTCAACGGTTGAACCGATGCGTTTAACGTCGGTCTCGACAGTTATCTCGGCACTTGTATAGCGGGGTTCCCGTTTTGCAAGTATTTTTGTGATTTTATCCTCAATCTCTTCACGCGAGAGCTTTCGTCCTTTTTCCCCTTTCAGCAAAGGACGGTCAGTTTTGTTGCAGAGTCTTCTGGCAAGGGTTTTTGAGGGTGATTTCAGATAAACCAAGGTGCCGGATTTCTGGATGAGTGCATAGGACTGGTCATTTTCTAAAACCCCTCCGCCGAGAGAGATCACCAGATTATTCTGTTCAATCAGCCCTTTCAGTGTATGCAGTTCAAGATCCCGAAAGAACTTTTCTCCGTTTTCCGCAAAAATCCGGGTAATCGTTTTTCCGGTACGTTGTTCAATACTCTGATCAAGGTCAACAAACTCATAGCCAAGTGAGTTGGCAAGAAGCGGCCCTATTGTCGATTTACCCGATCCGCTGAACCCGGTTAAAAAAATAAGGGTGTGCTCTTTTTTCACGACTGATTGTTCAAAATCTCTCTGTTTAACCTTCGGCTCAGCACAAGTTGTACAAAGCTTCACGAAAATAAAAAAAATCCTGTACCTCTTGCCCAAAAAAGTCTGGATTGCTTCGTTGCGCCTCTTTTCTCTTGCCATATCCCCCGGAAGTTAACGATTTTGCGCAAGAGAGAGACTGTTTGCCCGTAAGGAGTTGGCTAATTTCGCGGCTCTGGTGAACCGACAAGCCCTTGTGTAATGAGGTGTTAGCTGCAATATTTTTTCCCTTTTTCTCCTTTTGGATTTTGTGTTATCGTTTTGCCCTATAGCGTTTTTGCCTACCATATTACCGGTATTTTTATGGTATATGCTTGCATTTTATGATGATATAGGGCTTTATTGACACTGTAAATAAAACATCAGCGTATATGAACAACCAATTTTTGTCACAGAGCCACAAGAACAGTGGCAGCTCAGATGGCTCCTGTTGTCTCTGGCAAGACTACGGAAGGCTGAAGAAGCGATTGCGAATATAGTATCCCTGCTGTTCAGGGTCGATTATTTCGAAGCCGGCTTTTTCGTCTCAGAAAGCTGGCTTTTTCTTTTACAGGATTTTTATACGTGAACCATAACACTCAACTAAAGAGTTAACAAAAGGGAGAAACAATGAAAAGGATTTTATCACTTGCTGCAATGTTTGCCGTCTTGTCGTATGTATCACCAGCATCCGCTGAAGTGAAGCTCAGCGGTGATGCGGCTATCCGTTTGCGGGGAGAGTTTAAGGAGACCAAGCCCGTTTCCGGCTTCAAGGATCAGGAAGACGATCTGAAATTCCAGTACAGGGTGCGTCTGAAACCGTCAGCCGATTTGGGTAGTGGTTATTACTTCAAGGGATTGATACAAAGCGAAGAGAGTGCCGGAGGCACCGCAGTTCCGGGTGGCTGGGCTGATGTAGGGACAAATAACGTCGGAGCCTACAACCTTGAGGTTTCAAACTTCTATTTTGGACGCAACCTTGAAGGCAGCCATTATGCTCTTGGCCGTCTCCCGCTGGGAAGCTTCAACAATCCTATTTTTGATCTGCTGTTGTACCCGACCCGCCCGGTTGATACTCCGGTAAACACCAATAATTTTGATCGACTTTTTGGATTTCAATATGGCGCGAAACTCGGCGATGGTGAACTGAACGCCGTTCTTGGTGTTCTGGACAACACGATCGGCGACAACAAGGTTGCGGCTAATGGCGACGGCCTCTTCAATGATGGCTACGGTCTCTATCTTGACTACAAATTTGCTGCTGGTGACCTTACTCTTGAGCCGCAGGCATTCGTGACGTTAACCAATTTTGCCACAACCTGGGGACGCGTTACTCCAAATACTTTTGGCGGGATCATCGGTATACCGGCAGGGAAATCAAAAATTGCTCTCAGCGGCTTCTACACGTTAACCAAGGATACCGTGCCGAATACGACGACCAATGTTGACTACAGTGGTTACCTCTTCAGAGCCAAAACTGAATCCGGACCGGTTACAGCCTGGATTGACTACAACCAGACGAAAGATAAATCGACCGCCAGTGCCATCGACTACGACAACCTGTTTATCTGGGCATCGTACAATGTCAAGCTGCATGAGTCATCGACAGGTACTTTCAGCCTGACGCCGACCCTTCGCTATCGTGCCAGCGGCAAAAATACCAATACTGGCAACAGTACCGACAAACAGCTTCGCACAGAGCTCTATGCAACAGTAACGTTTTAATTTTTGCCACCATCCGGGCCCCTGTCCTGAAGTCATGTGGGGACTTCAGGGTTTGGTGTGTGCATCTTGATCTTCAGGGTTGCCCGGATGTTTTTTTTGTAAGGCGATGTGGGTGAGTGGTCTAAGCCAAGGGTCTGCAAAACTCTTTATCACAAGTTCGAATCTTGTCATCGCCTCCGTTTATAGTGTTATTTCTAAATAGTTTAATTTTTTAAACTGTTTTTTGTGGAACAAATGTGGAACAAAAAGTTTGATTTTTCTCGATTTTGATTTTTCCTCCGGACATCCGGGTGGCTGAAGAAAAATGTTGTCGGGTGCATTTCTCTTTCGTCACCCGGTTGTTTTTTTGTTTTCCGCTACTATTCCGGAGGCTTTGCCCGAACCGACATCTCTGCCGCACTATGGGCCCGCCGTCCAGCAAGCTGAAGCGGTCGGCCATTACTTTCCCGTTCCCCAAAGAATACACTATATTGCAAGCACTTCATCGTCATTCCGGCTAACCCATTCAATGCTCTCTCATGGCTCTTACCTGGCTGCATGTTTCGGATTTTCATCTGAGTTCCAAAGCCCCTTATGACTCAGATATCGTGCTCAATGCGCTGGTTGAATCTGTTGAATGGTATCGGCTCAATACAGTGTGGAAACCGGATCTGATCTTTGCAACAGGTGACATTGCTGGAAAAGGGGATGTTAAAGTTTTTGATGGCGGTAAAGATGCCATTGCAACCAAATTTTTTGATGCACTTCTTACGGCTTCCGGACAAGGAAGGGAGCGCTTGTTTATTGTTCCCGGCAACCATGATGTAGAACGGAAAAAAGGCATTGGTCTTGTCCGAACCATTGAAAAAGGTGCTACAGTCGGTGCTACACAGAAAAACATAGATGAGTATTTTCAAGAATCCCCCAAATACCATTTTAATAAGCTTAAAGTGTTTTCTGGGTGGTATGATGAATATTTCACCAAGATCCCGATCCCACGGCGCTTTCCTATGGAGTCAACTTGCGAGTTGATCTCTTGTGAAATCAATAATGTTCGGCTTGAATTGCTGCATATGAACAGCACACTTTTTTGTAAGGATGCTGAAACAGATGATGGGAGGCTCTGTATCGGTCGATATTGTATTAATCAGCAGATTAAAGAACTCAAAAAAAAGGAGAACCCTCATCTCGCAATTGCTCTGGTACATCATCCATTCAGATCACTTCATGCCACCTGTGAACGTTTGAACATCAAAAAACTCTTGCAAGATCATGTAGATATTTTTTTGCATGGGCACGATCATCAAATCGATATAGAACAAGGTGATAAGCTGATACAACTTGGAGCGGGTGCCGCCTATCTGGATGAGGGAGCTAAAAGAGCGTTTTATGGCCGCTATGACGGCGTAAATATCGAGGTCTTTCCAATTTGCTATCAAGAGGATAGTGCTCCTGCCTTCTGGGATTGCGATCTCAGCGTTTTTAATCATCAAAAAACAAATAGCTTTACCCTTCCAGGTCGCGCAAATCCTTCACCAACCGACTCAGTCGCGATACATGTTTCTGATATATTGTCAGATAACGATTATGCGGTACGCTATCAGGACTCTCTCAAAGCGGAACTTGATTATTTTCTTCCAGATGCGATTGAAAGCTTTTCGCCTAAAGTAAGCGATGTTTATGTTTCGCTTCGCCTTTCCGATACCTTGCATACCGAAGATCGCTATGCTCCTGAAGTAGAAAAGGTTGAGAGTGAAAAAGAGCAAAGTCACACCCCTGAAGAGGTCATGATCTCGCTCCACGAAAAAAAATACCGTCTTTTGCTTGTCATTGGAGACCCTGGCTCAGGCAAGACAACCCTGCTCCAGCATTACGCCTTGTGCTGCCTTCAGAAAGATCGGTATAATGATTTTGGCTTCACCGAGCCCGTTATGGTTTTTTATTTCCCGTTGCGCACACTTATAACGATGGGTTCCGGCTATGCGCCACTTCCCGCCAACATCTTTGCATGGTCTGAAGGGCACTCCCTCGCAATTCCAGAACCGTTTTTTTTCGAATCATTCCGCCAAAGAAAAACGCTGGTATTGCTTGATGGACTGGATGAAATCAGTGAGCTGGAAGAGAGAAAAAATGTCTGTGACTGGATCAGGAATGCCATGACCAGTTTTCCGAAAGCAACCCTTGTTGTCACCTCAAGACAAACAGGTTACCGGAAGATGGACAAGATCAGGATTCAAGCACCATTTTTGAGAGCTGATATTCTTGATTTTGATCCTCAACAAAAGAAAGAGTTTTTACAGCAATGGTTCAAGGCGCTTTTTCGTGATAAATCACTTGGCGCTGAAGCAACAGCGCTCAAGAAAGCAGATGCCCTTGTTACTTTTCTGTCCGACGAGCAAAACAAGAGCTTGAGGCAAATGGCCGGGTTACCCTTGCTGTTGCAGATCATGGCATTGCTCTGGCACAAAGACGAGAATCTGTCGCCCAGCCGTTCAGTGTTGTATAAAAAAATATTGGACTATCTTCTCGATTATCAAGACGAACAGAAAAAGAGAACGCCACTGCTTGCCATAGCAGAAGCCATAAAAGTGCTCTCTCCAGTTGCATTCTGGATGCAGGAAAAGTGGAAAAGCGATAAAATTGGCAGGGGGGAGATGAAGAAGAGGCTGCAGACCGAATTGAACAAGTTATCCCGGGAGCAAAATCCACCTTCAGCAGAAGAGTTCTGTAAAGATATGGTTGACCGTGCCGGATTGCTGGTGGAGTATGGGAAGCAGGATTATATCTTTCGCCACAAATCATTCCGCGAGTATTTGGTCGCCGTACACCTCATTACTCAAGTTAACAAGGTGCGCTCTCTGAAGAAGCTTGTTATCCATTTTGGAGAAGACTGGTGGTCTGAGCCCCTCCGTTATTTTTTTGGACAGGTTGATGAAAAGAGCTTTGACGCATTCATGAACAACTTCTTCGACTCAGTAAATGACGATATGATTCAGAAGAAAAAGGGGTTGCTACGAACCATCATAGAAGAAACCCCGAAAGAGAATCGGAAAATAGATGCGTTGTGCAATAAGCTTCTCGCCTCATCAACTGCCACCCGCCAGCAGGTAATTCTCGATTGCCTGGAAACCATAGGGAACCCCGAAGCTCTTCTGACTCTGGAGCGGTTCAGGTCGAAAAAACATGAAAATGATGAGCGTGACCTTTTCCGCCGTACTGAAGATGTGATTCTTGCCTTTGGAGGTATAGCATTTAAACGTGACACTGAAAAGAGTGATAGTGGAAAGCTTCTCTCATTCCGCAACATGAATGAAGATAACGCAGAGTACATTCTGATACCGGGCGGGAGCTATATCTATTCAGTGACAAAGAAGATCGTGAGTGTGCCAGATCTCTACGTCGCCAAATATCCGGTAACCAACAAGCTTTACAGCTCATTTATTGCTTTTTTGCAAGCAAAAGGGCCAAAACAAGCTGCTTTCAGAGCTGAACTGCACGCCATTGCAGAGAGCGACAAATGGGGCGATGGGTTCAGCGCTTATCTCAAAAAAGGAGAAAGCGACCTTGCGGCTTTCTTTCGCTCAGAGTATGATGAAGATCGAAAATTTGGTGGCGATGATCAGCCTGTTGTTGGCATCACTTGGTATGCTGCGCAAGCCTATGCACTTTGGCTCTCGCAGTTTGCAACTAAACCAAACTTTTATCGCTTGCCAACGGAAGTCGAGTGGCAATGGGCCGCAGGAGGCAGGCAAGGAACAATAGGAAAGGAAGTTCGAGATTATCCGTGGGCAGATGAAAATCGCAAACCAGATTCTAAATTGCTCAACTACAATGGCAATGTTGGAGAAACCACACCAGTGGGCAGTTATCCTGAAGGCGCAACCCCGGAAGGGCTGTATGATATGGCAGGAAATGTATGGGAATGGACGGATAGTTGGTATGACAGTAGTCGTTCGAGCCGTGTGATTCGTGGCGGGAGCTGGAGCTACGCTGCCGTGCACTGTCGGTCGGCTAATCGGCTCATCAACACCCCCGGCCTCCGGCTCAACAACGTTGGCTTCCGCCTTGTTTTCGTCCCGTAGTCAGTTGGCTGCTCATGCCGGCTTTGCTTTTTGAGCGACAGGGCAGTACCAACATTTTGGTGAGCGGCAGCAAGGGACGCAGCGCCGCACGCCAAAATGTTCTGGTAAGAACCGACCACAGAAACGACCACCGAAGGTGGTCCGCCGACATTTTTGAAAAAGTGAGTATTCAGGCTGACTGGAGCGTGTCATTGACCGATTTATTCAGACTTTTTCCACTCTCTGCTCAAAAGCTCGGCTTCATCGTCAAACCCTGAAAACGGCTTCAAGAGTCGGGGCCGTGAGAATCGATTCACCCCAAGCCTCCAACTCCTCTTCTTTTGCGCTCACTAACCGTTCAGACGCCCACAGAGGCAACAGGCCAAAGCGGCGTTCAAGCTGCCTTTTCAGGAAGCTTGATTTGCCCTCGACACGTCCCTCAACACGTCCCTCAACACGGCCTTTAGCAATGCCCTTGGCAATGCCAATTCGTTCTACGCTTGTAATGTATTGCACTTTTTCTCTCTCCTCAATGGTTTCAAGTTCTTGCCAGACCTTATTATTCAACCATTCCGGCAGTTGCATCAGCCAGTCAATCACATTGAATAAATTGATAACGCGCTGTTTATCCCAATGCCGGTCGTACAGTATCCGCAGCAGACGGAGTTTCGCTTGGTATCGTTCTTGATCTTGTGTTCTGGTTTTTTTTGTCAGGATGTGTGCCGCAGTAATCCATCCAAAGGCGTTATCCGATGCCAGCAGCTCATCGAGTTTGTCTTCATGATCGGTCAGCTTGGCTACCGGAAACTCCAGCGTATGTCGGCACCCCAGCACTGAAAAACCATAAGAGGTTGGCTTCCACTGCTTGTTTTCGTCAGCCAGCACGGCCAAACTTGCTACAGGCCTTTTGTATCGGTCGAAAATCCGGTAGTTGTAGACAAACATTCGCTCGGCAAACTCAGCCTGCTGTGTGCCCTGCACTTCAAGGTGAATGTAAATCCATCTTTCATCTCCACAAAGTTCTGTTACCCTGACCAGCCTGTCAACAAAACGAGTCCCCAACTCCGCATCCTGAACGACTGCCCGCAGTTCCTGATCGAGAAAAACATGCTCTTTCGACCAGTCAATTTTCGCATAGGCATCAGGGAAATAAAAGGCCATAAACTCCAAAAAGTAATGCTCAATGGCCTCTTTCCAGGGACTGTCGTAACGATCGTTCGCGCTCTCCATAAGTTCCTCTTTGTTCCAGCAACATCAATTCAGCAGATCTGCCACACTGCGGCAACGATTCCTGACAAGCATCATCAAAATTAAATATATCTGCGATGACCTTTAAAACAAAATAGTTCAGCCATCCCTGCGCCCTCCACCTCCATTGCAGGGATGTTGCCCAGAGTCATGCCTCCACCCCGTATTCCCTGCAGGGTCGGGGTCATCCCGTCCATTACTTTCCTGTTCCCCAAAGAATACACTATATTGCAAGCACTTCATCGTCATTCCGGCTAACCCATTCAATGCTCTCTCATGGCTCTTACCTGGCTACATGTTTCAAGATCAGCAAAGCCCATAAGATGCTCGCCGATGATCGGCATTATCTCCATTTTCATTTTCACCATCTCCATTTACGCAGGCGTTACCAGCAGCTCTTATGCAACGCAAGCAGCAACGAAGCAGGCGGCAGCACCAGCGGTTGTTTCAGAAAGCGCGACTGCGGGCAGGGTGGCAAAACCAGATGCGGTGGCAACAACAAGTTTGAAGGGCGAAAATCAGAGTGTCATGGTTACCATCATTACCGCTATAACAAGTGGCATTCTTCTCGCTCTTGTAATTGGTCTTGGTAAGTGGTTATACAAACGGATCCAGAGTTCGGGTGCCGCAAAAGACCTGGCCCCCTATTTCAGTAAAAAAGATGTGCAGCAAAAATTGAGTTTATTTATCGAAAGCAAGTGGCAGAATAACTCACCGACAAGAGAGGAAGAGCCTCTTTTTACCCACAAGTTTGTCTCCAAGTCAACATTAATCCCGCACTTTATTACTACCGCCTTCAACGAGAACAAGGTAAGCGACAAGTTTTATCTTGTTCTTGCCGACTCAGGAATGGGCAAGACCACCTTTATGATCAATTTGTATGTGCGTTATCATTCGGTGTTCAATTTCCACAAAAAATATAAGATCAAACTGATTCCGTTTGGTTATCAGGGCAATGTTATCAAAAAAATAAAGGAGATTAAAAAAGAGGAGATCCCCAATACCATTTTATTGCTTGATGCATTTGATGAATACACCAAAATACTGCCACCAGCCGAACCCGATGGATTGAGTGACGATGAACGGTTCCGAAAAGTGCTCGATGAGGTGATTGAAACGGTGCAGGACTTTCGTGAAGTGGTCATTACCAGTCGCACGCAATATTTCCCCGGTGAAGAGGATCAGCCTTACGAACTGAAAATCCCGACGTTCGACAATAAAGGCTTTCATACCCTTGCCAAATTCTATCTTTCACCCTTCGACGACAAGGAAATAAGATGCTACCTGAATAAAAAATATGGTATTTCAGGGTTCTTGAATAGCAGTAAAAAGCAAAAGGCACAGCGAATTGTCCACAACTCTCCCAAACTGATGGTTCGCCCCATGTTGCTCAGTTACATTGACTACCTGGTTGACGGTGATCAACATTATGCAAATACGTACGATATCTATGAGGCGCTCATCAACAAGTGGATTGAACGCGAAGGTGACAAGCGTGAGCACCAGCATGTGAACCGGGAGAAACTGAAACAGAACCTTCACAAATACTCCCGACTGGTTGCCGTGAAGATTTATGAACAACGCAAGGAGAAAAAACCCCTGCAATTATGCAAAGCGGATGCCACGGATGTCGATGTCGAACTGAAGGATTACCAGATGACCGGCCAATCGCTTCTTACCCGCGATGCAGACAACAACTGGAAATTTGCCCATAAATCCATCCTTGAATTTTTTCTGGCAAAAGAAGCTTTGGAAAATGGTGCGTTTGCCAAGAAACTTGATTTTAAAGGTATGGATATGGCACGCCAGTTTTGGATTGAACATCATTGGAAGCATTATCCTGATTTTGTTTACGTCACCGGTGGCGCTTTTTTAATGGGAAGTCCAGATAAAGAGGTTGGTAGAGCCGATAATGAAACGCAACATTCTGTCATTATTTCTGATTTCTATTTTTGCAAATATGCAGTCACTGTTACAGAATTTAAACGATTCATTGACGAGTCAAACTATCAGACTGATGCCGACAAAGCAAACAGTAGCCGGATTTTTAACGGCAAGGAGTCGCAAGATAAAGCTGGCATAAACTGGAGACATGGAGTATCAGGTAATGAGCGGCAGGAGAATGAATACAATCATCCGGTATTGCATGTGAGCTGGAACGATGCGATTGCCTATTGCGAGTGGCTGACGAAGAAGAACGGTAAAACATTTCGATTGCCTACGGAAGCAGAATGGGAGTATGCCTGTCGAGCTGGAACAACAACACCATTCAATACAGGTGAAAACATTACGACTGATCAAGCAAATTTTGTTGGCAATTATCCCTATGGTAATAATAAAAAAGGGGTATGGCGGAAAAATACTATTGCTGTAGATAGTTTGAAACCCAATAAATGGGGGCTGTACAACATGCACGGCAATGTCTGGGAGTGGTGCGATGACGTTTACAGCGGTACATACTATGATGAGTGCAAGGCCAAAGGGCTTGTTGAAAATCCCGGTGGGCCAGCGCCAGAAAAGGGTTCGTACCGTGTTCTTCGTGGCGGGGGCTGGGGCAGCACTGCCGGGAGCTGTCGGTCGGCTTATCGGGGCTACTGCACCCCCGGCGACCGGGACCTCAGCGTTGGCTTCCGCCTTGTTTTCGTCCCGTAGTCAGTTGGTAGCTCATTCCGGCTTTGTTTTTTGAGCGAGAGGGCAGTACCAACATTTTGGTGAGCGGCAGCAAGGGACGCAGCGCCGCACGCCAAAATGTTCCGGTAACCACCGACTACAGAATCGTCCACCGAAGGTGGACCGCCGACATTTTTGAAAAAGTGACAATGATCAATCGCTCATGCAAATAAACCTTTTTACCATACCCGTCGGCGACAGCGGGAGCGCTCTGCAGGAGATGAACACCTTTCTGAAAGCACATAAAATTCTGGAAATAGAACAAAAACTGATCAGCAACAATAACGGAGCCAACTGGTGCTTTTGTGTTCGTTACAACGAGCAAGCCTTCAACCAGGCATCCGGGAGCAAGGCAAAGGTTGATTACCGTCAAGTGCTCGATGAGCCAATATTCCTGAAATTTTCGCACCTGCGTGAAATACGCAAAACAGTAGCCGCAACAGAAGGGCTCTCGGCCTTTATCGTCTTTACCGACGAAGAGCTTGCCGAACTCGCAAAACTCGAAGAGATCACCATCAAGAGTATGCTCAGCATCAAAGGCATTGGCGAAAAGAAAGCCGAGCGTTTTGCTCACTATTTCATTGAAAACCCGGAACCCAATGAAACGCCAGGGGCAGTTGCTTGAAGAGATTGCTGATCTGAAGAATCTCTATGAGGCATTCTACAAGGCGCAAAAAGGCAAAGTTTCCAAACACTACGTTTACGCCTATAAAAAGCAGTTACAGCAAAATCTGCATCGGTTGCAGCAGCAACTCCTTTCGGGCGCAGTCGAAACGGGCGGGTATCATACCTTCACCATTTACGACCCCAAAAAACGGCTGATTTGCGCCACCCCTTTTCCGCAGCGTGTTCTGCACCATGCCTTGATGAATATCTGCCACGCCTCATTCGAAAAACAGCAGATAGCCACCAGTTTTGCAAGCCGTCCCGGAAAAGGCACATACTCGGCGCTCGACAAGGCCAAGGAGTATCAACGCCACAACCGCTGGTTTTTGAAACTCGATGTCTGCAAATATTTTGAGAGTATCGACCACACAATTCTGAAACAGCAGCTTTATCGCAGGTTCAAAGACAAGAATGTGCTGTTGATTTTCGACCAAATAATTGACAGCTACTCAACCGCAGCCGAAAAAAGCCTTCCGATTGGCAACCTGACCAGCCAGTACTTTGCCAACCATTATCTCTCGGTGGCCGATTATTATCTCAAACAGGGTCTGCGCATTCCAGCATACGTCCGTTACATGGATGATATGGTGTTGTGGCATCACGATAAAGAGTTGTTACTGGAGAGCGGCTACCGCTTTCAGGACTATCTTGCAAAAGAGTTACGGCTTCAACTCAAGCCCTTTTGTTTGAACGAGAGCACAAAAGGGTTGCCCTTTCTGGGCTATCTGCTCTTTCCAGACTCTGTGCGCCTTGCCCGGCGGAGCAAAAAACGCTTTATCCAAAAATCCCGGCTTTATGATCACTACCAGCAAACAGGGCGATGGTCACAAAAAGAGTTTGCAAACCACGCAATGCCACTGGTCGCCTGTACTGAATACGCCAATGCAAGAGAATTTCGAAAAAATGTGTACTCTGCAATGGTGGCCAGTGAAGAAGAAGGGCATCAGTCGTGGGTTCGAACCGTGTAATTCGTGGCGGGAGCTGGAACAACACTGCCGAGAACTGTCGGTCGGCTAATCGGAACAACAACACCCCCGACAACCGGAACAACAACGTTGGCTTCCGCCTTGTTTTCGTCCCGTAGCTCAAAAGCAAAGTCGGATGACTGCCTCTGAACAGATTGATGACCCCGCCCCTGCACAGGTTCAGGGCAAAAAGAGCCACCACCCATGCCCGGCATTGGTAGGACGAGCCGGATAGCCGTTTCGAAGATGACGGGCATTTATATTCTTGATAAAAAACATCTTTTCTTCATAACTTGTTGAGAGGAAGTTTTGCTGAATTGCAAATACAGTCATCAAGAGGATTGTACAATCGCAAAGATAATTTTAAGGATATATGACAGCAGTCACAGAACGTATTTTCAAAGATGCTCTCGATTTGCTTTCTGTAGAGAGGGCTGAGCTTATCGAAAAACTTTTTCAGAGTTTTGATTGTGCCGTACGCAATACCGTCGATGCTGCGTGGGCAGAAGAGGTCGAATCTCGATTTGACGCTTATGACCGTGGTGAAATCAAGGCGTCATCAGCAGAAGATGTTTTTGCAAGGATCAATCAGAGATGAATATTGTCATTCTCTCCATTGCAGAAGAGGAATTTGCAGAGGCGGTAGATTATTACAATGCACAATGCACAATGCCCCGGACTTGGGTATGAATTTGCTGCCGAAGTCAAACGTGCTTTTGATCGGGTCAAGGTTTTCCCTGAATCGTGGCCATTGTTTTCGAGACAAACCCGTCGATGTTTGCTCAATCGTTTCCCTTATGGTGTGCTTTACAGAGTAGACAGTGATGTTATTCGTGTCGGTGCCATCATGCATCTCAATCGTGATCAAAAAAATTGGCGTATGAGAACCGGTAAGTTTTAACAAAGTAACTCCCTCCCCGTTTTCTTCCCGACAGGCATCCCTCCGTTTGCTTGTGCTTTTGATGCCGCCATTACTTTCCCGATCCACAAAGAATACACTATATTGCAGGCGCTTCATCGTCATTCCGGCTAACTCACCCAATCTTTGCTCATGGCTTTTACCTGGCAGCAAATTTCAAGAGTAACAAAGTTCATAAGCTGCTCTTCGTTAACCCGTCTTGTCTCTCTTTTCATCTTCATACTCTCCTTTAACGCAGGCATGCCAACCAAATCAAATTGCAGGGCGATGAGGATACCGCATAGCGGTCAAAATAGTTGACGGCTCCGATATGGATGCGGCAGTGGCTTTAAGTTTGTGATTACCTTATGGAAAATACCGATAAATATCCTTTCTGTGCAGAATACGATATATGATTATTCCGTCTTCTCTTTTTTCATATCCCAATCTGTATTCTCCGAAGCGGATTCTGAAAAAGTCACCCTTTTTCTTTTCTCCTTTTAACTTCTTAATGTTATGAGAGCTTTCTGAAATCGAAGGGCTGGCATGAAGTTCTTCAAGAAAAAGTTTTACCTGACTCTTTTGCGGTTCGCTGACGTTCTGAATATCTTTTAAAAATGTTTTTCTGAGGATAATTTTCATAATTGCTTAATCAGTTCTCTTACCTCCTCATATTCCACAGTTTCTTCATCCTGAACTTCTTCCATAGCTTTCAGCAATCCGTCATCAAGAAGAAGTTCCTCAATTTTCTGATATATCTGATAATCAAGAATGACACTTTTTATCTTTCCTGACTCGTCAGTTATATATGATTTCGCAATATTCATTTTACATTATCCTTATGTCAAAAATTCGGCTACGAACGTAACAACTCATTGTCGCTGCAAAAATAGTTAATATTTTCCTGAATTGAACGATTCATCCGCAATTGGTTTAGGCGTTACAGGCTTTAAATGTTTATTTTTCGAATCGTTATAGATGGTGTGATGTGCTATGGTGCTCTTAACCTATTGGGTGTGGCTATTTTGAAATAGGAAATCGACGCTTGTTTTCATAATAATGCTTTAGAAATATTAAATAAAGCGCTTTTTCATTACTAATCGCTCAATTCAGGATTTTCTTTTTCTATCGGACTGTTACGTTCATAGTTATTCCTGAAACATCAGAATAGGTTAAATCCTTTTAAAAACAAAAGTAGAAGCAGATTTTCTTTTCCCCTCTTGTTACAAAAGCTATCCTCAACCTCTTTTAAAATCTTGGTTTGAAGGTGCCAACCAAATCAAACCCCAGAGCTATGAGGTCACAGTTCAAAACGTTAACCATCTACAGCAACGTTAAAGAACATTCCCGATATCCTGATTGACCCATTTGCAGCCATTTATGGCGGCAATGCCTCAGGAAAGACAAACTTTTTCAAGGCGCTGAGTTTTGCCAAAAATCTGGTGGTCAGGGGAACGCTGCCCGATGCCCTCATTCCTGTCGAAACCTTCCGCCTCGATACGCAATGCACGTCCAAGCCTTCCAGTTTTTCATTCGAACTCCTCATTGATGAAACGATCTACGAATTCAGTTTTACGCTTACCCGAAAAGCCATTCTGGAAGAGAAACTGAAAGCTGGTAACCTTCCATCAAAAAGCAGACGGAACAGAGGCCAAATTCGAGTTATAACAGGAGTCAGATGGCTCCCGGCGGGTGATTGATCTCTTGCCAGCATTTCTGGAACTCTCCGCCCCCTCATCAAAAAAGGTCTATATCATTGATGAACTTGATCGCAGTCTGCACACCCTGCTGACACGCTCACTTCTCGAAGGCTATCCTGAAAATTGCTCACAAGAGAGTCTTTGCCAGCTCTTGTTCACCACCCATGACGTGCTGCTGATGGATCAACAACTGTTCCGGCGTGATGAAATGTGGGTTGCTGAACGAAATGCTTCAGGCTCATCCTGCCTTTGTTCATTCAGCGACTATAAAGATGTCCGCTACGACAAGGATATCAGGAAAAGTTATCTCCAGGGCCGACTCGGAGGCATACCAAGAATGCGTACAAGCGTTATGCCAATGTTGATGAACCCCTGCGAGAACAAAACTACAGTGGGAGAGTAATGGCCACAACAAGAAGAGACTTTCAACGGCGCATCGGTGAGCGAAGATACCGGAAACTCTTTGTTCTGGCCACCGAAGGAAATAAAGCTGAAGAGTATAAAGTGTCAAACGAATTATTGTCCCTGCCAACGCGTATTCATCGAGGTGAGGAGCTGTACGAGCTTTCCAACAGAAGTATAGGGATTCGCTGTATTTTTTTCGCTTCCAAGCGGATCATTCGCTGCCAACAAATCAGCATGCTTATAGGCAACCTCCAGACGGTTTCTGGTCATGTCAAAATATCCATGCCCCCCTTTTGCATAGTCGGGGATCTTGTCAGAGTCACTCAATTGCCGTTGAATCTCATCCCTGTGCATGTAGCTGCGTACGGGAACAAAATGCAGCAAAAGCCACAATTCAAAACAGGGGATAGAGGGAGTCGCGTAAAAATTGATCAGCTCGTTGTTGTCATTTTTATGTTTCCTGTGTTGCGCATTGACGCTATAGAGAGCATTCAAAAAATTCGGATGATCATCTCTGTCAAAAACGCAATACACGGTTTCATATTCTTTCGTCTCGTTACATGTATCCACAGCAAAATCAACGACCTTTTGAGGTGTCGTCCCGTATTTACTCTGCATTATTTCGACTCTGGCAGTACTCAGGCGATAGTGCGACCTGATCTCGCCAAAATAATAACACCCGTAGGTAGTTACCCCGAAGGAGCAACCCCCGAAGGGTTGTATGACATGGCAGGTAACGTATGGGAGTGGACGGATAGTTGGTATGACAGCAGTCGTTCGTACCGTGTTCTTCGTGGCGGGAGCTGGCTCAACACTGCCGAGTACTGTCGGTCGGCTTATCGGAACTGCAACACCCCCGACCTCCGGAACTACCTCGTTGGCTTCCGCCTTGTTTTCGTCCCGTAGTCAGTTGGCAGCTCATTCCGGCTTTGTTTTTTGAGCGAGAGGGTAGTACCAACATTTTGGTGAGCGGCAGCAAGGGACGCAGCGCCGCACGCCAAAATGTTCTGGTAACCACCGACTACAGAAATGCCCACCGAAGGTGGGCCGCCGCACTTATCCCGCACACCTGCCCGCTCAGTCACACTTTTTGCAAGAAAAAGAGCAAAAAGCGCGCCTTCGCTAACCCGCAGCCCGCTCAACGTTTACTTGAGTACCAGCGATCTGCAAACCAATATTTGCATCTCCAAGCAACTCTGAGCACCAAACAGCACCATCGGCATTATGCAGTTTACAATTTTCAACAGCAAAAAATAGAGCTGTTCCTGCATGTTCTGTCCAATCAATAAAATCATTAATCATCTCTATTTCAACGTTCGCAAATCGGCGATTTCCTCTGGTTTGAACGAAGTATCTTTTTCAAGCGCATCCAGCAGTTCGGGAGTAATTGCCCGGTGTTCGTTCAACAAGCGGGCAAAGGTTTCCTGCTTTCCTGCGTCGGAAATATTGGCATATTCAAGCGCCAATTTAACAAAAGTAGGCTTGTCGCCACCGCTTACGAATCAACTTGCAATCAGCCTCAAAAACGCTTCAATCCAGCCAGGAACTTTTTCTCGGAACGATTCAGGGATTTCCTTTTGATTAAAGCCACGGACAAAAGTCTTGCGCAAAGCGGCAGCATCCAGCGATGGCACGTTATCCAGAACCACGGCCAATTGTTCTGTGAGACTTTGATTTTCCGTGAACTGGTAAAACGCCCCCCCCAGCAAAACAAACCAGAATTCAGCTTGAATACCCTGCTGCGCCAGCCTGTGAGCCAAAACGAACCGTGCAAGATCTGTTTTATCGAATCCTGTTTCGCCATTGAGGAAAGTGATGTCCTGATGTTCTTTATCTTCCTCCAATTCCTCCACTTTTAAGCCTTCAAGTAAAGGCTCAAGAGCCTGCCCGACTCTTTCAAAAAGCGTGGGTGGTTGGGTAACCTCTATAGGTATAGTGACATTCACCTCAGCAACCGGAGGTGCATTGAACAGTATTGGCGAAGTTTCCAATAAGGATCCATCTGCTGCAAAAACCTTGACAACGAGGTCAGCATTCCCTTTTTCCGCTTTGTTGAATTGACTCGCTGAGTATTTAATCTGATAAAATCCCTGCTTGTCAGTAGTATTGCGCCCTAAAGCCTGTTCGCCTCGAAGATCTCGATCAAAGGCAGACACGATGGCACCAGAAGCAGGGAAATCATCGAAAAAACGAACGCTACCTTTGACAATAAATTCTGGCAAATCGACAATCTGCTTCACCAGCACTCGCAAAAGGTTTGTGCCATCAGTAAGCTTGCTGAGTTCCAGCCTGCTTGCTAATGATGGGTCAACAGTGATTTCCCCTTTGTCATCAAGCGAGAAGACAAGATCTTGTTTGAAGGATCCATCGGTCGACATGAGATAAAATATCTTGGCGGGCAGCAGGTTGACTGTTATGATCTTGGTCGTGCTGTATGCAAGATTGGTGCAAATCGGCCAGACATTCAGTCCAATATCTGCAGTCACCGCAGTGGCATCCACTTGAAGCGGAAAGCCAATGAAACTCAATGAAGGAGTATAAATGCCTGACAAAAATCCTTGATGCGAACTCTCGAACTCGTTAGCGTATAACCAATTACCATCCAGTCCTAATTTGAACGAAAACTCCGCTGTTTCTCCCCCGCCTTGCAGTACAGTATAAAATGAGCCGGGTAACAAACGAATGGTGGTTGCTTGACTGATCCAGGCGTCCTTATCCGGCCCGAAAACATTCAGCAGGATGGCACCGGAAAGCTGGCTTGCATCGAGTGTGACCTGAAAACCATTGATAGTCAAAAGCCGGGTACCACGCCCGGAAAGAAAAGAATCGTAAGCAGGAGGATAAAAGATTAATCCGTCAGACGCGACTGTAAATTTGAAGTCCGCGTAATAGCCACTGGCAAATTGAATACTGTAATCCCCAGGTACTAATTGCAAGGTCTGAACGACCTGTGTATCGAAAAAAACAGATGCCGCACCCTGCACAATTAAACTTTTATAATAAAGCTTTGTAGCATCAATATTTACAGGAAATGTATATGCTGGCTGGGCTGGCTCATCAAGCATGCCCCACTCTTTCAGCAACGCATTGAGCACGTTTGCCGTCGCTTCATCAACACTATTGCTGACCTGTATATGGTTCGCTGATTGAAAGATGCCCACGAACCTGCTTGTGCTGTCACCATAATTCTGCCCGGCACGATCGGTGTAAAAACCAGCAGATAGTGGCGTTTCAATGATGAGACCACGGAAGATACCCCTGTCAAGGCAAAGTTGCAGTGTTGCCTGCATGTCAGCCACTGCAGCACCCTGCATTCCCGGTGTCAGGGGAAAGATGATTTTGTTCATAGTTTGCTTCCTTTATATGTTGCGGTTCTCTATGATACTTTAAAGATTGTTTGATCTTTCGTGTGGCAATTGATCGAATAGCCAGCGCTTACACCTGCTGCTTTAGATATGCTTCGCCAAGTTTCTCCAGCAGCGCGGTGCGATCAACCAAACCGCGAAACCGCTTGTCAGGTTCAACAATTCCTATAAAACTGCCTCGCTGGCAAAGCACCGCAGAGGTCAGCTCGTTCAAGCTCTTATCAACCGCTATAAGCGGCCATGTCACAGCCTGCAAGAGGGAGGGTATGTCAATCGGTTGAATGGTCATGTAATGTTTTCTTTATTCTTTTCGCAAGCAGCAAGACACGATTGAGAAAGAATTGAACTTGCAACAGAAAAATGGACACATTAAGAAGCCATAACTATTATTTGTTGTTTATAGCGTAAAAACTCAACAGGTGATTTATACCCTAACGTTGAATGTTTCCGTTTTCGGTTGTAAAATACTTCAATGTATTCAAA
>CAIJPS010000029.1 GCA_903822595.1 uncultured Chlorobiaceae bacterium
CGATTCTTCAAACGCCATGAAGACGCCGGGTTCATCATATTGCGTTGCACCTCTGAGCAAAAACTCCATGGCGAGCAAGGTTTTTCCGGTACCTGTTCCTCCGCAAATGAGTGAGGCACGACCTTTCGGCAAACCGCCCTCGGTAATGATATCCAACCCCTCAATCCCCGTTAACACTTTGGGAAGTTGCCGCCTCTGTTCCGGTATCAACTTTGGTTTTAGATTTTTTTTTGCTTTTGTCATAATGTATTCACGTTCATGATTGCAATTGACCAGAATTGGGTAAAACTCTCTTTCTCATGACACCCCTCACAGCTCTTGAATTGCGCCCAAAGCTCTACCTTTTACCGATGATGCGGCAAATGGTATTGCGACAAGAAGAGCACCAATAATGGCGAGGCATAAGCCTCTAACAATTCCTGCGAAAACTTTCATAGCATCCATTCTTGCCCAGAAGCGACAATACTGGTTGTCCTGATTCTGGCAAAGCAGAGAGACGCACCCCCTACCGGAACTTAAATTACGCATTAAAAAAAGAAAAAATACGGTTTTCCGGCAGTGTTTTTGCGAACTCTGGGTACCACCGTCCAACATCACCCGCAAAATCATCCAGCCTCAAGCGCTTCGCTAACGCTCGCGCAACACGCAAGCTTTCTCCTCAAGGGATCCTGTGAAGCACCTATACCAATAATGGGGAAAAGGGGGTGGTTCTCTTTTACGGTATCAACAACTTTAGCAGAACGAGAAACTTTCCGGGCGGACTTTTATCCTGCCTGAATTATTCCGTTAAAGTGAACTGCAATGGTTGATTGCCGAAAATCCTCCTTCAGAAAAAGAGGGATCGAACGCAAATTTCAGTGCCTATGGGAAAATGCTTTTTTTACAGTAAATTTACCATTAAAGTGTTTGTATGAGCAGGTTTTTCGCTGAAAGAATAATTACATGGCAAATATGAGTGCGGCACGGAACATTGTGGTTGAAGAGGCTGGCACCACTCCTGCTGGTGCCCGCAGAATTGAGCTGGTGGAGCGGAAAGGAAAAGGACATCCCGATACCATCTGTGACTCGGTCATGGAGGCGGTCTGCATCAGCCTTTGCAGTGAGTATCTTGACCTGACCGGGAGAATTTTGCATCACAACATCGACAAGGGGCTGCTGGTTGCCGGAAGAAGCGCAGTGAAACCGGGAGGTGGCACAGTGCTTGAGCCGATGAAGATCATTTTCGGTGACAGGGCGACCTGCCATTACCAGAGAATAACAATCCCTGTTGCTGAAATTGCAGAAGCAGCAGCATCAAGATGGTTGAAAGAGAACCTCCGTTTTGTTGACCCCCTCCTTCATGTTTTCTTTCAGAACGAAATCAAGCCCGGTTCAGCGGAGCTGACTGACCTCTTTTCAAGAAGCGTTATTGGTGCCAACGACACCTCCGTCGGTGTCGGCTATGCGCCGCTCAGCATTACGGAGTCCCTTGTGCTCAAAATTGAACACCATCTCAACTCCCCCGCTTTCAAGCTTGCATTCCCGGAAACTGGCGAAGATGTTAAGGTGATGGCATTCCGCGACCGTAGCAGTCTTACCCTGACCATTGCTATTGCCTTTGTGGATCGCTATATATCCGATACCACCACCTATTTCAAGCGCAAGGAGGCCGTGCGGGAGGCACTGCTCGCCTTTGTCGACACACAACGCCATCCCTTCGAAAAGGTCACCATTGAGCTGAACATGCTTGATGACCCTTCACGAGGTGATGGCGGCATCTACCTGACCGTCCTCGGCACCTCGGCTGAAGGGGCTGACGGGGGTGAGGTAGGAAGAGGCAACAGGGTGAACGGCCTTATTGCATTCCAGAGGCCGCTCAGCCTCGAGGCAGCGGCCGGCAAAAACCCGGTACGTCACGTCGGCAAAATCTATAATGTTCTTGCACGGGAGACCGCTGAGCGCATCTACCGCGAGGTCAAGGGAATTGAGGAGGTGTCGCTCTTTCTCTGCAGCCAGATCGGCCAGCCCATCGACCGGCCGCTTTCAGCTTCGGCGCAAATTATACCCGCAGATGGAGTATCAATCAACGATCTCCGCGAACCGGTTGCCGCAATCATTGATGCCGAACTGGCCGAAATCAGCCACTTTACGGAGCGCCTCGCCCGGGGTGAGTTCAGCATCTGCTGAAAAGGGGATGCGTTAATACTGAGTGCACTCACTTGCCGCAGGTTTCTTTCTCTGTGAGTTGGGCTAACATAAAATTTAGAGGAAATTCATAAGATAAATTTTGATATCTGCGACATTACATCATACCGATATTTTGTGTACCTTTTCGTTACAGATCCTCTAATCTAGGTAACTTAATCTTCGATGCATTTGCCGTCTTTTCCTTCTGACTCATGATGTAAAAAGCCCGGACAGGCCGCACCCGCCACTCGGCGAGCTTGTAGTCAACGAGCTGGTACCCACCGCCGAAATCCTGGAACCATGCCTGATTCGCACCGTACTCCGCAGAACTCCAGTAGTAGTTGGGAGCAAAACCGCCAACAGCACTTTTCGCTTGATAGAGCTTGTTCAACTCATCCTTGCTGGGCAAATACCAGTCACTGTAACCATTTTCCACCAAATTCTGACATGCGTTCTTTGCGGCAATCCAGCTATATTTATCCGCTCCCGGCACGTCAGCTTTGGCCGCAATAAGACCGCGACGCCCTGCAGCATCAACAGAAAAAACAATGCCGCCGCCATACTTGTCACCAATTTTTGGAGCGATTGTTTTCGATACTGAGGCTTCTCTCTCGGCTTTCAGCTTTGCTGCTTTGTTTTGAGCATCAGCATCCTGCTTTGCCTTCAATCTTGCAGTTTCCTCGCGTGCGACAGCCGCCTCTTTTTGCGCCATCACCTCTTTGGCGCGTCGAAGGAGTGAGTCGTCAGACTGCGGCTTTGCTGTCACCGTTTCAACACCTTGAGATTGCCCGGCTGACATTTTTTCCTGTTTCCAGCTCACAAAAGTCATAACCACAAACAGAAGCAGCATGAAAACAGCAAAAGCCATTGCGACTTGCTGATTCTGTTTTTTTGACGGCCAGGATATTTTTTCAGATTCTTTGAGTTGGGGCTTTGGTCTGGGAGTTTGTAATTCCGGCGTAGATGTTATTGTTGTTCCCCGAGCTGCAACCTCAACCAACTCTGAAATCGGTGTTTGGGGTATAACAGCTTGTGCTGAAAAGGAAATTTTGGATGCAACAGCATTGACGAGTTGCAGGAGGTCTGAATCATAAGTTTCGTTTTTCCAGTCAGAGAGATCAGACGCTTGGATAAGTCCAAAGCCAAGCGGTGGATCAACAGTATCGATACGAAGAGGAACCAGAACTCCTTTCATTTTTGCCACTTGTGCTTCTTCAATAACCGAGTCAGACACTATTGAATGCCGCGACCAGACAACAATGACACAATGCGAAGCATTAAGCGCTTTTGCAATATAAAGGTGCCATTGTTCCCCAGCAGGAATTTTTTTGTCCCAGAATACGCTCCAGCCTCGCGTTTCAAGTTCTTTGACAATGGGGCGGACACGCTCTTGGTCCTCGTGGGCGTAGCTGATAAAAATATCGGTCATGAATCCGTTTCAAGTTGTTTGTCAGTGGCAACCCTTCGACCTATTGCCGATAATATAGCCATTTACCCTCTTTTTTATGTGGCATTACGGGAGACTGTATCGCGACAGTAGCAACAATGTTACTTCAATGCTGCCGTGGTAACTGGATTTTTTCTCCTTGCGGGCAACGGTGATTGGATGGACTGTTTTTCATTATTTTTGCGTTGGGGAGATGGTGGGATGGGGGCGGGATGACTCCGCCCCTACAAATGCAATATCCGGGTGTGTTTGCCGTTTATATTTTATTTTGGCTGGATAAGGATCATTTATTACCGATAAAAAACATGAGCGTCACAAACACAGCACAGCCACCGGTTCTGGTTATTCTTGGCCCTACAGCTTCAGGCAAATCGGCCCTGGCGTTAGCTGTAGCGAAAAGGATCGGGGGGGAAATTATTTCTGCCGATTCAAGGCAGGTATACCATGAGCTCGATATCGGTGCAGCAAAACCTTCGCCAGAGGTACTTGGGGAGGTGAGGCACCATTTTGTGAATGAGAAAAATATCGGAGAGCTCTTTACGGCTGGTGACTTTGCGACCGAGGCTGTTGTGAGAATCCTTGACATGCACCGGCGAGGGAAGCGTGCGGTGGTTGCAGGTGGCTCAACTCTTTATCTGGAGGGATTGATCGAGGGGTTTGCTGATCTGCCTCCGGCAAACCCTGAAATAAGGGCGCGGTTGCTTGAGGAGCTTGAACGCTACGGAAATGAGCGACTTTTTGCAAGGCTGCTCGCAAGAGACCCTGTTCAGGCGGCCACCCTTGATCCGACAAAGAGCCAGCGGCTTATCCGGAGCCTTGAAATCATTGAGATAACCGGTCTGAGCGTTACTGAGTTGCAGGCAAGGGGGAAGCAGCGACAGGATGGCCTCAGCTTTATCACAACAGGGCTTGCAATGCCCCGTGCCATACTCTATGAGCGCATCAACCAGCGTACGAATGAGATGATTGATGCGGGCCTCTGCGACGAAGCTGAAAGGCTCTATCACAAGTATCGCACGCTCCTTTCGGCGGAAAAAATATCCGCACTGCAATCGGTGGGATATCAGGAACTTTTTCAATACTTTGACGGAGAGACAGACCTTGGTGCTGCAATCACTCTGGTAAAGCAGCACACGCGCAATTACGCAAAACGGCAGTTGACTTTTTTCAACAACCGACTGACAGTTAACTGGGAGAGTGCACCCCTGAACAGCAGTGAACTTGACGTGCTGGCTGACAGACTTGCAAAAAGCCTCTGATCACTCCCCTTTTGCCTCACGGAATGCAAGAAATCTTTTTTTCGGGCTTAAATAAATATTAACAATGAGCTTTTTTTTTACCTTAGGTATTAATTAATGTTCCTTGGGATTGGAGCCACAAGTTTTTGATCGGCAAGTATCATAATCCTCTGGACAAAAGAAGTTCTCTCTCTGTTTTGTTCGCAATGTTTTACAGGTTTTATCGCAGGAACTCACCATGAAATACTCAGTATCGACCCGTAAAGAGTTAACTATCCTGAAAATAGAGGAAGATGTGTTCGATTTTCGTCACAGCGAGGCATTCAAGCTTGCACTTGATGGAATGGTGAACCAAGAGAACACAAAAAACCTGATTATCGATTTCTCTCAGGTAAAAGCAATTGATTCCTGCGGAATCAGCTCAATGCTGCTTGCTCACCAACTCTTCAATCAGTCACAGGGGTTGGCCATTTTTGTCTCTCTTTGTAAACAGATCAAGGATCTTCTGAAATTGACCAATCTCGACAAACAGCTTTATATTTTTTCTTCAATCAATGAGGTTGTTACTCTGATCGAACCGGCCATGAAAAATAAGCGGGGATCGAGAGGAAAATCACAGCCACCGGCTGATGAAATCATTGATGAACTCCTGTGCGATGACCTTGACCTTATTGTTGAACCGGATCTGCATGATGAACATCTCAATGAGCATCTTGACGAACAGCTTGTGGAGCCTGATGAAATAGCAATTGAACCTGAGCTCTCCGATTCTATGACGGAAAAAGAGGGGTGCTCAAAAAAAAGGGGGCGTCCAAAAAAAACAGAATCAGACTCCACGTCAAAGTCAAAAAAGCACAAGGACGATCCTGAAGCTTGACTGACCTTATCTCTCTCCTTTCTTTCCACCACAGACATACCTGTTCAGAGTTTCTGCACGGTGAGAAAAGTCCTTGTTTTCCAGCTCCGCCTGAACTGACAGCTCTGCTGAGGAACGCTCCCCCGGGTGAAACTGGCCGAAACTTGACAAGTACATCGCCGTTACGTACATTATCACATGGCGCGTGTTGCAACTCAGTTCAGAAACCAAATTTTCCATCATGGGAGATTTTTTTTTCCAACACAAGGTAAAACAGTTGCTTGCAGATGCGGGGATTACCGTAGACGGTCGTGATCCCTGGGACATCACCGTGCACGACAATCGTTTTTATCGCCGCATTCTTTTGGAAGCCCACCTTGGTGCGGGAGAATCCTACATGGATGGATGGTGGGACTCTCCTCAGCTTGATGAATTTTTTTACCGCATCCTGAGGGCCGGAGTCGAAAAAAAAGTTTCAGGGGTGCCGCGTTTCCTCAATGGACTGATTGGAAAAGTAACCAACCTTCAAAACCCTGCAAGGGCCTATATCGTAGGAGATACCCATTACAATATCGGTAACGATCTTTATGCTGCCATGCTCGACCGACGCATGATCTATAGCTGCGCTTACTGGAACAATGCATCGACTCTTGATGAGGCACAGGAAGAGAAACTGCGCCTTGTCTTTGACAAACTGATGCTGAAACCAGGAATGAGTCTGCTCGATATCGGCTGCGGGTGGGGTGGGGCCGCCAGGTTCGCCGCTGAACACTATGGCGTAACTGTTACCGGCTTGACTATTTCAAGCGAACAGGCAAAGCTTGCCAGGGAACACTGCTCAGGATTGCCGGTTGAGATTAAATTGACAGATTATCGTGACACAAAAGGGATGTATGATCGTATCTACTCCATTGGCATGTTTGAACATGTCGGACTGAAGAATTACCGGAAATACTTCCAGATTGTCCGCAATCACCTTGCGCCGGATGGGCTTTTTCTCCTGCACACCATTGGAAGTAACCGTTCAGGAAGCAATACTGACTCATGGACAAGCAAATACATTTTCCCCAACTCCATGCTGCCATCGGCAAACCAGATAACTGCGGCAGCCGAAGGGATGCTGATTCTTGAAGATTGGCACTCTTTCGGGCACGATTATTATCACACCCTGAAAGCCTGGAATAGGAACATTGAGCACAACCGTGCTGCACTTGCTCCAATTTACGATGAACGGTTTCACCGAATGTGGCGCTATTATCTGCTGAGTGCTGCAGGCTCTTTCCGGGCACGGCATGTTCAGCTTTGGCAGCTTTTGTATTCGCGCAACGGCATGGAGGGGAGCTTCAAGGTACCAAGATAACTTTTACCCATCAAAACTGATTATCGGAAAATGTTGAACAGCTACTGCAAAAAACAGTTGGAACCTAATTTCCCGAGCAAGATATAACCATGAGAAGCATATTCTCATAAAATAATTGGGGTTATCACAAAATAACCCTTGGTTTTCTTGTTTATAATAGTTATAATTGTAACTATAACCCAAAAGAGAAAATCATGGCATA
>CAIJPS010000030.1 GCA_903822595.1 uncultured Chlorobiaceae bacterium
GAATATCGCAAGTACAAGCGCCATCAGGATCAGGCAACCCGTCAACTGGACCTGCTTCGCAATCATCTTTCCGGCAAGGCATCGGAACTCTCCGAGTTCTATCCCTGGCGTTATCTTGCTTCGGAAGGTTTCTTACCCGGCTATAACTTTACACGTCTTCCCCTGCGTGTCTTTTTACCCGACGGTGATTCTGCCGGGCTCTTTGTCTCCCGCCCCCGCTCACTGGCTCTCAGGGAGTTCGGGCCCCAGAATATCATCTATCACAGCGGGCGGAAGTACCGGGTGTGCCAGTTGATTATGCAGGATACCGAATCCTCTCTTACCGAGGCAAAAATCAGCACCCGGTCAGGATACTTTCTGCCCGCAGACCAGAAGGATTTGGAAATCTGTCCTTTTTCGGGGTTGAATCTTGGCGACAATGCCAACAAGATGCACATCCATGACCTGCTCGAAATGTCGGAGTCACGCGCTGAAGAAGTTGACCGCATCTCTTGCGAAGAGGAGGAACGGCTCTCCAAAGGCTTTGATATCCGCACCTTCTTTACCGTTGACGGCGGCCAGGTTGAGCGGGTGCGTAAAGCAATCGTTTCGAGCAGTGAGGGGACATTGCTCAATGTGCGTTATATTCCGGCAGCCCGGCTTGTCCATATCAACTTCAAATGGAAGGCTCAGGAGGCCGAAGGGTTTCCCATCGGTATGGTTTCGGGCGACTGGCGCAGCTCTCTTCCTGATCAGGAGGCCCAGAGCAGTGAGCAGTTCCGGCGAGTGAAATTGATGACCTCAAACCTCGCTGAGGCCTTGTATATCGAGCCGATTCAACCGCTTGGGTTAAAACCGGATGGGGTTATTACGCTCCAGCATGCCCTGAAGAGAGCCATCGAGCTCGTCTTTCAGGTGGAGCCGAGAGAGATCGGTGTGGTAACAGTCGGCGACCCGGAAGCCCCCAATATCCTGCTCTATGAAGCGGCGGAGGGGAGCCTTGGCATCCTCTCCCAGTTTGTCGAAAATGTCCACGCTTTCCATCAGGTGGTCAAGCAAGCTATAGCGCTTTGCCGTTATGATGATCCTGAATACAAAGGGCCAGCATCGTATGATGACTTGCTCAGTTATTACAACCAGCGTGACCACAAAATTATTGACCGTTACCTCATCAAGGAGGCGCTTGAAAAGCTGATGCTCTGCACCATCGAGATTCAGACCAACAAAAGTTATAACAACTACGAAGAGCACTACCAGACGCTGCTCGGCGGGATCGATCCCAATTCGAGCACCGAGCGGAAGTTCCTTGATTTCCTCTATAAAAACGGCATTCGCCTGCCCGATGCCGCACAGAAGAGGGTAGAGGGAATATATGCTCAGCCCGATTTCTATTATGAACCCCGCATCTGGGTCTTTTGCGATGGAACACCCCACGACAATGCTGCGGTGCAGGAAAACGATGAGGCACTACGCCAGGCCATCATTGCCAAGGGTGATGAGGTCTGGACATACCATTACAGGGACAATCTGGCCGAAAAAGTGGCCGGGCGTCCCGACATTTTCAGGAAAGTCAAATGAGTAGAACCTTTCAACCAGGAAAACTGCTCTCCCTTCGAGGGCGAAATTGGATTGTCATGCCCTCCGATGACCCTGATCTTCTGGTCGTCAAGCCCCTTGGCGGCTCTGACGATGAGATTGCAGGCATCTATCTCCCCCTGGCCATTTCCCGTGATGAGCCACAGGAGACCGAGTTTGGCCAACCAACCGGCAGTGACCTTGGTGACATCAGTACCGCCCGACTGCTTTACGATTCAGCCCGGCTCGCATTCCGTAATGGCGCGGGCCCCTTTCGTGCACTGGCAAAGCTCTCTTTTCGTCCACGCTCCTACCAAATGGTTCCTCTGGTGATGGCGCTTCGGCAGGAATCCATTCGCCTCTTGATTGCTGATGATGTCGGCGTTGGTAAAACCATTGAAGCGCTCCTCATTGCCAAAGAGATGCTGGAGCGCCGCAAAATCCAGCGCTTCGCGGTTGTCTGCCTCCCTCACCTCTGCGAACAGTGGCAGCAGGAGATTCGCGACAAACTCGATATTGAGGCCGTTATCATCCGCTCCAACACCCAGGCACGCCTTGACCGGCAGATTCAGGGCGATACCAGTGTTTATGATTACTACCCCTACCAGGTTATCAGTATTGATTTCATAAAATCCGACAATCGCCGGGATGTTTTTGTGCAGCAGTGCCCCGAACTGCTCATTGTTGACGAAGCTCACACCTGCGCCCGCCCGGCCGGAGCCTCAAAAAGCCAGCAGCAGCGTTACCATCTGCTGAGTCGTCTGGCAGGCAAGCCAGAGCAACAGCTCATTCTTCTCACGGCCACCCCGCACTCCGGCAAGCCGGAAGAGTTTCACTCCCTGCTCGGGTTGCTCAAACCGGATTTTGAAGGGCTTGATTTGCCGACAGCATCACAGCCCCAGCGCAAGGAGCTTGCCCGTCATTTTGTGCAGCGCAAACGGGGTGACGTTGAAAAGTGGATGGGTGAAGAGACCCCTTTTCCCAAACGGGAATCTTTTGAATGGGCTTATGATCTCTCTCTGCTCTATGCACTCTTTTTTGAGCAGATCCTCGAATTCGCAAAAAAACTGATTGCCCCGGACGCTTCAAAAAAGGGCCCCCGACGGGTGCAGTACTGGACGGCGCTTGCCCTGCTGCGTGGAGTGATGTCGAGCCCGGCCGCCGGTATTGAAATGCTCAACACCCGGCTCTCCAACCTTGCCCACGTTACCCTTGACGAAGGGATGGCCGAAAACAGTGAGAACCCTGTGCAGGATAGTGAGTTTGGCTATGAGGGCGACAACACCCCGACCTCACTGCTTGAGCAAACCGACTGGTCAAGCTACCAGCGGCAACAACTGCGAGGATTTGCGGATCAACTGGCAGCTCTCTCTGACTTGAAGCATGACCAGAAATGCGGCACGGCGGAAGCCATTCTTGATGATTGGCTCTCGGCGGGCTTCAACCCCGTTGTTTTTTGCCGCTACATCGCAACGGCCAACTACGTCGGGAGGTTGCTCGCTCCAGCTCTCCGCAAAAAATATCCAAAGCTTGATATTCAGGTTATCACCAGCGAATTGCCCGACGAACTTCGGAAGCAGAAAATTGATGAGATGGGCAAGGCAAAGCAACGGCTCCTGATTGCGACCGACTGCCTCAGCGAAGGGATCAACCTTCAGCAGCAGTTTACGGCGGTGCTGCACTACGATCTCCCCTGGAATCCCAACCGCCTTGAACAGCGCGAAGGGCGGGTAGACCGTTTCGGCCAGCCAGCGCCACTGGTAAAAACCCTGTTGCTCTGAGGCGAAGACAACCCGATCGACAAAATTGTTCTCACCATCCTCATCCGTAAGGTGAGGGAGATCAAAATAACCATCGGTGTGAGCATCTCCCTTGGCGATGCCACCCACCTCCATCATAGACTCGGTGATCCGGAACGTGCTGCTCGAAAGCAACACCCTCACCGGTGATGGCCGTCAACTGACCCTCATTGCCGACGATCTTTTCAACAGCGTGCTTGAAGCCGCATGGAAAAAAGCCGAGAACCTCCGCATCATCTTTGCCCACGAAAGCATTGACCCTGAGCTGATCAACCTATCTGACGGGCTGCAGTGTGAACAACTATTTTGTGAATTCGTAATATAATTGTATATAATACTTGAAGGTTGTGTCGTAGGGTTTCTTTTCGCTCATAAACGGAATCCGCAAATGAAGTACGGTTGTATACACGATAGATTGATCTCAAAGCGTCTATAATCTTTCGAGTGATGCTATGGAATACCAGATTACCGACCGATTAATTTTCAAGCATTTCTGAGTACTGAAAAGGAATAGATGGATTCTGGACATCAAGACCATCGTTGAAGATCCGAGAAATACTCAATCGAAAAAAAGTGTTTGCAGTATATTATCAGAGTATTTGGCCGTGAACAAGAAGACTGTCGAGGCGAGTTTTGTTGCAATGGCATCAGCTAAGCAATATTGGCGACGAGAACAACCAGATCATAAAGGGGCAAAAACCTGAAGCTTTGAAAGTAAAGCTATCATGCCGCGCGAACATGAACTTCTACGTTTACAAGAGTCACATCAAAGTTTATCAAGATGCCATGCGTATAACCACTTATGCAATTAAACCGGCATTGATGTGTTGCTCCAGGAAGTTGGGAGCTCTTCTTGAAAAAGAATTTGTAGGGCAATAGATCAATAATGACGGTGCTTACAACTGACAGGATGAAAGCATTTCATAGTATGACATGATCAGTGGAAGCCATGAAAAGAGATACCAGCAACAACAAACCAACTTCCTACAAAAGGCGAAGTATCTTTAGACATCGGAAGTTTGTGCACAAGCACTCAGATCAACATTAAAAGATATTGCATACACCGTTTTTATGCTTTATTGGTAAACAATTATATTTATAAGTTTGACAGGTTATTAGTGTTTATTATGCAATAATATATAATATTTTGACAGATGGATTGTCAGTATAAAAATGTTCGGATATGGTGTTATATGGCTAAAAACGAAGATTCCATTAATTGCGTTTTTGGGAATTATAGATACGATATCAATAATGAGTATATTGGTGATTGGCAATTAAAAGGATTTGAAAATGTATTATTAGATATGGCTAATGAAAAGGAGATTCTAGATTTTTCATTTGAATATATCGAAGAGGCATGTTGGCGAGATTCTAAAATATGTTTTGGATCGACTGAACTAGATTTTCCTGATGATGGAGTTACTCGAATTATGGTACATACTGTATTTTATCGAGAGTTTAAGTCGTTTATTGGCGGCATAACTGCAAGCCATACCGAGGCTGAAGATCTTTTTAATAATTTTATGATTGATGAACAAAAGGCGCTAAATTATATAAATGCTAAGGTTAATCAAGATGAAGCAGAAAAGTATGCTAAAGATTATATGCGAGCAATGAATGATATTGATAGCGATGGTGCATCTGATTATCCATCGAATTATTCAGATATTTCCGAATTAGATGATGATAAAATTGTATGGGTATTTAAAAAAAAATTTTCAACAAAAGGTATTGAAAGGTATAGTAAGCGTAAAAATTGTGCAAATTATTTTATTAATAATCTATCTCTGTTTTATCCGGGAATATTTTCTGATAATAACTATAAGCTGGTTTTGTTGAGGTTTATACCGGCTATATCTGGGAAAGTATTGCATAAGCCTACTGTATTCTCTGGAGGGTATCCTCTTGGATATTGCTCGGTTCCGAGTAGTGGTGGTTGGGGCTCTACAATGGTTTTTAATAATAGTGCATTGGGTATATCTGAAGCAATAACAAAAAGAAAATATTTGGGATATGCGTTTCAGGCTAAATTTATTGGGAATACAAATAAGGATTCCGATCCTGTAATTACGCATCCGATAAATGAGGTCGTGGCTAGAAAGCTTGGATATATGTCAAATATTATTGATATGGATAATTGTCAAATATGTGATAAATATAAATAGTATGAATTATGAATAGGCTAGAAAAAAATATTTCTATCTATAGAAATAAGTTAGGTGCGGATAAATTTAATGATTGGTTGGTTGATAAAATATATAATGACAAAAAAGGAGTGTATCCGTTTAGTTTTTCATTATATGATGATTTTGACGATGTGTTAATGTATGTGTATGCAGCCTTATCTGAGACTGAAAAAAGAGATATGCGTTATGCATTCTCAGAAGTCGCTCGATCTTGGGATATAAATATTCATGGAATAAAACCTATAGTGCGTTTATATGAATTGGCCGGAATTGTTAATGCTGTTGGTGTATTTATTAATACGGCTGATAAACTGATAGGGCTGATACCAAAGGAAGATGATTATGTTGGTATTATAGAGATAGGGAAGCTTTTAAATGAAGTATTGATTGTTATAAATAATAGTAAATCTAAATTTTTAGTTGATAATCCGTTTTATGATTTATTGAGAAGTTATAGTTTAATATTTGAAAGGGATTATAATGGGAAATATAAATATATATATTCCCCATTATTTAGGCTGGCATGTAAAGCAAATTATAAAGATTGGCCAAGGCTTGGATCTATATTGTCAAAAAGGTATCCCCATAATAATGATGACTTTTGGCCAATTGAATTTGCAAAATATACAAACTATATGGGGGTTGTTGGATATTTTGATATAAATAATACAGTATTGCAAATGTTTGAGGATTTGCGACAATTTCCATACGTTAGTGATTATGAAATATTAAGAGGTTGTATTCAATTAAAAAATGAGTATAAAGAATTAGGTGGTAATGATTTTTTTGGTGAACTGTATAAAGCTGAGATAATTGATGTTTATGAGAATAATTTAATAAATAATAATGCTGAAATAACTCTTAAACGGAAATGGTACAAAGATAAAAGAGATTGGAGACAGAGCGTTGAAATTGATGAATATTCACAATTGAGAGATTATGCATTAAAAAAAGAAAGTATCGCTGAGTTACTTCGAGAGTTTGAAAAGAATAATAAAGATAGTTTGTTGAAAATGTGTGCATGAATAATTGATGTAACACTATTAATTATGATATCTACTATTGAGTTTGAGAAAATAAAAAAGGGTATACAGTCTCCCCAAAATGCATTTTATCACAAGATGAGGCGTTTGAGGTCAGACTTGTCCAATTTTAAAATAGATTTAGAATATATCAATAATGGGAATAAAATAGTATATGTATCGGATTATACAGAATTAAAAGCATATATAAGCCCTGATATAGGGTTAAGTGATTATCTTTTTGATATACATAACCTAGATCAGAATCAGGTAGAAGAAAAAAAAATTAAGCGCTGGTATAGGCTAAGGGAATTGTTTTTTAATGAAAAAAGACCAACAATAATACTTCCGCCTCATTTAGAAGAGCTTAATAAAGAAATCGCCTATTATATGCAGAGAATTGTTGCTGATCAGTATAAGTTGCTAAGCGTGATAAAAGATTTTCAGCACAAGATTCTTGATGGTAAGACATATAGCAAAGCTTTTAATTTGCTTATTGAAATTGATAGATTTAAAGAAGGGAAAAAAGAAAGAGATTTAGATTTAATGAATGATTTTTTCGATAATTATTCTTTACAGCTCGCGTCATTAACGTATGAAAAAAAGTGTAATTATAGTGAGGGGAAGTCTGCATTGCAACGAATTACTAATCTTTTGAATAATGGCGGTATTAAAGAATTTTATAAATATGATTGGGTTGCTATTTGTGGGATTAAGTCATGTGTAAATGATGAAATAAAAAAAATAAATATAATTGATAGGTATGATGAGTTAGTACAATTTGTAGAATTATTTGATATAATCAGAAATAAAAAGATTTTATCAAACGTTGTTGATGCAATTGCAGTGATGTATATGGATGAGATAAACTGTATGCTTGAGAAAAATGGATGTGATAATATAAGAATTCATTTGGTTACAAGTGCATTGTCGGTTTTTAAATTAACAGAGGCAGTTTCTTCGAAATATTTAAATGCATATGTTCGACATCCGAAATTTTTACCCGCTTTAATAAGCGATGATAAAAAGTATTGCATCCAGATGATGGATGACATTGATAAGATAATGGAGGCTATAGATGCTTATAAAGATAAGTGCAATTCTCACAGTAATACAAATATTCGTACAGCGGAGATTGAAGAGATTCTGAAAAATGAGATATCTCAGGCTTGGAAAAATATCGAAAGTAAGATGTTTTTGAAGGAAGTAAGTTATATAAAAGAAGGGGAGATTGGTACTTTACAGAGTAATAGTATAAAACGAATTGACTATTTGGTTAAAACAAAGGATCTGCTTTCATATCTTCATAATCATAAGGCTGCTTTTAATTTATATATACATTTCTCCTATGGCTTAGTTTTTGATAATCTTGTTGTATTTTATATAAACAGGTTAGCTGCGTATGGGAAGTATGATGCGTTTTATTTAAGTAGTGGTAAGAGTCATTATCCATTTAGAATTTTGTGGCAATCAAAAGCCATTAGGTCTATTGTTGAGCTTAATGATCAAATATTGGTTACAAGGATATGCGCAATTGATTCAAAGGAAATTTCTATAAAATCAATTATTGAGGCTATTATCAATAATAATCATAAAAATAATGAGGGGTACGAAATTAATTTAATAAAGGCCATGTGTATGTTGACGGCCGAACAATGGCATTTAGCGGAAATAATATGTAGAACGGCATTAAAATTTGAGGATATAAGGCCGTATGAAGCTTATTATTTATTGAGTTTGATACAAAGAAAGCTTGCGTTTGATAAGATGTCAGAAAAGAAAAATAATGAAGCTTTATATATATACTCTGAAGCAAAAATAAGTTTGTCTAAAGCTGTAAATATTAAAATGGTAAAAGATTATCGATTTATTTTTGCCGACGCATCGATGCGATTAGAGAAGATGTATTTCCCGGGATCAACAAGAGGCGTTTTGGACGATATATCTCAAAGTATTGAGGATTGTATTAATGAATTGAATAGAATTAAGGTTGAAGAATCTGGTGATTATGGAGAGTACCTTCAATTTCGTTGTTATCAAATATTGATGAGTTTTTATTTTATGTGGTATATAGGCTTTTATGGCGAATATAAACCAGATCCCAAAAAAGAGGCTATTGTTGATGAGTGGTACGAAATAATAAAAGCATATGACAGGAATAAACCACAATATAAACGATTTTCAATAACAATAGATATTATTGAAAGTGCTTGTCCTTTGATATTACATTCTGATAGTATGTCAAGAAAAAAATATATTGAGCTGTTTGGTGCTGTATATCGCGGTTGCAAAGGATTGCATATTGGAGGGTTTTATAAAATGTTGGTACATGATTTGAAGATTGAGCTATATAAGGATATGTTAAATAGATTTAAATTAAGACCTGATGAAATTGAGAAATGGCCGGAATTGAAAGGAAGCAAATCGCGCTTCCCATAGTTTGAATTTTATTTTATTTTTTCTTGATCTGATCGATAAGTAATTGCAATGAACAAGCAGCAATCCCACGCCATATTTTCTGCCCTCTTTTGCAATCGCCTGAACGGTTCGTGAGGAAATAGACTCTTCTCCTGCTTTAAGGTAAGCATGAGCTTCATCAAGAACAATAAGCAAGGGTTGCTTTTTTCCGCCAACGAGAGTGTTTTGCCCCCAATAGAGCGCATCGTATATGATTTTGAGAATGCAGCCTGAAATGGTCTGCATGATGTTCGACGGAATTGCTGACAGGTCTAAAATTGAGACTGGAAAGTCATGTCCAAACCAGGTTGAGAAGAGGTTTGGCAGGTCATTTGGTGTCGAGCCATTCAATGCGGGAGAATACCCGACAGGCCTGAACAAGAAATTATAGCTTTGATCGAGCAGTCGGGAGCGCATCCCTTCAAGAAATCCGAGTATTCCCTTTGCTTTGTTGTTCAAAAATGGGGCGCTGCTTCCCAAGCCTGCTGTTGGGTAGTGGTTAGAGGTAAGGGTTGCTGGATCACCCTTGGCAAGAAGGGTTTCAGGTGTTGTTCGGTCAGTCTTGAATGTCATACGCTCATAATCATCAAGCTCGAACCACAGTTTATGAATCGAAAACGGGATCGGGCTGTCTGCCGTGATGGCTTCTTCGCGAAGTCCGCCGATAGCCACCGCTGAAACTCGCTTCAGTTCAAGTACTTTGCCCCGGATATAGTCTTCATTCTGGTCGGAGAGCTTGCCCGGAAATATTGCCATCAACTCTTTGAACGGTAATGCCCAGAAGGCAACGCACAGTTCCTGTTCATCAGTTGCACTGTTTGCCCCAACTCTGAATACTTGACATCTCCCGGCCAATGAGCCAGCATATTCTCCGTGCGGGTCGATCATGAGCACCCGTGCACTGGGAAAATTTTTGTCGGCAATTGCTTTGACGACAATGCTGACTGCGTTCGATTTACCACTGCCGGTGGTGCCAAGAATAGCGCAATGCCTGGAGATGAGTTTATCCATGTCGAGTTGCGCGGCAAGCCCTTCCGATGCGCTTTGATTGCCGATGACAATCGACGATTGTTCGTTGTACCCTCCGTAGACGATGCGGAGGTCTTCATTGGTCACGAGATGCACCTGATCCCCTGAAGTAGGTGATTGGAGCACACCTCTCTCGAAAAATGAACCGATCTGCTCGCCGACCAATATCATGCGCAACCAGCGGTGACCATCGGTAATTGAAGGGTTCTCCTTGTATGCCGCCAGCAGAGAGTCGGGCATTGCCAGAACTCCGGCTTGTGTAATCAATCCATACAGGTTGGCATACCCAAGCGGGATTTTCAGAAATGATCCAATCTGCCCAATTCTATACACGGTTCCATCGACAATCGGCATGTTCGATGGATAATTACTCACCATTTTGATGGTTACCGAGTTTCCACTGACGCTTTCAACCTGGCCAATATGGGTTGGATTGTGCTTCATGATGGTAACGGTGTGGTGACGGGGCCATCAGAAGATGACAAGTCATTAAGGAATTCAGTGAGCTTCTGAAAGTCAGGAAGAAGAAAGCGACCCTTTCCAGTCCAACGTTCATCTCCTTTGCCTTCTCCTGACTCCTGGGCAGGCATGGCAGCATCCTCATCAAAATATTGGTTCACTCGAATGGTCTCGGCAGAATTTGGTTCACCCTTTAGTTGCCACTCTCCGAATTTTCCACCAATCACCGCTTGGCGTCGCCCGTACACCGACATCTTTCCGCCAGTGTCGCGGGTGGCCAGATTGCGAACTTTGTTCGTTTCATCAGCGAGTGCGCAGGTGCTGTTCTGTAATTCGTCGAAATACATCGCGATAATATGTGAGTTTCCACCTCTTCGGAGCGATGTTACAATTCGCTGATTGATGTGATTGTCACCGAATGAGTAACCGCAGGTGAAGAGAACAGCATCATCTTGCTGAAGGAAGGCACAAAGCCGGTCGATGAGGCCGACATAAGGCTGCTTTTTAGTGGTGCTATATTTCAGGTGCGATGGGTAAATCAAAATTGATTCTGCGGTTGCACTTCTGTCGCGAATAACGGCATGGTCTCTCTCGCGATACGTCCATCCCAGTGAACCGTGCATTTTCCAAAGCTTTACCAGTTGAGGGTATGACTCAACATCTTCTACTGCTTCAGGGCAAAAAAATGGCTCATAACTTCCAGAAAAGCCATCAAAATAGGGTATGCCAGAGTCTTCGAGGGCAATTTCAAAAAGGTAATCGTAGTTCGTTGTGAAAATCTCGGAAGGGAAACGACGCCTCGCCTTTGAAATCCAGCTTGCAAGTTGCGCATGGGCCAGTTTTGCCCGCTCTTCTGGTGGCAAATGGTCGTGAACAGAAACAAGTGTTACCACATTGGTTTTGACGAGATTGGCCAAATCACCAAAACCAATGGAATCAAGGCCGTTAAGCGTTCCAGCCCCAATAACCGCACGTTTTGCTTCAATGGTCGATAGGAGTGATTCAATCGTGAATGCAAGGTCGTTGCCTTCTGTTTCAACTCGAATTTCTTTGACAGCAGCCGCAAACTTTGGAGATTGAGCCTCAACTTTATCAACAATGACCCTCGTCATGTCGTCAATCGCCGGAACGTTAACCCCCTTTACTCCTGTTGCAAAAGAGGAGCCTGCACCAAAAAGAAATCCGATACGCTTTTTGTCGGAGATCAGAATTTGGTGAATACCCCGGATGTGCTCACGCGGGTCGTGTGTGTGCTGGTTCATGGAGTGTTCTGGTAAAAGGCTACGGGGTGATGAGTTGTTTGAGACTTTTGGTTACTTGCTGTAAATATAGTATTACAGCGAAATAAATCAGGGATAAATAAACGTGGTTTCAGATATAATCAAAAGTCGGTTCATTCCGTGGATTCGAAGGGGATTTGGAGACATTCTTTATCCAGCCTTACTGCTACGGCCCATATTCATTTCTGACTGTGTCATGGTTCTGATTGAATTATGAAGCTCTTGCGTCATGATGACATTGTATGATACCATATTTTTATATGGCATCAATTTCGTTGCAAACTGTATTGATATGATCAAGTCCGTAGAGTAATGCCGCTTCATCAATGCTCATCCAATGAAAAAATTGCAGGATGAGGTTGTAATGCTGTCGAGCGTAGGTGGTATTTTTTAGAGGATTACCAGGGAGGAAGCAAATAGGTTCATGATGGGCGATTCGATTTCTGATGTTTACCTCCAAAATCCAAAACCCAATTCAGCAACCAGTTTACAGTGAGTGTAAGAGTGGTTCAGCTTTTGGATTGCATCGTTGATAGTGGTTTTAGTCATCCTGCATTGCGAGTTATCGAAAATACCACCCGGAGCAGCGGCATTACGTAGCCAATCGTTGCCGAAGGTGCCCGCGTAATGCTGATCAATGGCATTTCGGAGGGCGATTTCAAAACAACTGATGACGGTAAAAAACTCTTGGGATAGCTGCAAGTTCTTGCGATACATCGTCATAGCCTTACGAGTATTGCCTCCGCAAGCTGTCAAATAGCGTCCCATCCGGGCCTGAGTCATGATATTTTCAAAATCGGTGTACCTCATTTCTTGATTTCTACTTGCATAACTCAGTATCAAGTGCTAAATTCATGGGATCTTATTCCCGGTAGTCCCTGAAGCAATTCGAACTGCCGGGTTTCGTTTTTTACAGCGGAGGGTATTCTGTAATCAATAAGCCGCCTGTAGATTCTCCCCAAGCATCCTCATCTTCAGACAAGAGCCTCACTTTCAGAGTTATAGAGGCACTTTTCAGATTGCCATCCGAAAGGTACTGTCTTTTCTCAAAATCACAGAACACTCTTTTCAGCTAAACGAAGTAAAAAGAGGGGTACAAGGTTCAGAAGGTGCGAACGTATTCGCTGGCCGAAACAGGTAATTGAGCATGATAGTGATCCGGCCATAAAGGTTTGGCGAAATCAGCGCGGACGCGAGGAAAGAATTTGAGCAAAGGAAATTACAGAAGGAATATGAAGAATATCAGCGGAAAAAGAGCTGAAAATGCTGAAGCCGCCCCGAAGGACGGCCTCGTTACTCCTTCCACACAAGGTAGATGAGCTTCCTTAATGTCGTTCATTACAAACAAAAAGTCAAGGGGGAACGATCAGGAAAGAAAAATAAAGCTATGGTTTCTCACTCTATCCAACATTAAAACTGAGTTTCATTCTATCGAAGAGCGCTTTGAGGTGCTGAATCCAGCAATCCTGAAAGACAAGGCGCTTCATGATAGTGCTGAAATCATCAGGCTTGCAAGAGGCAGGAGAGTTGCTCTCTCAGAAACTCGGGAGCAAAATCAGCTCCATTGCTCCAGCTCAAGGTGTGGCCTTCGAGAGTGAACGACCTGAAAAACTCCTTGTCTTTGAGAGGTTCAAACAGTTCGCCATACAGCTCAGAGGATAAATCAATCTCTCCTTCTGCGCCATCATTGAATGCAACCCATACCTTGTAGTCCCCGCAATATCTGGCTTGTGTAACGTGCATAAACATGACTTACTCCAGTGGCTTAATTTTCAATAGTGGTTTTCTGTTCATTGCGGCTTCCCAATTAGCCATAAGTTCTTGCTGATGAAGAATATACCAATCAAGCACAGCACTAAGGGCTCTTCTTGGAAACCTGCCGTTTACCACCCCGGTTTCAATATCAACAGTAATTTCATATTCACCATATTCGGCATGAAAATGTGGTGGAACGTGTTCCCCCCGAATATACATCCGTATGATTATTCCAAGAAAACGGCTGATTTCAGGCATAATGCTATATCATAATAAAATTAGTACGCCAAAGCCAGTAGTGAATGTCAAATCTTTTTATGACACATCCGATTTTTTGAAAACATCTTCCAAAGTCGGAGCAGTGACAAAAGCTTTACCCCAAGCTTCCAGCTCCTTTGCTTTGGCGCACTGTAACCGCTCTGAAGCCCATTCGGGTAACAGGCCAAAACGGCACTCAAGCTGAGTTTTTAGTAAATTGTATTGGCCCTTGACCATACCCTTGGCCACGCCAATTCGTTCTATGCTTGTGATGTATTCCATCTTCTCTTTCTCCTCAATTGTTTCAAGTTCTTGCCAGACCCGGCTGTTCAACCATTCGGGCAGTTGCATTAACCAATCCGCAATATACAACAAATCAATGATGCGTTGTTTATCCCAGCGATGCTGATAGAGTATTCGTACCACACGGAGTTTTGCCTCGTAGCGTTCCTGATGCTGC
>CAIJPS010000031.1 GCA_903822595.1 uncultured Chlorobiaceae bacterium
AAAACGCTGGAGATGTAGGGTGAATAAATTTCAATATCCGGCGTCATCACCACAATATCACGCGGGCTCAGACCAGGGTACTCCTCAAGCATGGCGAGGATGTTGTCGTAGAGTACCTCAATTTCACGAAGCGCACTGTGGCAGGAGTGAATCCGGAGCGAACGGTCATCACGCTCAACCGGGCGCAACTCCTCCTTCTCTTCGCCCGTGCCCGCAAGGTTCAGAATATCGGACTGCAAAGCATGAAGCAGGCACTCCTCCCCCGGATCGTCATAGCACTCCTCCTGATGAAAAGCGCTATCGCTCAGGTCGATAACCATATCGGAAAAATCGCGGCCAATCCTGCCAAGCGAAGCAAGCAGCGGGTTCCCCTCAGTGCGCAAGGCACGCTCCTCCTCCGAAAGCCGGGCGATTGCCTTTTTGGAGAGTATATCGCCCCAATATTCACGGGTTGGACTCAAAAGAAAAAGGTTCACCTCCGTCACCTTCGCCACAACCGAGAGCACATCAAGATGGAACTTTGGCAAACAGGAAATACCAAAAAGGGTGATCCTCTCAGCAATATCCTCCACTCCCGGTGACGCAGGGCTCAACTGCCCGCAAAAGAGCTCCTTCAACCTCCCCCGGTGCGCCCCGTTTCCCTCAGCAAGCTTTCGCCAGAGAATCGACTGCCACTCCTCGCCCAGCGGTGTCATCTCCCCCGCCTCCCAGCCAAGCAGCATCTCCGGACGAAAGAGCGTGTACTGGTCGAAGGTATCGGCAATTTTTTCCGACAACTGAAAAAGCTTGAGACCGTCAGGGTCATCGGCCAGATAGTGGCGCAAGGTGCCAAACGGCTCACTCCTGAGCAGCTCCGGTAGCAGGCGCATAATCTTCCAGCCCATCACCTCCGGCGAAAACGCAGAGGTATCAGGCATATCGCACAAGATCTTGCGGAACAGCTCCTGCACCATCGCATTAGGGAAGGGATAGTGCCCGTTGGCCCAGACGCCGAAATGGGACGCCAGCTCCATGGAGAGCCATCGCTGCATCCCCCGGCTCTGCACCACAATCACCTCCTTGGTAAAGGCTGAGGCAAGCGGTCTGTGAAGAACAGTGGCGAGGGTATCAACCAGAACTTCCATCCGGTTGCTGGTGTAGAGGTTAAGTGGCATAGGTCAAATAAAGCATACTCAATTCAAGCAATAGTAATACGTTTTAGAAACGACAATGACCAAGATGAGGAATGTTTTACATAAGAGGCAAGCTTTAGCTCGTGCTTATACACCACTTCAAATATTGTTTTCTCACTCCGCATCCTCCCCCTCACTTGCAATCTGTCTTGTTGGCTTTGAAGGCGCAAGAAAGTTTTCTCCGCTGACAACGCTCTTACCGGTTTTCTGTTCCAATTCCAATCGTGCTCCTTTTGCAATTTTTCCGACTTTTTTCCCTGCATCGGCATTCTCTGTCATTCCTGTAGCATCAACACTTTCGGCAATTTGCCGGGTAGAAAGTTCGGCCAGCGCAGTAAAAATTAGCTCGGCTTCACTCATGTGATCGCGCAGGTTCTGGGTTTTCAGCCCTTTCATATCCTTATGCTTCTTGATGGAAACGCCCGTCCACTCCTGATGGATGATATTGGTCAGAATGGTATACTCATCCTCTTTGGAAATTTCATGCTCTTTCCAGTAATCGGTGAGTTTATTGCGGGTCTCCTGACCCATCATCCGCTGCTGTATCCATTTTTCACTCCTGCCATGTTGTTGCCAGTACTCACGGGCACGATCCAGGGAACGCGCTGGATCAGTCATATCCTGAATACGTTCATAGCCTACTTTGGCCAGCCATTGTTTGAATGGCTCGGCCTTGGGCGAGGGAATGGACTGAATAATTCGCAGCAATCCCTCCACGTTCGCGCAATCTGTAGCATATTTTTTCCCATCTGAAGATTTCAATTTCAGTTGTCGACAAACTGTCGACAACTCAAGGCCATCTTCAGTCTTTACCCTGACCTTCATCCTGAACCAATAATCACGCGGATTGACGCTTTCGCTCAACACGGCAATGACATCGACAATCGAGAAATACCAGTTTGCGGTAGCTTCATCGAAGTGTCGACGAATCGGAGTATTTTCAAAAGCAATGAACGTTTGTTCTTCGGTCATGAGCCGCCTCCTTCTTAAATTGAATTGAGAGAGTGCAGTTTCGTCATTCGACGATTATTAAGATATCGCCAGACTGTACCGCGAACAGTGCAATTGAGTCCGAAATTCGGATTCGATTGTAAATTATTTTAAAAATGAAAGTTGCGCTTCAACTGCTGAGCGAAAGAGCTTATGCCCTAATCGGATATATATACTGCAAATTCATCAAACGTCCATATCTCCCCTTGTCCGGCGACTTATTAGATTGGTGTTTTGTTAGATTGTAGGCTTGACAGATTGTAAGATTGTAATACTGTCAGATTATAGGATTATGAGGAGTGCGATCTGCAATCAAACCATCAGCAAGCATTTCACGGATTCGTTCATTCAGTTTTCCCAATACCGACCTGTGACCAAGCGCAACAGCCAATTCGGATTTTAATCGGGCACCAATGAGCAACTCCTTGATGACTCTTTTAAAAATCGACTCTGGCCCTGACTCTGGCCCTGAAGAAACTGTCGCTGGCTCACGTCCAAGAGTGTTTGAAGTTTTTTCTCCAAATTCCGGCACACTGATGATCATGCGGAAGACATCCCCTTCGATGAGTTGCGGATCCGCTCCGCGGTACTTTTTACCGTACATCATCATCTTGCGCATACCGGAACCAAGTTCGTCAGCGCGGTCTATTTCCCTGAAAAATGCACCGATCACCGGATTTTTTTTTGTTTACCTCATTTACTCCCGTCCCAGAGGACTTTGCACGGAGCAGTTCCTTACTGCAAATCGACGAAGGGTAGAACGCGTTCATTTGTATCAGGCGCACAAAATTCGTAAAAAATTGTTAACATCAAGGGAGTAATGCTGCTTTCTCAAGCTGGAAAACAGAAGAATCGATGCACATTCCGAACCGAAGCGTCATAAAGTGTTCGATTTTTCCGAGTTTCTCAAGCAGAAAAGAGCATCTGGAGTCTCAAAACCAGGCAATATCGCTGAA
>CAIJPS010000032.1 GCA_903822595.1 uncultured Chlorobiaceae bacterium
ACGCTCTCGATCACCGACACGACCAGCGGCTCGTACGCCTTCGCGCTGCTCGACCAGCTCGACCACACCTATGGCGACAACACCGAAACGCTGCTCGACCTGAACCTGTCTGGCGCGATCGTCGCCAAAGACCGTGACGGAGACAAAATAACGATGGGCTCCAGTGCGCTGCTCATCACGGTGCAGGACGACATTCCGATTGCCCGCAATGATGGTCCCTTGGACACCAATGAAGGAAGTATAACAACCGAGTCCACGGGAACCCCGGCATGGAATCTTCTGACATCAACATCGGCATCATGGAAAGACTCTTCCGGAGCCGATGAGCCCATTACCATAACCAGGGTTGACTATGTCGATAGCGCGGACAATCCTCAGTTCAGTATACTTTCGGGTGGCACGACCGGAGAGCTTGATACCAAGTATGGCAAGTTGACGGTATGGAGCAACGGGGAGTGGAAATATGTTTCAGATCCCTATGTAACGCATCTGGGGCCAGGTGGCACATCAGTGGACCCTGTCTCCGAAAGCATTACCTATACCATCACTGATCGTGACGGAGACACGGCAACGGCGACGAAATCCATCAATATTTACGATACCATCGCTTCAATCAGTGATCCGCTGGATACCGCTGTCTATGAGCGCAACCTGCCGACAGGAAGCGTGCCGAACCCTGCGTTGTTGGTTACAACGGGTACTCTTGGCATTCACCGGGCTGCCGATCCTATCGATGTAAGGTTTAATGGGGCATCACCGCCAAGCCGAATAACTTCCAACGGATCGACGATCTACTATCATGAAAGTGCTGATGGTCATACGCTTACTGCTACAGACACGCAGAGTAATGGTAATGTTATTTTTACCATAGTGATCAGTGACTATAACTCTTCCAGTGCATACTATACGTTTACCCTTTACCGAGCTGTAGATCATGTTTCCGTAGATCCATATGGGGTACCAACAATGCTTGAGTTCATTGATTTCCCGATCACTTACAAGATTGTTGAAACCAATGAATATCCACTGGATACCGTTACCAATTTCCCTTCTGGGATTAACGGCGGGGGGGCTGCTAATTTTATCGTCAGGGTTTATGATGACACCGGTCTTGCCTCACCTGCGCTGACCCTGCAGGAGGATGAACCGCTTGCAAGCGCGAGAACGATAACGATCAGCGCCGATGCGACATCGGCCAATCTTACCATAACCGGTACTCTTCCTTTGCATGGAACGGTTGAAGTGAATGACGGAACGATACCAGGTCGCCCCAATGGTACCATTACCTACACGCCCTACCCCAACTACAGTGGTACGGATACCTTTGAGTATACACTGATCAATGATGGTAGTGATCCTGCAAATACCACCACCAGGACGGTGAACGTAACGGTGATTCCGGTTTCGGATAGACCGGGGGTGACGGTTGATGACTCTACCCTCTCAACTTTGGAGGATACTTCGGTATTGTTTGGTCTCAATCTCCCGACGATTACCGATAATGGAAGCGGTGCAGGCAATAATCCGCTTTCGGAACGGCTCGGTCTGATTACGCTGAGCGGCATTCCTGACGGTGCAACTCTTCTGGATGGTACGGCGGCTGATGTTCCTCTTCTCTTGTCCACGGGTTTGCCAATAACCGTTTACATTAACGATATTCCTGGTTATCACCTCTCAACGCTTGTTGCTGCAGACGCCACTCTTTCCTTGACTACGGCCCAGTATGAGGCGCTCAAAATTTTACCACCGTCCAACAGCGGTCTCAATTTCTCTCCTGACATTACCGTCTCGGTGACGGAGTATGAGGTTGATCCAGTGACGGGTGCCCAGATAAGCATCAGTGGCGTACCGGTTCCGGGAGTGACCACAACAGCGACAATTGCGGTCGAGGTTCTTGCGGTAACGGATATTCCGCCCGCTCCTGGTCTTCAGATTGGCGGTTTTGATACGCCCTACACGGCGACCTTCGATGAGGATACCGTTTTTAATCTTGGCACCTTGCTTACGGCGACAGCCTTTGATGATACGACGGATGGCAGTGAATATCGTGAAGTTGTGCTCTCCGGTTTCCCGGCAGGAGCTGTGGGTTCTGTTGTGACCTATACCACCAATGGTATACCGGTTTCTGTGACGATTCATGCGACATCGGATACCGTTACCATTCCCTTGATCAATGGCGGTGGCGGAATCCAGAACGTTCTGCCGGGTATAACCATCACGCCGCCCTCTAATTTCAGCGGTGATATGAATGGCATAACCGTAACCCTGCAGGCGCTTGATACCGACCCGAATTTGCCGGCGGCATTGCCAGTTCCTGTGCTCTGGTCTGATTCGGTTACCCTGAATCTGCATGTTTCTCCGGTGGCTGACGATATTACTGCTCCGGATGTATCGACACCTGAAGATACCCCTGTGCAGTTCATGCATGATCTTAAAACAACGGATCTTTCAACCGACCCGCTCAATGGTGGCCAGGAGGTTATTACCGGTATCACGATCAAGGCTCTTCCTGCGGGATGGAAGCTGTACGATGAGACCGGTGTGCTTCTGACAACCGGTAGCGGAGTAGATTACATTGTAGATCCTCTTGATGTTACGACGCCGTATTCCGGGGATCCGACAGGTAACACATTCAATTATCAATACTACACGATTCAGCCGCCGGCTCATTCAAGCGCAGATCTCCCTGCGCTGGGACTTGAGGTTACCTCTACCGATACGAGTGATCCGGATGGCGATCCGTTGACTCCTCTGGTGGTCGATACCAAAACGGCCATTCACAGTGTGAAAGTAACCGTTACCCCGGTAGCCGAAGCGGTTGGAGGAGCTGCTGTGCATAACGGGACAGATGTAACGGCTGGAGGAGATTCTGATGGCAACGCTCACGATGATCTGACCATCAATCCTGACCATCTCTACACGGCTCATGGTACCGAGGATGTCTTCTATTCTCTTACCGAGGCTCCTTTACCACCTGACGAACCAGGGTTTAATATTGAAGGCTTTTGGGTCAATGAGGATGCGGATGGTTCGGAGAAGACCTATGCTCTCTTTACGCCGAAGGATTCTACAGGCGCCGGGATGATTGGTGCGCAGTTCCGGTACACCGATGGGACAGGGACGCATACGGTTACATACGGAGGTACCCCTATAGCTATAGAGATGCCCTATCTTCACACCGTAGAGTTTAAGCCAAAGACAGACTATAGTGGAAATGTCACTATTGATGTTCAGGCCAAAACGGTTGACCATGGGCCGGATGACACAACGACCGACGTGTTCAACATCAGCGGCCTGGCTCATCTCAGCTTTGTCTTTAATCCAGTGGCTAATGATGTTACCCTTGCCGTGACCTCTCCTGTTCCGGTTCTTGAAGATTATGTTGTGTCGCTCTCCATTCGTCCGACGACTACCGACACTGATGGATCAGAGAGCTTTACCATTACGATTGAGCAAATTCCTGTTGGTGCTGTCATGAGTTATTATGATGGGATGGACAGTACACAAAAGATATTTACGGCTACAGCAGGGAATACAACGCTTACAATCGGGAAGTTTGATTCTTCAAAACCGCTTACCATACAGCCGCCGCACGACAGTAATGAGGATTTTACGCTGCATGTTACGGGTTACACGGTTGAAGTGCTTGATCCATTGCACCCTGGCACCGTATGCCAGTCGCTTGATATCCTGGTCGATGTCAAAGGTGTTGCCGATCCTGTTGATGTTGTTCCGGTCGTTGCGGGATTTTCGGAGGCTCGTCTGGATGCAGCTCTCTCTCCTTATGTTACTATGGACAAGGTTATTACTGTCACCTTGCAGGATAGCGATTTCGGCCGCATTATCAAGTCTGAAACCTTGTCCTTCTATTTTACAGGCCTTGCTGAGGGTTTTGCTATCAGTGGACCGCATGTTTCCTTCCTTGGTGGTACGGGTACTGCTCGCAGATGGTTGCTCACTCCTGGTGATTTTGCCAATACCATTATGACGATACCGCAAAACTTCAGCGGAAAAGTCACCTTCGAGGGTGTTCCGGTGACCTCGGAAAATGACGGTAACTCCTTGACCGGGTCTACCATACCTCTCTCCCTCACGGTTTCGCCTGCGCCGGAAGCGACGATTGTCGACCATACCGTGTTCAATGAGGATCAGTGGGTGTTGACGGATCCCCTCAATCCGGTGATGGGCGTCTATGCACGGGTTAACTTTGATCTTCAACAGCAGCATGGAGACACCAATGAAACGCTGGATTCAGTGTGGATAAAGGCGGACGGTGTTAATGGTGTTGCTGGACAGCCGTTTACCCTCTTTTATGATCCGGATGGTCCTGGCGCAGGTGTTGCGACGCAAACCTTTGCTGCGGCTGGTTTTGTTGCTGATGGTGGTTATTACAAACTCACCACTGACCAGTCGAAGCATATCTATGTACAGAATACGCATGACCTGCATGGCAGCTATACCTTCGAGGTAAAGTATGAGATTACCGATCCGACAAGTGGTGGAACCACGGTGCCGATTATTAATCCTCTTACCGGAATTCCAACCGGTAGTTCTGCAAATGCTGTGACGACGCAGACGACGACGACCTATACGCTGACGGTCAATGCGGTGACGGATCCGATTACTGATCCACTCGGTGGTGCAATTACTGCTATGGACGAAACTGTTTTTTCAACGGTTGTAGCCGGGAACGTGGTTACGGTCTATGGCAGTACAGTACTCACGGTGCCGGTTGTTGTCACGCAGTCCGATTATCTGCTTGAAAATCCTGGAGGCCAGGATCTGGATGGCAGTGAAATGCTTGAGCGCTTTATTATTGATGGTGTGCCGGACGGGATTACTGTTATCGGAGCGACCTATGTCGGCGATACCAGTACGACAGCCAATACCGGGCGCTGGATTTTGGATGTTAATCCGGATGTTTCATTTATATCGTCTATTCCTCAAAACATTTCCTTTGATTTTGATGGAACTGCTTCGCAGTTTATCGGTTGGTCGAAGACGATTAGCATTACGGCAGAGAGCAGGGATGCCGGATCGGGTATACGCTCTGCTTCCGTATCGTTTACCATTGACAATAGTCTGGTTACCTCATTTGATGACAGCGGCAAAGCGTTAGATACTCCGGCGCTTATCACACCCTGGATTATCAATCCGTTGGTGAGTGCTGTTGAAGACACGTCGTCATCTCTTGCTGATCTGACGACGGTTGCGATTACCGGTGGCGGCAGCAGCCCCTTCAGTATTACGATGAAAAATGTTCCGGCTGGTACCATTGTGACCGGTATGGAGCGTATGGTTTTACCGCCTACGGTTGCGTTTCCTCTTGGTGAAGTGGTTTATACCGCATCCGGCACAGGTGGTGATGCTGAACTGCAGACACTGCTGCATGCCATTACGCTGACACCGCCGCTTGACTCGAACGAAAATAATCATAATAACCAGTTTGTCTTTGATCTTGCCCTGACAACCTATGCGCCGGGTGGTCTGCAGAATACGGAAACGTTGTCTGCACAGATTGAGGTGTTGCCGGTCAGTGATCCAACAACGACGGTGATTACTCCTCGCGTCGGGAGTGAGTACGAGGATGACAGGAGGCCTGACACGACATTTGACGGCGTAACGGGTGTTCTCTTTACGGTTTCCTTCCAGAATGTTGCTGATGGTGCGTTTAATCAACTTACAAGTTATCTGACGATTGTCATTGATGATACCCTCATGGACAGCCATTCGGCAATTTTGAAGGATGGCAGTGGCACGGTCATCACGCCTTTCAGTGATATCGGAAGAGTTACAACCTACCATATCAGCGGGGTGAGCGCCAGTAATTTGTTGAATTATACCTATGTTCCTGTTGTAAATGCCTCGGGCAGTATTGCCATTAATGCTTCCGTGAATTCCAGCGAGACGGGGAGCGTCCTGATAGCCGGAACACCTGGGTCTGCCACTATTGATGTGATTCCGGTCATTGACGGCTATCAGCCCACATCCATTATTGCTACAGGGCCGGAGGATACCCGCATTCCACTGGTTATCACCGGAGGTGGCCTGATTGATCTTGATGGCTCGGAGACAGTACAGAGTATTCTGCTGAAGAATGTCCATAATGACTATCTGGTCTATATTGGAGCTAATGCAGGTTCGGCAGTGCTGGCATTGAATGCAGGAAGTGATGCATTCGGCCACAATACATGGTCGCTTGGAACGGTGCTTCCAGCCTATATCGCTATTGAGCCGCCCAAAAATGTCAGCGGTACGGATGTCACGGGGATAGCGCTTGCGGTTATTACCGCTGAGAGGGGATTGCCCGGTCAGTTGCTGGAGCAATCATTCTCCTTTGATCTTGTGGTGACGCCTGTTCCTGATGTTGTGACGATCAGTCCGACCCATGCGTTCGGAACGGAAGGTCAGAAGGTACCGATTAATCTCAATGCCTCCATGGCGGACTATGATGGTTCTGAAACAGCAACGGTGACCTTGCAGGGACTGGGCCGCTATGCATCATTCTATGGCGCTGGCGGTACCGAGTTGACACTGGCGCAATATAATCCGGCGATACACTATGACATCGGTACCGACACCTATACGCTCAGCGGGCTTACGGTTGCTGATACGAATGCACTGTCGGTCATACAGTCAGCCACAAATGGAAGTCCGACAGTGCATGTCACGGCTTATACGGTAGAGGGTACTGCTCCTCCCCACTCCGCATCAGTTACCGGTGATTTTACACTCAGTATGGCTGCGGGTATTCCCACGACCGGCCATGACTCCCTGCTCTATGACAGTTCCCCTGCTCGAACCTATGACGGAGGTCTTGGTGATGATTCCCTGATTCTTCGGAAGGGTGAGGACATGACGTTTGATGCGGGAAGCATAACCCGTATCCAGAATATTGAGATTATTGATCTCTCCATAAGCGGGATAAATACGGTCTACTCTCTCGAAGCAACTGATGTTCTTGCTGTTACCGATGACCGCAATACGCTCTACATTCTCGGAACAGGTGACGACAGCGTTCAGTTGGGCGGCACTTTGGTGTCGGGGTCGTCAGGCTTTGAAACGGTCAACGGGAACTCTTACTTGATGACCAAATATTCGGACTCTCTTGCAGGCGCAACGGTTTATGTTCAGGATGGTGTTCATGTTATCTGATTGTAAATGAGTGAGCTTGTAGTATTCTTATACATTGAATGTAAAACTCAACAACCTCTATACCCAAGGTTATGAAACATGCTAACAATAAGAACCTGAAGACCGTTGCCATGGCAGTCATGCTGCTCTGCCTGGGGTCGCCGCAGCTTGTGGAGGCCCAATCTGTAACGGTCAGTGAGGCGGTTACCCATGCACTGAATACCAATCCTGAAATAAAGGCAAGTTTTCATGCCTTTCGGGATGTGTATGAAGAGCAGGGTGTGGCAAAAGGCGGTTATCTGCCAAAGGTTGATATTACTGCCGGTATAGGGCGCCATTGGCTCAAGTCGGAGAGTGTTGGTGACAAAGTCTACTGGGGCAAAGGTATGCGACTGGAGCTCTCCCAGATGCTTTTTGATGGATTTTATACTGCAAATCAGGTGTGCCGTATGAAGTATTCGGGGCAGGCCCGCTATTTTGAGTTTATGGCTGCCATGGAAAATATCGGTCTGGAAAGTTTCAGGGCCTATGTTGATGTGTTGCGTTACCGTGAGATGGTCAATCTTTCCAGAAAGAATTATGAGTATCATCAGGAGATTTTCAAGCAGATCAGCAACCGTGTTCGTGCCGGAGTTGCGGCCGGGGTTGACCTGGAGCAGATTACGGCCCGTCTTTCCCTTGCACAGTCGAACCTGGTGACCGAGTTGAGCAACCAGCATGATGTGAGTGTTCGCTATCAACGATATGTGGGAGAGTTACCGGCAGAGAATCTCTCCCCTGTGGTACTGCCGGATAAAGGAATTCCTGTGAATACACTCGAAACGCTGAAAGAGGCATATTTGCATAATTACGCGTTTCTTGCATCTCTTTCGGATATCAAGGCGGCTCAACATGCGGTGAATGTACAGAAATCAAAATTCTATCCGCGTCTCGACTTCAAGGCGCACCATGACCGGTCATGGAATCTGGATGGTGTGGAGGGGCGTCGGGATGAGAGTGCCGCTGAACTTGCGTTAACCTACAATATTATCAATGGTGGTGAGGATGAGGCGGCAGTGCACCAGTACAGGGAGAAGATGTATCGTGCTGTCGATCTGAAAGACAAGGCTGCAATTGACATGCGTCAGACTATAGCAATAGCCTTCAATGAAAGGGAGATGATTGCTGAACAGTTGAAGTATTTTGACCGTCATTATAAGAGCATGGAGCAGGTAAGAGCAGCATATCATGAACAGTTCAATGTAGGAAAACGGACCTTGCTCGACCTGCTCGACACGGAAAACGAATATTATCAGGCACGCCGGGCGTTTTATAACGGTTTTTTTGATTTGACGATCGCCAATGCAAGGACTTTGGCTGGAATGGGCAAACTGCTGACCACCATGGGTGTTGTGCGTGGAGAGATGCCGAGCCTGAAGGATATCAATGTTCCGATGCCGAAGGCAATGCCAGAGGATTTGCCGCCAATGGAAGAACCTGATCGTGGAAAGCTGGAGGCGAAAGTGATCAGTTTACAACCATTGTCGGTGAGATAGATTTTTTTGTAATTTGAATTATGGGTGTTCTATTTTATGTCTGTTGCGCTTATTGTTGGCAAGAGGGAGTTGCCGGGTGATGATGTACTGTCGTTGCTTTCGGGCCATAACCTTCTGCCGCAACTGATGGAGGCAATGGTTGTTGACAGGGCTTTGCGTACGATCAGATGTCGTGAAGCTGCAATTGCTGATTATTATGGTGCCCAGATGTCGGCTGACGCAGGTTTTTTAGAGAAAAAGAGGACTCAATTGCTTCTTGAAGGGGCAAGGGAGGAGGATATTGATTTTTTTATCAGTCGTCCTGTGCTGCTGGAACTCTTTAAAGAGCAACGGTTTGTGCCACAGGTTGGCAGTGCCTTTCTGAAATTGAAAGCTGGTCTCGACAGAGTGCACTTTTCCCTTTTGCGCAATAAAGACCATGAATTGACGAGAGAGTTGTTTTTTCGTCTTGAATCGGGGGAGGAGAGCTTCGAATCTCTCGCTTCCCGGTATGCGGAGGGAAGGGAAGCGGTAAGTGGTGGCCGCATTGGCCCGATTGAAATGCAACAGTTACATCCCGCATTGGCAAGAGTGTTGTCCACGGCCAGGCCAGGAATTGTCAATTCTCCGGTTGTCATTGACGGGCTGGGAGTTATTGTCTTGCTGCACGAGAAAATCGCCGCTAAGTTTGATGAGTCCATGAAACAGCATCTTGTTAATCAGTTGTTTCAGGAATGGGTGAAGAGAGAGGTGCAGGCTTTTTTTTACTGAACCGTTTTTCGGTCATGATGGGTTATGTGATTATTTTATAAGGGAATTGATATGTTGCATACAGACGCAAGTACTCAGGCTGATATTTGCAGGATTATTGAGGGGATTCCCCTTTTTTCATGTTTGGAGGCGGATAAGATCGGGAGACTGGCGGATCTTTGTTCAGCGGGGCATTATTCCATTGGAAAGCCGATTATAAGCAAGGGAATGCTGCCTGACGTGCTTTATGTTATCAGTTCAGGACGGGTACGATCCCTTTTTCAGGAGAGCAGTCATGGTGCAGTTCAGACGATGAGGCTTCTTGGTCCCGGGGAGTTGTTCGGGTGGGTAAGCCTGATGCGACGGCAGCCAACGGAGATTGTTACCGCTTCTGAAGAGACGATCTGCCTCCAGATTCCTTTGTCATCGCTGAGCAAGGTTATCAATGACCTTCCGTTCTTGTATGATCTGCTTTTTGCGAGGAGCGATCCTTCAGAGATCAGTGCCATTCTGGAAGGTATTTTCAGCCATGACCCGAAAAAAGAGGCTCGAATCAGTGAGTCCGGTTTTTCAGGGATCAAAGAGCTTGCCTTGCATCTCTATCCTGCTTCGGTTGTTGTCGATACCGGTTTCAGCAGGGTTATTCCACAAAAAAAGCTGCAATGGTTTGTCAGTCGGAGCGATGATCCGGCATACCTGGCCGGGAGTGAGTACCTGCCCTCTTCGGGTGAAATATCAGGCTCACATTCGTTGCGTCTTGTGGGGCTTGATTTATCGTGCATCAAGCAGCCCTCTTTGCAGGTTGAACAGGACAAGGCTCTCCCTTTGGCAGTTGAGCCAGTAGTGGTTACGGCTGATGCAGAGGCAGAGAGGCCGCAAGGCTTGCCCGGGACGATGCAGCACAGGGAGGCGTTCAGTTGTCATGGAGAAGAGGAGCAAGGAGGGGGAGGTCGCCTGAAAGGATTTCCTTTTACAAAGGGGAGGGGTGTTGTTGATGAGACGACAGCCTGTTTTCAGATGTTCGGCAAGTATATGAATGTGCCTGTCAAAAAAGATCTGATCAAGAGCATTATCGGAAACCAGTATGCGAGGAACGGTCAGATATCGTTGCAGGATTGTGGTGGCGTGGGGGTGGTGCTCGGTCTGAAAGCGCAGGTTGTGAGTTTCGGCCGTGAGGCTCTCCCGAGGCTCAAGGTACCGGCACTTATTGGCTGGAACAAGAGCTTTGCTCTGCTTTACATGGTTTCGTCCAGAGAGGTTGCCGTGGCTGTGCCCTCATCATCGGGTACGAAAGTGCTTGGTGTACAAGAGTTCTGGGAAATGTGGGATCATCAGGGGGAGGCGCTTGTACTTGATGCGAGGGAAGACACCCCCGAAAAAAAATTTGGATTTGACTGGTTTGCGCCTTCCATAAAGAGGTATCGCAACGTTCTGGGTGAGGTCATGATTGCTTCATTTTTTACGCAGATCATGACTTTGGTCAATCCTCTTTTGTTCATGATCATTATCGATCAGGTCATTGTCAAGAACAGTTACTCAACCCTGCATGTCCTTGGTTTTTTCATGCTTCTTATTGCAGTTCTGCAGGCTGTGCTGAACAGTTTGAGAACCTATCTTTTTGTTGATACAACGAACCGCATTGATGTTGCTCTCGGGGCAGAGGTTATTGATCATCTTTTACGGTTACCCTTGCGTTTTTTTGAAAAACGGCCAGTGGGTGAGTTGAGTTCCCGGATCGGAGAGCTTGAGCGTATTCGTCAGTTTTTAACGGGAACCGCTCTCGGGGTTGTTCTTGACGCGGTCTTTTCATTCGTCTATGTTATTGTTCTGTTCGCTTTCAGTTGGAAACTTGCAGTGATGGCTCTCTCTGTTGTTCCTGTGATTGGTCTGATAACCTTTCTGTTGTCGCCGGTTATCAGAAAGCAGTTGCGTGAAAAAGCCGTAAAACACAGCTTGACCAATGCATACCTGATTGAGGTGCTTTCCGGAATTCAGACGGTCAAGTCACAGAATATCGAGTTGCGCGCGCGCTGGAACTGGCAGGAAAAATATGCAGCATACGTGAAGGAGGGGTTCAAGCCGGTTGTTTCCGGTACTATTGCCAATTCGGCCAACTCATTTCTCAGCCAGGCCTCGGGGCTTATTGTGATCTGGGCTGGAGCTTCTCTGGTGTTGGGTGGTGAGTTGACCCTTGGCCAGCTCATTGCATTTCGTATCATTGCCGGGTATATAACAAGTCCTGTGATGAGGCTTGCCCAGCTCTGGCAGAATTTTCAGGAGACCGGAATGTCGCTCGAACGGCTTGCCGATATTGTCGATACCCCGCAGGAGGGTGGCAGGGATCAGTTGGCGCAGATTCCTCTTCCTCTTGTCAAAGGGGAGATTTTCTGCGAAAATGTCTCTTTCCGTTTCAGGGATAATAGTCCAATGGTGCTGAAAAATGTAACGGTTACCATACCTGAAGCGGCATTTGTCGGGATAGTGGGAGAGAGCGGATCGGGAAAAAGCACTTTTGCCAAACTGATTCAGAGGCTCTATACACTTGAAGAGGGGCGGATTTTTATTGATCATTACGATATTGCCAAGGTTGAGCTTAATTCGCTCAGAAGCCAGATCGGTATTGTTCCCCAGGATCCCATGCTCTTTAATGTGTCGGTCAAGGAGAATATTGGCCTGACCAATCCGGATGCAACGGATGCCGATATTATCCGTGCGGCCAGGATTGCAGAGGCTCATGATTTTATCATGGCGTTGCCAACCGGTTACAATACCTCGGTTGGTGAAAAGGGCTCTGCACTCTCTGGTGGTCAGCGACAAAGAATTGCCATTGCCAGAACAATTTTGCAGAATCCAGCTCTTATCATTCTTGATGAAGCGACGAGTGCGCTTGATTCGGATACAGAAAGCCGGTTAACGGCAAATATGATTACCGCTTTCAAGGGCAAGACCGTCCTCTTTATTACGCACAGGCTTAATTCAGTGAAAGGAGCATCCATGATTCTCTGTTTTCATGATGGGTGCATTGATGAAGCGGGAACTCATGATGATCTCATGGAGAGAAAAGGACGATATTTTTCGTTGTTCCAAAAGCAGTCCTTTTCGATTCCTGTCATGGAGGGGATTCCCGAATGAAAAATCCATTTGTTGATGACCTGATTGGTCAGGGAGAGGTGTTTACCCAATCGGTACTGGTACCGAGGGCGATACTCTGGGTGCTGGTTCTCTCCTTTTTTGGCTTTATTCTCTGGGCCTCTTTTGCTGAAATCGATGTCTCTATTCCTGCCGCCGGAAAACTTGAGCCGACTGGTGAAGTCAAGAAGGTGCAGGCGGCTATTGAGGGTGAAGTGAGCGCATTACGGGTTGATGACGGGCAGCGGATAAAAAAGGGGGATGTGCTTCTTGAGCTGGTACCTGTTTTGTCGGTTGGTGAAGAATCGAAACTTAAGTCATTGCAGATTAACCTTGCCAATGCCCGCCAGCAGTATTCCAGTGAGTCGGTGCTGCTTGGAAAGCTCCGTTCTCTGCTCAGCACTGCTGCTGTGTCACAATTTGAGGTGGAACAGAAAAAACTGGATGTATTGAAGCTTCAGGCGCAGATTGAGGACCTTTCCGAGCAGATCAACAAGCAGCAATATATGACCGGTCAGGCAACAGGGTACGAATCCATAACCGCGCCGGTCAGTGGTACGGTTTTTGACCTTCAGGTAAAAAAGGGTACGATTGTCAGTGCTGGTCAGGTGATTCTCAAAGTTGTGCCTGATGACAATCTGACGACCAAAGCGTTTATTTCAAACCAGGATATCGGGTTTATTCAGGAAGGGTTGCCGGTGGATGTCCGCTTCGATGCTTTTCCCTATGCCGAATTTGGTGATATCAAGGGGAAGGTAATCCAGGTTGGTTCTGATGTGCTTGCGCCTGATGATATTATCAAATTCTATCATTTTCCTGTCAAGGTAGAGTTGGAACGGCAGTTTCTGGAGGTTCATGGCCGAAAAATTTTTCTTCAGTCAGGCATGTCGGTAACGATGAACATCAAGGTCAGGAAGCGCACGATTATGAGTATTTTTACCGATCTTTTTACACAGCAGGCCGATGCTGTCAGCCACATCAGAAAGTAGGGCCATATTCCGAAGTGCTTAATGAAGCGTCACAGAGCTGAAAAAGTAAAGCCAGTGCAAAGGGGCGGCTTTCGGGTTGAAACTCAACATGAAATATCCGGCACATCTGTAGATGCTGATGCTGTCAGGTTACAAGTCGCGTTGAGCCTCCATCAGACAGGTCGGTTGGATGAAGCTGAAGCCCTGTACCGGGAGATTTTATGCTCACAACCAGGGAATGTTGATGCGTTGCAGCTTCTGGCAACGATTGCTGCACAGAAAAAAAACTTTTTGTACGCACTTGAACTGTTTGAGCAGGTGCTCAAAATAAACTCCAGTCATTCAAGTTCGTTCAATAACCGTGGTTTGGCTTTACAGGAGTTGAAGCGGTATGAAGAGGCACTGGCAAGTTTTGACCAGGCTCTTTTCCTGAACCCTGATTATGCGGAGGCCTGCTATAATCGTGGTATTGTGCTGAATGAGTTGAAAGAGTATGAAGAGGCCGTTGCCAGTTATGACAGGGCTCTTGTGCTCAAGCCGGATTATGCGGATGCTTGTTATAATCGTGGAAATGCGTTAACTGAGCTGAAGCGATACGAAGAGGCCGTTGCCAGTTATGACAGGGCCCTTGTACTCAAGCCGGATCATGCGGATGCTTATTATAATCGTGGAAATGCGTTGCAGGCATTGATGCGTTATGAAGAGGCATTGGCAAGCTACGACGTTGCGCTGCTCTTTCATCCTGATAACGCGGATGTCTGTCGGAATCGTGCTTTTGCTTTTATGCAGTTAAAACGATATGAAGAGGCTCTGTCATGTTTTGACCAGGTTCTGGCACTCAAACCGGACGTTGCGGAGTCTTACTTTAATCGCGGAATTACTTTAAAAGCGTTAAAGCGCTACCAGGAGGCGCTGGCAAGTTATGATAGGGCTCTTGCCCTCAATCCCGACTATTCTGAGGCTTGCTCTAATCGGGGAAATGTTTTACGGGATTTAAAACGGTATGATGAAGCGTTGTTGAGTTACGACAAGGCTTTGGCTCTCAGGCCTGATTTTGCTACTGCCTGTAATAATCGTGGCATTCTCTTGCAAAAATTAAAGCGGTATGATGAGGCGCTGTTGAGTTACGACAAGGCTTTGTCACTCAACCCTGACTATGATTTTTTATTCGGAATACGCTTGCATACGAAGATGCAGATTTGTGACTGGAAGTTATTTGGCAACCAGATGCATCATCTTGTCGAAAAAATAGAACGCCATGAAAAAGTATCATTACCCTTTCCTGTTTTTGCCATAGCAGATTCGCTTTCTTTGCAAAAAGAGGTCGTCAGGATTTATGTACAGGAAAAATGTCCTGCAAATCATGCGCTTCCGGAAATGCACAGGCGTAAATGGCATGAGAGAATCCGAATTGGTTACTTCTCGGCGGATTTTCATGATCATGCAACGACACGTCTGATGGTGGAGCTTTTTGAAGCACATGACCGATTGCGGTTTGAGCTTTTTGCTTTTTCCTTCGGCCCCGACATTGAAGATGAAATGAGAAAGCGTGTTGCAGTCTCATTTTATCGCTTTATTGATGTGCGGAACCAGTCAGACAACGATGTGGTTTTGCTTTCGAGGGAGCTGGAAATCGATATTGCGGTTGATTTGAAGGGGTTTACAACGGACTCCCGCAGCGGGATATTTGCCTTGCGGGCAGCGCCGATACAGGTTAATTATCTTGGCTACCCTGGTACCATGGGTGCAGAGTATATTGACTATCTCATTGCCGACCGGATTCTTATACCGGAACGGAGCCAGCATGGCTACACTGAAAAAATCGTTTATCTCCCCGACAGCTATCAGGTCAATGATACAAAGCGTCGCATAGCAGAGAAGATTTTTACC
>CAIJPS010000033.1 GCA_903822595.1 uncultured Chlorobiaceae bacterium
TACCGAAGGAGTCGGCCTCTTCGCCGGTGCTGAAGGATCTGCTCTTTTGCGCCCATACGCTTGGCATTCAGATTACCTTTACTCCGGTGACAGACTCGGAGTATGAGAAGTGGGTGCAGGAGCAGGGAAAGCACCATTATCTGCTCTCACTGCTTGCGCGCAAGATTACGGCTGAGCAACTGGAGCGGGTGTCGACAATCATTGCGGAGCATGGCCTCAATATTAATACCATCAACCGCCTTTCGGGACGCATTCCCCTCGAAAACAGCAAAGCAGGCACAAAGGCATGCGTGGAGTTTTCGATACGGGGGACGCTTGAGAACGAAAACCGCTTTCGTGAGCAGATGGTTGCCATTACCGACAGCCTCGGCGTTGATATCGCGTTTCAGGAGGACAACATTTTCCGGCGCAACCGCCGATTGGTTGTGTTTGATATGGACTCGACGCTTATTACTTCGGAGGTGATTGATGAACTGGCTCTTGAGGCGGGTGTGGGAGAAGAGGTGGCGGCCATTACGGAGCAGGCGATGCGGGGTGAGATCGACTTTACGGGGAGCCTGCAGCGGAGGGTCTCCTTGCTGAAAGGGCTTGATGAACGTATGCTTGAAACGATTGCTCAAAGGCTTCAGTTAACCGAGGGGGCTGAAACGCTCTTTCATAACCTGCACAATCTGGGGTTTAAAACTGCCGTCATCTCCGGCGGCTTTACCTATTTCGGTCACTACCTGCAGAAAAAGCTCAATATCGATTATGTCTATGCCAACACGCTTGAAATCGAAGATGGCAAACTGACCGGAAACGTCCTTGGGACTGTCGTTGACGGCAAGAGAAAGGCTGAACTTCTGGAGATTATTGCACGAAAGGAAAATATCCGTCTGGAACAGACCATTGCGGTTGGTGACGGCGCCAATGACCTGCCGATGCTTGGAAAGGCAGGCCTCGGTATTGCTTTCAGGGCAAAACCGATTGTTCGGGAGAGTGCAAAGCAGGCTATTTCAACCCTTGGCCTTGATGCAATTCTCTATCTGATGGGGTTCAGGGATCGTGACGACCTTTCGGTCAGTCAACATATTCCACAAACTGGTCAAAATCTTTCTTGAGGGGCAGGCTGATTGCGCCTGAAGGGCAGACCGGTTCGCAACGGGTGCACTGCACAACACAGTTATAGGGGTTGGCAACGGTCATTCTTGCCCGCTTGACTCCTTCGGGTTCACCGAGGGCAAATACGCCCGGCTTGCAGAATTCCTCACAGTCACCGCAGCCGTTGCAGATTGAGGCGTCAAGTTCCGGAAACCAGGCAATCTCTTCGCGGGGAAGAAGAAGCCTTCGTTTTTTTGGTTTGTTCACGTTGTGTTCCTGTCTACCAACATTACGCCATCAGGGCAACCAGAAGGGATTACCCCTACGCCATTTCTTGTAATTTCTTCTCTTTCGCGATCAAAAAATCTTCTCTTCAACAGGGCAACCACAAGGGATTGCCCCTACATCAGGCATCCATACGGAATTGGCCGTACGTTCAATCAATGTACTCAATGAAATGCTCGAACTCCTCTTTTGGAGGGAGAATAATGGCTCCGGAGGTACAGATGGGCACGCACCGGGTGCAGAGTACCATGCATTTATAGGGATGCGCGACAATCAGTTTAGGACGGCAGATGCCCGTGGGGTCGGGCACGCCCAACTCGAAGACACCGGGCTTGCAAAGCACCTTGCAGTCGCCGCAACCGTTGCAAAGCTCCGGCTTGATCGTCGGGTACCATGCAATCTCCTCTCTCGGAGCAAGCAACCGCTTTCGTTTTTTCGCTGTATCCTGTTTCTGATGCGTCGTCCCGGTATGCAGGGTCACCGTCTCCGGTTTCTCCCAGGAACCGACCGGACTGACGGATACATCTTCTTCTTTCTGCATCGCGCGCGACTTGAGTGCAAGCCGCAGGGAGCGGACAGGCCGCAAGGCGCAGCTATCGCATGAGGGTTTTGAGCATCGCCCGAAAAAGCAGTCAAGAAGCAGCATAACCGATCAATTGTGGTTCATTCATGCCTGCACACCCTTGACCGAGGCGATAAAGGCTTCACAAGCCTTGCCAATACCGGAGGCATCTTTACCACCGGCGGTTGCGAACTCGGGTTTGCCGCCGCCGCCACCTTTGACGCACTGCGCTGCCTCGCGGATCAGTTTACCGGCATCAATGCCGAGTTCCCGTACGGCTTTGTCAGATACAAAACTGACCAGTGATACCTTTCCATCTTCTACACTGCAGAGCAGACCTGCAACAGAGGAGCTCTGATCGCGGAGAGCAAGTGCGGCCTGGCGAAGGGTATCGGCATCCACCTCTTCGAGAACTTTGGTCATAACCCGGCAGCCGTTGATATCTGAAGCAGCGTCAAGTTCAGCAGCCAAAGTGTTGACAAGTGCGCCTACCCGGCTGCCGCTGAGCTCTTTTTCCAACTCTTTTTTTATGTCCATCAACTCGACAACCCTCTCCAATACCGGTTCATCCCCTTTTGCTTTAAGCAGTTGGCGAATCTGTTGCATTTCGCGATACTCTTTCCACAAGAGCTTTTCAGCCGCTTTTCCGGTGAGAGCCTCGATACGTCGAACACCTGATGCTACCGAGGATTCACTGATAATTTTGAAGAGTCCGATACGGCCGATATTTTCGACATGGGTACCGCCGCAAAGTTCTACCGAAATGCCTGGCACCTCAATAACCCGTACACGGTCGGCATACTTGTCGCCAAAAAAGGCAAGTGCGCCCTTGGCAATCGCGTCATCATAAAGCACGTCGGCATGTTTGACCACCGGTTCAGCTCTCCTGATCTGCTCGTTCACCTCGGCTTCAACGGCCTCGATCTCCTCATCGGAGAGGCGGGAAAAATGGCTGAAATCAAAACGGAGGCGTTCGGCGTTGACGTATGAGCCTTTCTGCTGTACATGCTGCCCGAGAATCCTGCGGAGTGCGCCATGCATGAGATGGGTCGCAGTATGGTTGCACTCGGCATCCTGACGCAGATGGCGATCTACTGACGCTTCGGCTGAAAGCTCCTTTTCGTCAATCAGGAGATCGTCAACACTGAGGGGAGTATCAAGAATCTTGTCGAAGGCTTCGGTAACAATATGGACAATGGCGTCGCCATCCTTGATGGTGTCGGATACCTGAAGACGGTAACTGCCGGACTCTATCCAGCCCCTGTCACCCACCTGTCCCCCACTTTCAGGATAAAATGGTGTACGGTCGAGCACCAGAAGCAACTTGCCCTGAATCTGTTTCATGGCGGTAATGGAGACCGGCATTTCAAGCTGGTCGTAGCCTGCAAAGTCGGTTCGATGCACATCGCTGAACCAGAGCCATTGAGACCCGTCATCCTGTACCTGCCGTTTTTCCTTGCGATCGGTTCGCGCACGGGTTTTTTGCTGCAACATGCAGTGTTCAAAACCTTCTCCGTCAACCGAAAAGCCGACATCGGAGGCCATCAGGCGGGTTAAATCAAAGGGAAATCCGTAGGTGTCGTAGAGTTTGAAAGCATCTTCACCGGTAATGATGGTACTTTCGGATGAACGGACATGCTCGATAACTTCGTTGAAAATTTCAATGCCCCGGTCAAGGGTAACAATGAAACTTTCCTCTTCGGCCCTGATAATTTTACTGACCGTCTCCTGCTGTTTCTGCAGCTCGGGGAAGACATCGCCCATGGAGTCGGCAAGCGTTCCAACAAGCTGATGAAGAATCGGCTCATTATAGCCAAGATTTTTCGAGTAACGGAGGGCACGGCGGAGAATGCGGCGAAGCACGTAGCCGCGTCCTTCGTTGGAGGGCATCGCGCCGTCGGAAAGGGCAAAGGTAAGGGTACGGGCATGGTCGGCAATGACACGCATGGCAATATCAAGGGGATCATCCATTGATGCGCCATAGCGAACGCCGGTAATTTCGGTGATGCGGTCGAAGAGTGGCTGAAAAACGTCCGTATCGTAGTTGGAGCCTTTGCCCTGCAACACGGCGGCAACGCGTTCAAAACCCATGCCGGTATCGACGTGTTTCATCGGTAGCGGTTCGAGGGAGCCGTCACTCTGCCGGTTATATTGAATAAAGACAAGATTCCAGAGTTCGATGACACGGTAATCGCCGACATTGACGAGGCTGCGGCCGGAACAATCTTCGGTCAGATCAATATGGATTTCAGAACAGGGTCCGCAGGGGCCGCTTTCACCCATTTCCCAGAAATTATCCTTTTCACCGAAGCGGATAATGTGATCCGGATCGATGTCTGTCTCTGTTTTCCATATCTGAAAGCTCTCATCATCATCATGATAGACAGTTGCGTAGAGCCGCTCCTTCTGCAGCTTCCATACTTCGGTCATCAGTTCCCATGCCCAGGTGATAGCCTCCTGCTTGTAGTAGTCACCGAATGACCAGTTGCCGAGCATTTCAAAAAAGGTGTGGTGGTAGGTATCCCTTCCAACATCTTCCAGGTCGTTATGCTTGCCTGATGCCCTGATGCATTTCTGTGTATCGGCTGCCCGCACGTAGGGCCTCGCTCCTTTACCTAAAAAGACATCCTTGAACTGGTTCATGCCTGCGTTGGTAAAGAGTAGGGTGGGATCATCGGCAGGAATAACCGGAGCTGAACGAACAATAGTATGACCTTTCTGAGCGAAGTAATCCAAAAAAGATTGCCTGATTTCTCGTGATTTCATAGATATGATTATCTTGTTGCAATGTCTTCCGTCATGCCGTTACCAGGGAACAATGCGGCAACCATTCACGGATTTAAAGTTACTCTTTTTTAAAGCTTGTTGCCAACTTAAATTTTATTGCATCAAGACAGACAGAGCCTTCAACGAAAGGGTTCTCAGAACGGCACCATATATTCTTTTGAACAAAAAATTATATTCAGTAAGTTTGGTTTTGGATGTTGGCATCCGTCTCTTTTCAGGATTAAAAACGGGAATACTGTTATGAGTTGGGGAGTAGAACATCAGCAACGGCGCAAGGATATTCTGGAACTCATGGATATTTCAGCCAGAATCATGAAGGCGAATCCCAATCATGTCAATGAGGTTGCCAAAAGCACCACCGGTTGCTGGATGGAGCAGATCTATGGCATACAACGCTGCGATTTCTGCGATTTGGCGGCTGATTGCCCGATTTTGGAAGAACAGGAGTGGCAGGAGTATCTGACGAAAAACAATATTGTCATTGAAAAAAAATCTTAGTTAAAACTGCCGAAAGTTTGTTTTAACTCCCTGGAACTCTTATATTCTTTTCTTGCAGAAGACTGTGTTGCTCTGTTTTTGTCTTCTCTTTACCCACCAATAGTACATTTCACCAGATAAGAACTCAATGACTTCCGTTTTGCGATGTTCATTGACGCGGGGATTTTCTTGCTGTTTACTAACCTTGAAAAGTAATTAACAGGGACAATGACTGATACAAAAAAGACAACCAGACAGGTCAATGTGACATCAAAAACCAGTGTCTCCGTGCTTTTTGCTGGAGATTCGGGCGATGGTATGCAGTTGACCGGCACGCAATTTGCCAATACCGTGGCAACTCACGGAACAGAGCTTAATACATTCCCGAATTTTCCTTCCGAAATCAGGGCTCCAGCAGGGACCATTGCAGGTGTATCGGGATTTCAGCTCCAGTTCAGCAGCAAACCTGTTTATACTCCGGGTGCACGATTTGATGTCATGGTGGCCATGAACTCGGCGGCACTGAAGGCAAATTTGAAAAACCTCCATCGTGGTGGTATCATTATTGCCGGAACTGAAGGGTTTGATGAGAAAAACCTGAAGCTTGCGGGCTATCCCGAAGGGGCAAATCCCCTTCATGACGGATCTCTCGACAACTATATTGTTTTTCCTGTGCCGATTCTGCAGCTTACCCGTGAAGCCCTGAAAGAGAGCGGCCTGAGCAGCAAGGAGGTTGATCGCTGTAAAAACATGTTTGTGTTGGGTTTGCTCTACTGGCTCTACACTCTCCCGCTTGAGGGGACGATGGAGACGTTGTATGCCAAGTTCCAGAAGAATGTCTGGATGGCAGAGGCAAATATCAGGGCGATGAAGGCTGGCTATTTCTTCGGCGATGAAACCGAACTCTTTGCAAACCTCGGACGCTTCGATATTTCACCTCAAAAACAGCATGGCATCTACCGTCGGGTTACCGGCAATGAAGCATGCGCTATTGCTTTGACCGCTGCTTCCAAAAAAGCGGGCCTTGAACTTTTCCTCGGCTCATACCCTATCACGCCAGCAACAGAGATTCTTCAAACTCTGGCCAAAAAGAAAAAGTATGGGGTAAAAACCTTTCAGGCTGAAGATGAAATTGCCGGTATTGTGAGCAGCATCGGTGCTGCTTATGGAGGTGCACTTGCTGCCACGAACACTTCCGGTCCAGGACTTGCCCTGAAAACTGAAGCACTCGGCTTGGCCGTCATCCTTGAAATACCTCTGGTTATCATCAATGTGCAGCGGGGTGGCCCATCCACCGGTCTGCCAACCAAACCGGAACAGTCTGACCTCTTCATGGCTCTCTATGGTCGCCATGGAGAAGCGCCGTTGCCGGTTATCGCCGCATGTTCTCCCGTTGACTGTTTTTATACCACTTATGAAGCAGCAAGAATTGCCGTTGAGCACATGACACCGGTCATCTGTCTTTCTGACGGTTACCTTGCCCTGAGTTCAGAACCATGGAAAGTTGAAAGTCCGGATAATCTTGCTGCAATCACCCCCCGTTTTCAGCCTGCACGGGAGGCGGGTGACCCTCCCTATCTTCCCTATAAACGCGATGAGCGTCAGGTACGCTCATGGGCAATACCCGGAACCAGGGGACTTGAACACCGTATCGGCGGACTTGAAAAGCAGCATGAAACCGGCAACGTCTCCCACGACCCTGAAAATCATGAGTTGATGACAAAGCTTCGTGCCGAAAAAATTGCACGAATTGCTGATAGTATTCCACTTCAGAGCATCGATAATGGACCATTAAAAGGGGATTTGCTTGTTCTTGGATGGGGTTCAACCTATGGTGCAATTAAAACCGCTGTCGAGCAGGCTATCGAAAAGGGATACAGCGTTGCTCATGCGCACCTGCGTTATATCTATCCGTTCCCGAAAAACCTTGGAGAAATTCTCGGTAACTATAAACAGGTGATGATTCCCGAGTTGAATAACGGGCAGCTTGTCCATATTATCCGTGATACTTTCCTGATCGCCCCTGAAAGTTATACCAAGGTGCAGGGTGTACCGTTTAATGAAATGGAAATACTGACTAAAATCACCGATCTTTTAAAGGAGCTTTAATCATGACCGATAACGATACAACAATCAAAACCTTACCGGTTCTTACGGCAAAAGATTTTGCTTCCGACCAGGAGCCGAAATGGTGTCCCGGATGCGGTGATCATTCCGTGCTCCAGCAACTGAAACAAGTGTTGCCGGAACTGGGTGTTGCACCGGAAAACATTGTCTTTGTTTCGGGTATAGGCTGTTCATCACGTCTCCCTTATTACCTTGCAACATACGGCGTTCACGGTATACACGGCCGTGCACTGCCGATGGCAACCGGACTGAAAGTTTCACGCCCAGACCTGAGCGTTTGGGTTGGAACGGGTGATGGAGATGCGCTTTCCATTGGCGGCAACCATTTCATTCATACCCTGAGAAGAAATCCTGACCTGAATGTTATACTTTTCAACAATGAAATTTATGGTCTCACGAAGGGTCAGTATTCTCCAACATCGAAAATCGGTTTACGAACGGTTACCTCTCCCTCCGGCGTCATCGACCATCCATTCAACACGGCTGCACTGACGATTGGTTCCGGTGGCACATTCTTTGCGAGAGCTTTTGACCGTGACGGTAAATTCCTGCGCTCAATACTGCAACGCGCGGCACTGCACAGGGGAACGTCTCTGGTGGAAATTTACCAGAACTGCCCCATTTTCAACAATGCTGCCTTCGAAGCATTTGCAACTCTCGACAGTAAAGCCGACAATACCATCTATGTTGAACAGGACAAGCCTCTTGTTTTCGGAAAGAACAAGAACCGCGGAATCATGCTTGACGGATTCACGCCGGTTGTTGTTGATCTGGACAAAGATGAGTTCTCCACCAGTGACCTCTGGATTCATAATGAGGCCGATATCAATAAGGCATCTATTCTTGCACGCTTTGCTGATGAAGAGTCACTTCCAAGACCTTTCGGTGTTTTCTATGCCGAGGAAAGGGTCACCTATGAAGATGCTCTTGCCGCGCAAATCAAGGATGCACAGAAAAACGGATGTTGGACACTTGAAGAGCTGCTCAAGGGAGAAAACTCCTACGAAATCAAGTAAGAAACAAGTTTCTCGTTTACAACAGGAAGCCGGCATGAACGCCGGCTTTTTGCTTTTCTATACCTCTTCCTTCCAAACACCCATGGCTGAAAACTTTTCAATCCGGTCATGAACAAGAGTTGATGGATCTTTCATCAACAGCGCTTTCAACTCCTCTACCAATATCTCTTTTAATGTCCCCGCCATTGCATCAGGGTCGGTATGGGCACCTCCGACTGGTTCAGGAATAATCCTGTCGATAATACCCTGTGCAAGAAGATCTCCTGCAGTAAGTTGCAGTGCTTCAGCCGCCTGCTCCTTATAATTCCAGCTTCTCCAAAGAATAGATGAACAGCTTTCAGGGGAAATGACTGAGTACCAGCTATTCTCCGCCATAAGAATCCGATCACCAACGCCGATGCCGATTGCACCCCCGCTTGCACCTTCACCGATAATCACGCAAATTATTGGAACAGTAAGCTTCGCCATTTCAAACAAATTCCGTGCAATTGCCTCGGCAGTACCCCGTTCCTCTGCCTCTATACCGGGAAATGCCCCCGGCGTATCAATCAGGGTAATAACCGGTTTACGAAATTTTTCGGCCAATTTCATCAAGCGGAGCGCTTTACGGTATCCTTCTGGCTGAGCCATGCCAAAATTGCGGTAGAGATTGGACTTGGTATCACGGCCTTTCTGATGACCAATGATCATGACCGGCTGGGAAAAACCTGACGAGCTCTCCTCAAAACGAGCAAAACCGCCAACAATAGCCTTGTCATCGCTGAAATGTCGGTCTCCAGCCAGTTCGAGAAACCCTTCGGTCATGAGATGAATATAATCAAGCGTATAGGGTCTTGCTGGATGACGGGCAAGCTGTACCTTCTGCCAACGAGTAAGATTTTTATAAATCGAACGACGGAGTGCATCAACTTTCAGCTCAAGTGTCTCTATGTCGTGATTGAGCATTTCAGTTTCAGACTGAGATTGCTCTCTCGTGCTGCTTCTGAGGCACTGACGCATTTCGTTGAGTTTGGCTTCAAGCTCAAACAGGGGCTTTTCAAAATCAAGAACAACTTTCGTAGCCATGGTGCAGCAATATTAGTGATAAAAAAAGCCCATCAAGCAAATGGCTCATGATGGGCTTTAAAAGAAAGCAACAATCGGGAACATCAGGATCAAGCGCAGACAACATCCCTCAACGCTTTTCCCGGTTTAAACTTGACAACATTTTTCGCTGCAATGGTAATCGCTTCACCAGTCTGAGGATTCCGCCCCGACCTTTCTGCTCTTTTTCCTACAGTAAACGTACCGAAGCCGACAAGAGTGACATCATCACCATCCTTCAAAGACCCTGTCACAACACTGATAAAGGCATTTACAGCACGCTCGGCATCAACTTTGGTCAGTTTGGCCTGGTCGGCAATTTTCTCGACTAACTCAGCTTTTGACATATGAAATGTTTATGGTTGTTTTTTAAAAGACCATTCCTTCCCTGAATTTAAACAGTAGGTGACAAACATGCAATGGCTTTTTACCATTATCCTTGTTTGGTTTCACAGCGCTTTGTATTCGTCTGGCACTGTGTTATATTCCTGTTCTTCAAATGGGGACAAACCCTGAATTGTACGGGACAATTTTTTATCCGGCTTATGATTTCAATCAGTAACGTGTCGAAAGGTTCAATTATCCGCTTCAAGGGTGAACCTCATAGTATCGAAAGCCTTATGCATCGCACTCCTGGCAACTTGCGAGCTTTTTATCAGGCAAACATGAGAAACCTGAAATCCGGCAGAAATGTCGAGTATCGCTTCAGTGCGACAGAATCAGTTGATGTAATCATAACCGAACGCAAACAGTATCAGTATCTTTACCGGGATGGCAGTGACTTCGTGATGATGGATAATGAAACCTTTGACCAGATTAATGTGCCGGAAGTTGTCATTGGCTCTTCATCGCGTTTTGTCAAGGACGGAATCATGGTTACTATTGTTTTCTCTGACGATGGTTCTATTCTTGGTGTTGAACTCCCGACATTTGTCGAAGTTGAGGTGACTGAAACCAGCCCTGCATCCAAGGATGACCGGGCGACCAGCGGAACGAAACCGGCAGTAGTGGAAACGGGTACGGAGGTCAGCGTCCCGATGTTTATCCAGACGGGAAGCATTATCCGTGTCGACACACGTACCGGTGAGTACATCGAAAGAGTGAAGAAATGATCAATCTGACAGAATTTTTCAAGAAGAACGCTCATCAACCAAGTTAAAATTATCATGGACTTTAACGAAATCAGGCAGCTCATTGACATCGTCAATAGCTCAGATCTTCAGGAAACCATCATCGAGCAGGAAGGCGGGTTTAAAATTATCTTGAGGCGTTCTTCTGCAACAGTCGCTACCAATCTGACTCCCATAACAGCAGCACCTGCCTTGCAAGCTCCACCCCAGGCCTCTTTTGCTGCTCCGTTGGCAGTAAGATCCGAACCCATATCTGACCTTATCGAATCCCGCTCACCCATCGTCGGAACATTCTACCAGTCATCGTCACCGGATGCTCCGCCCTTTGTCGCTATTAACGACACAGTAAAAAAAGGAGACGTTCTCTGTATTATCGAAGCCATGAAACTGATGAATGAAATTGAGGCAGAGGTTTCTGGAACAATTGTTGAAATTCTTGTTGAAAACGGACAGGCGGTCGAGTATGATCAGCCACTGTTCCGGATTAAACCATAAACATTCATCATAAAAAACCTTGTTCAAGAAAATCCTTGTTGCAAATCGCGGCGAAATTGCCTTGCGTATTATGCAGACCTGCCGCGAAATGGGAATCAGCACCGTTGCTGTATATTCTACAGTTGATGCTGAATCTATCCATGTCAAATACGCCGATGAAGCAGTCTGTATTGGACCAGCTTTATCAAGAGAAAGTTATCTTAACATTCCCCGCATCATTGCTGCTGCAGAGGTAACCAATGCCGATGCGATTCATCCCGGATACGGATTCCTGGCTGAAAATGCTGTTTTTGCTGAAGTGTGCGCGTCGGCCGACATCAAGTTTATCGGCCCTACAGCAAAGATGATCAACCAGATGGGCGACAAAAACACCGCCAAGGCAACCATGATTGCTGCCGGAGTTCCCGTTGTCCCTGGAAGTCCAGGACTGGTAACTGATCTGAAGCAAGCCATTGAAACGGCTAAAAAAACCGGCTATCCGGTTATCATCAAACCCACCGCAGGCGGTGGTGGAAAGGGCATGAGGGTAGTCACGGAGGAAAGCCAGTTGGATAAGGCACTGAACACGGCACGCAGCGAGGCTGAGCAGGCTTTCGGCAATAGTGGTGTCTATATTGAGAAGTACCTTGAAAATCCGCGCCACGTTGAAATCCAGATCCTTTCCGACCAGCACGGCAATACCATTCATCTTGGAGAGCGTGACTGCACCGTCCAGAGACGTCACCAGAAGCTTATCGAGGAAACTCCCTCTCCTGTTGTTGATGATGCGCTGAGAAAAAAAATGGGTGATGCCGCTGTAGCTGCAGCCAGGGCGATCAATTATGAAGGCGCTGGCACCATCGAGTTTTTGCTCGACCGGCACAAGGACTTCTACTTCATGGAGATGAATACGCGTATTCAGGTTGAGCATCCGGTTACCGAAGAGCGCTACGACGTCGATCTCGTCAAGGAACAGATTCTTGTTGCTTCCGGAGAATCACTTGAAGGCCGAAGCTTCACTCCGAAGGGTCACTCCATCGAGTGCCGCATTAATGCTGAAGATCCCGAACACATGTTCCGTCCTTCTCCTGGACAGCTTACCGTGTTCCATACTCCGGGCGGTCACGGGGTAAGGGTTGATTCACATGCCTATGCAAGCTACGTGGTACCTTCAAACTACGATTCAATGATTGCAAAGCTTATTGTTACCGCGCATACCCGTGATGAAGCCATTGCAAGGATGTCGCGTGCACTGGATGAGTTTATTGTTGTGGGGGTAAAAACCACCATTCCATTTCATAAACAGGTCATGCACTCTCCTGTTTTTCAGAGCGGGGATTTCGATACCGGTTTTCTTGAAACCTTCAGATTTGAGAAAAAGTAACAAAAAAAAAGGGAGACCGGCGAGTCTCCCTTTTTTTTGCTTCATCTGTTCTGTCAGAACAGACTACCGCTCATTAGCAAATCCCTCACGAGTTGCTGGCTCCTCAGCGCGTTCACCGACAGAAGCCTCCTGACCATCACCAGTGAGCTTTATGGCTTTGTAGCGCTTCAGTCCTGTACCGGCGGGAATCAGTTTTCCGACAATCACATTTTCTTTAAGACCTGCGAGATAGTCAACCTTTCCGGCAACAGCCGCATCAGTCAACACCTTGGTGGTCTCCTGGAACGATGCAGCAGAGATCACACTCTCCGTCTGAAGAGCTGCGCTTGTTATTCCAAGCAGCACCGGATGAGAAGTTGCCTGAAGGGCTGGCTCAAACGCAATCATGTTTTTAGTGTTCTTGCGAAGCTCGCGATTCAGTTTGGTAATATCACGTACCTTGTGAAGCTGACTGTCCTGAATCCTTGCAGGAGCATCGCCTTTTTCCGTAATGCGTACCTTTTCAGCAATACCATGGTTTGCCTCCACAAAGGCACTCCGGTCAATCAAGTCACCTGGCAGCAGATCGGTGTCACCAGGCTCTTCAACCCGGACTTTCTGGAGCATCTGACGGACAATAACCTCAAGATGCTTGTCGTTGATCTCAACGCCCGCATTGATCTGATAAACTTTCTGGATTTCGTTCACCAGATACTGCTGAACAGCATTGGGGCCCTGGATACGCAGAATATCCTGCGGCGACACGGCTCCATCAGTCAACGGATCGCCCGCCTTGACTTCGTCACCTTCATTGGCAAGCACATGTTTACCAACCTGTACGTAATAGATCTTTTCTTCACCGAAATCGTTCTTAACCTTGATCTCCTTGCTGCTTCTGCGCTGTGAACCAAAACTCACATAACCGTCAATTTCAGTAACAATTGCAGGATCAGTAGGAATACGGGCTTCAAACAGCTCAGTAACTTTTGGCAGACCAGCGGTAATATCGCCTCCAACACGGTCGAGGTTTCTTGGTACCTTGGCCATGATATCGCCGGGCTCAACCTTCTGCCCGTCTTCCACATAAAGGTTTGATTTAATTGGAACAGGATAGGTCTTTCTGACCTCACCGCTCGCATCAAGAATCATCAACCTCGGTTCCCTCGTTTCGGTAGCTCTCAGCTTTGAACGCCAGTTGATGATCGTATGCTGGGAGAAACCGGTCTGGGGATCAACCTCTTCCTTGTAGGTTACACCTTTTTCAATATCAGCAAACTTGATAATACCTGGGATCTCAGCAATAATCTGCGTACTGTTCGGCTCACTGCTGAACATCACCTGATCTTTTTTAATCAGGGAGCCGTTTTTGCAATGAAGATGGGCTCCATGCGGAACAATGTAACGCTTCAGTATCTTTCCTGATTCAGGATCAGCAATGTTGATCTTGCCGTTTTTCTGAATAACAATAATCCTCAGATCAGCGACTCCCTCCTCATTAATAGCGGTGTGCTCTACAGTCTTGATATCCTCAAACTGAATCTGGCCATCATAGAAGGCCTTTGTCTCTGTTTCAGAAATACCGCCCTGTGCGGTACCACCCTGGTGGAAGGTACGAAGCGTCAACTGTGTTCCAGGCTCTCCGATCGACTGGGCCGCAATAACACCAACAGCCTCACCGATTTCAACGAGTGCGTGTACCGAGAGGTTTGTTCCATAACATTTCGAACAGATACCGATTTTTGACTCACAGGTCAGCACTGAACGGATTTCAGCCTCTTCAACACCTGCCGTCTCCTGAATAAGCTCGGCAAGCTCTTCGGTAATGATCTCTCCGGAATTGACGACAACCTTGTTGTTCAGTGTATCGATAATATCACGGGCAGCAACACGTCCCTTGATTTTTTCACGGAACTTGATCTGGCCGCTGGTCTCTTCCTCAATATTGCGATGTACATAGAGACCTCGTGTTGTTCCGCAGTCATCAATGGTAACAATCACATCCTGCGCTACATCATGGAGTCTTCTTGTCAGGTAACCGGCATCGGCTGTTTTCAGCGATGTATCAGAAAGACCCTTACGCGCACCATGCGTTGAAATAAAGTACTCAAGAACAGTAAGTCCCTCTTTGAGGTTCGAGATAATCGGGTTTTCAATAATTTCTCCCGGTTGGCCCGACATGGATTTCTGTGGACGGGCAATAAGACCCCTCATACCAGTCAACTGACGCACCTGCTCCCTGGAGCCACGGGCTCCGGAATCAAGCATCATATAGAGCGGATTAAAACCGTCACGATCTTTTTTCAGCTTCTGGTATGACTCTTCAGCAACGATATTGGAGGTTTTCTGCCAGACATCAACGATCTGGTTGTAGCGTTCATTGTCCGTCAGTGTGCCACGGTTGTACTCCTTGACAACCTTGGTACTGTCACGCTGAGCACTCTTGATATGCTTGGCTTTTGTTTCCGGCACAATGGCATCGGAAAGACCAACTGAAAGACCGCCTTTCATCGCATAATGGAAGCCGACCTCTTTGATATTGTCAAGGAATTTGGCTGTTTCGACATTACCAACCTCACTGCTCAGTCGCCCGATCAGCTCTTTTGCAACTTTCTTGTCAATAACGCGGTTGATAAAACCTATTTTTTTCGGTACATGCTGGTTGAAGATCACCCGACCGACCGTAGTAAGCAAAATAGACTTCTTCTCAATCTGTGATTTCAGCCAAACAGATTTTTCCGTCTTTGTATCAACAATCGTATCAAGGACACGCAGCGAATCAAATTTCTGGTCAATCTCGCCGTCATACTGGACAAAAATCTGAGCGTGCAGACCAACACGCTCTTCATTATAAGCTATAAGCACATCTTCGGGGCTGTAGAATATCTGACCCTCGCCCATATCTCCAGAGCGCGACTTGGTCAGATAATACATGCCGAGTACCATGTCCTGTGAAGGAACCGTAACCGGTTTACCCGATTGCGGCAGAATAAGATTATGAGACGACAACATGAGGAGTGACGCTTCAAGCTGTGCTTCCTGCGAGAGAGGAATGTGAACAGCCATCTGGTCACCATCAAAGTCAGCGTTAAAAGCTGTACAGACCAACGGATGAATTTGAATGGCCTTGCCTTCAATCAGCAGAGGCTGGAAGGCCTGAATACCAAGGCGATGAAGCGTCGGAGCCCTGTTGAGCAGTACCGGCCGACCGTCAATGACCTTTTCAAGGACATCCCAGACAATGGGATCTTTTTTATCGATCAGCTTTTTGGCCGATTTAACCGACTTTGCTATACCACGGTCGACAAGACGACGGATCACAAATGGCTGAAAGAGTTCGATAGCCATGCTTTTCGGCAGACCGCACTCGTGGAGCTTCAATTCCGGTCCGACCACAATGACCGAACGGCCAGAGTAATCGACCCTCTTGCCAAGCAGGTTCTGACGGAATCGGCCCTGTTTGCCTTTCAATGCATCCGAAAGGGATTTCAGCGGCCTGTTTGACTCGCCTGTCTTGACCGCATTGGCCTTGCGTGAGTTATCGAAGAGGGCATCAACCGCCTCCTGAAGCATTCGCTTTTCGTTCCGGAGAATAACCTCAGGAGCGCGGATATCAATCAGCTTTTTCAGCCGGTTGTTACGAATAATGACCCTGCGATAGAGATCATTGAGATCTGACGTGGCAAAGCGGCCACCTTCGAGTGGCACAAGCGGACGAAGTTCGGGCGGAATAACCGGCACGACTTCCATCACCATATATTCCGGCTTGTTGCCTTCATAGACATAGGGCTCCGGAAGCTCGTCTTCCGGAAAGAGCCCCTGAGGCTTTTTCCGGGTTTTCTTGTGCGGCTCATAACTTTTTCTGAACGCCTCGACGACCTTCAGCCTTTTGAGTGCATCGGCTCTTTTCTGTTCTGAATTGCTCTCTTTGAGTACTTTGCGAAGATGTATAGCTGATGCATCAAGATCAATGTTCTTAAGAAGCATATGAATGGCTTCCCCGCCCATTTTTGCAACAAACTTGTCCGGATCTGAATCCTCAAGATCCTGATTATCCTCATACTCCGTGATAATCTGGAAATACTGCTCTTCAGTCAGACGGTCAAGCTTCTTGATCCCCTGTTTTTCACCAGGTTCACCGGGGTTGATGACAACATAGACCTCATAATAGATGATCCTTTCCAGCTCCTTGGTCGAAAGGTCAAGCAATGCGCCGATCTTGCTCGGAACCGAACGGAAAAACCAGGTATGCACAACAGGAACCGCCAGGGCAATATGGCCCATACGCTCCCTGCGGACACTTTTGGTTGTAACCTCGACACCGCAACGATCACAGATGATCCCTTTATAGCGTACGCGCTTGTATTTGCCGCAATAGCACTCCCAATCCTTTGTCGGACCAAATATTTTTTCGCACATCAGACCGTCACGTTCAGGTTTGAACGTGCGGTAGTTGATGGTCTCCGGCTTCAATACCTCGCCCCGTGAATGGGCAAGAATGCTTTCCGGTGAAGCAATACTAAACTTTATTCTTGAAAATTCACCTTTTAAGGGCGATGCTCCCTGTGAAAAAATCATAGTCAATATCCCTGGTTAAACGACTCTTTTGAACGTCCGTTAATGATGTACACGCGAATTAACACATTACTAAGGAACCTTGTCGTCAATACGTATCTCAAGACCCAAGCCTTGCAACTCCCTGACAAGAACATTGAAGGATTCAGGTATTCCTGGCTCCGGCAGGTTCTGACCCTTGACAATAGCCTCGTAGGTTTTGTTCCGCCCTATCACATCATCTGATTTTACCGTCAGCATCTCCCGAAGGATATTGGCTGCACCATAAGCTTCAAGAGCCCAGACTTCCATTTCACCAAACCTCTGACCGCCAAACTGCGCTTTACCACCGAGCGGCTGCTGGGTTATAAGCGAGTATGGACCGGTAGAACGGGCATGAATCTTGTCGTCGACCAAGTGACTCAGCTTGAGCATATAAATATAACCGATGGTCACTTCGTCATCAAACCGCTCGCCGGTACGACCATCAAAAAGACTTACCTTTCCGTGAGCCGGAAGACCAGCCCTTTCAAGTTCAGCTTGAACTTCCTGATAGGTGGCACCATTAAAAATCGGTGTTTTGAACTTGACGCCCAACTTCTTGGCCGCCCAACCGAGCGATGTTTCATAGAGCTGACCAATATTCATGCGGCTCGGTACGCCGAGAGGGTTGAGAACAATATCAACCGGAGTACCATCTGCCATGAACGGCATATCCTCAATCGGCAGAATTTTACCCACAACACCCTTGTTACCGTGTCGTCCGGCCATCTTGTCGCCTACCTGAATTTTTCTTTTCTGGGCGATATAACACTTGGCAAGCTCCTCAATTCCTGGAGGAAGTTCATCACCAACATTGATTTTATACTTCTCGTTGTCCCGCTCATCAGCCAGGTCTTTGAGCATGAAACGGAACTCTTTGACAAGGCGTACCACATTGTCATTTACTTTTTTGGAATCGGTCAACCCTTTTGAAAAATCAATAGACTCAAGGAAGGGCATGGAACTGAATTTCGCAAGAAGCGTATCATCATACAGTGTCTCTTCGGCTATGAGTTGTTTGCCTTTATCGCTGTAGACGCCTGCCGAACTCTTGCCTCCAAGGAGCTGTTTTAGCCACTTGGCAAACCGCTTGCGCAGGTCGTACTCTTTCGCATCAAATTTCCTGTCGACAACCTCAAGCTTTTCCTTGACATCCATACCAACCTTTTTCTTGCGGCTGAATAGCTTTGTCTTGATAACAATACCCTTCATCCCGGCAGGCACATGCATTGATGCGTCCTTTACATCACTTGATTTGTCACCGAAAATCGCTCTAAGCAGTTTCTCTTCCGGGGTAGGATCACTTTCGCCTTTTGGCGTTATTTTTCCAACCAGAATATCCCGCTCCTTGACTTCCGCACCAATGCGAACGATACCATTCTCATCAAGGTTTCTGAGCGCCTCATCACTGACATTATAAATATCACGGGTAAACTGCTCCTCACCACGCTTCGTATCGCGAACATTGGCCTCAAATTCATGAATATGGATCGACGTAAAGACATCATCATAGACAAGCCGTTCACTGAGAATGATAGCATCTTCAAAGTTATAGCCACGCCATGGCATGAAGGCCACCAGAACATTTTTTCCAAGCGCCAGCTCTCCATTATCGGTCGATGAACTGTCGGCAAGAACAGAGCCCTTTTCAACACGCTGACCAATCTGCGCCAGAGGTTTCTGTGAAATACAGGTATCCTGGTTGGATCGCTTGAACTTGATCAACTTATAGGTTTTAAGCCCCTCATCAGGATCAAGCATCGACAAACGGACATCATTGTCGGTGTTAAGGTCGTACCGTACCTGGATATATTCCGCCGTAACATCTTCGAGTACTCCGGCTCCTTCCGCAACAATAACCGAACGGGAATCCCTCGCTACCTTGGCTTCCATGCCGGTGCCAACCACAGGAGCTTCAGAGGTCAAAAGCGGAACCGCCTGACGCTGCATGTTTGCTCCCATCAATGCACGGTTACCGTCATCATGCTCAAGGAAAGGAATCAACGCTGCTGCAGCACTGACAATCTGTACGGGAGAAACGTCCATAAAATTGACATCCTCAGCCGCAACGACCGGATAGTCACCCTTTGTTCTGGCCTGAACCGTCTCAACCGCTATTCTCTTGTTCTCATCAAGGGGAACACTGACTGGTACGGTAATCTTGTTTTCCTCATCTTCAGCCGAAAGCATCAGAACGGTATCGGTCACCTGACCTTTATCGACAACACGGTAGGGTGTCTGAATAAAACCTTTATCGTTAATTTCCGCATAGACAGAGAGAGAGGAGATCAGACCGATGTTGGGGCCTTCCGGCGTTTCAATCGGGCAAAGCCGGCCATAGTGCGTATAGTGAACGTCACGAACCTCAAAACCTGCACGTTCTCTGGTAAGACCTCCTGGTCCAAGGGCAGAAACCCTTCTCTTGTTGGTCATTTCAGCAAGAGGGTTGGTCTGGTCCATGAACTGTGAAAGCTGACTTGTCGCAAAGAAACTTGAAACAACGCTTGAGACTGTACGAGCATTGATCAGATCCGCAGGAGCTATTTTATCAGAGTCTCTGGAGTTGAGCTTTTCACGAACATTCTTCCCCATCCTTGCCAAACCGATAACAAACTGGGCTGCAAGCTGTTCGCCTACCGAGCGCACCCGGCGGTTCGCCAGATGGTCGACATCATCAACATCGGCAAGCCCGTTGACCAGCTTGATGAGATAATAGATGACAGAAATAATATCATAATGCGTAAGCACCAGAATATCCTCACCTGTCGGCTCATCGGAAAAAGACTGTATAGTCTGAAGAATTTTCTCGTAAATAGTATCAGAAAGCTGCTTCAGCTCAGGCTTTTCAGCAAGATACGTGTTCAGATCATCAAACTCTTTGCCAAGCTTTTTGCGGATTCGGTAGCGGCCAACCTCTCCGAGATCATATTTTTTCTGGTTGAAAAAGGTCCTTTCAAGAAAACTTCTTGCAGCATCGATATCAGGAGCCTCGTTGGCTCTCAACTCCTCATAGACAATCTCAAGAGCCTCTTCCTCGGTCGCCGAACTGTCATTAAGAATGGTGTTGATGATAATGGATTTGTCAGGCCCCTTGTCACCACCCGTAAAGGTCTTCATGACCTTGACGCTCTTATAGCCTGCGGCAAGAATCTGCTCAAAAATATCCTCCGTTATCGCAGTCCTCGCACTGACCACCTCGCCGGTCTGCATGTCAACAATATCAGAAGCGAGATACTGTCCAACAAGCTGCTCCTTTTTGCCGGATTTCAGAGGAACCTCTTCAACAAGGTCAAACAGACCAAGAATATCTTCATCACGGGCAAAACCTATGGCACGCAAAAGCGCACTGACCAGAAAGTTTTTCTTCTGATCGATATAGACAAAAATCTGGTTGTTGATATCGGTCTGAAACTCAATCCAGGAGCCTCTGGTAGGAACAATTTTAGCCGAATACATCTTCTTGCCATTCGGATGGATCGCTTCACTGAAAACAACGCCGGGAGAGCGATGAAGCTGGGCTACCACAACACGTTCAGCACCGTTGACAATAAAGGTGCCACGATTTGTCATGTAAGGAATCCTGCCGAGGTAAACCTCCTGCTGTATGGTCTCCTTCCAGTCAGTCTCATCCGCTTCGTCTTTATAGGAGAGCTTGAGCTTGACTTTCAGGGAAACATCATAGGTCAGGCCACGCTCAATACAATCCTCAATGGTATACTTTGGTTTATCAAAGCTGTATGAGATATACTCAAGCAGATAGAGTCCCCTGGTATCGGTAATGGGAAATGCGCCGCGAAGCACTCTCTCAAGCCCCTGATCCTTTCTTTTGGCAAGAGGTACGCTATCCTGTATAAAATTATGAAATGAATCTAACTGGACTTTTAATAGGTCGGGGGGCTCTATAATACTCTGGATTTTTGAAAAGTCAATACAGGGTGTTGTTGTTGCATCAGCCACTTTCACATGCACCTCACTTTTATCAATTGCATGAATTACTTACAGATTAAGTCATCACAAATATCCACAGGAAATGTACCGGAGTACAGATAACAACCGGCTTAACCTTAATCGTATCATCACGGGAACTACCATTCACAACTGTTCTTATACAAACAGACAAAGCTCCGTCTCATATTGAAACGGAGCTTGCTTTAGTAATGACTCTTTTCAAAGATCACTTCACCTCTACTGATGCTCCTGCGTCCTTCAGTTCTTTGGCAATCTTTTCTGCTTCGTCCTTGGAAATAGCTTCTTTCACTGTTTTCGGAGCGCCATCAACAAGATCCTTGGCCTCTTTCAGACCAAGACCTGTAATAGCACGAACAGCCTTGATCACATTGATCTTGCTTTCGCCTGCGGCTGTCAGAACAACGTCAAACTCAGTCTGCTCTTCCACAACAGGTGCATCACCAGCAGCAACTGCCGCAACACCAGCCACAGCAACAGGAGCTGCACTGACTCCAAACTTCTCTTCCAGCGCTTTCACCAACTCTGAAGCTTCTGTAAGCGTCAACTTACCAATTTCCTCTACAAGTGTTTCGATAGACATTATTCCCCTCTCTTGTTTAATTTAAATATATAATAAGCTCTCGAGTGCGTAATAGTATTTGTAATTTATTGCTTCTGCTTGGCGATCTGATCAAGGGCGCAGACAAGGTTTCTCATCACCGCATTGACCACCATCGGAACTGAACTGACCACATTATTGATAACACCGGCAGCACGTCCGATATTTTCCGTCTTGGTGAGCATTTCAGAAAGAAGCTGGAGCTTGTCAGGGCCAAAAACCGCACCATCAATCGACGCCATCTTGAACTTCAGTGCCTCATTGGTTTTGCTGAATTTCCTGATCACCTTTGCCGGAGCAACCGGGTCATCAAATCCAAATGCTACCGCAGTAGTGCTTTTAAGACCTGGAGCAAGCTTGTCCGCACCGGCCAAATCCTTCAGGGCCTGTTTAATGAGCGTGTTTTTTACAACACGGTACTCAACTCCAACTTTGCGGAACTCACGGCGAAGCTCCGACATTTTGGCAACGCTCAACCCCTGAAATTCCGTCAGATATATGCCTTGTGACCTGTTGATCTTTTCAGCAACTTCCTGAACGATCTCTTCTTTTCTATCTCGCTTCATCGTATAAACCGTTTTTATTAGGCGACAAATTTTTCCATTTTAACCTTCACGCTCGGGGACATGGTGCTCGAAAGCGCAATACCCTGCACATACTGACCTTTGGCTGCCGATGGCTTCAGACGAACAACCTCCTTAAGGAAGCTGACAATATTGGTGACCAACTGATCAGGAGGAAACGAAACTTTGCCGACAGGAGCATGAACATTTCCGGCTTTATCCACTCTGAACTCGATTTTACCAGCCTTGACCTCCTTGACCGCCTTTGCCACATCCATCGTCACTGTTCCCGACTTTGGATTAGGCATCAAGCCGCGAGGTCCAAGAATCTTGGCTACCTTGCCCAGTTGACCCATGACATCAGGAGTTGCAATAATAACATCAACACCTGTCCATCCCTCCTGGATTTTCTCAATATACTCCTCAAAACCAACCATGTCCGCACCGGCATCCCTCGCTTCTTCAGCTTTGGCCTCTTTGCAGACAACCAGAACAGAAACTGTTTTACCAGTACCATGCGGCAGCATCACTGTTCCACGAACAACCTGATCAGCATGGCGAGGATCAACGCCAAGTTTCACGGCAATGTCAACCGTGGCATCAAATTTAACCTGGGTAATCTCCCTCACCTTCGCCACAGCATCCACCAGATCGTACTCATGAAAGCGCTCGATCTTCGATGCTGCGTCCCTGTATTTTTTTCCAGCCATTATTTTTTTCTTGTCAAGTGGTTAAAAAAGCGGCTTTTCAGCCTCCCACAGCCTAAATAAACTCAAAAAAAGCTCTCTCAGCCCTGAATAACGATTCCCATGCTTCTCGCCGTGCCCATGATCATCTCTTCTGCTCCCTTGCTGTTGACCGCATTGAGATCAGGCATCTTCAGCTCAGCAATTTTGCGAACCTGCTCACGGGTAACCGTACCAACCTTGTTGCGGTTCGGTTCCCCAGAACCTTTCTTCAAACTTGCCTCTTTGAGAAGCAAAACTGCTGCTGGCGGGGTTTTGGTAATAAACGTGAACGACTTGTCAGAGTATACTGTAATTACTACCGGGATAATCATCCCTGCTTCAGACTGGGTTTTTGCATTGAACTGCTTGCAAAACTCCATGATATTAACACCTTTCTGTCCAAGTGCGGGACCGACAGGAGGAGCAGGGTTTGCTGCGCCAGCCGGGATCTGAAGCTTGATAAAACCGAGTACCTTTTTTGCCATAAACTATCTCTATTCAGAAGCTTAAGTTAACTTAAGCGACTATTATTGGGAAACTGACTTAACCTGTGAAAAATCAAGCTCTGTCGGCGTACTGCGACCAAAAAAGCTTATCATAACCTTCACTTTCATTCTCTCTGTACACACTTCATGAACAACTCCGGTCAACGAACTGAACGGCCCGTCAATCACCTTGACTGAATCGCCGATCTTGAAAGGCGCCTCAAAAACAGAACGGTGCTCAATAGCACTCTCTGGCTCAAGAATCTTCTCAACCTCTTCAGGCCTCAAGGGAGTAGGTACATCATCAACACCAAGGAAACCCATGACAGAAGGAATATCAAGAATCAAATTCCTTGTCTGTTTGTCAAGAACTGCTTCGATAAGCACATAACCCGGGAATGCGTTCTTTGTTAAACTTCTTTTTTTGCCGTTCTTAACCTCTACAAAACGCTCATAGGGGACATAGATCTGCAAGATCTTGTCGGCAAGACCACAACGAAGAACATCCGCATCAATAGCCTCTTTAACCTTGCGCTCATGGCCTGAATAAATCCTGAGTGCATACCAGCGTGCAACCGGAACACCCTGATCATCCATATCCTTTTTTCTTGCGCTCATCGATTCAACCTTAACACTTTTTCTTACAATAACTTTCCCATAACGAAATTGATGACCCAGTCGACAAGAAACGTAAACAAGGCAAGAATTCCTGAAACCGTCAATACAACAATTGTCAAGTCCTTGATCTCTTCTTTACTCGGCCAGATAACTTTCCGCATCTCACTGATTACATCACGATAATACTGACCCGCTTTACCGATATATTTATTCATGAATACAAGTGCGGAATAAACTACAGTGAAAATTTTTTCTGCGTGCACGTCAGGAGGGAATCGAACCCCCAACCTGCGGTTTTGGAGACCGCTGCTCTACCAATTAAGCTACTGACGTATACTATCAATACCCCAAAACCTGGAGCTGATGATCGGATTCGAACCGATGACCTCTTCCTTACCAAGGAAGTGCTCTACCGACTGAGCTACATCAGCCTGACTTGCAAAAAAAGACTGTGGGTAGGGGAGGATTCGAACCTCCGAAGACAGAGTCGACAGATTTACAGTCTGTTGCGTTTAACCACTTCGCTACCTACCCATAACATTCAGAGCTGGTGATGGGACTCGAACCCGCAACCTGCTGATTACAAATCAGCTGCTCTACCAATTGAGCTACACCAGCAGCTCACTCAAAAAACAGGGCTGGTAATATAATGACTGGTTTCGGATATTCAAAGAAAAAAGAATTAATTCATCAACTATCCTTTACCGCCGCAATAAAACGCGCAAGCCCAATCACGATTTTCCTCGAAACAAGCCTTTGTGAAAAGACCAAAACCCTGTCAATCAGGGTGGGATATACCCGCACACTGTTTTTCTTCAAGCCTTTCATTGCAGCTTTGACAACCACTCCGGTTTCCGAAATCGGAAGCCTGAGGTTTGCTCTATTATGACCCGCACGTTCAAAAAAGCCGGTATTGATAAAACCGGGACAAACTGCAACAACCTTTACCCCCTTTCCTTTCAGCTCTCCATAAAGCGCCTCGCTGAGCGTTACAACAAATGCCTTTGTTGCAGAATAGAGTCCAAGACCGGGAACTCCCTGAAGAGCTCCAAGAGAGGCTATATTGATAATGCATCCCCCTCTTCTTGCGACCATATCCGGCAATAAAAGACGGGTAAGGCGAGCCATTGCCATCATATTAACCATCATGATCTCTTCAAGCTTTCCAGTAGGAATGTCATCGAAATCACCTGCATGAGACAACCCGGCACAATTGACAAGGAAATCAACACCAACATGCTGTTTGCGACAGAATTCATAAATCCGGGTCGGACTTTCTGCATCACTCAAGTCCTCGACACAAACCCTCACCGTAACCCCGCTCTCCAACCGAAGCTCTTCAGCCAAGGCCTTCAATCTGTCACCAGAACGGGCAACAAGGATAAGGTGCTGGCCTCTACGGGCACATTCCCGCGCAAAAGCCTCTCCGATCCCCATAGAGGCCCCTGTTATCAGGGTAAACCGCATGGCGGATCAACCCATTTACCCCGTTCTCTGATAAGATCTATGAGCCGATTGACCGCATCAAGCTCTGAAATATTTTCTTCAACGCACTCCCTTCCAACATAGAGACTGATTCGGTTTTTTCCAGCACCGACATAACCGAAATCAGCATCGGCCATCTCACCGGGGCCATTAACGATACAACCCATAATACCAATCTTCAGCCCCTTAAGATGCACCGTTCTCTGCTTGATGGCCGCTGTGGCCTTTTCCAGCTCGAAATAGGTTCTGCCACAGCCGGGACAGGAGATAAATTCTGTTTTTGACATTCTGACTCTTGCACCCTGAAGAATGTTGAATGCCAGATGGACTTCATCATCCACAGAAAGTCTGGTATGAAACGCAAGCATGTCACCAATACCATCGCAGAAAAGCGTCCCCGTCTGCACTGCACTTTCAATCAGCGTCTCAAGCCTGTCAGAAGACTCTTTTCTGAAACGGACAAGAAGAGGGTAATCGAGAACATGATGGTTGAATGCCTGGACAAGTCTGCGATAAACAAAAACAAGATCGCTTGATATAACAGAAAAAATGAGTCGTTGTACACCTCGATTGCGTAACTTTTCTGCAAAATGGGCAAGGACCTGTGCAGGAACAGCGCCTCCAGCACCTTCATGGATAAAGCATAACTCAACAACCGCACGCCGCTCCTGGTCAAGAAAATGCAAAAACTCCTCTCCAAGCCTCTCCCCCTCAACAATATCAAACCTGACTTTTGAAACCCTGTCGAGCAAAAGGGCAAAAAGTGCCACATCGGCTGTCGAGGCAACAAGAAAGCTGGCAGCATCGCCAAGCTTGCCAAGAAGATCATCAAGTGCTTCAAGATCTCCGACGCTGTCGACGCGAACAGAAACGAACTCGGAACGGATCGCATCCTGAGGCTTGTCTGAAGCAAGCCTCAGCAGAACCTCTTCAAAAACAGCATGACCCTCCGAGAGCTGAGTATGCGCTTCAGTTTCAACTCTCGGAAGATTGTTTCCACCAACCATCATGCCTGCAATTGCAATCTGACGGGATACCCGGCGCTGGTAACTGAAGGGATTGAAGGGAGGCAGTTCCTGCGATGACAGATGATGATGCGACTGCTTATTGCGGCTTTCAATAACATGCTTCAGCGGAAGAGCACCTTTCTCGCCTTTAACAAGATGGAAGTCGTTATACTTTTTGACAAGAGCAAAACCGACAGGCACCTCGTTAACAGGATCCTCTGTCAGGGAAACCCTGATAGTATCACCAAGACCGTCCTCAAGAAGCGCTCCTATACCCATAGCCGATTTAACACGTCCCTCATCGCCATCTCCAGCCTCGGTTACCCCGAGATGTAACGGATAGGGATAACGAAGCTCTGCATCGGCCTTCTCGACAAGCAACCGATACGCCTGGATCATCACCCGGACATTGGATGATTTCATTGAAAACAGAGTATCGTAATACCCCATCTCCTCACTGATCCGGGCAAACTCCAGAGCAGCTTCAACCATACCTTCCGCCGAATTCCCGTAGCGACTGACAACACGATCTGACAAAGAGCCATGATTGGTGCCGATTCTCATGGAAACTCCAAATTGACGTGCCTTCTCGACCAAAGGAGCAAATTCCAGCCGAACATGCTCCATTTCCTTCAGATACTCCTCTTCCGAGTACTCATTGTTTGAAAACTTCTGACTCGTAGCATAATTGCCCGGATTGATGCGGATGTTTTCAACAAATTCAACAGCCTTGAGCGCTGCGCGGGCAGAAAAATGGATGTCGGCAACAAGCGGAGTATCAATTCCGTCACGACGAAGCTGATCTCTGATGTTGCGAAGATTTTCAGCATCCCGCTCGGTCGGTACGGTTAACCGGATGATTTCACAACCCGCTTCATAGAGCCGTCTGCACTGTAAAACCGTTGCCGGGGTATCCATCGTGTGCGTATTGGTCATGGACTCCACTCTGATCGGCTGGTACCCTCCCAATGCGAGGTTTCCAAAAACTACTTCACGAGTTAATCGACGTCGGTACTGGTACATGAGATTGTAGAACAGTTACATGAAAAATTACTTCGCTCTGATGATAAACAGGGTTTCACCCGGTTTTCGAAAATTATATCTCTCCCTGGCAGCCTTTTCAATACTGTCAGGTTCCAGGGCATACCTGAGACGCCGTTCGTTATCAATAATTTTCTTCTGCTCGACTTTCTGCCGATCAAGAAGCATGCGATACTCAGACTCCATGCGGAGACGTTTTACAATACCGTAATCATCGAAAAGCATCCAGAAGACAAACAAGACAAAGGCAACCCTGAAAAAGAATTTTTTAGGATTGGAACGAAAATACTCCCAGATTCTTTTGATCATCTTTTCCACACATCAAAACGCTTTTTGTTTGCCAAGTGCTACCGGAGTAACAAAGGAGGGTGAAAAGGCAAAGGGAACCCATTTTGGTAACGGGTTCCCTGCTGAGTTCTTTATACCCGGAACGCTTTTCTTCCTGGATAGCGAGCCTGATCGCCAAGCTCCTCTTCAATACGAAGCAGTTCGTTATACTTCGCCATACGGTCGGAACGTGACAGACTGCCTGTTTTGATCTGACCAGCATTTGTTGCCACCGCAATCTGGGCAATCGTGCTGTCCTCTGTTTCACCGCTGCGATGGCTGATGACCGAGGTGTATCCGTTTATTTTTGCGAGATCTATCGCCTGGAGGGTTTCGGTCAGGGTACCAATCTGGTTAACCTTGACCAGAATGGAGTTGGCCACACCCCGTTCGATGCCTTCAGCAAGTCTTTTGCTGTTGGTGACAAAGAGGTCGTCTCCTACAAGCTGAACGCGTGCGCCTATCTTCTCTGTCAGAACTTTCCAGCCTTCCCAGTCATCTTCAGCCATACCATCCTCAATTGAAATAATCGGGTAATCACTGGCCCATTTTTCCCAGTATTCTGCCATTTCAAGAGAGGTCAGCTCCCGTTTGGAGGATTTTTTAAATACATAGCGTTTCTTTGCAGAGTCATAAAACTCAGAGCTTGCAGGATCCAGAGCAATCATTACCTGTGCATTGCCCAGACCGCCTTTATCTGTCGGTGAACCTGCTTGATAGCCTGCTTTACCAATAGCCTCGATCACCAGCTCAATAGCCTCTTCGTTCGAGCTCAGGTTCGGTGCAAAACCACCCTCATCACCGACGGAAGTGCTTAAACCCTTGCTCTTCAAAAGTGCTTTAAGCGCATGAAAAATTTCAGCACCGCAGCGAAGAGCATCAGAAAAGGAGTCAAATCCTGCTGGCATAATCATGAATTCCTGAAAATCAACGGTGTTATCCGCATGGGCTCCGCCATTGAGAACGTTCATCATCGGTACAGGAAGCGTGTTGGCCATCGTACCTCCGATATAGCGGTAGAGCGGAAGGCCACAATACTCTGCCCCAGCCTTTGCACAAGCCATGGAGACACCAAGAAGAGCATTTGCTCCGAGATTCGACTTGTTCGATGTTCCATCCAGGGCAAGCAAAGCCTGATCGATCTCCTCCTGCTCCGTAACAAGCATCCCTGTCAGGGCATCATTTATAACGGTATTGACATTTTCCACCGCCTTGAGCACCCCTTTGCCAAGATAGACGCTGGCATCACCATCCCGGAGTTCCACAGCTTCATGAACACCAGTAGAAGCTCCGCTCGGTACGGCCGCACGCCCGAATGAACTTTCAGTGTATACATCGACTTCGACCGTTGGATTTCCCCTTGAATCAAGGATCTGACGTGCAAGAATCTGAGTGATAATAGGCATAACAAAATATATTTATGGTTGTTACTTGCTTTTTATGCATAAGGACGCAAAAGAATCGCCTCCCCCTGAAGACACTCGAAAATATATCTTTTTTTCCTGACCATTTCATTGTTCCTGCGACAGCAAATAATACTTTTTTTTGTTTATTCTATATCAGGCTGTTTTGCTCCAATGGAGCCTGCTGCCCTTATTTCGTCATCAGTCAAAAAAGGAGTCCCGCCATGCAAGCCGTACAACCGGACCAATTGCGAAACATTGTCATTACAGGTCATGCCGGAAGCGGCAAGACCATTCTCGCCGAATCACTTGCCCTGACGATGGGTGTCATAACCCGACTCGGCACTATTGATGAAGGAAACACCCTCTCCGATTATTCGGTTGATGAGATTCAAAGAAAACACAGCCTGAACACCAGCCTCATCAACGGATTCTGGAACGAACGCAAAATAAATATTATCGACACACCCGGCCTGCTTGATTTTCACGGAGATGTCAAATCAGCCATGCGGGTTGCTGATACCGTTCTGATTGCCGTCAATACCGCATCAGGCGTTGAGGTAGGCACTGACACCATCTGGGAGTATACCAAGGAGTACTACAAGCCAACCCTCTTTATTTTGACCAAGCTCGATGCCGATCGAACGAACTTCAACGCCACCATACAGGCACTCCAGGATCATTTCGGCCATCTGGTAACTCCGATACAGTTTCCCGCTGATGAGGGTCTGGGGCATCACACGCTTATTGATGTCCTTCTGATGAAACAGCTTGAGTTCAACCCCGACAAAACCGGAGGCATGACCACCTCCGACATTCCAGTGCACCATCTGAAGCGGGCGGAAGAGCTTCATCAGCAACTGGTCGAGGCAATTGCCGAAACAGATGAAGAGCTCATGAACCGATTTTTCGAAGTAGGCACCCTTACTGAGGAGGAACTGAGAACAGGAATCAAATCAGCACTGGTTACCAGAACATTTTTCCCTGTTTTCTGCACCTCGCCACTGCACCTGATCGGCTCAGAGAGGCTGCTGAACGTCATCGTCAACCTCTGTCCCTCACCAATTGAACGAGGACCGGAACATGCAATCTGTACGATAGATGAAACCAAAAGCCTGATTCAACCCAACCCTGAAGGGCCGACCATCGCTTTTATTTTCAAAACAATGTCCGAACCCCGTGTCGGTGAAATCTCCTACCTCAGAGTATATTCAGGCCACATCGAAACAGGCCACGAATTGATTGATGTCCAGACCGGACAGCTTGAAAAACTTGGCCAGGTCTACACCATTCTCGGCCAGAAAAAAAGCCCCATTGACAAGCTGCTTGCCGGAGATATTGGCATGGTCGTCAAGCTGAAAGATGCACACACCAACGATACTCTTGCAGACAAGGGAACAAGTTGCCGGATCAGCCCTATTATTTTTCCCTTACCCATGCTGGCTACCGCTATTATTCCCGTTACCCAGGGTGATGAAGAAAAAATCTCTGCAGGCCTGCATCACCTGCACGAAGAAGATCCAAGCTTTACCATAGAACACGATGTTGAGTTCAACCAGACCATTCTGAAAACCCTTGGTGAAACCCATCTTGATACCATTATTTCCCGGCTGCAGACGAAATTCAATGTCAAGGTCGATATAGCGCCTATTAGAATTCCCTACCGGGAAACCATCCGGATACCATCATCCGCACAAGGTAAATATAAAAAACAGTCAGGCGGAAAAGGACAGTATGGTGATGTCTGGGTAAAGCTTGAGCCTCTTGCGAGAGACACCGGATTTGAATTCTCGAGCGAAGTTGTCGGCGGCGTTGTACCAACCAGATATCTTCCAGCAGTTGAAAAAGGGCTTCGGGAAGCAATCACAAATGGCATTCTGGCGGGCTATCCCGTTATCGATCTCAAAGCCATTGCATACGACGGCTCATTCCATCCTGTGGACAGCTCTGAATTTGCCTTTAAAATCGCCGCAAGCATGGCCTTCAAAAATGCTTTTGAACATGCGAAACCGTTTCTCCTTGAACCGATTTATGCCGTGAATGTTCTTGCTCCGGAACAGTATACCGGAGAAATCGTTGGCGATATTTCAAGCAAACGGGGTAAAATTCTTGGCATGGATTCGGACGTAAGGATGCAGACTATCCATGCACTCATGCCACAAGCCTCGCTGACAACATTCCATCACGCACTGACACGACTGACCCAGAGCCGGGCAAGATACTCCTACAATTTCAGCCATTACGAAGAAGCACCACCTGATATTGCCCAGCAACTTATCGCTGAAAAGAAATCATAACTTTCGACAAATGATGAAAAGCCCCGAACCAAAACGGGGCTTTTTCTCTATGTGACCGGCAGGCCCGAAGTGGGCAACCGTGAGGGTTGCCCCTACAGGAGACCAAAAACCGACTTTATTTTAAGCCACCAGACCATCCAGATCGCCTCACGAATATTCTGTTTGGTCATTTTCGACTTCCCAACCGTACGGTCAACAAAAACAATAGGAATTTCCTTGATGACAAACCCTTTTTTCCATACCCTGAAGTTCATTTCAATCTGAAATGAATACCCTTGGGAACTTATCTTTTGAAGGTCAAGTGCACGCAACACCTCTGAGCTGAAACATTTAAAACCGCTTGTTGGATCATCCACAGGCATTCCGGTAACAACCCGAGTATAGATGCTTGCCATTTTGGAAAGCATTAACCTGCCAAGCGGCCAGTTTACAACATTAATGGTATTATTCATATATCGAGACCCGATAACCAGATCCGAGTCACTCATGGCATCAAAAAGACGATGTACCACTGCAGGGTCATGCGAATAATCGGCATCCATCTCTACAATATAGCGGTAACCCTTCTGCATGGCATACCGGAATCCGGTAATATATGCCGTACCAAGCCCCAACTTTCGCTCACGTGTAATCAGATAAATCCCGCTTGTCTCATGCTGCATTGAGCGAACAATATCGGCAGTTCCATCAGGGGAGTTATCATCAATAACAAGAATATCAACCGTAGAGGAATAAAGCTCTCTAAGGTCAACGAGCAACCTGCCAATATTATCAGCTTCGTTGAAGGTTGGTATGATGACAAGAGCTGGTCTTGCAGACACTCTATCATCACAGGAATAAAGGCGAGGATTTTTCGATATGGCGTTGTTTTGATTGGACATGGGCATTGATAATCTTCAAAAAAAAAGCACCGCCCACAAGAAGCAATGCTTTTTTTAAACTATGGACAAAACTTGACCCTCTTACCGTGCTTCCCTGTGAAATCTGTGCAGAAAACGCAGGTCAAAATCAAGTCTTTCCGGTGGAGTATAGGTAAAATCAAGCACTTGACCGTCAGGTAACACTTCGATAAGTGCCCCCGCCGGGCATTCGTCTGATGAAAAACAGGCCGAACAAGAAATACAGGCATCCTGGTCGATGTAAGCCCTGAAACCACCCTCCTGAACATCTCCGTAAAGCTTGTATCCAATAGCTTTTACTTTCGGCGGACACTTGTCAAGACAGAGACCACAACCCACACAAAGATTTTCAAGGATAAAATAGTGCGATTTCTCTCTCGGTGCTGCTTTTTTCAAAACAGGCTGACTGGCTGTTGCTTCGACAGGTGCAGCCTTTGGTGGCTGGGCTCCTTTTGCGGCTGGTGCTGCCAGCTTTGCGCCAGGAACCGGCTTCGCTCCTGCGGCAGGCTTTACACCCGGTGCAGGTTTCGCTCCACCTGCGGCCGGTTTTGGAGCAGGTGCAGGTTTTGCTGTTGGAGCTGGTTTCGCTGCCGGTTTCTGATACGGGAAGGCAGACTCCTGAGGCTGACCGCTTCTTCCGAGATTTACATTAAGTGATTCCATGCGGAGCTTGCCACTTTGTTTCTGGGGCAGCTCATTTGGTTTTGCCTTGACCTGCTTTGCTGCCGGAGCCGAAGCTTTTGGCGCTGCAGGCTGACCCTTTGCAGCAGGCGGTGATGATATATCTGGCTTTTGTACAGGATCGGCCATAAAAACCCTCCTCTTTAATTACATGAAAAACATTTGATACAAAAGACCATTGCCGAAAAGATGTTGACACCCTTCCGGCAATGATGTGAAATCAAGCAATCAGTTTCATCAGATAGTCTACAACCTGGGTCAGCATAACTTGTCCGGATACCGCTGCATCACTAACCTGCGGCGGAAGAGGAGAGTCAGTCTGATAGAACCCGTTGCCTATGAAAAGGAAGACCAGCATGAAAACACCGCCAAAGTAAAGGAATGTTCCTGCCATCTTCGAGTCTGATATCGTCAGTACCGGGAAGCGGAAGTTTACATCCCTGTTCAGGAACTTCTTCCCAAGCCAGCGGATGGTTCTGGTCTGAATATCAGCACCTTCAAGGCGCGATCCACGATCTTCAAACCATACAGCAAAGCTGATAAACCATACAAGGTGACCAATCATAAGAATGGTCGAAAGATGCGAACTCGAGAAGATATTGACCGTCTCAGTCCAGAAATAATAGAAAATACCGGATGTATAATGGTGATGCAAACCCGCAACGGAATCCCAAGCCTTCGCATCAGCAGCAGGAACACCATACATCATGGAAGCAATCCATGCTCCATCGATATACCAAGCAACTGCAGAGAGCCCCTTGATTCCCCAAAGCATGGCAAACCAAAGCTGATCCTGGATTGATACACCGCAGGTACCACCGTAAACAGGGCCGAGACACGGGAAAGAGTAGGAGTTTTTCTTGAGTCCAAGATCATCCCAGAGTGGTGACGTATGTGAAAAGAAGGCTATACGCACAAGGGCAATCAGGGAGAAAAGCGAACCAGCAGTAATAACATGAACCATTACCCAGTCATTGATACTCGGATCGCGGAACATCCACTGGAAAATCGGAAGCGGTTTCAGCCAGTAGAAAGACATCAGAATGTTCGTACCGAAAAGGTTCAGTTCGCAGATGGTATTCCAAACGATAACAGCATAAACGGAAAGCATGGTAGCAAAACAGATCGCCATGACAGAACCAAGAATCTTTACCTGAACCTCCTGATCACGTCCCTTGGTAATAAAAATGGATTTGATCTGGCTGTAAAGGCCATTAAGCTGAATTTTCAGGAGATATTGACCACCATGGTAGACACCGGCAAAAACATAAAGAACACCGCAGATAATATGGTTGAAGGTAATGAGATTGATCACCGTCCTTGCCATACCGAATGTGGATCCGTTCTTCGGAAGGATTGCAAATGCCTCAAAATCGGCGAATTCTTTTGTCCCTGAGATAACCCGTCCACCTTCCTGAACAAAATTATAGCTGACCCTGTTGAAAGGCTCGCCGTAAAGGTAAAAGACCAGATTGTCAAGTTCCTTGTAATAGTGAGCAAATGATGGCTGCTGGAATGCTACGAAAGCAATACAGCCACAGGCGATGCTTATATAGCCCATTGCCGTGAGGTGGACCGAGAACGCGGCTTTCATGTCATCGTTCAGATGCGTGGCTGCATTCGGAGGATTGTTCCACCAGTAAATCCCCATAGCAAATACAACAACAGCCAAAACAAACGACATGAATGTCTCGGCATTGATCGTCTGAAAATCAGGAATCGGCGGAAAACCCAGCACAAAGGTCATAACCAGACCCCATCCCAGAAAAAGCAGCGACATATAGACGGCATGTGGTCCAAGTGCCTCACGGTAGCTTTTTGCGCTTATTCCGCTGAAAACCACATCACCGAACTTGCCAAGAAATCTGAAGTCACGGAAGTTTCCGGTACGCCCGGTAAACGGGTTGGTAAGGTTGTGGGTCCAGTGACGCCAGCCTCCGAAAAGCAGAACGGAAGCGGAAAGAATGTGAAAACAGGCCCAGCCAAGCAGTTTCGTGGCCGCAAATTCAAGATCCGCAGTTTTCGTACTGTAGGTATCAATACCCAAAGAGACCATTCTTGGTTTGATCGTCAGATAAAACCAGTTGTCATGAAATCCGGGAACACCCCAGGGAAATACCTGAATACCGGAGATATAGTAGATAGCCATAAGAAGGCCCAGCACACCGAGCAGCGCGAGATGAGCACCGACAACCTGTTCATCATCGATCCTGTCGGTATCAAAAATCTGAAACCACTTCGTTGATCGGGTCTCCGTTCGCTGGAACAGAAATCTTCTCATTTTCGACGCATCCTGCTCCTTGATGACAGACGGGGCACCAGTGGCGCCATTTCCCTTGGGAGAAGGAGCGTTCGCCTTGGGAGGTGGGACAGTGCCCTTTGGCTTTACTCCTACCGGATTCACTTGCTCAGCCATTGTATTCTCTCCTTTTTTTGGACATAATTCAGGTTGAAGAAACCGAAAAGAAAACTGTTGCGCCATAACGTGCCATTACAATCCGCATACCTTTAACAGTAACAACTGCGCATGAACCTGTAAGCTTTTTCTGTGGATCGAATCGCAATACAGACGATAACCAAGTTCAAAATCTATAAAAAAACAGATAAAAATCAATGTGAGTAAGATAATTTGCCAAACAAATCACTTCGGATAATAGGTGGTAAAATAAGAAAAATTATTTAATAATAAATTAATTTACATCCACATTGACACGCTATTGTTCTATTATACAGCATGAAAGCACTTGCTGCAACCCTTGATGCCAGCCTTCAATCAACGAGATGCAAAACAAAAATTTCTCAATCCTGATCAAAAGAAACCACATGAAGATAACGTTCAGCAAACTTTCAGGTGCCGGCAATGACTTTATCGTTATCGATAACAGGGAACAATCCATCCATTTTGCCCCCTTGCAGATCAACAAACTATGCACCAGAAGAACAGGAGTCGGGGCTGATGGCCTTATTCTTCTTGAGCCATCTACAAGGTATTCGTTCAGCATGAAATACTATAACGCTGACGGTTTTCCAGGCTCGATGTGCGGAAACGGCGGAAGGTGTGCCGTCTATTTTGCCTGGAGCATCGGAATTCCTGCCACTGACGGAAACGCCTATACCTTCGAAGCCAACGGCAACCGTTACGATGCCTGGGTGATCGGATCGGAAAGCGTCAAGCTGAAAATGCTTGCTCCAGAAGGATTCCGTGACAACCTGGAAATCGAAGGAGAGTGTTGTTACGCGGTCAATACTGGCTCTCCCCATGCTCTTATCTATACCAGTAACCTGGAACATGTCGATGTAACCGGAACCGGTCGCACCATCCGGCACAGAACCGATTATTTCCCTGAGGGAACCAACGTCAACTTTATTGAGATAACCTCTCCCGACTCACTCGCTCTACGCACCTTTGAACGCGGCGTTGAAGATGAAACCCTTGCTTGTGGTACGGGAGCGGTTGCAGCAGCTCTCATGAGTTACCGTCTTGGCAAAATTCCAGGCAACCGTGTAAAGATCAGGGTGAAAAGCGGCGACACCCTTGAAGTTCAGTTCAGTGACACCATGCAGGAAGTCTTTCTGACCGGACCGGCAAAAATCGTCTACACAGGCAGCCTTACCATTGACTGAAAAAACAACAGTCGAACGATGTACAATATGCTATCCAATCAAAATCCATTCAAAACAGCCCAGACACAGCTCGATGAAGCCGCCGCCATCATGGGACTTGACCCTGCTATCCACGAACTTCTCCGCTGGCCTCTAAGGGAACTTCATATTACCATACCGGTAAGAATGGATAACGGCACCACACAAATCTTTCACGGCTTCCGGGTGCAGCATAACGATGCCCGCGGCCCGAACAAAGGGGGAATCCGGTTTCACCCTGATGAAACGATCGATACCGTGAGAGCACTGGCTGAATGGATGACCTGGAAAACTGCACTCTTGGATATTCCTCTCGGAGGCGGCAAAGGCGGAATCATTTGCAATCCCAAAACCATGTCGACCGGTGAACTGGAACGGTTGTCACGCGCCTATATCCGCCAGCTTGGAAGCTTCCTCGGTCCAGACAAAGACATTCCTGCACCTGACATGTACACCTCGCCGAAAATCATGGCATGGATGCTTGATGAATATTCCATAATGCGGGGACAGAACGAATTCGGAGCCATAACCGGAAAACCTCTTGCTCTCGGCGGCTCTGCTGGCAGAAATGATGCCACGGCAAGAGGTGGAATTCTTTGTGTCAGGGAGGCAGCCGACCTGCTTGGACTCAACCTTGCAGGATCAAGAGCAGCCATCCAGGGTTACGGTAATGCAGGCTCTTTCGCGCACAAACTGGCCGTCGAACTGCTCGGCATAAAGGTGATCGCTGTTTCTGATTCAAAAGGGTGCATCTATAACCCCGAAGGATTTCTCTATTCGGCCATCATGGCACATAAACAACAAACCGGATCGGTTACAGAATTTCCGGGTGCTGCCGCCATTTCCCAAAAAGAACTTCTGGAACTTGATGTTAGCGTCCTCTTTCCGGCAGCGCTTGAGTCGGTGATCACCGCACAAAACGCCCCTGCTATCAGAGCTAAAATCATAGCGGAACTTGCCAACGGCTCCACCACCCCTGAGGCCGATACCATTCTCCATAACAACGGAGTCTATCTCATTCCTGACCTGCTCTGCAATGGTGGAGGAGTAACGGTCTCCTGGTTCGAAATGGTGCAAAACGCATACGGATATTACTGGGAAGAGGAGGAGGTGCATAAACGACTTGAGAAAAAAATGAGCGCTGCTTTCCACAGTATGCAGGAAGCCGCCAAAACCCACAAGGTACATAACCGCCTCGGCGCATACATCGTCGCCGTCCAGCGAGTCGCCGAAGCCATGAAGCTGCGGGGGTGGTATTAGAGGTGCGGCTTTACACTCAAATATTGATTTGTCAGGAAAAATTCCCGCTCATACCACGCACTCTGGCTGCCAATGCGGGAACGAAGAACATAAAGAGCACTCCGAAGAGCATCAGCCCGCCCTCAGCTATGTTGTAGTCCGAAAGGATGCGATCCAGTGAATAGCCGAACAGGAAGCCAAGAGAAAACTCGAAAATAAGGGTGAGCACCACCCAGAGTGCGCCAACCTGAAGCTGCTGACGGTATGAGCCCAAACCGATCCAACGAATACAGAGCCATGCAATAATAAAAATAAGGGCTGATCCGATAAACACTCCGATCTGGTGCGAGAGCTTTTCACCAATCTGAGGTACAAGAAAAAGTCGGCGGAGAGTTCCGTGAACTGATTCAGCGAATGCAATCAGAAACCAGACCGATATTGCTCTTTTCCAGTTCATGGAGATTCCCCCCTTGCTTTACCATGATTTTTCAACTGCCGAACAGATTTCTTTCCCTCGACGATAAGTTTACCGTTTTTTTGCTTTTTCAGGAAAAACAAAAAATGTTCATGTTTAAAAAAACCCAGCACTCATTTTGAGCATAGCGACTCAATCTGATAAACTGCCATCCATATCAGTGATCTTCGGGAGCTGCCTACGGACAGCAGAAATAGATCGATTGATTGATAATGCGATACCGGGCCATGCCAAAAATTCCGGTGATGACAACGACAGGAATGCATGAAACACCGACTGCCTGGAACCAGCTCGTCTGGGAGAAGTGCATCATGGAAACCCCTGCTATGACCAGAGATACTCCTGATCGAAGGTATGCGAGGAGGGTTCGTTCATTTGCAAGAATAGTGCGGTCGATAGCCAGTTTGTCGCGAAGAATTAATTCACAGTTGTCAAATTTCGAATAAGGTGATTTTGCCATAAGGGTTTCTCTATTCTTTTTTTCAGGCATACTGGTGAACTTTTTACCTGCAGTCCGGCTTTATTTTTACAGTGAGAAAAGCTACCGCTGTAAGTTGGTATAGTTTTTCAGCATCATCGTTGTCAATTTAGTTATCACTTATAACAAAAAGGAAAAGCACTAATGAAAACATGGATCTGTGTACCATGCGGCTATGTCTATGATCCCGAAGTAGGCGATCCTGACGGAGGCGTAGCACCGGGAACTCCTTTCGAAGAGATTCCCGACGACTGGGTCTGCCCTGTCTGCGGAGTTGACAAGACACTGTTTGAACCGGAATAAACTACATTGAGAAACACCTCTGATACAGTGCGCTCATGATGCAATCCCATCAGGGCGCGCTCGTATTTTTGTTGCCTGATGGTATAGCAGAACCACCTTCACCATTTCCCGCTGGAACAGCCCCGTTCTTTTCAGAAACCTTGCTGGCGCTGCTGTCTGATGAAGCTGCCTGCTCAAGCAGATATTCAGGAACACCGATGACAACCGAATCAACAACCGCTGTGGTATCGGGCGTAAGGGCCATCACCTCCCGGTAGTCGGGTACGACAATTCCTCTCTTGCGCATGATCGCATAGATAATATTGGAACGATTACGGACATAGCGGGATGAACCTGTCGGAGAATAAAGAATCGGATTCGGAAGTATCGCAGCAAGTCGTGAAGCCTGTTTTGCTGATAAACTGGCTGCACTCACACCGTAATAATGGCGGGCGGCCTGTCCAATACCGAAGATACCGTCACCCCATTCAGCAACATTGACATAGAGCTCAAGAATCCGACGTTTGGAAAGCGTTTTTTCAAGTCTCCAGGTAAGAATGGCCTCCTTGATTTTGCGTACCGGGTTTTTTGAGGGGGAGAGGTACAAATTCTTTGCAAGCTGCTGGCTGATCGTACTGCCACCCATCTTGAATTTTTTTGCCAGAATGTTTTTCTCTATTGCCCTCTCTATCGCCTGATAATCAAAACCCTCATGCTGCCAGAACTTGTCGTCCTCAGCAATCAGCACAGCTTTGATCAGATTCTGGGAAACGTTATGAAGCGACACCCATTTCTGATCTATTTTTTTATTGACAAGCCCTTCACGTTGCCACTCGGCCTCACGGGACTCCATAAACGCCGTTTTAGCGGGATTTTCTTCCACAAGCCGTCCTACATCAGGATAGACAAAGTAGCGCGCTATATCGGCGACAAACAGCAGCAACAGAACGATGGAAATAATTCTGACAAGCTTCATACTTTTTGCTGACAGCTTTACCTGCAAGTAAATGAAAAAGCGATGTGATGTTGAAAGATGAGCTGCTTAAACAAAAGTGCCCTCGGGCAGACTCGAACCGCCGACCTACAGTTTAGGAAACTGTTGCTCTATCCACTGAGCTACAAGGGCATGGTGATGAATTTACTACTTTTAAGCAAACTTGCAACCACCTCACTTATTTTCTGCCGAACATCTTGTCGAGTTGGTCAAGTGAAAGCTTTATAATAACCGGTCTTCCATGCGGACAAGAGTAGGGTTCCCGGGTAGCAAAAAGGTTGTCGATAAGTGAGCGCATCTCTTCAAGAGAGAGCTTCTGGCCCGCCATGATGGCATTGCGGCACGAGTAGGACTTTGCAAGGTTATCACGTTTGTCGAGCTTGAGCTTTGAGGCATTGTCCTGATATTCTGCAATCATATCCTGCAATATCGTCACTTCGGTACCCGGTTTGACATCCTGGGGAACTCCCTCAATCATGATGGTTTTGTTGCCAAACAGCCGCAGATTGAAACCAAGGCGGTAGAGATCTTCGCGGATCTCCTCAAATATTTCATACTCCCACGGGCGGAACTCCACTTTCTGAGGAAAGAGCAACTGCTGGGAGTTTGGAACATTCTGGTTCATGACATCAACGGCACGTTCATACAACACCCGTTCATGCGCCACATGCTGATCGATGATCATCAGCCCGGTCTTGATCTGGCAAATCAGGTACTTGTTATGCAACTGCCAGATTTTAGGCTCAGAATTTTTCGGATTTGGAACAACATCATCATCATAGAGAGGAGCAAGCAAGATCGATGAAAGCCCTTCATCCGCTTCCCGTAACCCGGACTCCGGAAAAGTGTATCCAGCGGAGGCCTGATGCGAAAATATTTCCGATCGATGCACAGACGCCCCTGGTATTACCGGTTCAGAAAATGAACCTTCACGATAATTCCGGTAGAGGTCACCTGTTGTAATGGCTCGATGCGGAATATCCGGAAAAGAGAGTTTTCTGAAGGCAGAATTCTCTGGCTGACCGGAAAGGAGCTGGTCATTTTCAGTGAAGGCAAGGTCAGGAGAGAAATCGTGTAACTGAATGGCCCGCTTGACAACCGGATAGAACATGTTGCGCACACTTCGCTCATCATCAAAGCGAATCTCAAGCTTTGCGGGATGTACATTCACATCTACACGCGATGGGTCAATGGCAAGAAAAAGCAGCACAAAAGGGGTCTGCCGCTCAACCAGCAAGTCGCCGTAGGCCTGCTGCACCGCCTGCGAAAGCATCCGGTTCTGAACAAGGCGGCGATTGATAAAGAAATATTGGTCGAGTTTCCGGCGTTTCTGCATGGCTGGCTTACCCAGGAAGCCCCTGATAGAGAGGTAATCATTCTCCTCGGAAAGCTCAATCATACCAGCGGCAAAATCATCGCCATAAAAAACATTAAGCCGTTCGAGAATATCCGGGCTCTTCACATGAAACAGCTCCTCATCATCACTGTACATTCGCCACTCAATTTCCGGATAGGCTAGCACAAATGATTTGACAATCTCAAAAATATGGGTGTATTCGGTTGCATTGGATTTCAAAAACTTCCGGCGGGCGGGAACATTATAAAAAAGGTTCCGGACTGTGATGGTGCTCCCCTGCTCGCCCTGAACGCCTGACTCCTCAATGAGAACGCCACCTTCGTAACGGAATCTCAAACCAAGTGTCTCTTTTGCCGTACGGGTTTTCAGTTCGAAATGCGAAACCGAAGAGATACTTGCGAGTGCTTCTCCCCTGAAGCCAAGGCTTTGCAGTGAATCGAGATCCTCGACTCCGGTAATTTTGCTGGTTGCAAAGCGTTCAACACACAAAAGGGCATCTTCGCGTACCATTCCTGCGCCGTTGTCAACAATCCGGATAAGCTCCTTTCCGGCATCCTTGATGGCAACAGTTATCTTGCTGGCACCAGCATCAATGGAATTTTCAAGAAGCTCTTTGACAACCGATGCCGGACGCTGAACCACTTCACCAGCAGAAATTTTATTCGCAACTCTATCAGGTAATCTTGCAATTCTTGCCATACGCTACCAAGAGAACAATTTTCTTTACACAAAAGGGCTGAAAAAATTTTCAGTGCTGCAAGTTATCGATAAAAACGCTCCCTTTTTATAAAAATGATAATAAATATTCCCACTGGAAAGCTCAAGTCAAGGGAAACGGAGGTTATTCCTGTCGCAAACATCCCCAAAGTTCACGAAGGAGCGCTTCGCTGAAGCGGAGCTTGTTCAGTTCCCGATCACCATGCATAACCAGCGTTTTAGAAAGCACAATACCAGAGCTCTTTTTTGCAATCGCAAGACAAAGCGTGCCGACAGGTTTTTCAGGAGAGCCTCCCGAAGGGCCGGCAATACCCGTTGTAGAAAGGGCAAAATCGGAACCGCTTTTTTCAAGACAGCCAATGGCCATTGCCCGGGCCACCTCTTCACTCACCGCACCAAACGTTTTGATGATCTTCCCCGGAACTCCAAGACTCCTCTCTTTTGCCTGATTGCTGTAAACCACAAAACCCTGAAGGAAATAAGCGGATGAACCCGGCACATCCGTCAAACGGCTTGCCACAAGACCCCCGGTACAGGATTCAGCAACAGCGACCGTCAATCCTCCGGCAGAAAGCATCATGCCAATTGTCTCCTCAAGCGAGACCTCACTGGTTGCATAGATAAACTTCCCGGCCCTCTGGACAATGGCGTCAACGACATGGCGATTGTCGCAATCAACGCGCTCCCGATCACTACCAAGAGTACTGATCATCAGGCTTACACCCGTAGCATGAGGCAGATAGGCAAGAGTTGTTCCCTCCGGCAGGGCATCTTCAATGTCGATAATCATACCAGCAAGCGTTGACTCGCCGATACCAAGTGTTTTTATGGGTGTATGACGAATGACAGTAGAGGAGAGCGCAGCAAAATAAGGAAGCACGGTGAGCTCCATCATGGCAATCATTTCTGATGGAACGCCGGGCATCAGCACCAGATAGTGATTCTGAAACTGCTCTCCACAATGGATAATCATCCCTGCTGCCGATCCCTTGGTATTGGCAATGACATGAGATCCTTCTATTACCATAGCCTGATCACGAAGTGAATCAGTTACTTCAAGCCCTCTCTGTTTTATGCGGGCGACCAGATTTATATATGACTCCTGACTGAGTTCGAGCCCTCTTCCGAGGAGCTGCTGAACGGCTTTTCTTGTACGATCATCCCTTGTAGGCCCGAGACCTCCAGTTACCAGAACAATATCTGCCCTGTCAAGCGATTCGGCGAACACCGCACTCATCTCCTCTTCACGATCAGAACATGCAACAACCCTGCCAACCCAAACCCCTATCCCACCAAGAGCTCCGGCCATAAACGCAGCATTGGTATTGACCCTCTGCCCTTTAAGCAGTTCATCTCCGACAGAAACAATTTCTGCACGCATAGCGAGTTCTACTCAAACAAGATAACTTGCAATCCGCAGGATATCGGCAAAAACGCCGCCTGCCGTGACCTCCCCTCCCGCTCCAGGGCCCCGAACAACAAGAGGGGTTGCCCTATAACGCTCCGTGGTAAAAACCACCATATTTTCTGATCCGTTGAGACCTGCGATCGGACTGGCAAGCGGAACCCGTTTCACCCCGATAGTTGCCTTGCCATCCCTGATTTCACCAGCATAGGCGATGGTCATCTCCTCTTTGGCGGCCTCTGCTATGGCATTGGCATACCACGCATCAACACTTGACAACCGGTCAAGAAACTCAGAAACCGGCATCTCGCCACGATAATCCAAAGGCACAAGGCTCTCACAGACAACATCGCCGAACTCCAGCGTAAAGCCAAGCTCACGACCAAGAATGAGGAACTTCCGGGCAAAATCAGCACCTGAAAGATCATCGCGCGGATCAGGTTCGGTATAACCTGCCTCCTGGGCACGACGAACAATTTCACTGAATCGCCCACCCTTGCGAAGTTCATTGAAAATAAAACTCAACGTCCCGGAAAGAACACCCTCTATACTGATAATCTTGTCCCCGCTGTTTTTCAGATCATTCAGCGTGTTAATGATCGGTAATCCCGCCCCCACATTGGTTTCATAAAGAAAACGGGCATTACTTTTCCTCTGCGCATCCCGTATGCTCTGGTAAAGCGGCCAGGGGCCAGCCATACCAAGCTTATTGGCTGTCACCACAGAAATATTGGCGAGCAGCAGGTCGGGGTAAATTTCAGCAACCCTGGCGCTGGCCGTGCAGTCAACAAAGATGGTATTGTGCAGGTTTCTCTCTCTGATGAGCTGCAAATAACCCTCAATACCCTGATGCTCACTTCTCGGCAAAAGAGCAGACTGCCAGTTCTGAAGGTCAATGCCATTATTGTCCAGTGCAATCTTTCTGGTATTGGCCATACCGCAGACCACGACATCAAGATCATTATCCTGCTGCAGATTGATGCGATGGGCACTGATCTGGCCAATCAGGCTTTTTGCAATGGTACCCGTGCCCGCAATAAAAAGGTGAACCTTGCGCTGCGAAAGAAAAAACGACTCATGAATACAATTAAGTGCCTTGTCCTCATCATGAGCGTCAATGACAAGAGAGATATTCATCTCATTGGCACCCTGGGCAACCGCAATGACATTAATACCGTTTTTGCCAAGCGTTTCAAACAACTGGGCAGAGACACCCGGATGACCCGACATGTTGTTGCCAACAACAGCAATCATGGCCAGATTGCGACGGATCACAAGGGTGTCGATCTGACGGGATTCTATCTCCGCGCGGAACACCTCCTCCAGTATTTTTTTTGCTTTTGCTGCCTGGGAGGGGGTAATGGCAAGGGTAATCGACTGCTCGGATGAAGCCTGCGATATGAAGATAATATTAATTCTGTGGCGGGCCAGACAAGTGAACAAACGTGACGCAATACCTGGAACACCAACCATACCGCTTCCCGACATATTCAGGAGAACAACCTTGTTGATCGAAGAGAGCCCTGTAACCGGCAAAGTGCGGCTGATCTCTGATGGAGTCGCCAGTTCAATGCGTGTACCTTTTGCCTCGGGGTTAAAAGAATTTTTGATCAACAAGGGAATACCGGCTTTCATGGCAGGCTGAACGGCAAGGGGATGCAGAACCCTCGCTCCCGCATGAGAAAGCTCCATTGCCTCTGCATAACTGATATAGGGCAAGATCCGGGCATCCCGAACCCGTTTGGGATCCGCACTGAAAAAGCCGTCAACATCACTCCAGATCCAGATTTCCCGGGCATCAAGTGCTGCACCAAGAAGAGATGCGGTATAATCGGAACCGCCACGACCCAGCGTCGTCGACGAACCATCGTGCGCCGCAGCGATAAATCCAGTCACAACCGGCACCCCGTCAAAAGCAGCAAGACGCTTTCTGATCCGGAGTTCAGATGCATGTGCATCCACACAAGCATCGGCATAATTTGAATCGGTAACAATCAGCTCACGGGCATCAAGATAGAAAGAGTCAATATCACGCTCGAGCAAGTAACGGCTGACAATTTTTGCAGAAAGACGCTCACCGAAACCAAGTACAAAGGCGAGGCTCTTTTCAGAGAGCTCCCGCAGTAAACAGACTCCCTGCACAATATCATGCAGCTCTGAAAGTTCAGAACGAATCTCAGCCATAACAGCGTCAAAAGTGACTCCGGAAAAAAGCTCACCGGCTATGGAAAGATGAAGATGATCAAGTTCATCGAGAGTCGTGCGATATTCACGATTGCCATTGCCGGCTTTTGTGGCTGACTCAAGCAACAGATCCGTGACACGGTGAATGGCCGAAACAACAACAATAAGCTTACCCTCTAACTGCTCACCAGCAATGATATCGGCCACTTTTTTAATCCGCCCGGCTGACCCCAGAGAAGTACCTCCAAACTTGTATATCTTCATGCTCCCGTCCATGCCTCTGAATTGAATATGAAAAGAGACTCAACAACCAATTAACTCACAAGATATAAATCATTTCCCGAATGAGAGCAATGAGCATGCAAAAAAAAAGCGCCTTTGCAGGCGCTTCAAGTATCAAGTTTGGCAAAATGCTCCGTCAGTTGCTCAGTGCATCAGCCCCAGAAACAATTTCACTCAGCTCTGTGGTGATCGCAGCCTGCCGAGCCCTGTTGTAACTGATATTAAGTGTCCGCATCAGCTCCTTGGCATTTTCAGTAGCGGAATCCATCGCCGACATTCGGGCTGCCTGTTCTGCAGCACTCGACTCAAGCATCATTCGCCATATCTGTGTGTTAAGATGTTTGGGCACCAGTTCGTCAATGATTGCCGAAGGAGAGGGCTCATAGATGTAATCACTGCTGCTCTCCTTGCCGGAAGTTTCAGGTGCAATGGGAAGAATCACTTCCTCCCGCAAATTCGGGGCAAGCACCGACTTGAATTCATTGTAGGCAACCAGAACCCTGTCAACCTCGCCACGCAGATACATACCCGACGCAATATCGGCAATCTCTTTTGCCGTAGAGAAATCAAGATGCTGAAAGACAGCAGAGTAACCCTTGACTATCTTGTACTCTCTCTTCCTGAAAAAATCAAATCCACGGGAACCGGCACAGATCAGGCTGACTCCGCCCTTGCTGTGAAGAGCAGGGTAATCCTCATGAATAATTTTGCTCGCAAGTTTGATGGCATTGGTATTGAATGCTCCGCACAAACCCCTGTCGGCAGTGATAAGAATCACCAAAACCTTGTTGACCTCTGATCGAGGGGAAAGCATAGGGTTGCGCGAAGTGTCTACCTTTGCAGAGAGAGAACCAAGCATCTCCTTCAACTTCCTGGCATAAGGCCGGGCCATGACAGCCCGCTCCTGCGCCCTTCTCAGCTTCGCAGCGGCCACCATCTTCATAGCCTTGGTGACCTGCTGTGTAGACTTTACCCCTTTGATTCGTACACGTATATCCTTTAATGTAGGCATGTAATTACGGGACTGTTAAGTAATTGCTTAAAAACCTGTATCCACTCTTTTACGCCTTGTTCTTTTGCTTGAAGGAATCCACAAATTTAAGTGCGATTTCCTTGAGTTTTGCCGCAGTATCCGCCTCAAGCGCACCGCTCGCGGCAATTTTAGCAAGAAGATCATTCTGCTTGATCTCAAGCATGCTGAGAAATTCCTCTTCAAACTTGCGGATAAATCGCAGATCAACCGTGTCAAGCAACCCTTGGGTACCAAGGAAAATAATTGCGACCTGTTTTTCAACCGGCATCGGGATATACTGGCCCTGCTTGAGGATTTCAACAAGTCGTGCACCTCTGTCAAGCTGTGCCTTGGTGGTTTTGTCCAGATCGGAACCGAATTTCGAGAAGGCCTCGAGTTCACGGAACTGCGCCAAGTCGAGACGCAAGGTACCTGCAACCTTTTTCATAGCCTTGATCTGGGCTGCACCACCAACACGGGAAACCGAGATACCGACGTTGATAGCAGGCCTCTGACCGGAGTTGAAAAGGTTCGATTCAAGAAAGATCTGACCATCGGTGATGGAAATCACATTGGTCGGAATATAAGCCGAAACGTCACCAGCCTGCGTTTCTATAACCGGCAATGCGGTAAGACTTCCGCCACCCTTGACCAGCGATTTGAGAGCATCAGGAAGATCATTCATTTTCCTTGCGACCTCAATATCATCGGTAATTTTTGCAGCTCTTTCAAGCAGACGGGAGTGTAAGTAAAATACATCACCAGGATAAGCCTCACGTCCCGGCGGACGACGAAGAAGCAGGGAAACCTGACGATAGGCAACAGCCTGTTTGGAAAGATCATCATAGACGACAAGCGCATGACGACCCGTGTCGCGGAAATATTCACCAAGAGTCGCACCGGCAAACGGAGCGATAAACTGCAGTGGCGCTGGATCGGATGCCGTCGCAGAAATAACGGTGGTATACTCCATCGCGTCATATTTTTCCAGAGTATTGACAACCTGGGCAACCGTCGAACCCTTCAGTCCGATAGCGACATAGATACAAAAAACTCCTTTGCCTTTCTGATTGATAATGGTATCAATTGCAACAGCAGTCTTGCCTGTCTGACGGTCACCGATGATCAATTCGCGCTGTCCACGACCAATCGGGATCATCGAATCAATGGCCTTCAGGCCTGTCTGCAGCGGTTCATGAACCGATTTGCGGTAAATGACTCCGGGAGCACGGCGTTCGAGAGGAAGACGAATCTGTGTATCAATGGTGCCCTTGCCATCAATTGGCTCACCAAGAGGATTGATGACACGGCCAAGCATGGCCTCACCAACCGGAATTGATGCCAAAATACTGGTTCTTTTAACCGTATCACCCTCTTTCACCAGATTTGATTCACCAAACAATACAGCGCCGACATTGTCCTCTTCAAGGTTTAAAGCCATACCCATCACATTGTTGGGAAACTCAAGAAGCTCGCCTGCGGCAACCTTCGATAAACCATACACACGAGCAATACCGTCACCAACCTGCAGCACTGTTCCCACATCATACACTTCTGCTTCAGACTCAAAACCGGCAAGCTGCTTGCGAAGTATGGATGAAACCTCATCAGGCCTGACTGTTGTAGACATATCTTATTCCGCTTGGTTATTTGTTAAGAAAAGAGAAAGATTCTGCTTACCTTCTTTTTAAAGTCCAACTCGGGCTGTTTGCCATTCCAAAAGATAAAACCTGAATTTAATGAAAAGCTTTTAGTTATTCAAATTCTCTCTCTCATTTGAATAGCTTCCTTTTCCCGGCTTTAACCCTACACCAACACATACAGGAACTTTGCCCGAAGAAAACAGTATGAAAACTGTCAAAGGATTCGCTTCAGCAACTGTCGGAAATGTTGCCTGCGGCTTTGATGTCTTGGGATTTGCCATTACCGAGCCCGGTGATGAAGTAATTCTGACGCTTTCCGATCAAGCACACTCCGGTTCTCCGGTTTCTATTACCGCTATTACCGGCGACGGTGGTGCACTACCGCTTGACCCAAAAAAAAACACGTCAAGCTTTGTTGTTCTAAAATTTCTTGAATATATCCGCGCCCATAAGCAGATTGACTTTACCGGTCACATCTCCCTTGAGCTCAAAAAACACCTGCCGCTGAGCAGCGGAATGGGTAGCAGTGCTGCAAGCGCAGCCGCAGCACTGATTGCGGCAAACGAGCTGATGGGAAACCCCTGTTCGAAAATGGAACTGGTACATTTCGCGATTGAAGGAGAACGGGTTGCCTGCGGATCAGCCCATGCCGACAACGCCGCACCGGCAATTCTTGGGAATTTCGTTCTGATACGAAGCTATACACCGCTTGACCTCATTACGATCCCCTCACCCGAACACCTTTACTGCTCTCTGGTACACCCTCATACGGAACTGCGTACGGCCTATGCCCGTTCGGTGCTGCCCCAGGAAATTTCGCTTAAAACAGCAACCCAGCAATGGGGCAATGTCGGTGCGCTTGTTACCGGCCTGCTCACCTCTGACTATGACCTTATCGGACGCTCTCTGGTTGACGTTATTGCCGAACCGAAACGAGCGCCACTCATTCCCGGTTTTTTTGACGTCAAGCAGGCTGCTCTCGACAGTGGCGCCCTTGGATGCAGCATTGCTGGCTCTGGCCCCTCCATTTTTGCTTTCTCCTCTTCCGCAAAAACCGCACTTGCAGTAGGCCAGGCAATGAAAGAGGCATTCCTTCACTCCAAAGCTCACCTTCAATCAGATGTATGGGTATCACCCATCTGCAAAGAAGGCGCCAGAATAGTGTAAAACCCTTGTCAAATAGAGAACCGTACGACTCATGATCTACTTCAGCACCAACAAGTCATCAATACCCGTTTCCATAAACAAGGCAACACTTGAAGGGCTTGCTCCCGACGGAGGCCTCTACATCCCCTCTGAAATTCCCCGTTTCTCACCGGAAGAGATTACACTCCTCGAAAGCGCAAGCTTCAACAACATCGCCTTTGCCATTGCAAAAAAGTTTATCGGCGGAGCCATTCCCCCCGACCAACTCAGCGACATCATCGAAAGCTGCTATACCTTTGACACGCCGATTGTCCAACTCGACCAAAACACCTTTGTTGAAGAGCTTTTTTGCGGCCCGACACTCGCCTTCAAAGATTACGGTGCACGCTTTCTTGCCCGGCTGACCGGTTATTTTGCAGCAGAAGAGGAGAAGCTTATTACCGTCCTTGTTGCCACATCAGGAGATACAGGAAGCGCAGTGGCTTACGGATTTCAGGGCATTGCCAACACAAGGGTCGTGCTGCTCTATCCTTCCGGAAAAGTGAGCCGCCTGCAGGAGCAGCAACTCACCACCGCTGGCGGCAATGTTCATGCCCTCGAAGTACAAGGCGATTTTGACGACTGCCAGCGCATGGTAAAACAGGCGTTTGTGGATCCCGACCTGAATGAATCCCTGACGCTCACCTCAGCCAACTCCATCAATATATCACGGCTGATTCCCCAATCGTTCTACTACGCCTGGGCATCCCTGCAGCTCAAGGAACGGTATGGATTCAGTGACACGCTCTTTTCCGTCCCGAGCGGCAACTACGGAAACCTCACCGCAGGCGTACTTGCAAAACGAATGGGTTTTCCCATAGGCCACTTCATTGCAGCATCAAATGCCAACGACAGCGTAACCCGCTATATTGATGAGGGACGCTATGAGCCACACCCAACGATCACCACCCTGTCTACGGCAATGGACGTCGGCAACCCGAGCAATTTTGCACGTCTGAGATATTTCTACCACAACAACCGAGCCTCAATGGCACAGGATATCACAGGCATTGCCGTTTCAGATGAAGAGACCATTGCAGCCATCCAGTCAGTCCATGACCGCTTTGGCTATGTCATGGATCCGCATACCGCCGTCGCGTTCCGTGCTCTTGAGCGCTTCAGAAGCACAACAAGCCAGACAGAAAAACCCGGTATCCTCCTTTCAACGGCCCATCCGGTAAAATTTCTTGAAGCCATCGAGAATGCCCTGGGCAAAGAGATCGGCATCCCATCGAGCCTTCAGGAGCTTATGGAAAAAAAGAAGAGTGCCACCTTGATCAGTTCAGAGTACAAAGAGCTCGCCTCTTTTCTCAACGAACTTGACCAGTAACCTTTTAAAAGCAGTAGAGAATGAACGTTGGAACACTTATTTTTTTATTTATCCTTATTCCAATTACGTTTTTCGGATTAATTTTTTCCTTTTTTGCTAACCTTATCGACCGAACCGGCGACCGCTTCAATAAAATAGCTATATGGTGGAGTCGTTTAAACATAAAACTTTTCGGCATCGTTGTTGATATTTATGGTCGAGATAATTACAATCCAGACAATAATTACCTTGTTGTCAGTAACCATGCCGGTATGGCTGATATTCCTATTCTGATTGGAATTCTAAATTTAAATATCAGACTCATTGCAAAAGAAGATGTAGGAAAAATACCTTTATTCGGTAGGGTAATAAAAAAAGCTGGCTTTATCATGATCAAACGAGGTCAAAACCGGGAGGCACTCAATAGTCTACTTGCAGCCACTGAAGTACTTAAAAGCGGAAGATCCGTTCATATTTTTCCAGAAGGCACTCGTTCGGCAACGGGAGAATTGTTACCATTCAAGCGAGGAGCATTTATTGTTGCGAAAAAAGGGTTAACTCCAGTATTACCTGTCACAATCATTGGAACTCATCTTATCACCCCTAAAAACAGCTTTAAAATCAACAAAGGAAAGGTTAAAGTCATCATAGACAAACCAATTGAACCATCAGACTTAAAAAACGCTGAAGAGCTTATGGACATTACTTACAAAACTATCGAAAACAGTCTCAATCGGTATCGATACAACTAAAATAACTGTATTTTATTGGCCACTAAAAGCTCACAGCCCCTATGTGTTAATATAGAAGGTGCGACGTGAAGTCGTGTAATTGAATTGTTCTTTGCAGAACCAATTGTGGCGTCCGCTGCACTCTCATTATCAAGTTTCCAACATTTCAACACAACTCCCCACCGCAAACAGCGAAGTATTTACCACCAGAAGAAGCATAACAAACTCTCAGTGAAAGTGGTGGGTAATTAACCCTTTTAAAATTAAACCGGAGCAATATTGATCAAATAAGCTGCTCAATATTTGTTATTTAAGAACATTTTTTTATAAATCTCACAACATCTGAAGCTACAGTCTTTATACTAAATACAGAACTATAATGAGCACAATCAAGCCTCATTATGTCCTGCTTTCCATAATACTCCCACAACTTCAATTGGTATTGTGTTGGGATGACATCATCATATAATGCAACATAATGCTTAAAATATTTTGCAGTCGATTTACCTGAAAAATAAGACTGATCGGAAATTGACCAAGCTTTACTTAAATCATTTTCATTTATCCCTTTTTTTATCAAATCCTTTCTTACTTCCTTCGTAATTAGTCCTTCCCATGTAATTCTACCGACCTCGCATCCAGTAATAAATGAAAACAAGTAATCAACTTCCTCAACCATAGCCGCTAAACCTGTAATAAATCCACCACTACTCATACCAATCAAACCAATCTTGTCATACTGATTGCGCATATGCTGCACCAACAACCTTATTTCTGCAACAAAATGCCTGAAATTTGCTATTGTCCAAAAAACGTTTGCACTTATAAAATACTCTCCCGTATATGACTCTGAAGGAGTTCTTGCTTGTTGATATGGGACAGTTAAAAGAAGTGAGTCAATTCCTGACTCACGCAATATGTGACAAAAATACTCCTCAATCACCTGATTACCGCGACCCCATCCTGGAGCAAAAAGAAGAAGTGTTTTTGATTTTCTCCCCTCTTTTGTAAACATTTTAAACGGAACTAAATCAGTTTCAGGATAACCTGTTTTTACAGGTGAATCAAAAAGCATATTCTCGAGAGGGATATCCTTTGCTTTTTTATCATATCTTTTATTAAAGTGGGCTCCCTCAATAAAAGAGTAATTTTTATGACCTCCAAAATCAGTGTAAAATAATTCGGGACTTTCAAAACACTTACTATACTCATTATAAAATGAATCGATAGAATACTCCCTCCCATCGAATAAATCTGGAGCTTTAATATTTGAGCACGTCTTTTTCTTTCTTAGGGAATAATAAGCATGATCAAATGCTGTTGACAATAACTTATTCAATATTTTCACTTATCTTTTCTCCCGCATAATTGGTTATTGCTTTTTCTGAATTGCATTCGAACGAACCTTCTCGCTACACGCAACGGAGTATACTTTTCAAGCCGGGTTTTACGTTTATACCGCAATAAGGCACAGAATACAACCGTCAAACTAACCCCATTTTTTAAATATAAGCTTCAGCATAGTTACATATCATTAGATAAAACAAATAGTAGTCACAAAACAATGTTATCGCAACTCTCAAATAAAGTTTTTTATTTACTAAGCGGTCAACAACAAGTCGCTCCGTAATATCAAGTCATCAAAGCCTGATTTCTTGATGTGTGGTTTTTTTTACTACGGAATCAATGCTTGAGAAGCGCTTATAATCCTGTCATTTCGAACGTTAGTGAGAAATCTTGATTATGTCGCTGTAAGATTTCTCCTTACTTCGTTCGTCGAAATGACAATTTAATAAGTACTTAGCAAAAAATTATTCCGTAATTCCGTATCAAACATCGCTTGAGTCATGAGCGCCTTGGCTATTTTATTACGGAATCAATTACTATGGAGCGCTTATTTCATCATAGAGGGACACCTCTTTTCAATTGCGCTCTCATCATAGCAGCTTTCCTGTCTGTTATATGATCATTATATAAGGCTATACTAGTATAAACATACAATCCCGCGCATATATAATAGACTAGCGTTAAATACTCCCTATTAAATGATATGTTCGAGTCAATCATTGAAGACGTGATACTACTCACACCAGATGCACCCTTATTACATATTAAGGCAAATAAAATACCTATAATAAATGTAATTCCCATATTAACATAAGTCCGATTAGCTTTACTAGAAAAATCCTCTCTCGCAACAAGGCTTAATCTTATATCTTTAGAGTAAAGATGCGTTTTTATATTCTGAATTAACCCACCCCAACCAATAGATATTATCCAGTAACTTGGATACAAAATCCCAACAAGTATACAAAAAATTAAATTAAAGACTATAACTATAGACATTGCCTTTTGCCTATTATCGATATCAAAATACTTATATACTTTTTTGTAGTGTAATAAAACATAATTGCACCACAACAAATGAGGCAGTGCAATAAAAAAATAATTAAGATTAAAGCCTGCATATTTTAAACCAGATTCATTATACCAAAAATCAGAATTATTAAAGCCCCAAACAGAAATCGAGAACAAGTTAACAACCACCATTAGTATCAAGAGTGCATTAATAAAAGTATATATCTGATTTTCTTGTTTAAAATCCTCTTCCGGCTTCCCTATTTTTTTTGTAAGCTTAACAAGCTCCTTAATATTATCTTTTTCCATAGGAGAAAGGTAATCACTGGCCAAACTATCAACCGGATCTTCAAGCGCTTTATGTGATAACAAATACTTGTTATCATAACCTTTAATAAGTCAATGTTTTTTACCGAGAAATTCAAGAATATTAAGTATCATACTATGATCGTGAATTTTCGCAACATCGATAGCATCAATAATATCTTTGATACTAGATGCTGATTTTTCTGTTCTCAATATAGCACGCACAAGTATTGCATATAAAACAGTCACGCATAAAACAGGATCATCATTACTATTAATACACTCTTTTATCAAATTTTTAAGTACATCTTCAGGAGTGAATTCGAAAGCTAACGACAAATCTTTTCCATTTATTTCATATTGTGTTAGTAATGCACAAAAACAATGCAATTCAAACATTGTCACTTCCCGAGAAAAGAAAGAAATATCTTTTTTTATCTCACTCTCGTTATTAACATGATAGAATATCTTATTTTGTTTTTGTATACGATACAATATCTTGATTTTGTTTTTGAATTTTTCGCAATTTGAATTAATTTCTTTTGTCAATTTCTCCAAGACAACTTCGATAAAATCATCAAAATCTTGTTTATTATTTAAACTTACTTTTTCCAATATTACCGAATCGCTTATTTTTGGTATAAAATTACCGAATAATTTCAACAAATGGTATCTATCATCCCTTATCACAATAACAATAACTGCCTTTGATTCAAATATTTTAGTTATTTCTTTTTTTATTCCTTCTGTCTTTTGCATATCTGCATCAGACACCTTATTACTTAATATTTCTAAAAATAAATCCTCAAATTCATCCAAAACAATCACTTTTATCCTATCGTCAAACCTAACCTCCTTTACATGCTTATAACTATCCAAATAATAACAATCGTAATCTCTTGGCAGCAATTCATTATCTATAATATCTCTTATCAATGTCGTCTTTCCCGTTCCACTAAGCGCTCAACAAGAATTACTTCCGAAGTAAAGACAAGGCCGAACAACAAGAAATCAGGTCAAACCGACCCGTCATTACGGAAAAACTTGTAGTTAAAAGCTTACCACCCATTAGCACAACTATCTTTTTCTCATCTTTTTTTGTGCTTTTTATCTTGTCTAACAAGTTTTTTTTTGTTGAGTCCTAATCCATAAAACAGTACCTTTTTTGCGATGAAATGGCGAAAAAGTTTCCCCCATATCAAACGGGGGTTTTCTACCTTTCGGACGTTTACTCCATAAAAAAGCCGAAATAACTACTATGTAAAAAATAATAACCGATAACTGCAAGTACCCTGCCTCATTATTTTGACTATAAGATGAAAGAATGAGCGCGAAAATACCAGGCAAACCAATTAAACCAAAAGCAACGTTAAACCACCGGTCTGGATTTGATTTTAATTCCTTAAAATAGCTTACCATATGCTTTGCTAAATTTATTTTATTTAAAACCACACAAATCGAAAAATTATATAATAACAAACCCGCTTATTGCACTATTAAATAACACAGTCTATCTGATTGAAAATATTTTTAGTCTACCATCGCATTAACTCGAAAAGTATCCGGATCACATATCAATACTTATCACTAAAAACTGTATTTATAAAAATAATATTTATTAATTCATGTACCAATAGTTACTTTTTAATCGTTTAGCAAATCTACTTATTCAAGCACTCTAACAATCAAAACACTAATTTTTGCATATTCCGCATTTAATTTATGAAACTTGATGTCATATATTTGATAAACACATCAATCATAAAACAACTCACCTATAGTATCTTTTTTGGCTCTTCGGTGATTTTAATAAAAACAGAGTAATAAGAGTTTAGTTTAGCGTAATCTCAATTCATAGAATGTGTTAGAACGTAAACCTATGATGAAGGTGAAGACCATGCCGATAAGCCATAGAGACAACATCTTTAACTATGCAAGAACAAAACAACCAAGGCATTATGAGTAAGCCTATACAGCTAAATCTACCTTAGCAACACCTCTGCGAAGTGCTCAGAAAGCTTCAAGAACTACCAAACCAAAAGAATCTTTTACCTTAGAGAACTGAAGCGCCTTATCGCATAATGACGTATTAATATCTCACTTCAACCCATTAAATTCCGCTAATCCTCTCTTTTTTACAAGAAAATAATTCTTATTACAATATAATGGGTTTCTAGAATCATTGCTCAAATTTTCATAAAGAGCAATTCACTTTGATTGCTAAAACCTTACCAATAGAATTTTTTCTTACAATCAATTATACCATAGTCAAGCTATAGGGCGTACATTTTCCATTTATTTTTTTCACGAAACAAAGTTTCATGGAATGTAACCTTAGAATATAAGACCTATTTTTGTTCGCTTAGCAATGTAAAAAAAATAATTTTTGTCTAAAGCAGCTTGTAAAGATTCACCATCTCAATAGCCGTCATGGCTGCATCAAAACCCTTGTTGCCCGCTTTGGTTCCAGCACGTTCTATCGCCTGTTCAATATTTTCCGTTGTCAAAACGCCAAATGCAATTGGAACCATCGTGTCAAGAGCGACCTGGGCAATCCCCTTGGTGGCCTCAGCAGCAATAACATCAAAATGCGGTGTAGAACCACGGATAATGGCGCCAAGCGTAATAATGGCATCATACTTCCCGCTTAGAGCAACCTTTTTGGCAACCATCGGCAGCTCAAAAGCGCCGGGACAACGGTAGATGGCAATATTTTCCTCCGATCCACCGTGGCGACGGATACAGTCGATAGCGCCCTCTACAAGCTTCTGCCCGATAAAATCGTTGAAGCGTGCAACAACAAGCGCAAAGCGGGTATCCCTGGCGCTCAAAACTCCTTCAATCTGTTTCACCTGCATTGCAATCATATTTTTGAGTTATTTCTACAAACGGCAATAGCCGAGCATTCGCTCTACAAGATCAATAAGAACATGGCCAATCGTAATATGGCACTCCTGTACCCGGTCAGCAGAACCTGAATGAGGCACAATAATTTCAAGATCCGCCAACCCCTTCAACCGCCCACCATCACCTCCGAGCAAGGCAAGTGTTTTCATCCCTTGCTGCTGCGCACTGGTAAGGGCGTTTACAACACTCTGACTGTTCCCGCTGGTTGAAAGGCCCAGTAAAATATCTCCCTCCCGACCGTATGCCTCGACCAGCCGGGCAAAGACCGCATCATAACCAAGATCATTGGCCCCCGCTGTCAGTGCTGAAGTATCGGTAGAGAGCGCTATTGCCGGAAGTGCCGGACGCTCTACACTGCTGCGGTAGCGGATGGTCAGCTCCGTTGCCAGATGCTGGGCATCAGCCGCACTGCCGCCGTTCCCACAAAGCAGCATCTTGCCGCCATCCTCAAACGTTCCGGCAATCATGCGTGCCATAGCCACAATCACTGCGCTGTTCTGCCGCGCAACCCTCTCCTTGAGCTGTGCGCTAAAAAGCATGGTATCAAGCACGACCTCCTCATAACGGGTACGGTCGCTGAGCCCGTCAGAACAGCCACATTCCTTGATCATAACAATAAATTTTTAAACCTGTAACGAATTGTATCAAGTCAATATACAGGAAAAAGTATAATTCCGCTCCATACCGCTCAAAAGCTCTTGGAACTGATTGAAAAAAAGCGGGAGTCATCTCAGGGGTTTTCGGGCTAAACCCGTAGAGGAGGAATAGCGATACTTACTGGTTTACTGCTTTATTGCGCTGAAAAAATGATTGCGGATCAACAATCGGCATCGGCATTTTTTCAAGGAAGGTGCCAGCACCCTTGACCATAAGAGCACCCCTTGAGGTAGAAATTGCAAGAGAGATAACGGTAAAAAGAAGATTTTCAGGAACATTGATATTGCCGACCCTGTCAACGGCCTGCTCCAACCCTTTAGCCAGAAAAAGCGATTCCGTCTCCGCTTTGGCATAGGTTGCGCCGTCACTCTTGCGATTCACCAGAATCATTAATCCGATAATAATCCTGTCGTTCGCTGTTCTTATCGCCATGGAGGTCTCAAAATTGAACGACTCATTTTCCCCGACCCCTGAAGGCTCCCTGAAAGAAAAACTTTTAAACCGAAATCCTGAATATTGGATACCTATTTGTGCGCTCGTTTCCATGACGGTTAACCAACCATTGAACTGCCAGCAGTATTGATGTAATAAATTTTTGTACCGACCGAGAGGGAGGGCATCTTCGTGGTACTCACCCCTTCACCCAATTCCCATGCCCTGTCGTCACCGATCACGGTACTTACATGACTTTTCTTCTGGTAGGGAATATCAATGATATCCTGGCCAAGAGCAACCTCAAATTCAACAATGGTTCTCAGTGTCGGATTGGCCCAGCCAGCAACTATCCGGCTGATGTACGACTCGTTTTTGCCAAGCTTTTCGGCGAGTTGACGCTGGGTCATACCGCTCACATTCATTATTTCAGTAATCCTGACAGAAAACGCACCCTGACGCTCAACAAATTTTCTGGTGCAGGGCGATACGGCTGCTGCAGCTTTTCTAAGCAATGATGTCATGATCGTATGAGTCAGATGTAAAAATAAGATTACCCTCAATAATACCAGTGGTTGCATCTATAACGATGTCGCGCGACTTCTGACGGGCCTGAATCAGCTCATCAACCCTTTGCAGTTTTTCGGCAGCCTCACGAAGTACCCCGTCATCCTGATAAGTTCGGGTTTTTTTGATCCCTCCGGAACCAGCAATCAATAACACACTTGACCACCGTAAACAATAGAGTCTGAGAGGACCATTGTCATAGTGAAACGCTGCAAGAGAATCCCTGATTGAACCCTCCCTGACTTTGAAAAAACGCTCTTTAAAACCAAAAGAATCGACCATGTCTTCAAGACGTGAAACAAGAGAACCAAACTCTTTTGAGGCCTGTATCCTCCTGTCTTCAAGAAACTTGTCAAGCTCACTCTTCTCCTCTCCCTCAAAACGAACCGAATAAAGCGCACCGCCAAGCCCATGCTCCTGATACACTAACTCAAAGCCATGTTTCACTTATAAGTTAAGTTTTTCTTCATAAAAAACAAAAAATCACTGCTCCATCATACTCACGTTGTCATGGGACTCCCTGATCACCTTTTCAAGCACCTCCATACCGGGAAGATCATAATTCACAGAACCTTCGCCGCTTTGGAGAGCAATTTTCAATTTTTTTTCGAAAACCGGCATTCAACGCTCATACCTATGCTTTAAATTCAAGAAAAATGATTCAAAGTATGTAAAACTTAAACGGGCAACAACAACCGAAAGCAAAAAGGTCAGAACAAAAACTTCGATACCAATAGCATGCCATCTTAGAAATTCAAGCATCTTGACAATGATATTTTCACACAACAAGTGGCACATATACATGCCATAACTGATGGAGCCAATAAAGCGAACAGGTTTGCATGAAAACAGTAATCTCAAAGGATGATTCTCACGAATAACAGAGGCACCGACGATCAGCACAAATAAAAGGTGAATCATAAACTCTGGTGCGGGCCATACTATTATGAGCATTACGAGAGCAAGAATCAACGCGAAGAGTGACCCATTCCATCCTAAAAAATATTGAAGCCGAATAAAACCTCGCCGGGTATGCATGGTAACCGCAAGCAAGGCCCCACCAACGATTGCGACCGGTATGGCCGACAGAAATCCTGTACCAAGCAATTGATCAATGATGCATGCGGTTAGAACAACTGTCAGCAGAATAAAAGCCCTTGATGGCGTTTCAGTCCTGGAAAGTATTGAAGGCCAGATCAAATAAAACTGCTCTTCAGTCGCAAGAGACCAGGCAAAATAAAAAATGACCCTCCCATCAAGTTTCACAAACAAGTTTGATGTATAGGTCGCAAAATAAATAAGGTTGTTGAAAAACTCCTGCCTGACAAGAACGTCATTTTCCAGAAAAGCGACCAAAACGATATACATCGCAAGCACACCGAAATAAAGCGGAAAAATGCGTAACGTTCGCCGCAGGTAAAAGGCCTTCAAGTCAATGCTGCCCTTCCGGCTACGCTCCCTCAAAAGCAGTGTTGTAATGAGAAAACCACTGATTGCAAAAAACAGATGCACCCCGTATGTACCGATATAACCGAGTATCGCTCCACTCCATTTTGGAGCAGTGTGATGCCAGATAACCGCGGTAATACTGATAGCACGCAATCCATCAAGTGAACCAAAGTATCTCTTTTCCAGATAGCTTGCGTGACTGTCCATTATTCTCTTTTAAACCTTCAATTGCAGGGGAAACCCAAGAAGGACTGATAATAAGAGGCGGTGATCATGTCTCCACCAAAAGGCATCAAGACATCCTCCTTTACTGGGTACATGAATAATGAAAATCTTGTACCGGACTCGTCATCATACTGCGCCGACAAGGAAAATATAGGTCCAATGCGCTCAAATCAACTGGCAAGCACACAAATAAAAAACTCCGCCACATGCAGAACACAGGGCGGAGTAAAAAAAAAGAGCAGTCGCCCTTAGTGGTACTGGGCGCTCTCTTCCTTGACAAATTCAACGAGCAATTTCAGGTTTTCCGGATCCATATCGGGCAGAATACCGTGGCCGAGGTTGAAAACGTGGCCTGAATGTTCGGTGTGCTGACCGAAAGAGCGGAGAATCTTGGCTGCTTCGGCCTTGATTAATGCAGGTGTACCATAGAGCACCGTAGGATCGAGGTTACCCTGCAGGGCAACGCGGTCACCGAGTTCGGCGCGCGCCTTGCCGATATCCATACCCCAGCCGAGACCCATGGCCTCACAGCCGGTATCAGCGATATCGTTGAGAATGGTGTTGCAATCCTTTGAGAAAACAATAACCGGAGTGTCAGGATATTTTGCCTTGATCGCCTGAACGGTATCCTTTATATAAGGAAGGGCGTATACGCGATAGTCATCTTCGGAGAGTGCGCTTGCCCATGAGTCAAAAATCTGGATGGCATCGGCGCCAGCTTCGATCTGCTTCAGCACGTAAGCGGTGATAACGCTGGAGATCTTGCCAAGCAGCTCATGGGCCATTGCCGGCTCACGGTACATCATCTTCTTGGCGTAGGCATAGTTTTTCGATCCGCCGCCTTCAACAGCATAGGTAAAGAGGGTCCATGCAGCACCAGTAAATCCGATAAGGGGAACACGGTTATCGAGTTCTCTCTTGGTCATTCTGAGCGCATCCATCACATAGCCGAGTTTTTCATCAATATCAGGAACAATCAGCTTGTCGATATCTGCCTGTGAGCGGATCGGCGGAGTGAGCTTGATCCCTTTGGACTCGATAATTTCGACATTCATACCCATGGCTTCATTGACCACAAGTATATCAGAAAAAATGATAGCCGCATCCACACCCATCAGTTCAACGGGCTGAATGGTCACCTCGGTTGCCAGTTCCGGGGTTTTACAGAGGGTTAAAAAATCGGTTTTTTCTCTCACAGCACGGTACTCCGGCAAATAACGGCCGGCCTGGCGCATCACCCAGATTGGGGTTCTGGAACATGGCTGGCGTTTTAATGCCCGGAGAAAAAGATCATTTTTGAGCATGCAATGCAATAATTTTGATGAGTTAACAAAACAAGGGCCCGTCAGATCGTCCGGTAATTCCCCGGCTGAGAGCAAAGTAAAAGTGCAAAGTTACGCTTTTTCAACCTTTTTTTAAAACTTTCCGGAAGATCGGTACTCAGGTCATCAGCGTTCTTCGGCAGCAAAAGGCAAAAAAGCACATTCAGCTCACAATATGGCGTTTGATACCAAGCTGTTTTGCACTGTATCCGAGAGCAAGGCCGATCATTTCAGAAATATGAAAAACGGGAATGGAGCTCTCAACGCCAGCATTTTTGAGTGCCTTGGCCTGATAGCCGTCAAGCGATGTATGGCAAAGCGGACAAGGCGTCACAATAAAATCAGCTTTCGACTCAATTGCCTCCTGCAGGGCCTCTGCCGCTACATTGAGTGACTCTTGTTCGGCAACCAGCAGGGTGTGAAATCCGCAGCAGCGATTTTTATGGTTATACGGAATGGTTTGTCCACCCAATGCCTCAATCAACTGGTCAAGTGATGTGGGATCAACCGGATTGTCATGCCCAAGAACTGTTGACGGACGGAGTATATGACACCCATAAAAGGGAGCAATCCGGTAATTTTTCAGCGGAACCTTTACCTTCTCGCGGATGGTATCGAGTCCGACATCATCGACCAGTACCCAAAGCAGATGCCGCACCTCTGAGGTTCCAAGGTATTCAAGCCCCTCCTCTTTAAGAATCTCATTGATCTCTTTTTTCAGTTCCGGCGATTCATCCAACTTTTTCTTTGCCGTGCGGATCGTCATAAGACAGGTGTTGCAGGAGACAATAAGATCAAGCCCCATCTTTTCGGCAAGGGCAATATTGCGACCGTTGACCAGCGCAAAATGTTTCGGACTGACATACTCGAGATTACTTCCCCCGCAGCAGGTGCCTTCGTGCAGTTTGACAAGCTCGATTCCAAGATCTTTCTGCCAGAGCTCAATGGAACGGTCCACCTCTTTGGTCATGGACTCATTGATGCAGCTCAGGTAATATGCATATCGCTTCATCCAGCAGTTCTCCCCTGTTATTTTTTATGAGATTTGTGATCCTGCTTTACATGTTCGGTCATCTCCCTGAACATCTTCCTGAATATCTTGATCCCTTTGGCCGATTTTACCAGCGGCGGTGGCGGCGGTGTACGGCGTTTCATGATCATTTTCATGGCCATCGGCAGAAGGTTCTGCAACGTCCAGACTACGCCATTGGTGCGTATCGGAAGAGTTGCTTCGATCAGCTTACCCTTCTTTTCAATATCTGACATAAAGGCTTCCGCATGTTTGGATCCACTGGTATCCTTCATTCCCCTGCTTTCGATAGCATCTTCACGTATTCCATGAATGGCATCCATGATCGGAATGCTTTTGACGCAACTCTCCTGACAGCGATAGCAGTGGGTACAGTCCCAGACACCATGATCCTTGACCAGTTCGGCAAGACGCTGCTCATGAATGGCATCCCGACTGTCAACATTCATGCGGTAGGATTTCAGCAGCACGGCAGGAGAGACATACTCCCTGTTCGCCCTCAAGATGCTGCATTCAGAAACACACGATGCACAAAGAATACAATCCGTCGCCTTGTCGTAACGGAGGAACTCCTCTTCAGAGATCAGGAACTCCTTCTTGCCCATCTGGGCCTCAGGCATGGTTGAATCAACCCAATTTGAGTAGTGCTTCATCTTGTCGACCAAGGGATCCATATCGACAATAAGATCCTTGATAAGCGGCAGGTTGCGCAACGGCTCAACCTTGATGATGCCTGGCTCACGGCTTTTGGCGAGCACATCCCATACCTGGGTCGTACAGGCAAGCTGGGAAAGACCGTTTACCCTCATGCCGCAGGAGCCGCAGATTCCTGCCTGACAGAAGGCCCTGAAGCTGACCGATCCATCAATATGCTCCTTGATATAATTCAACGACCTGAGCACCGTAACACCTCTCTCCACAGGAATGGTATAATCGTCAAAATAGGGCTTGCTGTCGACCTGTGGATTGAAGCGGAAAACCCTGAAGGTTACATCTTTTTTCCCCTCTTTATGCTGATCTGTTGGCACCGTCATAAGCAAAATAGTTAATAAGTTCTTTCCTGGAGTTCATAACGTCCCATTGTTACCGGCTTTTCACCAAGGGTAACTTTTCCGTTCACCAGGGTAGCCAGTGTATGCTTGTGCCAGTTCGCATCATCCCGTACAGGAAAATCGATCCGGGTATGGGAGCCCCGGCTCTCCTGGCGAACAGAGGCTCCGGCAGCAACGGTTTCAGCCAGATCCAGCATATTTTTCAGTTCAAGTACCTGCATAAGATTGGTATTGAAAACATCGCTGGCATCAGAAATACGGACTTTTTTGAACCGTTCTTTAAGCTCTGCGATATCGGCAATCCCTTTCTGCAACAAAGAGGATTCCCTGAAAATACCAACGTTAAGCGCAAGTGTCTGACCAAGCTCCTCACGCAACTCGCCATACCGTTCATAGCGACCGGAAGTGTGCATTCCGCCCCTGATCTCTTCAAACTGTTCGGCAAGTTCGGCTTCCGATATGGTTCCCGGTGAAAATTTTCCAGCCTCCTCCGCCGCCGTGTGTCCAGCTATACGACCGAACACAAGAATGTCAAGCAGAGAATTTCCTCCAAGGCGATTTGCTCCATGAACCGAAACACAGCCGCACTCACCCGCTGCATAAACGCCACCCATGACCGTCCGGGTCTGGTTATCGGTATCAATCCCACCCATTGAGTAGTGAGCGGTCGGCCTGACCGGAATAGGCTCCTCAATGGGATCAATTCCTTCAAAGTTCATCGACATCTCCCGTATCTGCGGAAGGCGCGATTTGATAAGATCCGCACCGAGATGGGTGAGATCAAGATGAAGATATTTACCTGCCGGGCTGTCAAATCCCCTTCCTTGCAAAATTTCCGTTTCAAGCGATCGGGAAACAAGGTCGCGCGGGCCAAGCTCCATTTTTTCAGGCGCATAGCGCGACATAAAGCGCTCACCATCTTTGTTGAGCAGATAACCGCCTTCACCCCGGGCTCCTTCGGTAACAAGCAGCCCGCTCTTTCTCAGGCCTGTCGGATGGAACTGAACAAACTCCATATCTTTCAGAGGTATACCTGCCCGGTAAGCAATAGCCTGACCGTCACCGGTATTGCCCGCCGCATTGCTTGACCGGTTCCAGTACATTTTGGCATAGCCACCGGTAGCAAAAATCACGGTTTTTGCAGGAAAAGCCTCGACCTTCCCACTCTTCATATTCATGGCAATCAGCCCATTCGAACGGCTCCCGCTGACCGACAAGTTCAGTGCGAAGTACTCATTAAAGAAAATCACCCCTTTTTTCAGACACTGTTCATAGAGTGTCTGCAGAATGGTATGACCTGTTTTATCAGAGCAGTAGCAACAGCGAGGGCGACCAGCACCGCCAAAAGGTCTCTGGGCAATGGTGTTGTCCTCCATCCTCGACCACGGGGTGCCCATATTTTCAAGTTCACGGATAATTTTGGGCGCTTCAGAGCAAAGCACATCAACCGCATCCTGATCAGCAAGATAATCACTGCCCTTGATGGTATCGAAAATGTGCATTTCAACCGTATCGTCCTTGGCCTTATTGCCAAGCGCAGCATTGGCTCCACCCTGAGCTGCAGAAGTGTGGGAACGGTTTGGATAGACTTTGGACAAAACGGCAATATTGAGTGCCGGATTGGTTTTCATTGCCTCCATGGCAGCGTAGAGCCCGGCACCCCCGCCTCCGACAATAACAATATCAAATGGTTTCATACGCTCAAATCTCCTTGTGAAGCTATAAAGAGAGCCTCACTGATTAAATGGCAGGACACTCCAACCGCCGAAGCGCCCCGCTCATTGAAATTGGTCTTTCTGGTATTACTGAGGAAAGCTGTACAAGGTACCCGGACTGCTACAGGGCTACATGATCGTCATGAACCGGAAGTTCCTCGACAGCATGAAGCACATCGGTCATATTGAGAAGACCAAGAATTTTGTTGTTTTCCATGACGGTAAGGCGCCTGACATTGCTCCTTTTCATCAGACGAAGCGCATACTTTATGCGAAGGGTGGGATTGACACTGATAACCGGCTTGCTCATGATCTGAAACACCGGAGTATTCCAGGGATCACGATGCACATCCTCGCCCGGATCGATCACCTTTTCAAGAATATCTTTTTCAGTCACAATACCATAGCAATCGTCCTCGTTACGAGGCTCGACAATAAGACCGCTCTCCTTGCTCCGTTTCATAATCTGCAGAGCCTCGGCAACCGTACAGCTTCCTTTGATTATGTGAAACTCTTTCTGCATAAGAGCAGATACCGGCAGCGTACGTAATGTTATAAGCTGATCCATAGTCATCAGGTTACTTAAAGATTAAAAAAACTGATAATGCCCATTTTTTACTTTTCAGCACAACAGGCAACCGATTTTATGTCAGAAAGCAGAAAAAGGGAGGAATACCATACTTCATTTTCAAAGTTGGCATGAGGAGTCAATTTATAAAAAAAAACATCATCATTGCAAGAATTGCCCGCTCAAAAAGAAAAATTATGCAATTCCATGTGTTTTTTTATACGCTGCCCAGTTCTGTTTCAAGGCAAGAAAAGCATTGAAATCTTTCTGAAGCAGAAAGGGATTTGTCACACACTCTGTGGCGATGTTTGAGATGGGCGACACGCCGTAATCGTGTCCAGGATAAACTTTTGTCTCACCAGGCAACATCATGAGACGGTGCAGCGACCCGTATTCATCACGCGCCTGCTCTTCACTGCCGGTTCCCCCCACCTTTCCCGTAAAAAGAGTATCCCCGGTAATAAGAGCGTCTCCGACATGAATACAGATGGAATCCTTCGTATGTCCCGGCGTGTGGAGAATACGCGCCTCAAGAGAGCCAAGAGGAAAACGGGCTCCATCTTCTACGGCAATACCTGTCAGGGAACAGGTGTCACCGTAAAGCATGGGAAGAAGAGCGGTCATCGCCCTGATGGCATCGTTGCCATTGGTGTGATCGTCATGACCATGGGTTGAAAAAACAAATCGGATCACAAAACCCCGTTCAGCAGCAAACCGGACAATCATGCCGGGATTGTAGGAGGCATCAACAACAATTGCCTCCTTAGAAACCTCATCGGCGACAAGATATCCGAAGTTCCTGTCACCTCCTGTACGAAACTGCTCAACAATCATGCATGCTCCTCCATCAGGCTGTTTTTTCAACGTTCATCAGAAAGGCCCTTGCCGGAAAATCCTTGTCCACCGCAATCGGGTTCTTTTCAAGTTCGAGCATGATGGCTTCAGCTTTGTCATCATCAAGAATGGCAAAACAGAGCGACGAATAGGTGGCAAACATCTCATCGGTAGGCCACCATGCCTGCTGCTGTAACCCTTTTTTTTCACAGTTGCACCCCTTGATGGCAACATTGCTGAACATATGCACCTGATACTTCTGGAAAAGAGCCCGCACTTTCGGTCGGGTCTCATCATGTCCCATGATGGCAAGAAATTTCATGCGATTGCCTCCGTTACGGTTTTGTTGATTTCTTCTCAACAATATAATAGACAATCGGCACAACCACGAGCGTCAGAATGGTTGAAAGAACGCCGCCCCAAATCAGTGATATGGCAAGTCCCTGAAAAATCGGATCAAACAGCATGACAATAGAGCCGATGACAACCGCACCTGAAGTCAGAATAATCGGCCGTGTACGAACAGCCGCCGACTCAATGACCGCCTGCTTGAGATCAGCACCTTCCGCCCTGCGTATCTGGATAAAATCAATGAGCAGCACCGAGTTTCGCACCATGATACCAGCCAGGGCAATCATGCCGATCATACTGGTTGCCGTAAAGAAGGCTCCATGCAGCAGGTGACCAGGGATGATACCCACAAGGCTCAGAGGAATGGCGATCATCATGATCAGCGGTGTCTTGAAAGATTGGAACCATCCAATAATCAAGAGATAAATAATCACAAGTACCACAGCAAAAGCAGTCCCCAGATCCCTGAACACTTCAAAGGTAATCTGCCACTCTCCATCCCATTTCATCGCTAACTTGTCATCCGATGTCGGGGCTGCCGTGTAGAGAGGACTAACGCTGTACCCTCCAGGAACCTTGAGCTTTTCGATTTGTTTATCCATATTGAGCATTGCGTAGACCGGACTCTCCGTCGCCCCGGCAACATCTGCCGTCACATAGACCACCCTGCGAAGATCCTTGCGGTAAATACTCTTCTCCTGGACTTTTTCTTCAACCTTGACCAGTTCCGAAAGTGGAATCATCTCACCGGCACGCAGACGGGTTGTCAAGGTACCCATACCCTGCGACTGCACAAAAATGCCCGAAAGATCATGCAGTGACGTCCTGTCAGACTGTGGCAGCCTTACCTGTATTGTTACAGGATCAAGCTCCTTGTCCGTATGCAAGACACCAACATCCATACCCGCAATCGACATGCGCAGTGTCTGGGCTATCTGTTCGGCAGTGACACCACGGAACGCCGCACGCTCTTTGTTGACTACCAGATCGTAAACCTTCTGGTCATCTTCAACCATCCAGTCCACATCGACCACACCGGGAGTTTCTTCAAAAATTTTTTTGACCTGTTTGGCCAATGCAATCTGCTGAACCTGCGAAGGGCCATAAATTTCAGCAACAAGAGTTGAAAGAACAGGGGGACCTGGAGGAATTTCAACAATCTTGGCGTTCGCGTTATACCGCCTTGCAATCTGCTGCACCCCAGCCCTCACCTTTTTGGCAATATCGTGACTCTGTGCCTTGCGCTCATCCTTGGGAACAAGGTTTACCTGGATATCACCCATATTTTTTGCCTGGCGCATATAATAATGGCGCACCAGACCATTGAAATTGATCGGTGCATTGGTCCCCACATAGTACTGGTAGCTCAGGACTTCGGGCACAGTTTTCAGATAGGCCGAAATCTCCTTGGTAACCCTTGCCGTCTGCTCAAGTGCGGTACCTTCCGGCATATCAACAATCACCTGAAATTCATTCTTGTTGTCAAACGGAAGCATCTTCATCTGTACGGCCTTCATCGGCACCAGTGCAATGGCACCAACCAGCATCAACCCTACCACACCAAAAGCGATCCATCGCTTGAAACTGCTCTCAATGAAGGGAGAGAGAATCTTGTTGAAAAGCTTGTAATAGCCCGTCTTGGCAATATCATACTCTTCATGATGCCCCTCCTCAGTTTTGAGGAGACGGAAAGAGAGCCACGGCGTTGCAATCAAAGCAACAAGAAGCGAAAAAATCATGGCCAGCGAAGCGCCGATCGGCATCGGACTCATATAGGGGCCCATAAGGCCGGAAACGAAAACCATCGGAAGCACTGCGGCAATAACCGTGAATGTTGCCAGAATAGTCGGATTACCCACCTCATTGATCGCTGTGATAGCAGCCTGCAGTTTGGGCTGTCGCTTCATGGCGAAGTGACGATGGATGTTCTCGGCAATAATGATCGAATCATCAACGACAATACCGGTCACAAAAATCAGTGCAAAAAGGGTCACCCTGTTCAGTGAATAATCGAGCAGATAGTAGATCAGAAGAGTAAGAGCAAAGGTGATCGGTACCGATGCCAGAACAACAAGAGCGCCACGCCATCCAAGAAAAAATCCGACAACAACGGTCACGGCCACAACAGCCATAAGCAGATGCTCCAGAAGGGTAGATACCTTGTCGGTTGCCGTTGCGCCATAGTTCCTGGTTTCGGATACCGTCACATCGGATGGAATAGAGACCTTCTTAAGTTCGTTAACCCTTGCAAGCACCTTGTCAGCCAGCTTGGAAGCATCGCTCCCCTGACGCTTGGCCACCGTCAGCGTCACCGCCGGGTACTCTCCTGAAGGTGAACCATTCGGAGCCGCGGCAGCCCATCCGAAAAAATTGTAGTTACTGACCTCTTCAGGCCCATCAACAACACTCGCCACATCGCGAAGGTAAACCGGCGAGGCGCCATAAATCCCCACAACAATATTCCCGACATCACTGGCACTCTCCAGAAACCTTCCCGATCGAACAATAATCTCCTCATTCATCTGTTTGAAATCACCGGCAGTCATCTGGCTATTGGCCATCTGTACCTGACGGGCAATCTGCAGCGGACTCACATTGAACTGCCGGAGTTTTTCCTTGTCAAGCACAATCTTTACCTGCCGTTTCAATCCACCCTTTATATCAACATCGCCGATATTCTTGATTTTTTTCAACTCATCGGCAACCTCAACGGCGGTTTTACGGAGCTGAAAGGGATCCTTTGTCTTGCTCCAGAAGGTAAGATTAAGCACCGGAACATCGTCGATAGAGACCTTTTTCATCAAGGGAAACTGGACACCTGCGGGCATCTTGTCCATGTTTTTCATCAGCGTCGACCACAACTTGACCATGCTTTTCTCAGCATCCTCACCAACCTTATAGCGGACGGTCACCACTGCAAAGTCGGGCATGGAGGTAGAATAGACATAATCCACTCCCGGAATTTCGGTCAACGTACGCTCAACCGTCTTGGCAACACGTGACTCCACCTCTGCGGGAGTCGCTCCCGGATAGGGGATATACAAATCAACCATCGGTACCACAATCTGCGGCTCCTCCTCCCTCGGCGTCATGAAGGTCGCCATAATACCCACCAGGAGAGCGGCCACCATCAAGAGCGGCGTAATCTTTGAATTGATAAACTGTTTTGCAAGTTTACCGGCAATACCTTCATTCATGGGTTTGATCCTCCGCAGTCACACTTTTTATTACGGTTACACCTTCTTCAAGCGCGGAACGATACGTTCCCACAACAAACTCTCCCTTATCCAGCCCACCGAGAACAACAAGATTATTGTTCATGGAGCGCCCAGTACTGATCCAGCGTACAGTGAGGCGGTTATCAGCCCCGACAACAAAAATGCCAGTCAGCTCTCCTTTACGAAAAATAGCCGATAGAGGAACAAGCAGTACCTCTCCCCCGCCGGTCTCAACAGCAGTACGAACGGGAACACCTGCGACAGCAACAGGAAGCTCCTGGGGCCGACTCTTTTTCAGCTCTTGCTCATGATTGCCGCACCCCGCAACAAGCAGGGGAATGGCCACCAAAAGAAAAACAAATCTCTTTTTTATATCCATGCTCATAGAATGATTCTGCTTCAGTTAGAAAAGCCTGTCAGTTACCCCGGTAATATTCAAGTTCGCTTCTTGAAACACAATAGTCATAGGCCGCCTGGTTCAGTCTCATTTTCGCATAGGTATAAGCCTGCTCCCTCATCAAAAGCTCAAAGGTCATCGCCATACCGGTCTTAAACTGCAAACCGATATAATCAAGACTTACCTTTGCCTCCTCCAGTGATTTCCCGGCAACAGCTATTCTGGCTTTGGCGGTTTTCAACGACCGGAGTGCTTTGCTCACCTCAACCAGGCTGTTGCTCTTTGCCGCTTCATAGTTGAACATCGCTTCACGCGACTGGGCCTTGGCCTCCTGGATGCGCCCGGCAGTTGCCTGGCCATCAAAAATGTTCCACTGCATATTCATTCCGAGCGCCCAACTCGAACCACCGCCAAAAATATTATTACTATGAAGGTTGGTCTGCATGAAGGCGTTCAACCGAGGAAGCCTTGATGCCTGCACCATCTCTTCCTGATAGTCGGCAACCTGCCGATATGTTTCAAGGGCCTTAAGATCGGCTCTGTTCTCCGGTACATTTTTTTCATCTCCTCCAGGCAGAACACTATCAACAACGAGATCACCAGTCGGTACGATAGCCACACCAGGAGCAAGATTGAGCATCACAGAGAGTGCATCTGTTGCATTCTTTATCTCGTCGTGCAGCAGAAGCTTCTGCTCCTGAAGCTCAGCAAGCCTCACATCCGTTGAAAGCTTGTCGGATTTTGTCAGCAAACCGGCACGATAGCCTTTGGCTGCATCATTACTGTGAACCTGCATGGTTTGTATAGACTGTTCGATCGCCTCTATATTTTTTCGGGCAAGAAGAAGTCCGTAATACACTTTGCTGACCTGCAGCCCAACACTTTCCCCTGTCCTGACAGCCATATGCTCCTGAGCCTTTTTGGCGGTTAATGCCATCGTCCGGCCTATCGCGCCGTCAGCATTGTAAACCGGCTGCATCACCTGGAGTGAGGTATTGAAATCGTTGATTACATCGGCATTATTAAGCTTTGCCGGGTCAAAATCAGAGGCCTGTATACTGTTCTGCTGCAGCTTGAAAACCAGTGCTGCCCCAGGGTCATTAGTCACCACCAGCGTCTCCGACAGAGTCACTTTTGGCAGATACGATTGACGGGTCTGAACCACTCTTGCCTGAGCCTGATCAACCCTGCATTGGGCAGCCTTCACCATAGAATTGTTTTGACGCGCCAGAGTGATGGCATCGGCAAGAGAGAGCCTCAAAGATCGATCACCGGCCTTTGCCTGGAGCGGGGAAGCCAGAGCACCCGCAACACAAATACCGATCAACACGTTATATATCTTCATTTTTTTTACTGTTTAGAGATGAGTTTCAATATCTTTTCAACACTTTTTGAGTCATCATTACTCATGCACTCCTTCAGGTTGCGGTGGAGTACCAAAGAAAAGGTGTTGTCCAAAGCAGCCTTTGCTGCCTGAAACTGCGTAATAATCTGGGCACACTCCTCTTCCCTCTCAATCATCCTGATAAGTCCCTCAACCTGACCGGCGACTCTTTTCAGTCTGAGAATCACATCATTCATAGAGCTGTCCGTTTTAACCATAATAATCTATAGCCAAGAAATACGTTACAAAAACATACCTATACCCCCTACAGGTATAAAAGATATAAAAAATAATTCCTCCCCACAAGCAATTATTCTATCGCCTGCGAGGAAGACTGGAAAAACGATACATAACGGTGCCCTATTTTTTTCTTCCCTCTACGGCAAGTTCAGCGCTTGTGCAGCAGATATCTGACTGAACCTGGCAAAGCATACTTTCTGTTGCCTGCTGCATGATCTGCGACATAACCGCTTCAGTCATGAACTTGAGTATACCCTCCGGCATGAGATTCAGGGGAAATGAGAGTTCGAAATCAAGAGCGATATCGGTATCGAAATAGACTGATGTCCGGCCATCATGCTGATGCAGCAAACAAATTTCAGAACTTGCCTTCCCGATAAAGGTGTGCGGAGAGATCATGTCAACTTCAGGATGATCATGAACAGCCTCCCAGCGAATCCGCTTTCCTTTACCATTGAGATGCGCCCTGTTTTTTACTCTGGCTGCCAACTCCTGACCATAACTGTCATCAAACGAAAAACCCTCTTCCAGTTGCCGAACAAAAAAAACCGCGGTGATCGGATTGTTTCGGGGATCAGCCACCTGAAAAATCCACTGAAAAATATCGAGATCCATTAAATACTTGACGTTACTGCAATAAGGATTACACTTCAGCAGTTTTTCATGATCTGAGAAATAGAGAATAGATTCATGAAAACATGAGTCAAGAACGACATGTGCTTTGCTTTTACCAACAACTTCCATTGCTTGTACAAAAAAGATTGAGAGTAGGCCAAATATAGAATCATGAAGCTCTCAAACACTTGTCATCGATTGAGAGTTCCATGCCGCAAAAGACTGTTGACAATTAACGATTCGGACTTATTCATTGTCCTCCGACCTTTGCGGTATAATCTGTCCTAAATTTTCAGCAAACGTGTCCACAACCTTGTCTGCCACTTTTCCAGCCAGAAGACCACCAAGGCCTGCAAGAACAATCCGAGGGACTCCACGAACAAAAAAAGGGATCCCGAAAGGCGACAAAAGAAACGCTCCGCTCACAATGGTAGCTGCAGGCTTTATAAGTCCTTCAGGAGCAAAGTGTTGTTGATGATTATCAGACATAAAAAACCTTGTTTATAGTATTCACAAGCAAGTTATGACTCCCCCCTTAACCCTCTGGGCAATACTGTCTACTGTTTGGTTTTTGATCCGTCCAAAATTTTATTGATTGAATTGGAAAGCATACCAAGAGCCATCTCAGCCACCTTTAATTGTGAAGTACCGATATCGATCAAAGCACCGCAGTAGCGGTTAAAGGCTTCAACCGTATCGACAACAGACTCTTGTGATGCTGAAGCTGCGACAGGCTTCTGAACAACGGGTGCTTTAGTCGGCGCGGCACTCGCCACAGGACTCATGCTTTCAGGTTTCGACGTAACAATACGATCTTGCGCCTGAACTGTTGATGACTTTGGTGTTGCAGGAGCAGACTCATCATTGCCGGATGAGGAACCTTGTCTGAATCGAGAAAAAAATCCGCCTTTTTTTTCATTCTGTGCCATAATCGTTATGCAATTGAAGGTTAAAAAAAAATAAACTATCAGTTTTTCATATTCTTATCTTGACAGAGCCCAACAGACCAATGATGTGATATTACGAACAAAAGAGCAAAAACAACAAAAAGTCAGCGGGAAACCAAGGGCAAACGAACGAACGAACGAACACCGAAAATATTACGGTCAGCAACTTCACCGCGCCCCCCCCAATATAACCAAAAAGCGGCACGTCAAGAGATCATCCAGCATGAAAAAGCTTTTAAAGCAAGCAGAATTTCGTAATTTCAGCCAGTGACAAACAGTGGCGACCAATACCAACAGAAAACCGCTACGCATCACAACCACGCATCACAACCTTCATGAACAGCCTGCCCGCAAAAAAACAAGCGGAACCATCTGTTCCTGTGTGGTTGTGACTGTTTTTCTGTATATTTTTGACCAAAGTGACTTGATATCAACGGCAGTACTCGAAATTGCGAACCAACTTCGCTTGGAGCGGGAAAAAATAAAAACTGATAACCAACCAGCTATGCAAGAATTCACTCAATACACCTCTCTGTTTGCCCCTGTTCTCTATTTTTTCTCAGGTATCGCCATTGTGATTCTGCTCAACAAGTTCATCGGAAAGAACTCCGCCGGAAAGGAAACAAAATAAGAACAGCGTCCTGAAACATGCGGGATACTCAGACTTGTTTGGCCAGAGGGTTTAACACTATGTACCTCCAAGGTTGTCCCTGGCTTCTTCAAGCACTTCGAGGGTAATCTCCTTATATCCCATATCCTCAGCATACTCTTCAGCCATAGTCCTGAACCTCCCCTGCATAAAAGAGGGCATGGACTGAAACCACTCCTGGGCTTCAACGGTCCATTTTGCCGAAAGCGCCTTCGATTTCGGGGCTTTGTTATACTCGAACAGAAGATCCTCTACAAACAAATCGACAGAGCCATCTGAAAGTGCCTCAGCAGCAAAAATCTTTTCAGCCAAAATTTTATTACGGATCAAATGAATTTTTAACTGGGGCAGATAAAGCACCGCCGCCATGGTCTCAGAGCTTCCGCATGTCAGAAAAAGAGCTATTTTTTTCCTTTTAAGATTTTTTTTCAGGTTCCCATGAATCAAGGCGCCCAAAAGCTGTGAAGCGACAATAAAGTAGTAAACCGGGGCACCCAAAATGACAAGATCAAAATCCTTGACAAAACTGTAGTCCGACATCGCTTTGCATTTTGCTTTCTCCACATAAACGCCGGATTCTGCCAGACCAAGCCCGATGGCATCAATAACCGCCTCGGTAGAACCGTTTGACGATCTACTATCGTATAAAATAATAGCCTTCATATCCCCATAGCATTATGTATTAGTGCAACTCATCCCAAGGCAAGGCATTAATCTTGTTTCTGGTCGAGTCACCGCATTAATTAACAGAAAATTTTAAGTCTGATTGAAACTGATACTGCTAGGATGTAAATAAAGCGCATAAAAAGAAACTTTTACGTGCTACAATATAAGTTTTTTTTAACCACCCGTACAACCACAAGAACTTTGAACCAGCACACCAACACCCAAGATATCCACCAATCCTGGAGTTTATTGTGCGGATTGTTGCATTTTATTCACCATCTCAACTGATTATCAGTATGACACATGTTGTATTTCATTGATTATCAGGGGAATGGTGGGAAATGTACAAATGAAGACAAAGAACGGCGACTTCGCCAACCGGCATGCACGAATAAAGCTCACGCTACGCTTTAAAAAAAACGTTATTCCAGTGAAAACTATGGCATAAATCCCGAGTAAAAAAACAAGTCACTCAACTCCCTCTTCTCCCTGCGCCCCGGAATCAGGGTGCGGAACAAGATTATTGACAGCCCCAACCACTTGTTTCAGAACAGCATCTGCCACAAAAAGCCCTGCCCCCCCAACCAAAACACCGGCAACCCCATGAAGCAAAATAGGCACACCTGCAGGAGAAAATATCAAGACACCACCAACCAACCCTCCAGCCTCTTTCAACATAGCACCCCTCCGCTGTTTGCTTGTCTCCCTACTGATAATTTCCGTACAGCCTGACGGCTTAAATATAAATGTCGCCCCATTGTTTAACAAGTACCTGGTCACACAACTCTTCTACTCTATCCGGCCATGATCTACGCAAAAAATTACTTTTCGGGAAGAACCGGGGAAAACTTGACACGCAAAAACAACACCAGAACATCAAAGAAAAATCGCGTATTGACCCTGTAGACTTTCTGGTGAAATACCGGGTTATAATTTTCAATAATTTTTCAACGCAATTCCTGACCAGCACCTCTTTTTCTATTTGCTCTGCAATTGAAAATGTTTTAACTTATTGAAAAGGGCACAATAAATGCCACGATCAAATTATTTAAAAACACACTTTTCTCATAACCCTAAACAAAATCAGCCATGTCAAACGGAACAAGTAATGACGTATCAGGTGCCATCAACAACCTTGTGGATACCTTGGGAAAGCTTGCCCAGCAGCAGATTGAATTGCTGAGCAGTGGAATCAAATCAGCGACTCAGCTTATTGAGCCTCTTGGAAAAACAGTCACCGATCTTGCAGGCAATCTGATCAGCACCCTGAACCAGGTATTGCAGAGTGTTTCAGCAGCTTTGGCTCCAAAAAAGTAACCGCTTTGTTTTCCGCAAAAGGCACCTTGTACCTTCAGTATGGGGTGCCTTTTTTGTTTTCCGCAATAGATTTTTCGAAGTTGCCGTATGACCATCCAGAAAAATATCGCAGCTCTTTTCAGTACCTGTTGCAGCAAGCCCCTTTCCATTACCAAAATACAGGGCGATGCTTCAAGCCGTCAATATTTCAGGGTTATTGGAACAACAGGCTCTTCTGTTGCCTGTTATGATCCGGCATTAAACACGTCATCAGCCGAGGCCTACCCCTTTCTGGTACTGCACACCCTGTTATCCCGACACGCTATTCCTGTTCCAGCCATCATGGCCATCGAGGCTGAAAAAAACATCATGCTTCTTGAAGACTGTGGTGATCTGCTCTTGCAAGACCTCTTCAATTCATCAATACAGCACACTCTTCCTGACCGGTACAGGGAGATTATCGATGTTCTTGTACAACTTCAGGCAATAAGCGGGCACAACAACCAGATTCCCTTCAGCATCAGTTTTGACAAGGAAAAACTCATGTTTGAATTTGATTTTTTTATCCAGTATGGCCTGCTCAACTACTTTGCACCGACATTCGAGGAGCACTTGATTGGAAGATTACGTTATGAGTTTGAAACCATTGCAGAAATCCTTGTCAAGCCACAGCACTTTGTGCTGAACCACCGCGATTTTCACAGCCGGAATATTCTTATTCACCAGAACAAACCCGTAATTATTGACTTTCAGGATGCCCGCATGGGCCTGCCACAATACGACGCCGTATCGCTGATAAAAGATTCCTATGTCCGGCTTAACCCATCACTGACTGATGAACTGAAAGCATACCACTACCACGCACTCCTGGGCAACGGGCTAACCAGCATGAGTTTTGATGAATACCTCTTTTATTTCGACATTGCAGCCTTTCAGCGCAACATCAAGGCAATAGGAACCTTTTGTTACCAAACCAGAATCGCAAAAAACAATGCCTTCGAGCACTCGATTGCACCGACACTGGCCTATATCCCCGATTATATTGAAGCAAGAGATGAACTGAAAAAAGCAGGAAAATTCTTGCAGACACTTTTTGAAGGAAACGACTGATGAAAGTATTTGTTCTTGCCGCCGGGCTCGGCACCCGTCTGACTCCTTTGACCGATCATACTCCGAAACCACTGATCCCTGTTTTCAATATCCCCAGCCTCTTCTATACCTTTTTTCTGCTAAAGCAAGCGGGAATAAAAGAGATTATCTGCAATATACACCATCATGGCAGGGCTGTCAGGCGGTTTATCGAATCAAGCGACATGTCGGGACTGACAATCACGTTTTCAGAAGAGCCCGTAATTCTCGGTACAGGTGGCGGACTGAAAAAATGTGAAAAACTCTTTGGCGATGATGATTTTATTCTGGTCAACAGCGACATAATTACCGATATTGACTTCAGAGCGCTCATAGAGCAGCATCAGCAAACTGGTCGTCCAGGTACCCTTACCCTTTTTGAGACACCAGAAGCACCAACTATAGGATATGTTGGCGTTGAGAATGGTCTGGTAAAAGACTTCAGGAACCTGCGCAGTACAGGCCTTGTCTCTTCGTTCATCTACACGGGAGCGGCAATTCTCAGTCCAAAAATCTTCCGTTTTATGAAAGCAGAATTTTCGGGGATTGTTGACACGGGCTTTACGGGACTGATCGATAACGGCGGGTTAAGCTTCTACCATCACAAGGGAATCTGGATGGATATTGGAACCATGCAAAACTACTGGCTGGCAAATATTGAGAGAAGCGCCGTCATGGAAGATCTGGCCATACCCATGAAACTGGCATTGGGCATCTCTCCGCATTCGATCTCTCCCGATGCCTTCATCAGCTCCGATGCCATACTCTCCCGTTCCATCATCGGCAGGGGATGCTCCATCGGCAGAGCATGTACCATCAGGAATTCTGTCCTGCTGCCAGGAGTAAAGGTCAAGCATGGAAGCACCATTAACAATGCCGTTGTCGACCCCTACAGTATCACAATCATGGAGAATCTGAAATAAAAGAGGAACAACAGATGGTAGCAACAGGGCTGGAGATCCTGCTCAGAAAATGTGAGCGCTTTCAAAACAGGAACATCGGACTGATCACCAATCAGAGCTCCGTAACCCCTTATCTGCAATACTCATGGAACATACTGAGGGAGAGGGGAGTACAGATTAAAATGATTTTTTCTCCTGAACACGGCCTCTTCGCAACCGAGCAGGACCAGATTGCCGTTAACTGCCAACCGGTACCGGGCTGTGAAGTGGTCAGTCTCTACGGCGACTCTCCGGATTCACTCCTTCCCGATAAGACACTTCTCGACAATCTCGACCTGATTCTGTTCGACATTCAGGATGTCGGTTCCCGTTATTACACCTATATAAATACCCTTGCACTCTTTATGGAAGCAGTGTCAGGCATGGATATCGAAATAATGGTACTCGACCGACCGAACCCCCTGGGAGGAACCATTGTCGAGGGGCCATTGCTCGACCCGGCATTCCGCTCCTTTGTCGGTATTTTTCCAGTCCCCGTACGGCACGGTATGACGGCCGGTGAGCTGGCTCTCCTCTACCGCGATATCAAAAAACTTGATATTCATCTCAGCATCATAAAAATGGAAGGGTGGAAACGCTCCATGCTATTTGCGGAAACAGGCCTGCCATGGATTCCTCCCTCCCCAAATATGCCGACTTTTGAAACGGCTGAAGTGTATCCCGGTATGTGCCTGTTTGAAGGAATCAATGCTTCTGAAGGAAGGGGTACGACAACTCCGTTCCAGCTTTCCGGAGCACCATTCGTCAACCCGTACGACCTTGCTGAACGCTGCCGGGAATACGACCTCGAAGGAGTTCTCTTTCGCCCGGTATGGTTCAAACCAACCTTTCACAAGTTCTGCGGAGAAGTTATCGGTGGTATCTGGCTGCACGTGACTGACCACTCCCGCTTTCGTTCCTTCGCCACCGGAGTAGCCATGACTGCTGCGATCCATGAACTCTATGCGGAACACCTGCAGTTTTTAAACGGCGTTTACGAATTCAATGATACCATACCAGCCTTCGACTTGCTTATTGGAAGTGCCGGCATCCGTCGCTCCATACTGAATGGTTCCGATGTCGGTACCATTCTATCGTCATGGGAGCATGACGAAGCTGAATTCTTTAAAATCAAGCAGAATTTTCACCTGTACGAATAGCATAATAATTCATAAGCCCCATAATCGATACCATTTATCAACAACCCCTGAACCAACTCATGCAGACTATCGATCTTGCCATCATCATTCTGTTTCTGGCCGGCAATACCCTCTTCGGTCTCTGGCATGGCAAAAGCAATAAAAGTACCCGTGACTATTTCATTGGCGGGCACAGGCTTCCATGGATTGTTTCAATGCTCTCCATTGTCGCCTCAGAAACCTCGGTACTGACCTTTGTCAGCGTTCCCGGTCTTGCCTTCCGGGGCGACTGGAGCTTCCTGCAGCTTGCCATGGGCTATATCATCGGCAGGATTCTTGTCAGCTTTGTGCTCCTGCCGATGTATTTCAAGCATGGTGTCAGCTCTATCTATGAAATCATCGGTATCCGTTTCGGCCCGGGTATGCAGAAGCTTGCAGCCGTCATTTTTCTGGTTACCAGAACTCTTGGCGATGCCATCAGGTTTCTGGCTGCCGGAGTTATTGTGCAGGTGGTCACCGGCTGGTCCCTGCCGCAGTCAGTCATGATTATCGGTGTTGTCACCCTTGTCTACACCCTGTCAGGCGGCATCAAGGCTGTGGTCTGGCTCGAAAGCTTTCAGTTTGCTCTTTATCTTCTCGGCGGCATTCTCTCCATCATTTTCCTGCTTCAAAGCATCAACATGGGTATCCCCGAGATAGTGGCCTCGCTTGCAAACGCCGGCAAACTCAAGATCATCAATCCAGACCCTGATATTTTAACCAAACCGTTCGCTTTTTTCAGCGCATTTATCGGAGGCATCCTGCTTTCACTCTCTTCGCACGGAGTCGACCATATGATGGTACAACGCGTTCTCGGCTGCAAAGATCTCGGATCAGCAAAAAAAGCCATGATAGGGAGCGGCATTTTTGTTTTTTTCCAGTTTTCAGTCTTTCTTCTCGTTGGCTCTCTGCTCTCTGTCTTCATGCAAGGCGCACAACTTGAAAAAGACCGTGAATTTGCCTTTTTTATTGTTCACTATCTTCCGACGGGATTGAAAGGATTACTGATTGCCGGCGTCCTGTCAGCAGCAATGTCTACGCACAGTTCAGCAATCAATGCCCTCGCATCCTCAACCGTAAACGATATTCTGGGCGGAAAAAGCTCTCTTGGTTCGTCACGGCTGATCAGTCTCGGCTGGGCGATCCTGCTTATCATCATTGCACTCACCTTTGATGCCGGGGACAAGGCCATCATCATGGTTGGGCTTGAAATTGCATCCTTCACCTATGGCGGCCTTCTGGGCCTCTTTCTCCTCTCAAAAAGCAAAAGAGCTTTTCATCCGGCAAGTCTTGGTTTCGGGCTTGTTGCCAGCATGGGCATCGTCTTTCTCCTTAAATTTTTCGGGCTGGCATGGACCTGGTATATCACCGTTTCGGTTTTGGTAAATCTACTGGTAACCACAGGTATAGATCTGACCTTCTTCAAAAAAAAGATTGAACTTTAACGCACAAGAACCTTTTTATCACAAAAACAGCTATCTTCCCTGAAGCAGATGAGCACAAAGCAAACCAGGAATTCCGCTTCAGCCAGAAATCTTCGCATCTTTCTTCTTTTTAACATAATACCGAATGTAACGAGACGTCTGAACCGATAACGCATCATGCAACCAGAGAGACCAGAATCACACATCGAGCAGGAACAACTGCAAACGGAAAATACTGCTCTCAGAAAGAGGCTTCATGACCTTGAACAGAAGGCCTCCGCTCTTGAAGTATCAAACCGAACGCTCGAGATGGTTGTGGAAGGAACACAGGCTGGATACTGGGACTGGAATATCAAGACGGGAGAATTGACCATCAATGCCGAGTGGGCCTCCATGGTCGGCTACAGCCTTGAGGAGCTTCAACCGATAACCATCAACACCTGGATAACGCTCTGTCATCCGGATGATATACCCCTCTCCAACCAACTGCTTGAAGAGCATTTTGCAGGTAACACAACGGCTTATGAACTCGAACTCCGGATGCGTCACAAACTTGGCCACTGGATCTGGATACTTGACCGGGGAAAGATCTTCGAGCGCGACACGAACGGCCAGCCACTCCGCATGGTCGGCGCCCATCAGGATGTCAGCGCACGAAAAAAACTCGAACAGTCGCGTGCTCACAGTACCGCATTCAAACATCTCATAACCGCCCTCTCAAATCAATTCATCAGTCTGCCCTTTGAGCACATTGATGCCATGATCAAGAACACGCTGCAACTCATCGGTGAATTTGTCGAGGCAGACCGGAGCTACGTTTTCCAGTTCCGTAACGATTTTCATCTGATAGACAATACCCATGAATGGTGTGCAGAAGGCATTAAACCGGAGATTGATTCACTTCAAGAACTTGAAACCAGCAACTTCCCCTGGTGGATGGAGCAGATCAGAAACGACAGGATTATTCATATTCCCCGGATCACCGATATGGGAACGGAAGCATCGGCCGAAAAAGAGCTCCTTGAAGCCCAGAATATCAAATCGCTTATTGTCATTCCACTGGTCACAGGGCCACTCCCTTTCGGTTATATCGGTTGTGATGCTGTAAGAGAAGAAAAAGAGTGGCAACCAGAAACTATCTCCATTTTAAAGCTCGCAGGAGGCGTCATAGCCAATGCACTGCAACGCAAGCAGATTGAACACTTTATCCAGGAAGAGCTGGATCTTGCCATTAAACTCAACCGATCATCGTCCGTCCATGAAACCCTGCAAATTTGCCTTCATGCAGCAATTTCTGCTTCCGGACTGGATTGCGGAGGAATTTATCTGGTCAACAAACACGATAAAACAATCACCCTTACCATTCATGAAGGGTTACCGCAGCCCTTCATCAATCACTCTGAATCATACAGCTTCGATTCCCAAAATGCCAGGTTGATCCTGAAAGGAAAACCCGTATATCACAGCTTCAAGGAACTTGGCATAACAAAAAAAAGTATTCTCCGTACCGAACAACTGAAAGCCATTGCCATCCTCCCGATAACCTATAGAGGAGAGGTCATTGCATGCCTCAATGTCGCATCGCACACGCTGACGGATGTGCCGGAATTTTCACGGAAAGGGCTCGAAACCATTACCTCACACATCGGATCGGCCATCATGCAGGCGCGTCAGGAAGAGGCAATTGCTGAAGCAAAAAGTAACCTCGAATCGCTGTTCGACACCATTGATGACTTTCTCTTCATCGTAAACATGGACGGCAATATCATTCACATGAATGCCGCTGTCAGAAAAAGACTGGGATACTCTGCAGAGTCGATCTTCAATAAACATGTGCTTTATTTTCACCCCGAAGAGCAGTGGGATACCGCACAAAAGAATATTGAAGGGATGCTTGCCGGAAACACCAAGGCCTGTCATGTCCCGTTAATAACAAGTTCCGGAAACCTGATCCCCGTCGAAACAAAAATTACAAGGGGACTCTGGAACAACAAGCCTGTTCTATTCGGCATCAGCCGTGACTTTTCGGAACGTCTCCTGTCAGAAAAAACCCTGAGAGAGAGTGAAAAACGGTTCCGTGAGCTAACCGAACTCCTGCCGCTGACACTCTTTGAGACCGATATAACAGGCAAGGTGACCTATGCCAACGCCAAATGCCTCGATGTTTTTGGCTATACTCCTGCTGATGTCACAAAAACAAGATTTTTTGCCATGGATTTCTGTATTCCGCAGGATGCAGAAAAGGCACGGCTTCATTTGAAAGCCATAAAAAAAGGGCTCAATATTTCCGAGGAGTACACGGCTCTCAGAAAAGACGGAAGCACCTTCCCTTCTCAGGTATACAGCTTGCCGATCGTTCAGAACGGTGTAGTAAAGGGAATTCGGGGCCTCGTTGTCGACCTTACTGAACTGAAAAAAGCAGAGCAGCTCTTAAGAACCACTGAGGTTCAAAAAAGGATTGTCGAGGAGTTCCAGGCCTTGATCGACAATATTCCGGGAGCTGTCTATCAAACCAATGAGGAGGGCACAACAACCATGCTCTCCATGATGGACTCTTTACTGTACGACTATACCAGGGAAGAATTTGAACATGAACTGTTTGAAACCGGGACCATAATCCACCCGGAAGACCTGGATGCAGTTTCTGCGTCAAACCAGAGCCTCAGAGCATCCAAAACATCCCAAGCTCTTTTTTATCGCATTATGATGAAAAACGGTTCCATCAGGTGGCTCGAAGACCGAAGAACGTCCGTTTTTTCACCCGATGGCATATTCACCGGAATCGACGGCATTCTGTTTGACGTCACCGAACGCATCATAGCACAAAAGGAGCACCTGGAACTGGAATCAAATCTCCGCAGAACACAGCGTCTTGAAACCATCGGAACACTCGCTGGCGGTATTGCGCATGATTTTAACAATATCCTCACACCGATCCTTGGATACGCCGAAATGGGAGTGCTCAGCCCGACCAACGATGAGTTTCAACAGGAATATTTCAGCGAAATCATCAAGGCCGCTGAACGCGCCAAAAATCTTGTTGCACAAATCCTGACATTCAGCATGGCCCAAGAGAGTACTCCGGATATTGTCAGCGTGCAGGAAATTGTTGATGAGGCGCTCAAACTTCTCCGTCCATCAATACCCTCAACCATCACCATTGAAAAACAGCTTGATAACTCCTGTCGCAATATACTTGCCGATCCATCACAAATTCATCAAGTCATCGTCAATCTCTGCATCAATGCATTCCAGGCAATGGAAAAATCTGGCGGCTTGCTGACAATTAAACTCGAAGAGATCATTCTTGACACCGACCAGCACAAAAGACTTCCGACACTTCACGCGGAATGCTACGTGAAGCTCAGCATTTCCGATACAGGAACAGGTATGGATGAGAGTACCATAGAGCGCATATTCGAGCCATTCTTTACCACCAAATCTGTCAATAAAGGTACCGGTCTCGGCCTTTCCGTTGTTCATGGCATTATTACAAGCTTTGAAGGAGAGGTTACCGTTGACAGTCAATCAGAGAAAGGTACCACCTTCAATATCTATCTTCCGGTCATCAACGAAGAGGCCGTTAAAGCACCCATATCAGCAGGCGAATCCTGTACAAAAGGATATGGCAGCATCCTCTTTGTTGACGATGAACCGACGGTGCTCAAGATGATGACGATGATGATCACAAAACTCGGGTTCAAAATAGAGGCAATGTGCTCGCCCCTGCAGGCTCTTGAACGGTTTCGGCAGAACCCCGAACACTTCGACCTTATCATCACCGATCTGACCATGCCTGAAATGACCGGCATTGAACTGGTCGATGAGATCCACAAAACCAGCCCCCATCTGCCAGTGATCCTGATGACCGGATATGGCAAGGAGATGCAGCCAGCCATTCCCCTGAATCATTACGGCATCTGCAAATACCTGAAAAAACCGGTCAAACTCGTAGAGATGGCGGCAACAATCAATGATGTAATTTTTGGAAACATTACCTAACCCTTATGAAAATTCTTGTTATCGACGATGATGCGGCTGTCAGAAAATTTATCAGCATGATACTGCAGAGAAAAAAACATACCGTTGTAGAGGCTGACAATGGCAAAAGCGGCCTCCTGCTTTTGCGGGAGCATCGGGACATTTCCGTGATGATCACCGACCTCATCATGCCCGAAAAGGAAGGAATTGAAACTATTATTGAAGTAAAGCAACAGTACCCCTCAATAAAAATCATAGCAATCTCGGGCGGCGGAAAAGTCAGCCCTGAAAACTACCTCGTCATAGCCGATGCTCTCGGGGCAAACACCACCCTGAAAAAGCCATTCAGTGGTCAGGAACTGATACAAGCCATTGAAAATCTCTGATAAAGATCCCGAGCCAGAAGAGATCGGGTACTGAACGAACTACTGCGGAAGTAAATCATAGTAGTGTTCCAGACCCGACTGCTCTTTCTCACTCTCATTGACTACTTCAAAGGTTTTGTTTTTTGCCTTTTCAACCCATAGGGCCACCACCAGGAGCTCAGCAACATCAGAGCGGTTGATCCAGCCGCTCCACAACCTGTCACCGGTATCAACATGAAGCTTATGGCACAACGGTTCGCCATCTTTCAAGCCGCCAGGCCTGACAATGGTATAGGAGAGTGGCCCTTTTGAAAATACCTCCCGCACATGCTCTTCTGCCTCCCATTTTTTCAACAACACACCATTAAAGAGATTCAGCGGATGATACCACTTTGTAACGGCAAGAGAGCTGACAAGCCCGAAATGCTTTACCCCGGCTTTTACCGCCTCATCGACAAGCCTCTTCACCCCATCCCGATCCACATCGGACGGTGATGACTCACCTGAATACGAGCTGGAGCCCAGCGCAGAGATAACCGCATCACAACCCTTGACAGCACGGGCAACATCAGATACACTTTGAATCTTGCCAGAAACAATTTCAACGCTCTCACCAAACAAACCCAGTGCTTTCTCCCTGTCCCTCGAAAAAACTCTTACCTTGACACCATAATGCAGAAGTCTTTTAACCACCCACTGCCCGCATCGCCCTGTCGCCCCGGCCACAAGAACTTTTCCGTTGTACACCTTTTTGCTCTCCATCACACATCCTTCAGAAAATTAAAAATAACTTATTGTTTGGTAATGCATTACTATATGAACAACAGATGATTGCAAGAAAGTTTCTTTACATAGCAGGAAATTCATTAATTTCTGCAAAACTATCAATCTTTCGCTCTTGGGGATAAGGAAGAGGGAAAAGAGTGCAAGCAACCCATCATCAACACCGTCATGAAACTGAAATTCCTGCGATTGGTCATACTCATTATGTGCTTGATGCTCTCAAAAAACCAGAAGGCATCCGCATACGATCAGGAAGCACTCAATACGCTGAAAAAAGGGGTTTCAGAATGGAATACCATGCGGCACGCAAAACCAGGGGAAACAATTGACCTTACGCAGGCAAAACTGGAAGATGCCAGCCTGAACGGAGCAGACCTCAGCAAAACTGTTTTGATCAAGGCGGAACTGAGCGGCTCAACACTCAATAGGGCTGACCTGAAGGGATCAAACCTTATGATGGCATTGATAAAAAAAGCCGATCTTAAAAATAGTGACCTTTCGGGGAGCTGCCTGGTCCAGGCAAATCTCCAGGGATCATTTATGAAAGGCGCAAAGTTCAGGGAAGCTGACCTTCGTGATGCCAATCTGAGATGGAGCATGCTTGAAAATGCAGACTTCTCCAGCGCAAACCTGACCAACACCAATTTTTTTGAAGCAAATCTTGAGGGAGCAAACCTGAATGGAGCAAACCTGAATGGAGCGCTCTTTATTGAACAGGCCAATCTCAACGGGGCGACGCTCTCAAACAATACCATCCTGCCATCAGGTGAGAGGGCCACGGAACGCTGGAGCACACTGCACAATGCCAAATTTGTAAGCGAGCTGGAAAGCGCACCGAGACACCATGACACACCGCGGCCTCTTACGGTCAACCCAACCACAAAATACAGTGAAAAAGAGGGTACCGACAACAAAATACAGCTACCAGTTCCTGCCAAATCCGTTTTTGAAAAAGGCTCTCTCGACCATGCCAACATGGCTGGTGCTGATCTCCGCAATGCCGATTTCCATAGAACGGATATGAAAGCTGCACGGTTGCAAGGAGCAAACCTTCAGAGTGCAAACCTTGACCGAGCATTTCTCAAAGATGCCGATCTCAGCAAGAGCAATCTCTCCAAAGCCTCGCTCTACGGTGCCACACTCACCAATGCAAACCTGAGTGGCGCAAATCTTGAAGGGGCATCCCTGTTTGAAGCTGATCTTGAAGGAGCAAATCTTGAAGGAGCAAACCTGAAAAACGCCAACATCATGGATGCCAACATCAACAATGCAACCCTGTCAGCACACACAACCCTGCCCTCAGGGCAACAGGCCACGTCACGATGGGCTGTCCTTAAAGGCGCAAAATTCGTAAATATACCTCCAAAGTAAATGTGTGCGAAATGGTATCATAACACATTACAACACACATTCCAGCCCCGCACGACACACAGGGACAATCACGGCTCTTCGTTTAATCCCACAAAACGCTTGCGATAAATAAGATGCTGAAACAGATGGGCTTTCGTGATATTCGGGTCACTGGCCTGAAGCCTGTTTTTTTTGCCTGTCCGTGTGACAACATCAAGAGTACCATCTTCATTGACCTTATCGACTTTCCAGAACTTGTCAACGACATAATGATAGGCCTCTCCATGCTCAAGAGGATAAACCTGCTTCGCTCTGGGACCCGGGCAGAATGAACTTTTCGGCTTATGATAAATAATCTTGTCCCCAACTCTGAACTGTATCAATCCCAGAACCTCCTTCCCGATTGCATGACCGGACGTTATTGTTAACTTCTTACCTCTTCTGATTAATACAAATTAAAACAACATAAACAAAAAAAGTTCAGGATATGCCAAACCACTGGAGAGAGTGAATCTACCGCTAACTGCCCGATCGCCTCAAAACCATGGTATATTCTCTCAAATCTGACATTGGTTTGTATTTTATATACAGACACCACTCTACAGGGATATACGTCCCATCTCCCGTTTTGAATCTCGAATGAAACGTCACAATATCATCCTCAGGCAGTTGTCGGTGCAACGAACTCTGTACCAGCACATAATCTTCCGGATGAATCAAAGAGGCCAATCGAACCTCAGACAAGGCATTCGGTTCATACCCCAAAAAAGTTTCAATAGATCCAGTCATATCAACGAGGCGTTCTGCATGATCAATAATTGCATAAGCCTCAATAACAGGCTTGTAGCGGTCAGCATCACCGCCAACATTCAGATGAACCTGCCTGAACAAATTATCGATATCCATACGGGATCTCGAAAACGCCAGCGCATTGCTAAGCGGAGCCAATGGATACGCTTTCAAATGACCGCTCTGCAACCATTGGATATCTGCTCCATCATTTTTGAGCCGCTCAAGCATTTTTTTGCCTGGCCTGCACTTCCCCTGCAGATAAGGTGTCATCTGGGCCGGATATTTTATCCCGACGGCCTTGCAAAACGAGTTGACCGAACCATGTTTTTGCAAAATATATTCCCTGAGCCTTTTACTGAATCCTGTATTTGATGGCATAAGAATAAAGCTGCTTGTTCTACAAAAATTGCTTTCAGATGAAAATCTGCTCCATCATGAATTTACAAAGAGGACGCAAAGAAATATAGGGAATAATATATGTGATATATACAATAACTTCACAAAACAGGGACTACAACACACTATTTGATAGTTGCTCCCAGCCTCAGCGGTACTTTTTTCCGGAGATATTGTTCAGCACACTGGCCAGCACAGGAATAACAAAAATAGCAACCGTCACGCCAGATGTTATCATATCAGCATACGGCCCTTCCAGAAATCTGATAAACGCGATTTCAGGATAAAAATGCTCCATCGCCGAGAGCGAAAGCTTGATGCCCAGCAAGCCGATGACCACAAAGGCACATGTTTCAAGAAACGGATATCGCTCCATTAAACCAACAAATCCCTGTGCGACAAAACGCATAGCCAGAATACCAATAAACACACCGATGCAAATCAGTAACAGATTATCAGTAAACGCAACCGCCGCAAAGATATTGTCTATTGAAAATGCAAGATCCATCATCTCTATCAGCAGAACCGTCGACCAGAATGCACCTAACGGACCTGACGACAATTGATAAAACCAGTTACTCCGCTTGTCGAAATAATCATCATCCTTTTGAGGGGTTTTCCTGCCCTTCAGCCAGACCCAGACAAGATAGAGCAAATAAAGTCCGCCAATCGGCTTCAGCCACCAGATTTGCGCCAGAAAAGAGGCAAAAAAGAGGCAAATTCCCCGAAACAGATAGGCGCCCAAGATGCCGTATTTTAACGCGGCTGCCCGTTGTTTTCCCGGCAAGTCCATAACCATGGTAGCCAGAACCGCCGCGTTATCAACAGAAAGCAGACTTTCGATAATGATCAGATTGCCAATAACAAGCAATGACGAAAGCGGATGGGCAACAATATGCTGCAGAAGATCAATCATGAATCTGTTCTATGCTGTTCAGAGCCTCTCCATGCGATAAAGAGACTCCTTAGCGCACCATATCAAATCTGGACCAGAACGCCTATCTCAATCACCTGGCCAGCAGGAAGATCATAGTATGCCGTTGCACTGAGAGCATTTCGCGACATCAAGGCAAAAAGTTTTTTACGCCACAAAATCATTTTAGACTTGAGCCCGGCAACAATTTTCTCCCGGCTCAGAAAAAAGCTGATTGCCTCAGGCCTGAAATGGAGCCCCTGATGATTTGCAAGAGCAATAACCTGGCGGATATTAGGATATTCAAGAAACCCGTAACGGGCAACAACCTTAAAAAAGCCATCACCGAGCTTGGTCACCTCTACCTTTCGACTGTTTTGAACCCTCGGAACCCGTTCAGTGCTGAAATGAAAGAGAGCAACTTCAGAATGCATGACTTTGTTGTGACGCAGGTTATGGAGCATGGCAACAGGAACGACGTCTGGATTCGCTGTCAAATAGACCGCCTGACCATTCACCCGGTATGGTTGCTGCAAGGAGAGACTCTGCATAAACTCTTCAACGGTCAGGGTACGATCCTGCAACTGTTGCAGCAAAAGGCTACGGCCCTGCTTCCAGGTAAGCATAAGGGTAAAAACCACCAGCCCAATCGCCAAAGGAAACCACGCCCCCTGAAGGAGCTTGCTCACACTTGCCCCGAAAAAGGAGAGATCAATAATGGCAAAAAAGCTGATCAGCAGATTAAGCGCAAACTTGTTCCATTGCCAAAGATCCCTGGCAACATAATAGAACAGGATCGTGGAAATCAGCATGGTTGCCGTTACTGCAACGCCATAAGCCGCTGCGAGCTTGCTTGACGAACCAAAACCGGCAACCAACGTGATGGTCGCGATCATTAATGCCCAGTTTGCCGCCGGAACATAAATCTGCCCGATATGCTTTGCTGATGTATGTGTCACGGTTAAACGGGGCAGGTAGCCAAGCTGGATTGCCTGCTGGGTCAGTGAATAAACACCGGTAATAAGCGCCTGCGACGCAATAATGGTTGCCAAAGTGGAAAGCAGCACCATGGGAATCATTGCCCATGAAGGCACAAGACTGTAAAATGGATTGTGAGACTCTTGAGGAAAAGCAAGCAGCAGGGCACCCTGCCCGAAATAGTTCAAAAGCAAAGCAGGCAACACCAGCAAAACCCAGGTCAACCGAATAGGCTTTTTTCCAAAATGTCCCATATCAGCATAGAGCGCTTCAGCACCGGTAACCGAGAGAAAAACCGCCCCCAGCACCATAAAACCCTGGAGGTGATTATTCAAAAGAAAAGAGATACCATACCAGGGCATAATCGCCTGCAGGATTTGCGGATATCGGATAATTTCCACAAGACCAAGTAAACCGATGACCACAAACCAGACAAATATAATCGGCCCAAAAAGTGCGCCAACTCTTGCTGTGCCATGATGCTGAAAGAAAAAAAGTCCAACAAGCACCAGAATGGTTGCCGGTATAACAAGATCCTTGAATGCTGGAGCAATAATCTGCACACCCTCGACCGCACTGAGCACCGATATGGCTGGAGTAATCATGCCATCGCCATAGAGCAATGCTGCTCCGAACAGGCCGATGATAACCAAAAACCACCGTTCATAACCCTTTTTTCTGCTTTGGGTAATGATCAGTGCCGTAAGGGCAAGAATACCGCCTTCCCCATCGTTGTCGGCTTTCATGATAAAGGTCAGATATTTAAGGCTGACAATCAGGATAAGAGCCCAGACCAGCAGAGAAAGAACACCAAGAACATTTGCCGGTGTGATCGGAATGCCATACTCACCATGAAAACACTCGCGAACAGCATAAAGAGGACTGGTGCCAATATCGCCGAACACAACCCCGAGAGCTGCAAGAGAGAGCCCGGCAAGCCGTTTCATGCCGGTCTGTCCTGAATGGTTACTTAAATCAGGCTCTTCCGAAATTTTTGACATAATCAAACAAGAAAATGAAAAGAGTATTGCATGTTCATAGGAACAAAAAATTGCACCGGACAATATAGACAATAAGTTCCAAATCAAATAAATCACGCAAATGCAGAACGGAGCCGCGTCGGACATGGATATCGGCGCATCAGTAAAACAATGAAGCTACCGAGACCTTCAGGCAGACAAAAATGAATGGTTATTCATAAAAAAGAATCAAAACACCACATTGAGCCATCAATGTTCGAAGAGAAAAAAAGGGATCAGTTCGATTATAAAAGGCAGATATCCCCATAATAACGCATCAAAAGGGTCCACAACCCCTTGATAGACAAGGCGACGGGCGGATATTTCTTGCTTTGAAATATTTTCCTTATATTGAATCTCGTAGCGTCACTGAATGAGATCGTGATTTTCATTCATTTTCACCTGCTCCCTTCATGGGGACTCTTTACAGGAGCAGCGGATTTAAACCATGAGCTTATGAAGCATGAAAAACAATTTTTTTCCTTATCATTTGTTGCAATCCTGATCACCATTGCCCTCGGATCAAACCAGGCTGGCATACACCCTTCAGGAATAAGCACGCAATATAACCCTCTCTACAGTTCCGCAGAGGCTGCTCTCAGACCCTCTACCGTAGCAACAAAGGTGCTGCACACAAAAAAAAGAGCACTTTTTCCAGTTACCGAAGGCAAGGCATCTTTCTACGCTGATCAGTTTCACGGACGCAAAACAGCAAACGGCGAAACATTCAATATGGACAGACTGACTGCCGCCCATCCTTTTCTGCCGTTCGGTACAAGGGTAAGGGTAACCAATCTGCGAAACGGAAAGGATGTCATCGTACGCATCAACGATAGGGGCCCGTTTATTAAAGGAAGAATCATCGACTTGTCCACAAGCGCAGCAAAAGAGATCGGACTCATAAAATCCGGAACCGTACGGGTAAAACTTGAAGCGATCACTTCAGGCCACTCGGCTTTCATCGCTGGCTGATAATCAAGAGAAAAGAACAACGACCTTCCGAAAACGGTCGAGATGGCAACGTTTGACAAAACGCTCGTAACCCTTTGGTTTTATGACGAAAAAAAAACGATTCCACCCGAAGGCCCTCCTCCCGGCGCTCCTCACCGTGGCTCTTTGTACCACAATGAACCACGGCTCCCTCCACGCGGAAGCAACAGAGGAGATTGACCATCCAGCCGATTCCAGCAGAAAATGGTTCCCTGAAAATGACAGCGCCAACCCTGCTTCGTCAACAGGCACAAAAACGATACTCCCTGAAGAGATCACGCTTGTCAGCGAAGGCAAAGCCTCATACTACGGCAAACGATTTCACGGAAAAATGACCGCCAGCGGCGAGCCATTCAGTCTCAGCCACTTCACGGCCGCACACCGTTCACTTCCCTTCGGTACCAGCATCAGGGTTATCAATCTTGACAACGGAAAAAATGTGGTCGTACGTATCAACGACCGGGGCCCTTTCCTGCATGGAAGAATTATTGACGTTTCGCCAGCAGCAGCCAGAGAGATTGGCCTATTTGGCAAAGGAACGGCAAACGTTCGCCTTGAAGCATACGACTGAGGAGGTTACCGTTTTGCGAAGCGCATTGACGAGAGCGGAGGTACCGTACCGTATACTCCTTCAGAAAAGAGTTAAATCTCCTCCCTGAAGGAATAAACTGGCTGTAAAAGGGGGCAAACAAAGAGCAAGAGAGGTTTACTTGCCGGTCACAAACTTGCCGACATGCTCAAAGAAAGCACGCGCCTCCAGAACACCCACGATACGGCTATCAGGAATCTCTTTCCCTTTCGTATCAAAAAAGATCATACCTGGAGGGCCGAATAGGCCGAAGCGCTTCATCAAGGCTCGATCATCTTCACTATTGGCAGTCACGTTGACCTGCAAGAGCGTCAGATTGCCAAGTTGCTCTTTCACCTTGGGATCATGAAAGGTAAAGCGATCCATCTCCTTGCAGGCAACACACCAGTCAGCGTAGAAATCAAGCATGACCGGTTTTTTTGCCGTGAGCAGTGCCTGATCAAGCTCAGCAACCGTCTTGATACGGGTAAAGTTGACACCCTTTTCCTCTCCCTGACTTGCAGTCGATGCCCCATGAATCTGCGCAAGCGGCTCAAGTGCATTGGTTCCACCAGCAGCAGCCCCGATCAGCTCAAGTAATCCGACAACAAAAAGGACCAAACCAAAAGTCTTGCCAAAGCGGAGAGCAATCGTTGGCTTGCCCGCAGAAGCATCGAAAACGCCAAGAAAAACAGCACACAAAATAGCGAACGCACCCCAGACAAGCATCACCGCAGAGGGAGGAAGAATGGGTGAAACCATCCAGATCGCAACGGCAATCAACAGCAAACCAAAGACATATTTCACACCAATCATCCATGCGCCAGCCTTTGGCAGCAGACTACCGGCCGACAACCCGACAAGCAGCAAAGGAACACTCATCCCCATTGCCATCGAAAAGAGAGCCAGTCCACCAAGAAGCACGTCACGCGTCTGGCTGATATAGACAAGAGTCCCTGCAAGCGGTGCCGCAACACAAGGGCCGACAATAAGCGCCGACAAGGCACCCATGAAAAAAACACCAAAAAAACGGCCCCGCTTTAAACCGCCGGAAGCCTTTCCAAGCTTGCTTTGCAGAGCGACTGGCAACTGCAACTGATAGACATCGAACATGGAGAGCGAAAGCAGAACAAGCAGCGAAGCAAACATCACCAGAACCCAGGGCTTCTGCAAGGCTCCGGAAAGCCCTTCGCCCGCAAGACCGGCAGCAACACCCAGCGAAGTATAGATCAACGCCATCCCGAGGCAATAGGCAAGCGCCATTAAAAAGCTGCGACGACGGGTAACATCTCCCTCACCAACGATAATTGAGGAGAGAATCGGCACCATCGGCAGAACACAAGGGGTAAACGACAAGAGCAGCCCGAAAGCGAGGAAAGCAAGTGATATTTTCCATAAACTTCCTCCGGCAAGTGTGGCCGTAGCCAGCGAGAGATCATTGTCAGCCGCTCCCACTTTCGAAGAGGCTACAGCATTCGAAGATGACGAAATCGCCGTTGTCGCAGTTCCGGCGGTACCATTATCAGCAGAAGCAGCGATTGGAGTGACCGCCTGCTCACCATCCGCTATCAGCACACCCGGCTTGCTCGGATCAACCTTGAAAAGCTTTGTTATCGGAGGATAACAGAGACCATCCTCTGCACATCCCTGATAGACAACGTTCAGCGTAAAAGGCCCGTCAGCCTTTACAAGCGGCACCGCAAAATCCAGCCTGTCATGAAAAATCGCAATCTTTTCATTGGTTGAAGGATCCGTAATGGTTATCCCTTTCGGCAAGAGAGGCACCTTAACCTCAGCCTTGCCACTTTCGACACCAACCGTCACCTTGTCGCGATAGAGCTTGTACCCTTTGGCGATATCCCAATGCAACACCAGCGTGCGAGAATTGCTCAACTCGGCCTTGATCTTGAATGCCTGTTCAGGATCAAGAAACTCCGCAGCAAAAGCGGTGCTCACCCTCAGGCACAGTACAAGAAAAAGCCCAAGAAGAGCCACCGCACGCCTGAGGGAAGAATTATTCATTTTTATTTTTTTCATAAAAAAAGAGTTATTGAATTTAATCGGCAAACTGTTTACGTATTCTTGTGATAAATTTTTCCCGAGTGGTCAACCATCAGATATCCCATTCCTGAATCATCCAGAAAGGAGAGCGCGTCAGCCTCTTTCAGCATCGCTATAGTCGTGCAACTTCCGGCTGTAATGGCCAAAGGAGCAACAACCGTAACTGATCGCCAGAAGGTAACCGGATAACCTGTACGTGGATGTAGAATGTGACAATAACGATGACCATCCAGATCAAAATAGCGCTCATAATCACCGCTTGTCGCAAGAGCTCCGGCAGAGAGAGGAATCGACGCAATGATGCTCCCTTTATGGCGAGGGTCCTGAATACCGATCATCCACGGACCACCGTCAGGCTTGGGACCAACAACCCTTATGTCGCCGGCAAGATTAACATAACCATGCCTTACCCCCTGGCTGTACAGCAAGGTTGCAGCCCGGTCAGCAGCATACTCCTTACCAAAACCGCCAAAATCGAGTTCCATACCGCCTATAGGCAGGCGAACAACATTTCCCTTCCGCTCAACACCCTGCCAGCCAATCAAACCAAGCAGCGGAGAGAGTGTCGCCGCTTCAGGCAAAACCGCACGGCTGAAATTCCATGCCTTGCGCAACACCCCCGCAGTAAGATCAAACAAACCATCGCTGCTTCCAAACAAAGTATCGGCATACTGCAACAGTGAAACCGTCTCATCGTCACACGAAACCCCATCATGACCGGCAGCAGCATTGATACGCGCAACAATACTGTCTTGCCGATAACGGGAGTATTTGTGCTCTATTCTCGCAATCTCTTCAATGGCAAGCCTGGCAATGGACTGCGCCTCACTTTTGCTGGCAGATGCAAAAACGACCTCACAGCCACTTGCCATGGCTTCAAATCCAAATCGGAAATTTTCCATTGTCCCTTATCCATTGTCTATTGTCAAGCATCCACCGCAAGTTACCATTTTCTCCTCAGGTGAACCACAAGACACCAGGAAATTCAAGCGGGGTCGGCAATTGCGCTTGTGACGTAATGCCGGTAAAGGTCACCGACACATCAATAGTACCGTTATTATCCAGATCGGCATGCATCGTAAGCCCTTCATACCCCGCAGCACCAGCCTGAACCCACGACACAATTCGGCTTGTCCCCGGATTCCAGCCCCAGACCGATAACTGCTCGCCTGCCTGCCAGTCCGTAATGGTCGACCAGGTCGCCACACCACCTCTCCCGTCAACAAAGAAGATATCCGTTCCAGTGCCACCAGTCAAAAAGTTCGATTCTGTTCCACCATCAATAACATCATTACCAGCTCCGGCATTGACCGCATCAAAGCCGCCAGCCACATTGATAAAGTCGTTATTGGCCGTCCCGATAACCACTTCACCGCTGCTGTCACCGATAAACTGAAAGTTGATGGGTGCTCCACCCGCAGCAGTGGCCGCACCGGTGTAATGCTCAGGCATGATACTGACACCATTACGGATCATCGGGGAGAGGGCAAGATCAGCAGTCGTGAAGTCATAGGATGTGGTTCCTGCATAAATATTACCCGCCAGATCTTTGACCGAACCCGGAGAGAACGTGGCATAATAGTGCGTATTATAACCTAAATCAGTAGAGGGATTAATCGTGAGTACCGAACCGGAAACCGAAATGTTTGGACTCGATGCCGCATTATAGCTGGCCACAAGCGCCCCTGCTGCCGAACCACTGTGAATTTCAATGGTTCCCGTCCCCCTCTGAATGAGCTCACTGAAGGTCACATCGATATTGCTCCCGATCAAGACCCCGGTAGCAGCATCTGCAGGTGCAAAGGTGGTAACCGTAGGAGCTGTAACATCAGCCCCGGGAAGCGTGTTATTGGTAACCGCATGTGCAACCAGGGAAGCAGCATCATTCCCATAAGAATCCTGAATAGCATAAACGTCATTGGAGGCTGTCGGGTCGGTGTAGGACACCGTCACCACTTCACCGTTGATTACCGCTGTTCCCAGCGTCAGGGTAACCGTATGAGCTGCGCCGTTCACCGCTACACCACTCACCCCATGAGAGCCGGAAACACTGAATGCTCCGGCAAGAGGAAGATTTGAGCTATCAAGGTTATTGGCATCGGTATAGGTCATCACCAGCGTAGAACCGTTCACAGCGGCTGAAGCAAAAACCGGCGCTGTAACGTCTGCCGGTACCGGAGTGTTGTTGGTAACTGAAGTGGCACCAAAGGATGCAGCGTCATTGCCGGCAGCATCCTGAATGGCATTCACATCATTGCCTGCCGTCGGATCATTATAAGCAACCGTAACCAATTCATTATACCCTACGGCTGAACCGAGTGTCAGGCTAACCGTGTGAGCAGCACCGTTAACAGAGATTCCGGTAACCGCATGATTTGAAACCGTAAAAGCTCCATTTGCAGGAAGATGTGCAGCATCAAGAGTGTTGGCTTCGGTATAGTTCAGCACCAGCGTCGCACCATTCACCGTGGCTGACGCAAAAACCGGAGCGGTAACGTCTGCCGGTACCGGAGTATTATTCGTGACCGTTGTCGCAGCCAGCGAAGCAGCATCATTGCCGGCAGCATCCTGGATGGCATTCACATCATTGCCCGCAGTGGGGTCATTGTAAGCAACTGTCACCGATTCTCCGTAACCAACAGCGGTACCCAGCGTCAGGGTGACGGTGTGAGCGGCTGCATCGACAGAGACACTATTGACCCCATGAGCACCGGAAACCGCACCAGAAACCGTAAAAGCTCCATTTGCAGGAAGATGTGAAGCATCAAGAGTGTTGGCTTCGGTATAGGTCATCACCAGCGTTGCACCGTTCACCGCGGCAGAAGCAAACACCGGTGCGATAATGTCTGCCGGTATCGGAGTGTTGTTGGTAACAGCAGTGGCACCCAGCGAAGCAGCATCATTGCCGGCAGCATCCTGGATTGCATTCACATCATTGGCCGCTGTCGGGTCATTGTAAGCAACTGTCACCGATTCACCATACCCGACGGCCGTACCCAGCGTCAGTGTGACGGTTTTGGCGGCTGCATCGACAGAAACGGTGCTGACCGCATGAGCACCGGATACGGCACCAGAAACCGTAAAGGCGCCATTTGCAGGAAGATGTGAAGCATCAAGGTTGTTGGCATCAGTATAGCTCATCACCAATGTTGTACCGTTCACCGTGGCTGATGAAAACGCCGGAGAAGTGATATCAGCAGGAGGACCGTAGGACAACGTGATCGTTGTGGGAGCATTGGTCACCGGATCCCACATGACAAGTTTTTCAACACTTCTGAGCGTAAAGGTTAAATGAGTCCCCCCGGTACTTGCTCCGGATACAATAATCTCACCGGCGGCATTGGCAAGATGATCGTTGACTCCAGCGGCACTCCCGATGGTGAATCCTGTAGTGCGATAGCAGTCGGCATACCCCCCGCTACCGTCATCAAAATACAAGGTATCGGTACCACCGGTACCACCATCAATAAGATACTGCCAATTATTTTTCGGTTCCCCAGCAAACGCTAAATCAAAAATATCATCTCCAGAACCACCTGTAATTGTTTTTATTGTGGCCATAGTTTCCTCCTGTAATTAATTAATAAGGTGAATGATTTAACGGAATCTCTTGCCGTGAATAAACCTCTATGCAAGCGCTGATGCTGACAACAGCCATCAAAACAACACGGCATAAATCAAATAGTGTAAACTCACCAATGATAGCTCAGCAAGACTTTAAGCAGTATTAATGGCAGCTTAAATTTTACCTAAAATTGAGCTGCTAACTATTTCACTCTTTCTCTATACAGGACATTAACTGTCCTGTTTCAAAACAGGCAGAACAGAGACGGAAACCGTATTATTCAAACAAATTTGCCTGAACAAATATTTTATAAGAGGCATTAACAGCCAGCATGTATCGCTGACACTGATAACCGGAAGGTCATTGGAAAGCAATCCTTTCAGCCACCCATATTACGAGTGGATGGCTGAAAGGACTTTTTTTCCGTTTACTGCGGCTAAAACTCCCGTGAAAGACCAAGCTGAATAAATCTGGCACTGAATGGCGCAAGTCCGGAATCGCCGCCACCGGTTATGCTCCACTTTGCCCGCTGTTCATAATTTTCATACTTGACATCGACGATCCACTCTTTTGCAATCCGTTTTTCCACCTTGATTCCGAGCGTGAGCGCTCCGAAAGCTGAAAGGCGCTGATCCAAAGAGTAGAGAGCGGCACCCCGAACTGGTCGTTGAGGAGAAGACAGATAAAAGTCTGCTGCGGTTTGGGAATAAAGCCTCACTGATGGAGTTAATGTCCAGTCACCTGGCAATGGCTGCACATATTCCAGACCAAGCGTATGGGCATTGATGCCGAAGGTATCGGTGTAGTAGCGATAGGAGAGTCTGCTGGTTCCATCAGTTCCATCAAAATGGTGATTCCATCGGGTCATAACCGTCTTGCTGTCCCGTTTGTCAGGTCTTTTATCATATGACTTATAAGGGTCAGTATAATAGCCGTCACCATTGGAATAGCCGAGATTCAACTGCACAATATCCTTGGCCGTCAAAACTTGTGTGACACCTGCAAGCAGAGCAACAACCTGCTTTTTCTTATTAACAGCAATACCGTTATTGGAGTTGATGCCATCATTGGTGAAGCTGCCGCCAAGCGTAAAGGTGGTGTTTTTATCCTCGGTCGAGAGACTCCCCTGAAGAGAGTAGCTTCGGGAGATATAGTCAGACTCTTCGGAATAGCTGGTACCAGCCGTCACGCTCCCCTTTGAGAGGTAGCGGGTGACACTCAGGTCACCAGCATAGCGCTGATCTCTGATCGGTGATGCGCCGGAAATCATCCCCTCATCAAAAAGATTGTGATAGGTAGGAGATGCACCGGTGACTGAGTCATACGTGTACGAAGTATTGATCGACCACTTGCCTGCTATTGGAGCCATAGCCGAGACAGAATAGGCACGGACTCCCATCCGATCTGTATCCGGCTGGCTCTCCTGATAGTTCAGATATTTAAAGGCAACAATACCTTTTTCCGGTGCCGCTTCAGCAAATGCTGTACTGGAAAGGGGGAGTGCCATGGCAGCCGCAAAAAGTGCTGCGCCGATAACATGCGTTTTTTTTGTCGGGAGCGATTTCATAAGAGTATCGTGAAAATTAGAATTCAGGTTAATTGCAACCACAACCGCCGCCGCCGACCCCCGAACCGCCGGAAGCCCCCTCTTTGCTGCTGTAGATGTGCTCGACGTACTTGGTATCAAGCGGATCGCCTTCAAAAGTCATCTCAGGACGGGCAAGCGTCTCCTTTTCCCAAGGCTGCACAGCAGGCCCGATCGAGCAGCCTGACAAGGCGAACGTGATCATCAAGAGAAGAGCAGAAAACAATTTTCGCAAAAGATGTTTTCTCATTTTTTCGCCTCCAACGCTGCCTTAATCTGGTTTTCAAGCTGGTCACGATCTGACTCTTTAAAACCTAAATGCTGAAAGATGACTTTACCATCCCTGCCCACAAGAAAACTGGTCGGCATACCCTTCACGCCATAACTCTTTGGTGTAACACCCTTCGACTCAAACGCGACGGTAAAATGAGCGGGATTCTGAGCCAGAAACTTTTTGGCATCCTCCGTTTTGGTATCAAGATTAACGCCGATAATCTTCAGTCCCTGAGCCCGGTATTTGTCCTGCATGGCGTTCATCCATGCAAATGACTGTTTGCAGGGCCCGCACCACGATGCCCAGAAATCAATATAGACGACCGATCCTGCCGTACTCGAAAGCGATACTTGCCCCTGCGCTCCCGGCAGGCTGAAATCGGGTGCCTTGCTCCCGACCTCAAGTGCGTAAGAGGTACCAGTAAAACTCAAAGAGAGAAGTGAGGCAATGAGCATCGCCCTGAATTTTTTTCCCTGAAAAATGACCATAGTTCGTAGCGTTAGATTAGAAAATATACTGGTAGAGCCGTTCATCGCGTTATACACATACTGCTTGCAGGTATAAACACGGATTATGATATATGTTGATGTTAAGAAACATATCCTTAAAAAGCCATTAGCTGATGCTTAAAATTCACCTAAAAAGCGGTAAAAATGAGGGGGCGATGAGCATTGAGGGGCGGGATACAGGCAAAAAGGCATGTCCATACAAGATGAACATGCCTTTTTTGTCTTTGAGCATACCTGACAGATCAGGAGAGAGTGATCAACTGATGATCAGAAGCCAGCCCTGACGGCCAGTGCAAAGGTGTTCTGGTTGGTAACACCGGTGCTTGCAACGGAACCCTTCCTGAAAGCGGTGTAGGTACCGGTAAGAGAGACTGAAGGTGAAATCCATGCAGAAACCGATGGGATGATCGTTGGCTGATGGGTATCATCTCTTTTTGAGAGCGATGCATAGTTGGATGCATTTGCGATGTCAGCATAGCCAATTTTTGCAAAGAGCCAAGGATAGATAAAGTAGCCAGCCTCAGCGCGGAAGTTGGTCAGACCAAGATCACGATCCTTACTTGCCGCTACACCAACAAGGATATCACTGGTAACAGCCTGGATATCAGCACCGTATACAAGGGATTCACCAGCATAGTTACCGGTAAAGCCTTTTGGTGACGCTGCAGTGTTAACCGTGCTATTGGCATAAGAGAGTCCAGCACCAAGGGTCAACTGGTTGTCAAGGCCATTATAGGCATTGCCAAACTCACCGTTGGAACCACTGAGCAGACCTGCACCATACAGCTTGACCTTTCCACGAAGATAGAGGATATCATCAATGGCATTCTTTGTCGCCACGATTGGTGTCCTGTAGTTTGCACCCATGCTGGTACCTGCAACGATGGAGTAACCACCGGTTTCACCTCTTGTGAAGTTCAACTCAGCATAGGTTACCGGGCCAGGAAGCACACTTGAAACGTTTGCTACGCCGCCAGCACCAGTGCCATTCCAGTTGACACTGCTGAAGCTGTTACCAATCGCCAGGTTGAATCCGGGAGAGAACTGCCATACGGCACGCACATTGGATGTTACAGGGCTGTCAACAGAAGAAGTTGTACCATTGGCGTCGGCATCATCCTCAACAGTGGCACCACCGAATCCAGCCAGCTCACCAAAAATCGTCAGGTGAGGTCCGACTGATGCTCCCATAAAAAGCGAAGCCGCATTCGGAGCATTGATGGTAAACTCTTTTCCTGCCTTGGTTGCACCGGTAGAGACGTAATGTGTTGCTTCTTTGTAGTTGACAAGGTTGCCAGTAAGCACAACGCTTAGCGGATCAAACTGGGGAAACGATCCGACAAAAGGAGCATTCGGGAACTTTGTCTTCCAGTCATCCGTGCCAATCTTGATATTTTCCTGCTTGGTGAACGCGTCATCTCCACCACCTGGCAGACGATATCCGTTGTTCTTGAATGCCTCACCGACAGCATTGCGCTGCGGCATGCCAGAGTGGCACATGTAGCAGGATGTATTATACTTCCTTGCCCAGGACGGTATCGCAGAACCCTCTGTGCTCCAGAACAAAGCGGGCACCATACAGAGCGACACAATACTTGCAAATGTCGTTTTTTTCATAAGCCGATTACTCCATTTTTTTTAGATTGAATAATTGTCTTTTTTTGCCAACAACGGTAGAAAAACAAGGAAATGCACTTCATGCAAACCCTCGAGTGACACCGGCCTTCGTTGCCAATCAACATAAAATTGAGTAACAGCCCGAACGACGCAGTATCGCTAATTATCTCTTTTTTTAAGTAATTTTCCAACTATTTTTTTTCAAAACAACACACAGAGCCCAAGCCAACAATATAACAACACACAAAATAATGCGTTACACGATCGCCACCGACACCCTTGATGCAAACAGCACAGCACACCAAACGATAAACGCACTTGCCCTGCAACAAATAAAAACCCAACAGACCCAACGGCACCAACAACCGAGATGCCACGCAGAAAACATCAACAAGCAGGAGAGAAACTGCATTCCGCCACTCCAACATCGTTTCTTCATCGAAAGATATTAAAAAAAAAATTAATGATCAACCCCTCATCCCTTTTGAGATGAAGAGAAGTCATAACGGTTGCAAAAAAATGGTCACCGTTGTCATTTGTTAAACTCTTGTTGCTCTCTTATATTTTGTTCGCTGAAAAATGGTTATGCTCGCCTCCCCTGCCATTGTCCGGCACATGAACGAATAGCCAGCACTTCTGGTATAATGTCAACGGTGTCAGTCAGGTCCAGGACGGTGTGGTATCCGCTGATGTGATTGCAATTGCCAGTTTGCTGTTTGCTTCGCTTTTAATAATAATAATAAGGTTTATTACAACAGGTAGTCATTATGGTGGTTGTCCCTCGTCGCTTGTTTCAGCCTCCCTGGGAGTTCAGGGAGGCGGCCCTTTTTACGGCTGTTGCTGTTTTTGCGGGCTTTGCCTTTCAATATGCTGCATCTGGGCAGGGTGTTGCACTGCCTCATTTGCCTTTTAACGCCATAGCACTGGCGCTGTTTGCTGTTTTTGTGCTCAGCGTGGGACTCGGGTTCAAGAATAACCCGATGGTCAAATGGTTCGGAGGAATTCCTCTTGGACTTTGCCTTATTTTTGCAATTGCACTCCTCTCCCTGATCGGTGGTGTTGTGCCACAGGAGGCTATTAAACCGGGGTCACTCTCTGCCCTGTTGGGAATAAATCAGATCTTTTCAAGCTGGCCTTTTGCGCTTGCCATTCTGCTCTTTCTGGCCAACCTTGGTCTTTCGCTTTCATGGAAGCTTGTTCCGTTCAAGCTGAAAAATCTCCAGTTTATTCTTTTTCATGCCGGCTTCTGGATCGCACTTTCCTGTGCAATTTTTGGCACTCCCGATCTTCAGCGGCTTGTGATGAAGGTTGATGAGGGGCAGGAGAGCAATCTCGGTTACAGCATGGAGAGCGAAACGCCACAAAAATTGCCGTTTTCTGTTTTTTTGCACAACTTTTCTCTTGAGGAGTACCCTCCCCAACTGTTTTTGTATGACCCCCAAAGCGGCCAGCCACTTGAGGAGTTGACAAAAACGACAACTCTGGTGCACAAGGGCGTAAAGGCATCATGGAAAAATGTCGATGTTGAAGTGCTCGACTTTTTGCCCTATGCGCTTCCCGGGAAAAACGGTGTTCCCGAACCGGCAGACCACAAAGCAGGAATCTCTTTTGCCAAGGTCAAAATCAGCTCAGGCTCAGCTCAGCGCGAGGAATGGATAACGACCGGAAGTCCAATGGTTGATACGAAAGACGCTCAAGTGGGTGCGCTCTATCTGGGCATCAGAGCTGGCACGCCCAAAGCATTCCGTTCGGAGGTAACGGTGCATGATGACAACGGACAACAGACAATGGCAACCCTCGAGGTCAACCATCCGATTAACTTTACTGACTGGAAGCTTTATCAGATGGGTTACGATCAAAAAGCTGGCCGATGGTCTCAGTTCAGCCTGATCGAACTCATTCGTGACCCTTGGCTGCCGGCAGTCTATCTTGGCTTTTTTATGATTATGGCAGGAAATATTCTGTTTTTCTGGAATGGCATTAAACGAACAGAGGGTGCATCATGATTGTTAATTTTACTACAGTCGCAATAGTTGCCATGGTCTGCTGGGCACTCGGCACCCTGCTGAGCATCCTCGCCCGGCGAACTCCTGCGCTCAAAATTCCGGCATTTGTTCTCTCTCTTGGTGGCTCGCTGTTCATGGCGGCCTTTATCGCTTTTTACTGGTCGATCCTCGATCGTCCGCCACTCAGAACACTTGGTGAAACCCGGCTCTGGTATGCCGCACTTATTCCGCTTGTCGGCTTTCTGGTTGAGTACCGCTGGAAAATAGAGTGGCTGAAATACTATTGCATGGCACTGGCAGCATTTTTTCTCTGTATTAACCTGCTCCATCCTGAAGTTTTCGACAAAACCCTGATGCCTGCCCTGCAGAGCCCCTGGTTTATTCCGCATGTGATCGTCTATCTGGTAGGTTATGTATTGCTTGCAGCATCCTCTGTTACCGCATTGCACAATGTCTACCTCCAGTTGAGGCACAAGGGGAATGATAACGGCGAATCGGTCTCACACTATCTGGCGCTGCTTGGCTTTGTGCTGCTCTCTTTTGGTCTGATCTTCGGTGCACTCTGGGCAAAGGAGGCCTGGGGGCATTACTGGACATGGGATCCAAAAGAGACTTGGGCCTTCCTCTCCTGGCTCGCCTATCTCGGCTATCTTCATGCCTGGCGTTACAAGATTGACCGCTCCAAACTACAGTGGTATCTTGCACTCTCTTTTGTGGTTCTCCTGGTTTGCTGGTTCGGGGTCAACTATCTCCCCTCGGCAGCCAACAGCGTCCACACCTACTCGCAGAGCTGACATTCCCTCTCGCACGGCATCCACCCCGGATGCCGTGCAGAGGCTCCAACCCGCCACACAAAACGGCAAGATAAAACCCTCTCGCTCCATCAGTCACTGCAATTTTTTTGATCTTTTAAGTTTTCATTAATAATCCTTTAAGGATAGTCCTGTTATGTTGATAACGGAAAATAGCTATGACACTATATGCCGGTTTATCCAAAAAAAAACAATAACACTCTAACAGAAACTATCCATGAAACTGAAACAAAACTCCATCTACGGGTTACTTATCCTTGTGATAACACTGATTACCTCACTCTCCCCTGTCCCGGCAAAAGCTGGCGGCCTGCCTGTCGATATTGACGGCAACTCCTATTTCTTCGTCACCATGGGCAAAAAGGTCTGGATGCGTGATAACCTCAACGTCTCACGGTACCGTAACGGAGATCACATCCGCAAGGCCAACACGAACGAAGAGTGGCTTGATGCCGCTTCAAAAGGCCAAGGCGCCTGGTGTTATTACAAGAACAACCCGGCAAACGAAAAAAAATATGGCAAGCTCTATAACTGGTATGCCGTCAATGACCCACGGGGACTTGCTCCGTCAGGCTGGCATTTACCAAACCACGAGGACTTGAAAAGTGTTGCAACAGTATTGGCAGGTGAATCTGCCCGTGAAGAACAAAAGTCTCCTGCCGCCTCAATATGGCGCTATCCGGCTCTTGCTGTCGATGAAGGAATCCATTTTCATGCGGAAGCGGGCGGTATCAGGGAAGCGGGCGATACGTTTAATTTTCTCGGTGAAGATGCCTGTTTATGGTCTACTTCAGAGCAATCTTCAGCACATGCCTGGTATGGCCAATTCAACTTTCAGAATTCAACCATCAAGATAACCGGTCTGGATAAAAAGGCGGGCGCCTCCGTTCGCTGCATTAGGGATTGACACTCCTACGCACCAGATATCTGCACGATCAACAGGCAAACTGTTGTGGGGTGATCCAATCGGATTCCCCACAACACTCCTGCTTGAGCAGCAAAATAACTTCACTTTCCGATGCAGAAACGCTCAAAGATGAGGTTTACGATCTCCTCGTTGACCACTTTTCCGGTAATTTCGCCAACGTAGTCGAGAGCTGAGCGAAGCTCGAAAGCGATGAGTTCTGTTTCGGCCTGGCGGGTAATCAGTTCCTGTGCATTTGCAAGGGCATCGGATGCGTTGCGGAGCGCTTCATAATGGCGCAGGCTGGTGACGAGCACACTCGCCTCCTGTTGTTTATTCAGTCCTGCAGCAATCAGACCCATCAACTGCTTGAGATCCTCAAGCCCATCTCCCCTGGCAGCGGCTATACCGCAGACGTCGCAACCGGTTGCTGCACGAAGTTGCTTGAGACGTTCAGCGCTTTCCGGGGTAAGATCGGTTTTATTGGCAATCACGATCATGCGTGCAGTCGTGTATTGCTCCATAAATGCCTGAACAGGAAAAACTTCATCAAGATAATGATTCAGGCTGAGGTCAAGGATGTAAAGAATCAGATCAGCTTCGGATATTTTCTTGTAGCTTCGCCGAATACCTTCATGCTCAATCTCTCCTTCCCCCTCACGTAGCCCGGCGGTATCGGTAAGACGAAACATGGTTTTTTCATGCACAAAGCACTCTTCGATATAGTCGCGTGTTGTGCCCGGTCTATTGCTGACAATAGATCGCTCTTCGCCAAGCAGTGCATTCAGCAATGTTGATTTTCCGGCATTTGGCTTTCCGGCAATGACGGTTGCAACGCCCTCTTTGAGAAGCCTCCCGCTCTGATAGGAGTCGATAAGACGGTCAAGCTCTTGCTGTAACACATGAAGCTCCTTCTGGAGCTGGCTGCGGCTCTGAAACTCAACCTCCTCTTCACTGAAGTCGAGTTCAAGTTCGAGGAGAGCACATGAACGCAGAAGTTCCTCACGCATGGCATCAAGCCGCAAAGAGAGCGCTCCCTCCATCTGGATCACTGCGGTACGAAAGGCCGATTCCGAACGGGCATGGATCATCTCCCCAATCGCCTCCGCTTGCAAAAGATCAATTCGTCCATTCAGAAAGGCACGCCGGGTAAATTCGCCAGGTTCAGCAAGCCGGCACCCCTTGTCGAGGAGCACTTTCAGGAGGTGTTTCACCACAACCGGGCCGCCATGGCAGCTCAACTCAACCATATCCTCCTTCGTGAAAGAGTTTGGTGCGCGAAACACCAGTGCCACCACCTCGTCAACAAGTCCTTCGCTGTCGTGCACCGTTCCAAAATGGGCCCTGAAGCCTTTTGATTGTGCAAAACGAAACGTTGTGTTGTTTTTTTTGCGAAACACCCTCTGGGCTATATCGAAAACCCCTTTGCCGCTGATACGGACAACAGCGAGAGCACCGACACCAACTGGCGTAGCAATCGCAGCAATCGGGTAGCCCTGTTCTGGCTGAATGATGGGCATAGGCATAGCTCCCGGATATCGAAATTGTATGGATCTGTTTCATGAACCCTGTCAGCAAGTATAAGAAATAGCAGCAAGAAAGAGTAACTTCAGTCACAGTTGAGAAGAGAGAGCAAAACACCATTTGACCTATGCCTGAAAAATCAGCGACAGAGCAGTTGAAAGCCGATATTGTTGCACACAAAGAGAGAACCCTTCCGGAGCAGTTCGAACGGGTGCTGAAGCTTGTCAGCCTACTGCGGCAGGAGTGCCCCTGGGACCGAAAGCAGACTCCCGAATCGCTGGCGCATCTGCTGCTCGAAGAGAGCTACGAATTGATACACGCCATCGACCAGCAGGATGAAAGTGAACTCAAAAAAGAGTGCGGCGACCTTTTTCTGCATCTCTTTTTTCAGGTTTTTCTCGGCGAAGAGCGCGGAACCTTCTCCTTTACTGACGTTTTCGAAGCACTCTGCCACAAGCTCATCAGCCGCCACCCGCACGTCTTTGGTGACGTCATTGCTGAAACAGAGCACGAGGTACTCCAGAACTGGGAAACCATCAAGCTCAAGGAGGGGCGCAAGAGCATGCTCGACGGGGTACCGAATGCCATGTCGGAGCTGTTGCGCGCCTACCGTGTGCAGAAAAAGGTGTCGGGCGTCGGTTTCGACTGGCCCAGCGACGAGGGGGTGCTTGATAAACTTGCCGAAGAGGTACGAGAGTTGAAAGAAGCTGGCAGTAAAGAGAAGCAGGAGGAGGAGTTCGGCGACCTGCTCTTCACCCTCGTCAACTACAGTCGCTTCATCGGAACCAACCCTGAAGATGCCCTCCGCAAAGCTACCAACAAGTTTATGGGCCGCTTTCGCCACATTGAAGAAGCCGTGCAGGCATCGGGCCGTAACTGGCAGGAGTACACCCCCGAAGAACTCGACACGCTCTGGAGAGAGGCGAAGGAGAGATAGCTCTACAATCTCTCCAGAAACTCCCCCGCAACTTTAAGATATGCTTCATTTACCCGGTGACCACCCATGAACTCACTGGCAACAAACGAAACAGCGGCCTCCTGAAGCCTTGAAGCATCCTGCTCATGGCGCTCCCTGGAGTAAAGCCGGTCACGGCTGCCACGGGCGAGGTGCACCCTGCCCAAACGGCCACTTACGGAGAGCTCCGGAGGAATATCTCCGCCAAGAAGCATGAGATGCTCTGCCCTGTGACGGCCAAGCAGGGCGGCACGACAAGCCATTCCGGTACCCTGCGAATAACCGTGAAAAGAGAGGCTGTCGGTTACACCATAGAGTGCCCTGATCCGCTCAATCACTCCATCGACATAGCGCACATTCTCTTCAATCTGATGCTCACGGTCACGGCTGCTCATCCAGCTTGCACCGGGATTGCCTGTTGTAGTGCAAACGGAGTGGAGCGCTTCAATGGAGCAGCAGAACCAGCGCTCGGAGCCAGGAATGGCACAAAGCAGTCGAAACTCATCTTCGGCGGTCTGGCCGTAACCGTGAAACCCCGCAAGAAGCGGGGCCGGACCGGAGTACGCGGGTAAACGGAGCAGATACTTCCCGCGCACCGATGACAGTATGGTATGAGTCAAGACTCCAGAATTTTCAAAATACCCCGAAGCGGGATGGAAGCCCAGTCAGGACGGTTGTTGAGTTCGTAATTGAGCTCGTAGACCGCCTTGTTCATCAAATAGGCCCGCATCAGATGCTCCCGCTCTTTCGGATCTACCGGAACGATATCGCTGCCCTTCGTCCTGGCAAAATAGGTGTCGATAAAGTGCTGGCCAACATAGAAACTCCAGCGGTCAGCCCAGGGTTCGAGAGCCAGCCGCTCTTCGGGACGGATGACAGAGTTGCCCTGCTGCAGCACACTGAAAGCTGCATAGTCGAAGGAGCGGAGCATACCTGAAATATCACGGAAGACCGAGCGCTTGATTTTGCGTTCAGAGAGAGGACGGGATGGCTCTCCCTCAAAATCGATAATCACAAAGTCCTTGCCGGTAAAGAGCACCTGACCGAGATGATAATCACCATGAATGCGAATTTTGAGCGTATCGATTTTCTCAAGCCGAATCGGATCAAACTGCTGCAAAATCTTTTTCTGCTTCTGTACAAAAAGAGAGGCCAGTTGCTGCTGCTCAGGAGGCATCCGGTGCGTGACTTCGCGTATAAGAAGAACAGCTCGTTTCACCTGCTCACACATCGCCTGGTAGATCGAGCGCTGATAAAGCGTGGTAAAGGCCTCCGGCGCAAATGCCGGATCACTGTCGAGCGAAGCCAGAGAGAGATGCATTTCAGCGGTTCGTTCTGCAAGTTTTTCAATCATGCCAAGGTAGACTTCACCAATCAGTTCGTGCATGATCTCTGGAAGTTGCACCGGATCGCCACTCAGTGCTGGCAGAGGAGGCAGAACAATGCCCGTGTTGATTTTTGCAAGGAGATCATCGTAATAGCGCTTCACATGACCAAGCGAAAGCTGCCAGGCATCCCCCTCGTTTTTCACATAATGCTGCAGAATACCAAGCGAGTAGCTGTTGGTACGACTCTGCTCATAGTTCAGTGAACCAAGGTAGCCTGGCAGGTTTTTGAACGAGGTGTTATCACTCAGCGCACGGCACATCTCCACTTCAGGAGAGACTCCGATTTCAATGCGGCGATAGAGCTTCATACAAAGGTCGTTGTGAAAGCGGATCGAAGTATTTGTCTGTTCGACACCCATCAGAACTGGTTCCTGCTCTTGACCAACGGCTGTTTCCGTAATGGCGTCAATCTTCATGGACTTCATTCCGGAAACAATGCCTGCCTTGCCCTGCCAACTCTCCTTACCGGTGACAAGCTGATAAAGATGGTTCAGGAAACGACCATCATAGGTGGCATCACAGAGATAACCCTCGTCATCGCCAACAATGACCCTTGCAATAACCCGCTTGTAGAAATTGTCATCTGACGGAGTGATCATGGAAAGCGAAGAAAAACAGACCGGCAGTTGATAGCGTTCATTCTCACCACTTGAATAGCGCACTTCCGTCACCAGCAACTTTGCTTTTGCCATTCCCGCGACAGGAATCGTGTCGACAATGGAGATACGCATGATATTACGCACCTTGCCGCCAAACCAGCGGCTAACTTTGAAATACTGGGGCAGAATCTCCGTTTCAAGCCGTTCGCGACTTTTGCCGGTAAAGAGGCTTGGCCAACGGGATAGTGTCGCAAAGGGCTTTTCCATATATGGACGACCGTCACTATTCTCGGTATCCCTGACCAACCGCAGCCAGAAGTATCCATAGGATCCAAGTGCCACCATGTAGGGAATTTTCCTGATTTTAGGAAAACGATTCATGCTGAAAACCTCTTCAGGAATAAACCCGTCGAAGCGGGAAAGATCGATCGTCACCGCCTGGGCATTTCTGGAAAGATTGATTACACTGAGCATGGTTTCATCCTCGAACTGACGGATAAAAATCAACACTTTGGGGTTGCTCACCTGCAGGAACTCAATGGTGCCCCGGCTGAGCGATTTATAGCGATGGGCCGTTGAAATGGTATGGCGCATCCACCAGAGAAGAGAGTTGACATTGCTCTCCTGCACCTCAACATTGACCGCCTCGTAGTGATATTCAGGATCAATGATAACCGGAAGCTGAAGCCGCTGGGGATTGGCGCGCGAAAAACCCGCATTGCGGTCAGAGTTCCACTGCATGGGGGTGCGCACGCCATCGCGATCACCAAGATAGTAGTTATCGCCCATGCCGATCTCGTCACCATAATAGAGTACCGGGGTTCCAGGCAGCGAGAGCAGCATGATGTTCATCAGCTCGATCTTGCGGCGGTCGTTGGACATGAGGGGTGCAAGTCGGCGACGGATACCGAGGTTGATGCGCGCCTTGGGATCATTGGCATAGACCCTGCGCATGTAATCGCGCTCCTCGTCAGTGACCATTTCAAGCGTCAGTTCATCATGATTGCGCAAAAACGAAGCCCATTGGCAGTTTTCCGGAATTTCCGGAGTCTGTTCAAGAATATCGAGAATGGGAAAACGGTCTTCGGTCGCAAGCGCCATATACATGCGCGGCATGAGGGGAAAATGGAAGTTCATGTGGCAGAGATCCCCGGTACCAAAATAGGCTGCGGAATCTTCAGGCCACTGGTTTGCCTCGGCAAGCAGCATACGGTTGGGATAGTGCTCATCAACATAGGAGCGCAACGCCCTCAGATACTCATAGGTACGTGGCAGGTTTTCGCAATTGCTCTCCTCTTCTTCATAAAGATAGGGTACCGCATCAAGCCTCAAACCATCGACGCCCATGCCAAGCCAGAAATCAAGCACTCCGAGAAGCGCCTTGTGGACTTCGGGGTTTTCAAAGTTGAGGTCAGGTTGATGATGGTAAAAGCGGTGCCAGAAATATTGCCCGGCAACCGGATCCCATGTCCAGTTGGAAGCCTCGAAATCCTGAAAAATAATTCGGGCTTCTGAATATTTGTTTGAGTCATCGCTCCAGACATAGAAATTTCGTTCAGGAGAGCCTGCAGGAGCTTTCCGGGCACGCTGGAACCATGCATGCTGGTCGGAAGTATGGTTCACGACCAGCTCGGTAATCACCTTCAGACCGAGGCCGTGTGCCTCCTCAAGAAACTCCCTGAAATCTTCCATCGTACCGTAGTCAGGGTTGACACTCATATAGTCGGCAATATCGTATCCATCGTCACGCAACGGCGACGGGTAAAAAGGAAGCAGCCAGATAGCGGTAACCCCGAGACTTTGCAGATAGCCGAGCTTCTGGCGCAACCCCTGAAAATCTCCTACACCGTCATTGTTGCTGTCATAGAAGGTCTTGACATGCGCTTCGTAAATAATAGCATCTTTGTACCAGAGCGGTTCGGGTTGATACATGTTGAATTCGTTAGAATAAAAAGTGACTGGATTAAATAATAGAGTATATCAGGCAAGCATGACCCTGAAAATATGCGCTGGCATCTGCCGCGGGTTCACTTCCACAAAGTTCCATTCCCCTACCCACTGGTAGCGCGAATCGCTGAGCAGATCCTCAACCGTGAAGGTGTACTGATGCGAGAGACCAAAAAGTTCAAGTGGAAAGCGAAGCCAGCCGCTCTGAGTCCCCGACTGGTCAAGATTGACGACCGTCAGAATGATATTGCTCCCGTCCACCGAGCGCTTCACATAAGCCATCAATTGGTCATGTTCATGGCCCGGAGAATCTTCAACACGCACAAAGGTGATGTCGGAAGTCTGCTGCAGTGCCGGATTTTCTTTGCGGATACGGTTGATACGGGTAATCTCCGCACGGATATTGCCAGGACGATCAAGATCCCACTCTTTGATCTCATATTTTTCGGAATCAAGGTACTCCTCCTTGCCTTCGCCAACCGGCACGTTTTCGCAAAGCTCATAAGCCGGGCCGTACATACCGTAGTTCGACGAGAGCGTTGAGGCCAGAACGAGACGGATAATAAACTTCTCCCGTCCCCCTTGCTGCAACTCTTCATGCAGGATATCAGGTGTGTTAGGCCAGAAATTCGCCCGCATGAAATGCTTCAGCGGCGCGGAGGTGAGTTCGGTCACATACTCTTGGAGATCATGCTTGTTGTTCCGCCAGGTGAAGTAGCTGTATGACTGGCTGTAACCCACCTTGGCAAGCCGGGCCATCAGTTTCGGCCTGGTAAACGCCTCGGCCAGAAAAACGGTATCGGGATACTCCTCCCTGATTGAGGCAATGGCCCACTCCCAGAAAGGAAAAGCTTTGGTATGAGGATTGTCGACACGGAAAATTTTAACCCCCTTGCCGATCCAGAAAAGAAAGATGCTTTTCAGCTCAATCCAGAGGTTCTGCCAGTCAGCAGATTCAAAGTTGATCGGCAGAATATCCTCATATCGTTTGGGAGGGTTTTCCGCAAACTGCACCGTCCCGTCGGGACGCCAGGTGAACCACTGAGGATGTTCCTGCACGTATGGATGGTCAGGCGAACACTGAAAAGCGATATCGAGAGCGACGGAGATACCAAACCTCTCCGCCTCCGATACAAACAGGGTGAAATCTTCCATCGTACCAAGTTCCGGATGAAGCGCCTTGTGCCCGCCATCGCTGTTGCCAATCGCCCAGCAACTTCCCGGCTCACCGGGAGCGGCAACAAGCGCATTGTTCTTCCCCTTTCGTTTGGTAGTGCCAATCGGATGAACAGGTGGAAGATAGAGGACATCGAAACCCATCCCGGCTATCATTGGCAATTGTCGACGGCAATCGTTGAAGGTGCCATGTGTGCCTGGCTCTGCTCCCCATGAACGGGGAAAAAGCTCATACCATGCACTGTACCCCGCCTTTTTCTGCTCCACGGTCAATACAAGCACTTTATCGTAGCGGGAAGCATTTGCCTTGTCGGCATGACGCTCCATGAGCAGGTCAAGCTCAGCGTCAAGCGCTGCAGTTGCGGCCTCCTCCTTATCCTCTGAACGGATGCAGGAGGCGATAAAATTGAGCATGGCGGCATCGGCCGCGCAGTCCCTTTCGGCACCACCATCCACAAGAAGCGCACCGATCTGCAAGTCAAGCGAAACATCCTGACCAGCCGCAATTTTTTTCTCGAGCCCCTTTTTCCATGTCTGGAAATGGTCGACCCTCCCCTCAATGGTATATTCATATCGTCCCGGCGCTCCTGCAATAAAGGAGCCTTTCCAGCGATCGTTGCCTTGCGGCTCCATCGGCGAAGAGTACCACTCTTCACTGCCAGCAAGCCGGAAACAGAGCGCCGCCATGATGGCATCGGCGCCATCAACAAAAATATCAGCCTCTACAACCACCCGCTCACCCTCAACAGCTTTCGCAGGATACTTTCCTCCGTCAAGTTCAGGTGAGACATTTTCTATGACAACCCGCTGACGGCCGTCAAAAGCTTGAGCGCTATAGTGGGGAACCGCCCGTCGGAATGCATTGTTCATCTTCTGAATCTCTGGTTAATGGCCGGAGGTGTCCCGGTACAGAAAGGAAAATATGAAATCTCCTCAACTTTTTTGCGCAGATACTCTTTCTAATTTCAAGAACTCCATCAAATCGCCATGCGTAACAACGCTTTTGATTTCTCCTGAAAAAAATTGTTCTTTGTGTACGACAGTTTTATGATCAAATAATCAGGAACAATCATCATGTTTGAACCACAAAAAGAAAGACTGCAGGAGATTCATCGTCGCCTCGAACAGTTACGGGGGTATCTTTGACGTCGATGAGCGTAAGGAAAAAATAGAGGATCTCGAAAAAATTTCTTTTGACCCAACCTTCTGGAGCGACCAGAAGGCGGCCAACAAGGTACTGAAAGAGCTGAACGAACATAAGACATGGACTGAAGCCTATGAAAAAATCGCATCGATGACACGCTTCTGCCAGGATGAGTTTGACATTGCCATAGAACTCGATGACGAATCTTTCGGCGAAGAGCTGACCCTATCCATTGCGTCAATCGAGCAGGATATCGCTGCCGTTGAGTTCAAAAACATGCTCTCTGGCAAGGATGATGCCGGCAACGCACTCATCACCATCCATGCCGGAGCAGGCGGTACCGAAGCACAGGACTGGGCGGAGATGCTCTACCGGATGTACATGCGCTGGGCGGAACGCAAGGGGTTCAAGATTTACACCGACGACTATCAGGAGGGTGACGGAGCAGGAATCAAAACCGCAACACTCGAAATCGAAGGCCCTTACGCTTATGGCTATCTGAAAGCTGAAAACGGTGTTCACCGGCTGGTTCGCGTCTCACCGTTCGACTCGAATGCACGGCGCCATACCTCCTTTGCCAGTGTCTTCACCTACCCGGAAGCTCCGCCCGATGTTGAAATCGATGTCAGAAAGGAGGATCTTGAACTTTCGACTTTCCGTAGCGGCGGCAAGGGAGGCCAGAACGTCAACAAGGTTGAGACAGCCGTGCGCATCAAGCACCTTCCAACTGGCATTGTGGTCGGCTGCCAGGAGGAACGTTCACAGTTCCAGAACAGGGAGCGCGCCATGAAAATGCTGATGGCCCAGCTCTACCAGCGGCAGCGGGATGAAGAGGATGCAAGAAAGCGGGAGATTGAAGGCAAAAAGAAAAAAATCGAATGGGGAAGCCAGATTCGGAGTTATGTACTCGACGACCGGCGTATAAAAGATCACCGCACCAACTATGAACGGTTCGATGTGGAGACCGTGCTCGACGGAGACCTCGACGAGTTTATGGAAAAATATCTCTCCGAATTCGGCGACTGATGCTGCACTCTGCCAACGACCATCTCCTCCGGTTCGGCATCATCACCGACATCCATTTCTCAATTGAGAGCGAAGATGCGGCAGCGACCTCTGCTGCCGCAGAGCTTCGAGACTGCATTCATTGCTGGAATCGAAAGAAGATCGAATTTCTGCTGCAACTCGGAGACCTGATCAAGGGCAGCAATACGCAGAAAAAGGAGGAGTTCCGGCAAATCAGCTCCATCCTTAACTCATTTCCGGGCACCATCCGCCACGTCATCGGCAACCACTGCCTTGCCCTTCCTCGAAAGGAGCTGATAGCTGCCCTCGGCCTGCAAACCCCCTTCTATACCTTTACCGAAAAAGAGTTCCGCTTCATCGTGCTCGACGGTATGGACATCTCCATACTTCGCAAACCAGAAACGGAAGAGGATCGCCAGATCCTTGCCTTCTTTCATGCACACCCCGAACTGCACGACTATTGCGGTGCCGTGGGAACCATGCAGAAAGCGTGGCTGAAGAGAGAGCTTGAAAAGGCGGAGTACGCCGGAGAAAAGGTAATCATCATCTGCCACTTTCCGCTGCTTCCCGAGACTACCGACCAGAAACATGGCCTCCTCTGGAACCACCGCGAAATTGCTGAACTGCTTGTATCATCCCCCGCCGTCAAGGCCTGCCTCAGCGGCCATTATCACTACGGAGGCTACGCAGAGCAAAACGGCATCCACTTTGTCGTACTGCCTGCCTTCGTAAACCGTAACGAACACCCCCGCTTCACCTGCGGCACGGTGGAGCTGCAGGTGAAACGGATGGTAGTACGAACTCATATCAATGAAAAGCTTTACGATCTTTCCCTCCGCCGTTAACGAGAGGCTCACGCCACCCGAGACGGGCAGCATTGTGAGACTCATTCAGGCAATGATCTGTATATCGGCAGCAGAGAGTGGCGCATGGGTCGTCGTTCCAATAAGCGCAACCAGCAAAGCCGCTCCTGCACCACTGCCGTCTGCATCATAATAAAGATTTCCTGTTGCACTGTCATAAACGATTCGATCATTCGAGTCATGACCGGCATGTACCCCGGCACCAGACCAGAACTCAGCCGCGTTCAAAAAGCTGCCAACAGGTGTCGTGATTTTCGTAAAAGCACTCTTGCTGAGCTGTAAAATATCGACCGCATGCTGAAAATCAGTGATCGTATCCTTATTGGCCGCTGAAGTCGAACGGAAGTTAAAGACAAAGGTGTCAGCACCATCTCCACCTGTCAGTATATCTCCATAGGCAGTACCTGTCAGGATGTTGGCCCCTGCGTTACCGGTTATGGTGAGGCCATTTAAAACAGCGGCAGCATTGACATTCAGCGCAATCGTGCCTCTGGTCACGGCGACAGTGTCGGTACCCGTACCGATCAATACTCTCTCAATTCCCGTATCGGTGGATCGCAAGATCAAGGTGTCATTAGCCATGATCGAGGCAAAGCGCACTTCATCAATGCCTGTCGTACCGGTGTCCGTAATTTTTTCCGCCACAGGATGCTCAGCAGCAGCATAAATCATGTAGAGATCCGAGCCATTGCCACCTTTGAGCAGATCGGCGCCCGCACCACCAACAAGAATATTGTTCCCATCACTTCCAGTAATCGTGTCACTACCAGCACCACCTGTTGCTCCCTCAATAGAGCAATTAAACGCAATGGCAACATTCTGAATCATGCCATCAACAGAAGAGTAGGAACCAGGAATCAAACTGATCGTCTGATTGCCGGAATAACCGGAACAATCAAGCATATCAATGCCAGCAGCATCCCAGATCGTAAATATCGGTGTTGCATTCAGAGAGAAATCATAAATGGCTCTCTCGGGATCTGTTACAGCAAGAGAGCAATGGAAGCCGTATACCGTATTATCTGTGCGTGTGATCGTATCAGCCCCAAACTTGGCCTGAATAGCGGCAATATCGTAGACCATCGGAGTTTGGGGAAAAATATAGGTGGAATAGGTCCCATCCTGCTGCCAACCAACCCCCGGGAGATATCCACCAAAATAGGACATCACCGTATATTGACGGTTATCCTGCGCAAAGACGGCACTGTTCGCGTAGGTTATTGTGCCCCCACTTCCGGCATTGTAAGCCCCGGGATGTGATAACCCCAAAGTATGGCCTATTTCATGAACCATGGTTATTAACCCGTAAGCTCCCGGCTTCATGCCGCTATCACCATTGGAAGCCCATCGCGAGCTTAACCAGACCTGCTCAGCCGTCAGGGTGACGCTTTTGGTAGCACTATAAACAGAACCGAAGGCCTGGGAGTAAGTGCCATTGCCGATAGTATTTGACGAATAGTCAAGAGTGATGTTGGCTGATGGAGATGCCGTCTGTACCAACCGATGTGTTGTTCCTGGTGCTTTCGCAATAAGATCGTCCCAGAGCTGAAAGGCCAGCGAGGCCGTTGCAACCTGAAGCGGAGACATCGGTACAAGATATTGCCCACCCTCTGACGGAGTATAGCCCGCGACATTGGAAGGTGTTGAGGTATTGATTGAATAGGAAATTGTTGGCAAAGTGGATGACCAGCCAAACGTATATCCCGCCAGAGAGCCGCCCCAAGAGGTCGTGAGCTGAGTAATTATCTGGCCTGTGGTGTATGTAGCTTTAGCCATATCCGTCCCCTGTTAATAGTTCACCGGAAAAAAAACCGGCACGGTCATGCCCCCGAAAAGCCTTGAACACGACAAAGATCCTGACTTTATTTAACGTAAACAACGGATTGGAATTATCAAACAAATCCACATCACCGGTTCAATAATGATCGTATTACACCTTTTGATCCCTGTCAACGAGGAATCACTCCTCACCGTTATCCACAAAAGGATTCGGAATCTCTTCCGCCAATATGATGCTTATCTGATCCGGCAGATGCTCAGCTTTCATGGCAACAACAATATCGTCGAACAGCATCTTCAACCTCTCCGCATCTACCAACCCTTTCCGGTCCCGAGTGATGTCAATGCTTCCATAGATCGAAATGCGATCATTCCGGTTCTCGACAGTCAACCCGCCGATGCACAAGGAATCGGATTCATTGGCAAAGGGGGGGATCCTTTTTGCCTTCTTGCTCATACGCTTTTCTCCTGCTTGATGAACTATCAATAATGCTCATTATGTTGCGAAGGCTCGGGCAACACCAGCTTCGACTGTTTAGCCGCAAGTGAAAGATTCGGAAAAAAATTAATCCCGGCCAACTTCTCCAGCTCGCTGATACTCAAGACCTGCCACTCATCCCCCTGCTCATTGTTAACAAAGTAGGCGGCACCCCTCTTCATACGGGGATCATAAACAATTTTATACATATTCGTGGGCACAAAAACCCTACCATTCAGACGTCGGATCGTCTTGCTGAGATAGAGAGGCCCTGAAATAACATAAAGATCACCACTGTTTTTGACCATACTCCTCACAGACGATTCAATAGCCGCCCATAAATGTCGATTATTGTCGGAATCCTGGGGAATCATATTGGCAAGGGAAAAACACTGCTGCTGCGCACTCTCTGTCGGCATATCAGCATTTGGCGCCATATGCCCGCGATCAAACCCGGATTTTGCATAATCTTTCAGCTCAGCCCTCTCGCTTGCAGGAAGCTGATCTTCATGATGAAACGTATTATGCCTCTCCAACCCCTTCGCGCTCAACAAATTCACTCGCGTCAAATGTTCAGCCGACCAGAGCGGACTCATCGTCACTCCCGAGTGCATGACCACAAAGTCATCAAAACCCAGCTCACGAGTCTTGGCCGCCGTTCTGGTGTTCTGAATATCAGGCGCAACACCATGCAAATATTGCGATGGCCACCGCGTAATTGCTGCACACAACGTTTTTGCCTCTCCTGCTGCAAAGAACAGCACAATGAGTGCAAAAAAAGAGATTCGATTACGAAGCGACGAGGTCATCCTGAGCACCGCCATGAGAGCCCTCCCGTGATAATATTAATGAAATGTATTTCCACACCGCAAAGAGAGGAGCAGAATCCGGGATAATGCTAACTCCTTTATCTGCATGAATATACACTTACAGAAGACAACTATCCACGACGAATTAACCCGTCACACAGCGCGCAGGTATCTGATGCGTAATCGGTACGGGAAACCGGGGTACTACCGGCAATAAAAAGGGATACGAGTGAAAATTTCTTTTGACCGCTCAACCAAACACGCCCGGCTTGACACCGAACTTTGGCACTCAGGTCATGCATCAAGAAAAGTAACCGGACTTGCAGCCTCAATCCTCGTCAATACATCAATAAAGAAAATGAGAATTACAAGTCCGGGTTAACATCATAACGAATAATCGCTCTTGATCACAGGTATAATAATCCTTCAGCACAGGAGAAGTATCCCCTCGCTTATGGTTTGCAGATTTTACATGGTCTGAAGCCTGCCTTGACAGCCTCTTCGCGGGTTTTGAAGCTCGCTGTATTATTTTTACCACTATAGAATCTGCAGCTTGACTTATGGAAAATATGTTCGGCTGGATTACCACGAAAATCACCTGCTGCAACATTTTTTACTGTTCCGGTTTTTGCGGCACTCCCAACTGCAGCAGTTGAAGTTGTTGCGGCAGCTTTACCGGCTACCACTGCAGGTATCGTGGTTTTGGGGACGCTGGTTTTCGATGCCACTTTCTTTTTTGCATCATCCTTTTTTTCTGTGGTTTTTGAAGAGACCGCAGTTGTCGTTGGTGCTTTAGATGCCGTTTCCGCAAAAGAGACAACACTCATGGATCCACTCATGACAAGCGAGGCAATAAAAGCCGCAATAATTTTCTTGGTGTTCATTTTTTTATTGAGTTAAAGGTTAACATTTTATAAAAAGCAACTTCACATTCCAATCAGTCCTCTATTTCCAACAGATGGACCTGCTGCTTTAGCCCTTTTCGCTCAACCAAATACGCCCGGCTTGACGCCGAACTTTGCAGCGAAGTCTGCATTGCGCAGGGCTCGGTGCCGATGCTGTGCATCTTCAACAGCCGCAGTCAACTCCAGAGCAGTCACAGGCCAGGGAGCAATGCTTGCCGCAAAATCCGTCGCACACAATTGCGTATCAGTAAAACGCAAGAGTGGCGGAGCAAATGCGGCCCCGAGCTGCAACCTGAGTGGAGGTATCCCCATCAAGCCACAGGCAGCAAATGCATGCTTTTGAAGCACTGAGTGCAGAACCGTCTGAAGCAAAGGGAGCCACGGACGCTGAGGCTCCGGCTCGGGAGTCGGTTGGATCAGCATGGCGGTAAGCCCTGTAGTAAGAGCGTCAAAACGCTGAGGAAGGTGACGCCATACCGGATGCTCACGCCACCCTTCCACATCCATCGGCCCGGTCAGAGTGGCTCTGGGCAGAAGATTCGCCTCAGAAAGCTCTCGCGTAAGAGGCTCAACCAACTGCGCCCAGCATGAGAGTTGATCCAGTTCGATCAACTCGTTGACATTCTCGGCTGCCGTTTCCAGACGAAGCCCCTCTTCGTCTCCCAGAACCTTGTCGAGGCAGATGACAAACGCACGAACCGGATCACTGGTATTCAGCGCAACAAAACCCGCTATCGGAAGCAGCACGTTGACCGCCCACGATGCCCGATTGGCATTGCGACCGGGATCATTCCGCCCGAGGCTCTTCACTGCAGGTGAATCCAAAGCTGCCTGAAATATCTGCACATAGAGCCGCGGATAGCTGTCGTGCAGCATACTTGCCTGCATGGCCGCATGATACTCCTGCGAAGTGTATGGGATTTCGTGCCGTGCCTGCCGTGCCATGCGCAAGGCAGCGAACTCTCCTTTCGGATCGGGAAATGCCTCCTCCTCCAGTACCCGGTCAGGCCCGCGCATGTGCATGTCCCAAAAGCGCGCAAGACACTCTACCAGGTCTCGTACTGAAAAAGGAATACCTTGCTGCGGACGACCGAAAGCAGTGCGCAGCGGACCATGCGGCGGTGCCACGCCTGTACGTTCCAGTGTCAGCACACGACCCCACTCTTCCGCCACGAGCCTCTGCAACCAGGATGAACCGGCAAGCTGAAACATGTGCAGAGACTCATGCATCAGCACGCGCGGCACCTTCACACCGAAATCAGTGTGGTTGGGCGACTCGAAAAAGCGCTGCGGTCCATTCGGCTGCAATAACGCCGGAGGACATGGTGCCTTCACGGTCGCAAGACCTGTGAACCAGTCGAAGCCATCGGTACTCATTTAGCTGGCCCCCCACCGTTGAGTACCAGGTTAATCAAACCAACCAGCTCAGTGTCATCGGACTTGCCAGCAGCAATAGTCTCGCTGCTGCCATCGGACTTGATAAACACCACAAAACCGGCAGGCACATCCTCCAGTCGGGATACAATGGGCGGCTTTTCACGCGCATCAATCAATACTCCACGCCCGTCGCGCACCAGAAAGTGGTTTACAATCCGCCACGCCAGCATGGCAGCAGTAACCGTTACAATCAGTGAAACCGGATCGATAAAGTGAGCTTCCACCGCATCCGGATCCGGAGGAAGGGGGCTCTCTGCACCAAGGGCGTACTCCTCAGTCGCTGCTGCTCGCTCCTCGGCCATTGCTTCGCGGGGCAGATTCAACTGGATTTGATAAACAGCATCATGCATGGTTGCCTCCCTGGTTATAATATGGTACCACTCCCACAATGAAATAATCTAAAGAATTTTTACCTGAAACCGGATTATTGTACAAGTTTCAATCCCCCGACAACCCACTGTTGAGAAACTTGACCAGAGGAGTCACAACCCTGAAAGATTTGGCAACTTCTGCCACAAATCCGGGATCAGTAACCTCATCATCGGAAAAAAAACGCTGGGTGTAGTACCCCTTGAACTTGAGATACTCCAACGCCGGGTTCGATATGTCATATCCTTTCGGTGGCCTGACCAACTTTCCTGAAGGCAGGATCCCTTCCGGAAAATGAGAAGAGAACTCTTTTTGAGTAATGATTGACTGCCACTCCCCGAAATGAGCGTCAATCTCCCGGCGTAGCTGCTCCAGAACGACAGGTTCGGGCATATAGATGCCTCCCCCTGCAAACGTTGCACCCGGCTCGATATGAAAATAATAACCCCCGAAGGGCCCTTTCCTTCCGCCTTTACTGATAAAGGCAAAAAAATTGCTCTTGTAGGGCGATTTATCTTTTGAAAACCGGATATCGCGATTGATGCGCATGATACAGCTCTTCGGATCAAGACCTGCCGCTGCAATATCCGGGTCGAATCCGGAAATGGCCACAAGCAGTTGCACCACCGTATCAAGCATCTCGCTGAATGCCTGCTGATACTCATTCTTGTGTTCCGTGAACCAGACTCGCTCATTATGCTCTTTCAGCTCATGGAGAAAGGCGAGGGTTGCGTTTGTTATCATTGGCGGAAAAATTGATGTGCGTTTCGAAAACAAAAAGAAGATA
>CAIJPS010000034.1 GCA_903822595.1 uncultured Chlorobiaceae bacterium
CAAACAGTATCGCCTGAAAATTGCTCAGGGCGATGAAAACAGCGTCAAGTTGTCCAGGGGATTTTTCCATATTACCCTGCGGGAAGAGCCAAATCCCGAAAGAGCAAAAAAGCTGTTAAACAAATGGTATTCAGAGAAAGCTTTTCTTCAGTTCAATGAAAGCCTGGAGCGTTGCTGGCCAAGGTTTACTCGCTTTGCATTTCCAAAACCGGCAATATCTATCAAGCGGATGCAGAAGCGATGGGGAAGTCTGTCTGACAATGGCACGGTGACGCTCAATACAAATCTGGTCAAAGCACCGAAGGAGTGCATTGATTATGTCGTAATCCATGAATTGTGTCACTTGAAGTATCGTGACCACAGCCCCGAGTTCTATAAACTTCTCGACGCTGTAATTCCCGGCTGGGAAAAAGTAAAACACAAACTCGAGTTGGGTATGGTTTAGATGGTATGAATTCCTTTATTTCGTTGTCTCAAAAAACGGTCGTTTGATGAGACGCTGAACGGTAAAGCACTTGCTTTGAGAACATGTTTGCTGCAAACCGTCAAATTGTTAGCTCGACAGACTGCTGGTCAATTTTGTTACTCTTGCCGTTCAAAAATTTCTTCAATTGCCTGCTGGATCGTATCAACGACCATTCCTGACGAAACCAGGCTGGCGATGTCGCTTGCAAGGTCTCCGGCCCTGCCGTGAAACCATGCGGCTGCTCCTGCTGCGTTGAAGAGGGAGGCTCTTTTTGCCGCAAGTGCGGCTATCATGCCGGAGAGCACATCTCCTGAACCGGCCGTGGCGAGCGCTTCCGTGCCGCTGGTGTTGAGGAGAGCGGGTCCTTCAGTTCCGGCAATAACCGTGGGAGCTCCTTTCAGAAGAACGGTTGCTCCATGGAGAGCAGCAAAGCTTCTGGCGGATTCTATCGGGTCGGCAGCAATCATCTCAATCGGCATGTTGCAGAGGCGGCTGAACTCTCCGTAATGTGGAGTGAGCAAAACAGCGCGGCACTGGCTCAACGCATCTGCTGTTCCAATAACCGAAAGGGCGTAGAGGGCATCGGCGTCAAGGATCAGTTTTGTTGAGTTGACGATGGAGTTTGCCAGCAGCTCTCTGACCAGATCAATGGCACTCTGGTCGCGTCCAAGGCCACACCCGATCAGGATGGTATCGGCCCAGCTTGCCTTTTCGGCAATGGTCGAAAGATCTCTTCCGATAACAACCGCTTCTGGTACAGCAATGTGCACGATGGCGGCAAGCGAAATCGGCAGAGAGATGCAAACGTACCCTGCGCCTGTTTTCAGGGCGGCTTTGGCGGAGAGAATGGCTGCGCCAACCATTGAGCTTTCGCTGCTTTGCGATCCGGCAATGATCAGTATCTTGCCGTTGCGCTGTTTTGCGCTTGAGGGTTCTCTCAGGATAAACTGTTCAGCCGCAAACTCCTGATCGACAAGCAGGCAGGAGGAGGGCTCAGCGAGAAAGCGGGGGATGGAGATTTCAGCCACGTGCAGCTCTCCGCAGCACTCCGGCCCCTTGTTCAGATAGAAGCCTCTTTTCAGGAAGGCCATGGTGATGGTCATATCTGCGAGGATGGACGGGGTGGCCGAGAAGCCGGTGGTTGCATCGAGCCCTGATGGCAGGTCAATGGCTATGAGCGGGGCACCCGTTCGGTCGCGGAGTGTATTGAGCAGTTCAATGCCTTCCGTAAGAGGTGAAGCAAGCGCCATTCCTGGTTTACTCAGACGAAGGCCGGTGCCAGTTATAGCGTCGATAAGGGCGTCGTAGCGGGTTTCGGCAACAAAGGGGAGTGCTTCGTCATGGCTGATGAAGATGCGCAGTTCGGCTTCGTGCTCGCTGTACGCTTCAAGAATGGCAAGTCCCTCCTGATTGACTCCTTGCAGCAGCGATTCGGGATAGAGCAGAACGAGATCGACCGAGGCTTCAAGGTTGAGGAGGTGGCGGGCGAGCACAAAGCCGTCACCGCCATTGTTTCCCTTGCCGCAGACCACAAGGAAAGAGGTGGCGGCAAGGGATTCCTTTTGCAGGCTCTCTCTGATAATGCGGAGGCATTCACGACCGGCAAGCTCCATAAGGCGGGTTTCGCCGATATGGAGCTCCTCAATTGCCGCCCTGTCGGCCATTTGCATCTCTTGCGCGGTTACAACAGGCAGCATGGCAGCTCCTTGTTTTTCCTCAGTTGGAGGGGTTAGAGTTCGTCAAGGTGAAGAGAGTGCTCAAGTGCGTGATAGTATGCTCCCGAGAGCTCTTCAATGGTGAAATGAAGCACTTCCTCTCCGTTCATGGCGATAAAGGCATTCTCTTCAACAACTTTTCCGATGACGCGGATCGGTACATGGCTTGCTATAGCCTCATCGATCACCTCTTTGGTTTTTTCGGGAGAGCTGCTCACAATGACCCGTCCCTGTGCTTCCGAAAAGAGCTGCAGCTGGATTGCGTAAGTGCTGCTGTTTGTATTTTCAAGATCAACGGAGAATCCGAGCGGGGCTTGAGCGTTCATGATGGATTTTTCGGCAAGTGCGACAAAGAGCCCGCCATCTGAAATGTCATGGGCGGAATGCACCAGTTTTTTTGCAGCAAGCGTCACAAGCAAATCCTGAAGTTTTTTTTCATGTACCAAGTCGATCGCAGGAGCATCCTGGCCGGGGGTGCCGTACTGCATGACGAGGTACTCTGAAGCGTCAAGCGTAAGTTCCGGATAGCCCAGGAGAAGGATGGCGTCGCCGGGAGTGGTGAAGGTTGAACCTACAAGATTGTCGATATCGTCGAGAAGACCGATCATGCCTATGGTCGGAGTGGGGTAGATGGCCGTGCGCAGGCCGCCAATAAATGTTTCGTTGTAGAAACTGACATTTCCTCCTGTGACCGGGGTATTGAAGGCTCTGCACGCTTCGCCCATTCCCTGAACCGATGTTTTAAACTGGAAGTAAACCTCAGGTTTATAGGGATTGCCGAAATTCAGGCAGTTGGTTATGGCCAGCGGCTTTGCACCTGAACAGGCGATATTTCTGGCACATTCAGCCACGGCAATTTTGCCGCCAGCCAGAGGGTTCAGATAGACGTAACGGGCGTTACAGTCGGTTTTCATGGCAAGCGCTTTGCGCGTTCCCTTGATTCGGATAACGGCGGCATCGGTATGGCCTACCGGAGTGACGGTGTTGGTTTGCACCATGGAGTCATACTGGCGATAGACCCACTGCTTGCTTGCAATATTGGGGCGTGAGAGCAGCTCAAGGCTGATTGAGCGGAAATCGAGATTCTGATCCGCTTCAAGTTTAGCGACAGGGGTATCAGGCTTTTTTTCGATAGCTTCGCGGATATAGACGGGTGCGCCTCCTCCAAGCACCAGCGTTTCGGCTGGAATTTCGGCGACAACTGCACCATGCTGTGAGACCCTGAGCATGTTGTCGCTCGTGACTCGTCCGATGGTGACGGCAAGCACATCCCATTTGCGGTAGACCTCAATGATCTTCTCTTCAAATCCCTTTTCGGCGACGATCAGCATCCGTTCCTGAGATTCGGAGAGCATGATTTCATAAGCGCTCATGCCAACTTCGCGGATCGGAACAAGGTCGAGATCAATCTCTATGCCGCCTGACCCTGTTTTTTCGATCCCTCTCGCGCTCATTTCGGATGTTGAGCTGGTGATTCCGGCGGCACCCATATCCTGCAAGCCGACGACATAGCCAGTGGCAATGGCTTCGAGGGTCGCTTCAAGGAGAAGTTTTTCAGCAAAAGGGTCGCCAACCTGCACACTCGGCCTTTTATCTTCGGAGGCTTCGCTGAGATCTTCGGAGGCGAAAGTCGCACCGTGAATGCCGTCCCGGCCTGTCGAGGAGCCTACAATCAGTACGGGGTTGCCTTCACCGAGGGCGGTTGCGCTGACAGTTTTGTGGTGCTCGACAATGCCGACCGACATGGCATTGACCAATGGGTTGCCGGTATATCCCTCTTCAAAATAGATTTCACCACCGACGGTCGGAACGCCGAATGAGTTGCCGTAATCGCCGATGCCACGCACCACACCGTCAACCAGGTAGCGGACATGGGGGTCTTTGGGTGAGCCGAAGCGGAGCGAGTTGAGCGATGCCACCGGGCGAGCCCCCATGGTAAAAATATCGCGATGAATTCCGCCTACACCGGTTGCCGCACCCTGGTAAGGTTCGACGGCGGATGGGTGGTTGTGTGATTCAATTTTGAAGGCCACGGCAAGGTTGTCGCCAATATCGACCAGACCGGCGTTCTCTTCACCGGCACTGGTCAGAAGGGCTCCGCCGTCGCGGGGAAGGGTTTTGAGTACCGCTATGGAATTTTTATAGCTACAGTGTTCCGACCACATGACGGAAAAAATTCCCAGCTCCGTAAATGAGGGTACTCTTCCGAGAAGAGCACATATTTTACCGTACTCTTCACTATTCAGGCCATGTTCTGCGGCAAGGGCAAGGGTGACTTCAACTTCAGTATGTTTCATAACTCCTTTCGGTGGTTCATTCAAAGTATCATGATGGTTCAGGACTGCTGGCCGCAACAGTTTTTATATTTTTTTCCGCTTCCGCAAGGGCAGAGATCATTGCGGCCCGGCTTTTTTTCAGCTACCGCAGGTTGCTGAACGCTCTCTTCACCCTCATCCTCCTCATTCTCATTCTGTTCGACAATGGTGTAAACACTTCCCGCGGGGGAGTGCTGGGCAACCAGCTTATCTTGCCGAATCGCAGCTTTCCGCTGGCGCTCTTCCATCTCATGTGCTTCTTCAGGATCGACAGGAAAAAGCTTGAAGGCAAGTGAGAGGGTTTCGAGTTCTATGTCGCGCAACAGATCGATAAAAAGACGGAATGCCTCCTGTTTGTACTCAAGCAGGGGATCTTTCTGTCCATAAGCGCGTAAATTGATGCCTTCACGCAGGGAGTCGATCTCCCGGAGATGCTCTCTCCAGCGGAGGTCAATGACGCTGAGGACGGCATATTTTTCAATCTGCTGCATAATCTCTTCCGGCACAGCCGCCTCTTTTCTGCGGTAAAAAGCGAGGGCTGTCTGGTAGAGTTTTTCGGCTGTGACATCTATGCCTTCGCGCTCAAAGCTCTCCCTTTCAGGTTTGAACTCAATGGAGAGTTCGCGCATCAGTTGTTCCTCAATAGCATCGACATCGAACTGCTTGTGGTACTTTTTGACGACCAGGTCACTGTAATCTTTGAGCAGATCAAGGATGTCACTGGTCAGACGTTCCTTGAGAAGGCCGTTGCGGCGTCGGGAATAGATTACCTCGCGCTGCTGGTTCAGGACGTCGTCATATTCAAGCAGCCGTTTACGGATTGAAAAGTTCTGTTCCTCAACTTTTTTCTGAGCCCGCTCGATTGATTTGGTGATCATGGAGTGCTCAATGACATCGCCCTCTTCATGCCCCAGACGATCCATAACCGAAATGACCCGGTCGGAACCGAACAAGCGCATCAATTCATCCTCAAGAGAGACAAAAAAGACCGACTCTCCCGGATCACCCTGTCGTCCGGCACGTCCACGAAGCTGGCGGTCGATACGGCGTGATTCGTGACGTTCGGAACCAAGAATAAAAAGCCCTCCCAGTTCACGGACACCAGGGCCGAGCTTGATATCGGTTCCGCGTCCAGCCATATTGGTGGCGATGGTCACCGCATTTTTCTGACCTGCTTCGGCTACAATTTCTGCTTCACGATCATTTTGCTTGGCGTTGAGCACATTGTGTGTGATTTTTCTGGCGCGAAGCATTCTTGAAAGGGTTTCCGAAACCTCGACACTTGTTGTGCCGACAAGCACGGGCTGTCCCTTTTTCTGCAACTCTTCAACCCTCAGTATAATTGCGTTATATTTTTCGCGGCGGGTTTTATAGACCAAATCGTCCATATCCTTTCGGATGATACTTGCATTGGTCGGAATGACGACGACATCGAGCTTGTAGATTTCATAAAACTCTGAAGCTTCGGTTTCCGCTGTACCGGTCATTCCAGCGAGCTTTTTGTAGAGCCGGAAAAAGTTCTGGATGGTGACGGTTGCCATGGTCTGCGTTTCACCTTCAATCTTGACATTCTCCTTGGCCTCTATGGCCTGGTGCAGTCCGTCGCTGTAACGGCGGCCGGGAAGGATTCGTCCGGTAAACTCATCGACAATCATGACCAGCCCATTCTGTACCACATATTCGTCGTCACGCTCGAAGAGTGAGTAGGCTTTCAGCAATTGACTGATATTGTGCAGCCGCTCTGAACGGTCGGCAAAAAGGCGGTAGACCTCATCTTTTTTCTGGATTTTGTCGGCAACGGCTACCGATGCGTCGCTCTCAATGATGGCGACTTCAGAGCCGACATCGGGCAGCATGAAGATATCACTGTCCTGGTGGCTGAGCTTGCTGAGAAACTCGCGTCCCTTGTCGGTAAGGTCAATCGTATTCGCTTTTTCGTCAACGGCGTAATAGAGCTCATCATCAACCTCCTGCATTCGGCTCGAATTGTCTTTCAGATATTCGTTTTCTGTACTCTGCACCAGTTTTGCCACGCCTGATTGGGAGAGCATCTTGATGTAGCGGGTGTTTTTTGGCTGTCCGCGTTTGACACGAAGCAGGGCAAGACCTGCTTCCGCATCACCCGGTTTGGTTTTCATCAGTTTTTCGGCCTCACCGAGGTATGTTGCCACCAGTTGCTGCTGGGCACGCACCAATTGCTCAATCCAGGGTTTGATCTCCTGGAATTTGCTGTTGTCGGCATTGGGTACAGGTCCTGAAATGATAAGCGGCGTTCTGGCTTCATCAATCAGTACGCTGTCAACCTCATCAACGATGGCGTAGTAATAGTTCCGCTGCACCATCTCTTCCGGGGTACCGGCCATATTGTCGCGCAGATAGTCGAAGCCAAATTCGTTGTTTGTGCCGTAGGTGATATCACAGGCATATTGCTCCCTTCGTTCCTCCGGCCTCATGGTGTTGAGAATAACACCTACCGAGAGATGGTGAAAGTCAAAAACAGGGCTCATCCACTCTTTGTCTCTCTGCGCAAGGTAATCATTGACTGTTACGACATGCACGCCTCTTCCGGTCAGTGCATTAAGGAACACCGGCAGTGTGGAAACAAGGGTTTTGCCCTCACCGGTCGCCATTTCGGAGATTTTTCCGGAATGGAGCACAATTCCGCCGATAAGCTGGACATCGTAAGGCACCATGTCCCAGACCATCTCTCTTCCCATGACCAGGTAGGAGAGTCCTTTAAGACGTACACAGGTCTCTTTTACAAGAGCAAAGGTTTCAGGAAGAAGCTCTTCAAGGATAGTGGCCGTAACCTTCTCATACTCTTCGGCCAGCACGTCGAGGCGGGCGTTGATGGTTTCCGCCTCTTCAAGATTGATATCCGGGTTATCCAGTTTCAGCGAGAGCGACTTTTTCTCCAGCTCATTGGGTTCAAGAGTGGTCCGGACCTTTTGCTTCAGCTTAAGTCCCCGTTCTCTCAACTGGTCGTCACTGAGCGATGCCATGGTAACCTGCAGTTCATTGATACTGCTGATAATGGGCTGGATTTTTTTGACGTCCTTTTCGTGCTTGGAGCCGAAGATCTTCTCAAAAATTTTCAACATGTACAGGCCTTTGTGATCTCTTAGGGGGTTTCAAATAATTTTTTTGATGAACAGGGGAGGTATTCCTCTCTCTATCCGCTATGTCCAATTGATGCTCAAGGTATTGAATTAGACATTGAGAAAAAAGCGGGATGATTTGAAAAAAAACAGTGGCGGGGATTTCCCGCCACTTCACGCTCAACTGCAACGCAGGGAATAGCTTTCTCCTTTAATTATATATTGGCAGCAAGTTCCGTAAAAAAATCCTTCAGGTGACGGATTCCGCAAGCAGGCGCAATATGGTCAAATTTGAGCGCTTCAACGGCAAAGGAGAGAAGGTCGGCCAGATTGCGGTTGAAAAGCCCGGTTACCATAAGGCCACCTTCGGCAAGCCACATGGGGAGTGGCGTTATCCACGGGGTTTTCCCGCATGTATGGAATGCCAGCTCCATCACCTCCCGGAAGGTATAGATATCGGGGCCGCCGATTGCAATTTCACGACATTCTCCCTCCACTGCATCGGCACAGACCTTCGCAAGGTCGGCGCCATGAACCGGGTTAATTTTTTTCTCCCCCTCGCCGACCATGAAGATGTGGCCGCTTTGAGCCATTGAAAAAAAACGCCCCATATCCGAAAAATAACCGTTGGGACGTATGACCGCCCAGGAAAGTCCTGATTTTTTGAGATCGGCGACAAAGAGTTCGTGAGCTTTTATTGAAGGTATCTCGGCCATTTTATCCTGGTTGAAGACCGATACATAAATAAATCTTGATACGTTTTCCCGGATAGCCTGTTCAAGGATTCGACCGTTACCAAGGTGGTCGACATCAAAGCTGGTAAGGGTCGGGTCAGGAGATGTCAATCCGAGTGAAGAAAAAACAATATCGACTCCCTCGCAAAGACCCTTGATGCTTTCGGGATTGGTTACATCGCCAATAATCAGATCGTCAATGATATCATATATTGCCGGTTCTCCGTGAGGACCTGCAGTTTTTATTTTATCCGGGTTTCTGACCAGAGCTCGGACGGAATAGCCCCGCTCCTTGAATTCCTTGACAGCGTATCTGCCGAGGTAGCCGGAGGCTCCGGCTACCAGTACTTTTTTTGTGACGGTCATGGTTTTATGGCTCCTCATTTCAGGTTTTATCGTTATGAACCTCTCAAGTCAAGCATTTTTTTTACTAAAACGTTCGAAGCCGCTTTACCTCCCTGCGCCAGCAGTGAAAAAGGAGATGTCCGGCGTAGCCGGCAAGATCCGGGTTCAAAAAAGTACGAGCTTCCGCATCAAGGGCAAGATAGGTGGCCGGGCTCAGGGAGCGAAGAGCTGTTGAGCTGTTGAACCATTTTCCCAGGTACTGTTTGACGTGGGTATCAATCGGGAAGGCATCAAAACGGCCAAGACCGAAGAGCGCAACGCAATCAGCAATCTTATAGCCGATACCTCCGTTTTGGCACAGTATGCTGCGCAGTTCTGAAAGCGGAATTTGAGGATCACCCAAAGCTTCAAGATCAACTCTTCCTTCTGCTACACGCTGGGCAGCGAGAATAATATTGCGGGCCCTGATCCGATTATTGTTGGTGCAACTGCTGAGCAGAGCGGGATCGGCTGCAGCAAGTCGTTCGGGAGAGGGGAAGCTATGCAGAACGATCTCATTCCCCAGAAATGAAACGCACCTCTTTTCACCATAGGTTTGCACAAGCATTGCGACCTGTTTTCTGATCAGATGCATTCCAATGCCCTGGGCGCACATGAATGAGATCATGGTTTCAAAGGAATCCTGCCTCATGACCCGCAGTGAAAAATATGGCATCAACAGTTGCCAGATTTCCGGATAACGTTCAGGAAAATCCTTTGGAAATACCTTTTTCGTGTCAATATCAAGTGTGAAATAATGGGAAATAAAATCCTCTAATGGTACACCATCAATGCATTTTGTTGTAGAATATATTTCGAATTCATGTTCTGATATCCCTTTTATAAGAACAGGATAAGATTGAATTATTGAAGAGTAAAACGTTTTTCCATAGTTATGAATATTCCACAAAAAAGTCTGGCCACTGAAGAGCGTATCTCTGATATTTAAGCAGATTTTTGAGTTTATTTTATAATGATATTTTAAAATCAGTGAATTCATTTTATTTCTAAGATAACCTGTGCCTGTTTGGTTAATATTTTGTGTTTCATGGATTGCCTTAAATACTTAAAATGAAAGAAAATAAATAATGTTGCTGAAAACTTTTATATGTAATTTTTTTTGTTGTTATTTTGTTTTTTATTGAACAGAAAAGAGCGATTATTGTTTATTTTTAATTTTGAGTAGTGATGTAAGATTAGTTTTAATTGATTGTTTTAAATTTTATTTATCCGCTTCAATTTTTTTTATTGATGGATAGGCTTTTATTGTTTTTCTTTGTGCTCTATAAGTTATTTTATTAGCTTAATTCTGAATTTGGTGTAAAATAAGGTATACTTTATGCGCTAATCGAAAGATAGATATTTTTATTTTTAAGGTCTTGCTTTTTTTCTTTTTATTGTTATTAATCTGTGCAAATAATTGTTATAGGTGCTTGTGAATCCAGAGGAAATCCGGCAAAAAAACTGGATTTCCTCTGGACTCATGCTTCCTGTGGTGGGGTTTCAGGATTGTACCTGCCTGAAAAAGTGGCTGAGTGAGGAGTGCTGAACAGCTTCAGACTGTATCAGTTCGAAGGTAAGATTATGGGCTTCGGGGGTAAAAAGGGAGGTGACCGCAGCTTCAGCAACATCACTCCGGTCGATAATTCCGGTAGCAATTTTGTCTCCGGTATCAAAGATCAGGGTATGCATCAGAGGAGGGCCGTCAATCAGCCCCCCAGGACGGAGGATAGTATAGGAATATCCCTCTTCTGAGTAGAGTCGGCGAACCTCATTTTCACCCTCAAGTTTCATGGTGAGTACCTGGCCATATTTGTTCATGGGGTGGTCGGGCCTGGTAACTGCAAGTGAGCTGATGAGAATAAACTTTTTGATTCCGTACTCTTTGGCAAGTTCCGCCAGCCTTTTGACTCCGTCACGGTCGATGGCAGATGGTGGTGGAGCCTCAGGATCGGTTACCTTACCGCCGATTGTGCAGATTACGGCATCAACATGGCTCAAGGCCGCCTTGATCTCTTCCGGATGTTCAACAGAGCCAATGGTCAGTTTATCGATGATTTCAGGGCCGAAAAGCTCGATTGCCTTTTCCCCTGATCGGACAAACAGATGGTAATCGATATGGTGGCTTTGCAGGCGTTTGACCACCCACTCGCCTGTTCTGCCGGTAGCTCCGACGACCAGAACGGTTCCGTTAAATGATGTCATGAGTCTGTGTTCGTTTGAGTTGTGGCTTCACGGCACCTTGAAAAATTGTCATCAATACGTTCTTTCAAGGCACCCGTGAGGCGGGATATGTTGTCGGCGAGAGGCGCCAAAACCCGATAATAGCGCTTAGTTGAAGAGTGAAAATTTGACATTGCAGACCATGGTCAAGTCAACCAGTGCATGAAGGAAGATGACGCTTCTGATGTCGCGATACCAGAAAAAACTCAGAGCCCAGCTTGATGCGATCAGCATCTGGACAGGCATGAAAAAGGGTTTGTAGAGACTTGTCTGAACGACATGTTGTGGTAAAATATTGATCCAGAAGAGACCGTGGACAAGACCGCTGTAGACCATGAAAAACAGAAAGCCAACAATAAAACTGCTTTGTTTGGGAATCAGTTGCCAGGTATCACTGGACATTTTATTGGCCAAGATTTCTCCGAGCCGAAAAACAGCATAGAACATGAAGGTTTCGGCAATTCCGTTACCGATACTGAATACCAGCACGGTCAACCAATCGAGTGCGCGTCCACCATCGGTGGTGGATTGGGAATAGACACAGGCATTTATTGCAACAACGATGATCGAGGCAATCAGCAGGGTAATTCTCCTGGTATCGAATTCGCGGTTAAACGCAAGAATATCTTTTTTGAAAAAGATGATACCCACAAGAAAAGCAAAGGCCCAGTAGGCATAAATCATTATCGGTACCGATAGTTCCATGATTCGGGTGAGGTTAATGGGTTAACAAACTGTTTCCGCTTTATTTGTCAATGCTTCTGCATGATAGGAGCTTCGGACGAAAGGGCCGGATTGCACATGGCGGAACCCTGCTGCTTCAGCAACACGTTGGTAGTGCTCAAACTCATCCGGGGTGATGTAGCGCTCGACCGGCAGATGCGAGGAAGAGGGTTGCAGATACTGGCCAATGGTCACCATGTCGCAGCCATGAAGGGTGAGGTCGCTGAGCGAGCGGGCAACCTCCTCAGCAGTTTCGCCCATGCCCACCATCAATCCTGACTTGGTGTTCAGGCCATGCTTCTGCTTTGCCCGCTCCAAAAGCTGAAGCGATTTGCTGTAGTTAGCCTGAGGCCGAACCTTTGAATAGAGGGATGGTACGGTTTCAATGTTGTGATTCAGTACTTCAGGTGCTTCTGCCATGACGAGGTCCATTGCATGTCCATTACCCTGAAAGTCAGGGATGAGGCATTCGATTGTAACTGAAGGGGTCAGGGAACGGATGGCACGTATACTCTCTACCCAGTGACCAGCACCACCGTCATGAAGGTCATCACGGGTTACACTGGTCAGAACGGCGTGCTTCAAACGCATTGCTTGAACCGCAAGTGCGATATTTTCCGGTTCAAGAGCGTCAGGGGATGGCGGGTTTGTTGCTTTGCCAACAGCGCAGAATCTGCAACTTCTTGTGCAGACATTGCCGAGCAAGAGGAAGGTGGCCGTACCGCGTGACCAACACTCCTGAAGGTTAGGGCACATTGCTGACCGGCATACGGTATGCAGGCTGTGACGGTTGAGCAGTTGCCTTGTTGCAGCAAACGCAGCACCTGAGGTCAATCGTATTTTCAGCCAGTCCGGTTTTTTTCCGGGTCCATGTTCCATGAGCGTTGTGCAGCGTGAGAGTTAATGATTTCACGGGCCCAATATAGCGATTCGAGGAGTTTTTCCCGGACGAATAATCGTTGTATGCCAGCAAAAAAAAATCCATCACCTGCTTCCAGATGATGGACTTATAACCGACACAAACAGCGGAAGGTCATGATTATCCGCCAATCTCATCTTTCAGGAGTTTTCCTGGTTTAAACTTGACAACCTTTTTTGCTGCAATGGTAATGGCTGCACCAGTCATGGGATTGCGCCCTTCCCGTTCAGCCCGGTCGACAACGGCGAATGTTCCAAATCCTGCCAGGGGAACATCAATTCCCTCTTTTAAAGATTCTGAAACAACACTGATAAAGGCTTTTAGCGCGCGATCAGCATCACTTTTTGTCAGATTGGCCTGTTCGGCAATTTTCTCCACTAAAGCAGCTTTTGACATAATTCAGATTGTTTATGTTGTTGAAATGAGTGTTGAAGAAAATGACTGCTGCGGTATAATCAAAAAATTTAAACCGTTTACAGCAAGCTTGTTAAAGGGTGACCGGAGTATCGGCCCCCTGCGTCGGCTGAGGCTCCTGGCGGTATGTTACCGGATTATGACACTCCTTTTTGAATAAAACACAATAATTCCATGTTTCCCAAGTTTCTACAGCAATTCTGCCATTTGAAGGGAATTTCTCTTTTTATTATGCGTTTTTTCGCACTTTTAAGGCTCTCTGTCCATGATCTCCTGCTTCGGAATCCATGAGGGATATACCGAGCAGATCATCGATTATTTTGCTACGTTTCAGGGTAGTCATCGACACCGATGGATGGGAATCGTTCATGGTGATCGTATGAGACCATGAAACGGGTTGTTATGATGAGAAAAAGAGAGGGGTCGAGGGTGGTATGGCCATTGATGCTCCCGTCCGGATATCTTGCCGGATTGTTTTTTGTTCTCATGGCGATTTTTCTTGGTACAACACTCTTTGAGTATCAATACCGGAAATCAGAGATTGAGCATCTCATGCGTGAAGAGGCGGCCGTGCTTGTTCATGCATTGAGCGAGGGGGCTGATAATGCAATCTCGGGGTACAACGAGAATAGCTCACTGCTCACCAGCAGTCTTTTCAGCCAACTGCGCCTTCTTGACCGCATCGATAAAAAAAGTGCGCTGACCTCCGTCAATCTCACCGAAATTGCCGGATCGGGTACGATGTATCGAATCAATATTTTTGACCGTCATGGAAAAAGGATAGCATTCAATACTCCGCCCGATCATAAGCCCATGGCTCAGCAGCGCGATCAAAAATTGCAGTTGCAACCGATTTTTTCTCACCAAACCGATTCTCTTGTTATCGGGATCAGGGAGAGTGCATCCCGGAGGGGGCCACGGCTGGTTGTCGCCATTGCCCGGAGCCGGGGAGGCGCAATTACCGGTAATATTGATGCCTCAAGGTTAATCAATCTCCGCCGTCAACTTGGTGTGGGCCGCCTCATTCAGCACATCGGAGCGGATACGACCGGTATCGATTATATTCTCTGGCAGGATACGACGGCCATTTTGGCAGCCACGCCAAATGTTACGGGAGCAGCGCCACTTCTTTCCGACACTCTTCTTGCCAGGGCGCTGTTCCAGCGAAAACCAACAACCCGATTGACAATCTTTGACGGGCGTAAGGTTTTTGAAGTCGTCAAGCCATTTATCTATCGTGGCACCAATCTCGGGCTGCTGCGCATAGGTCTCAAAACCGATCACTTGACCGCTGCACTGACCAAACTGCGTACCCGATTTATTTTACTTGCTTTTCTGGCCTGTTTTGGCTGTGTTGTCATGCTTAGTCTGGTGATGACCCGCAGAAGTGAGGTGCGCATGGTACAAGCCTATGAACGTGCACAGGCTTTTTCATCAACCATACTGGAGAGTATGGCTGACGCTGTCGTAGCGGTCAATGCGGATGGTCACCTTACCCTTATCAATGGTGCGGCGGAGAGGCTTTTCGCCCTCTCCTCCCTCAATGCGATTGGCAAAGAGGTAAAGCTTCTCCTGCCTGATTGTGCAGAGTTTTTCTTGCTCATCATGGATGAAGAAAGGGCTTCACTCCACAGGGAGTTTGAGTGCACAGCCAGCGGGAAGAACCTCTACCTGGCAGGAAATTTTACGCTCATCACGGGTGCTGATCACCGTATCGAGGGAGCTTTGGGTGTATTGCGGGATTTGAGCCAGCAGCGCTCAATGCAGCGGGTCATCAATCGGCAGGAAAAGCTCAGCGCAATGGGGGAGCTTGCATCAGGAGTTGCCCATGAGATAAGAAACCCTCTTAACGCAATAGGGGTGCTTGCCCAGCGTCTTGATATGGAGTTCTCACCAACTGCGGATGAAGGTGAATACCGCCAGCTTGTCCGTGCCGTGGTCTCCGAGGTGCATCGTGTTAATGCCATTATTCAGCGATTTTTACAATTTGCCCGTCCACCTCAGCTCGTCATGGTCAAGAGTAATCTGGATGATTTCATGACCACCTATCGCCCTCTCCTGCAGGGTGAAGCTGATGCAAAAGGGGTCAGATTTACCCTGCAAACCGGAAGTGGTGCAACGGTACTTCTTGATAGGGAGCAGTTGCAGCAGGCACTGCTCAACATGGTGCAAAATGGTGTTGAAGCCACTGAGTCAGGAGGGATGATGACGATTGCCCTCTTTCGCCGTGAAAACAGTGCGATTATTGAGATTACCGATACCGGGAGAGGGATTCCTGAAAAAGAGAGAGCCCGTGTATTCAACCTCTATTATACCACAAAGGAGGATGGAACCGGGATGGGGCTGAGTATTGCCAACCAGATTGTGCAGTCACATGGCGGTATTATCGAAATCGAGAGCAGAGAGCCCAATGGCACATGCTTCAGAATTGTTCTGCCTCTGGCATAAAGGGTTTCCGTCATGGTCAACAGAAGAAAAGGGAGATAAAAAATGAGTCACACGATTCTTGTTGTTGAAGATGAGCAGGTGCAACTGGAGGCTATCTCCGGTTTTTTATGCAAACAGGGTTACGAGGTACTCCAGTCTTCCCGACCTATTGATGCGCTTGCGGTGGCAAGGGAGCGTGCGGTCGATATGGTGCTGACCGACTTCAAAATGCCCGCAATGAGCGGTGTTGAGCTGCTGGAAGCGCTCAAAAAAATAAATCCAGGCATTGAGGTGATCATCATGACCGCCTACGGAAGCGTGGAGTCAGCGACAGAGGCGATGAAACTTGGAGCGGTGGACTATATTACCAAACCCATTGATCTCCGTCAGCTTCAGCTCATGATTCGTAACACGCTTGAGCGAAAGCTGCTTGTCAGCGAAAACCGCCAGCTTCGCCGGCAGCTTTCAGAGCGGTTCAGTTTTGAGGGCATTGTATCGCAATCAACGGCCATGAGCCAGGTGCTCAACATTGCCGGACGGGTAGCCTCCAGCAACGCTCCCGTACTCATTACCGGCGAAACCGGCACCGGCAAGGAGCTTGTTGCCAAAGCGGTTCATTTTGCCGGATCCCGCAGTGAGAAGCCCTTTGTCGCCGTCAACTGTGCCGCACTCTCTGAAAATCTCCTTGAAAGTGAACTTTTTGGCCACGAAAAGGGAGCATTTACCGGAGCTGACCGTCAACGCAAAGGGCGTTTTGAATCGGCGGAAGGCGGTACACTCTTTCTTGATGAGGTCGGCGAGATTCCTCTTGCCCTGCAGGTAAAACTGCTCAGGGTCTTGCAGGAAAAATCCTATGAGCGTGTCGGAAGCTCTCACCCTATCCCGACGAATGTGCGCATAGTGGCGGCAAACAACCGCGACCTGGAGGCGATGGTGCGAGAAGGAAAATTTCGTGAAGATCTCTTTTATCGCCTGAACGTTGTTGCCATCCGCATTCCACCCCTTCGGGAGCGCCGTGAAGATATCCCGCCGCTTATTGATGCTTTTATCAAGCGCTTTGCCTCCGAAAACAGTAAAAAAATTACCGGTATTTCAAGGGAGGCTATGGATCTGCTTATGAAGCACTCCTATCCCGGCAATGTCCGTGAGCTTGAAAATATCATGCAGCAATCCATTGTGCTCTGTCGTGGAGAGATGCTTGTCAGCGAGGATCTCCCCATGAGAGTACATGAACCCTTTTTTGAAAAACCCTCTTTTCTTGAAATGGAGGGAACATTCACTGAAAAGGTCGAGGCTTTTGAGAAATCATTGATTCTTGCGGCGTTGAAAGAGGCTGGCAATGTGCAGACACGCGCCTCTGAACGGTTGGGAATAGGCGAACGGCACTTGCGATACAAGTTGAAAAAATATGGGCTGAAATAATTTGCATGTAGTGAGGTTGTTATTATGCGATGGTCGACGATATGGTCGATTCAGCGACCGGCTGGTCGAGATTCCGGAGAAAACCGGTATCTAAGATGATATTAATAATAAAAACAAAGTATTATTTATTATATGGTTACGGGTATTATATTTTTTGTGGCACGGTAATTGATTCTCTTACTGATGATAGTGGAATGGGGATTTGTTAAAAAGGGAAGCAGTGCCATGAGTTTTTTCAAGATTTTGATTGTTGTTGTTGTTGTTGTTGTTCTGCATTCGGGCAGTTTTGTCCAGGAGGCATTCGCCGAAGCGCCGGTAACCATCAATCAGACGCAGCAAGGAGTGGTTGATGGATGCAGGGGAGATGGGGGGCAAAAAAAGGTCAGGTTTCTGGATGAAAATGGTGATGGTCTCAATGATCTGCTTCAGGACAGTGACGGTGATGGTATTCCTGATGGAAGGATGTGTGATGGATCAGGATATGGTACCGGTCGTGGAGGTTTTTACCGGCAGGGTGGCGGCGGTATGATTGAAGGCGCTGGTAGAGGTTCTGGCAACGGATTCCGGCAGGGCCGTGGAAGAAGGTAGAAAAAGCTTTTGGTGTATAACCCAAAAAATCAAGTATTATCAGGATGAAAAGATTGTTATTGATGGTGGGCGTGGGGTTGCTGTTCAACACGGCAGCAGACGCAGCAACAAAAGCCCTGGATGGTCAGGCAATTTTTGACAGAAACTGCACGGTGTGTCATGCAATGAATCCGCCGCCAAAATCAGCCCCCCCGATTATTGGGGTGATCTCCCGATATCACACAAAATTTCAGACGAAAGAGGATGGCGTCAATCATCTTGTCGCCTATTTGAAATTACCAGATTCGAAAAATGCTGTTGAGCCACAAGCCATAACAAGATTTGGGCTTATGCCTCCATCACCACTTTCTGACCCGGAATTGAAAGCTGTAGCGGGATGGGTGTGGGATCACTATGACCCGGCCATGGGTTCATGTGACGGTTTCAGAGGCCAGGGAAGAACGAACAACAATTGCAATGAAGGAATAAAATGAAAAAATCTTTTCGTTGGCGGGTATTTATAAGCTTCGGGCTTTTTATTGCACTCTTGATGATGCTTGTTTCGGGCGTCATCCTCTATATTTCACCTCCCGGCAGGGTCGCAAACTGGACGGATTGGCGATTGATCGGTCTTACAAAAACAGGCTGGCGAAATCAGCATCTTATTTTTGGATTTGCCTTTATTCTGCTCTCGCTCTTCCATCTTTTTCTGGTTAACTGGAAGGCGTTTTTGTGCTACCTCAAAACAAAAACAGCGGAAGGAGTCAAGCGTCCAATCGAGTTACTGGCCATTCTGCTGCTCTCATTTTTTTTCGGATTGGGGACCTATTATGGGCTCGAACCCTTTTCAGCAATCATACAGTTTGGCAACAGGATCTCCAGCTCATGGGAAGGCCAGGAGAAGAGAGCGCCCGTTCCTCATGCTGAGCTTATGACCTTGACAGAGCTTTCGCAGCAGCCGGGCATGGGCGGCGATCCTGAAGCCCTGAAAGCAAAACTTGAAAAAGCAGGGTTAAAAGTTACCTCATCGAAAGAGACCCTGGCAGTAATAGCCGAGGCAAACGGCATGGCGGCAGAAAAAGTGTACGAGATGCTTGCGCCCGAAGAACACGGGAAGTCGAAACTGAGTGGCAAGGGTTTTGGACAAAAAACCCTGCAACAGATAGCCGATGATGCGGGGGTTTCAGCCGTGTCACTGCAACTTGCACTCCGCCAGAAAGGGATTGAAGCAAAAACGGATACACCACTCAAAACGATTGTAGAAGAGAACGGTATTGAGATGAGGGAGTTGCGGCAACTGCTTGAAACGATGATCAGTCGGTAAAAAAGCCGCTTATATGTTATGATCGCGGGATATTGCACAACCTCATTTCCGCATTCAGGGCAAACACCATGACCAGCAACAAGCTTGTTTTATTATGGTCATATGCTTATAATGACTCTTTCAGTTTATTGCAACCAATTCATAAGGGTACCGATGTCAATGCAAAGCGAAATGATTATTACGATCGGCGAAGGAAAGAAAGTTGATGCGGAGTTTAAAGGGTTTACCATCCATACAGACCAGTCTGTCCATGCAGGAGGCGAGGGTTCTGCTCCCGAGCCCTTCACCCTTTTTCTTGCCTCTATCGGCACCTGCGCCGGTATCTATGTCTCTTCATTCTGTCAAAGCAGGGGAATCCCTACGGATGGCATACGTCTCGTTCAGTCCCATTTCGTAAAAGAGTCAGGTCGTGGTATAGGAAAAATTGAGCTGGCCATTGAATTGCCTGCAAGCTTTCCGGAAAAATACAAGGATGCTCTTATCAGTTCGGCAAATCTCTGTGCCGTTAAAAAGCACATCATGAATCCGCCTGAATTTGTTGTAAAAACAGTTACCGCATAACGATCACGAAATCAACAGGGAGCTCTTGGTGAAAAAAGCACTCATTTTGGGAGGAGGAATTGCCGGTGTTGCGGCAGCAATCGCTTTTCGCAAAAAAGGGTTTGAGGTCGAGTTGGTTTCTGATCGGGACTATCTTTTTATCTATCCCATATCCATCTGGATTCCTTTTGGCACGGCAACGTTCAGGGATGTTTCATTACCGTTATCTGAACTTGCCTCCAAACATGACTTTTTGCTTACGATCGACAAGGTTCTTGCCCTGGATGGCATGCAAAAAACAGTCGTCCTTGAAAAAAAAGGCCTTCGACATACTCCACCTCTTGTTGTTGTCGCCCTTGGCGCCTCCAAAATGAAACATGAAGGCATTGAGCATACTTTTTCAATCTGCGGGAAACCTGAGGACTCCCTGCTGCTCAAGAAAAAGATTGACGAACTCGTTGTGCGGGGAAGTGGGAACATCGCTTTCGGATTTGGTGGTAACCCAAAAGATCCGAGTGGCGTACGGGGTGGTCCGGCATTTGAGCTTTTTTTCAATCTGCATCACCACCTGAAAAAGCTTGGTATCCGTGACCGTTACGAGATGACCTTTTTCGCTCCCATGGAAGAGCCCGGTGTCCGCATGGGAAAAAAGGCTTTTTTGGCGATGCAAGAGCTGTTTAAGGCAAACCGTTTCAGGACTTGTTACGGGAAAAAAATCAGCCATTTTGAACCGGATGGCATTGTTTTCGAGGATCAGAGCAGGCTTCAAAGTGACCTCACCATGTTTATTGCTGCCAGTAGCGGACATGAAGTAATCAAGGCATCAACCCTGCATCAAAGCGAGGCCGGGTTTATCCGTATTGATAATTTCTGCAGAATAGAAGGGATATCGGGATGGTATGCTGCTGGCGATGTTGCCGCTCTTGAAGGCCCGGAATGGAAAGCAAAGCAGGGGCACCTGGCTGAATTGATGGCCGGAAATGCTGCATCCAATGCATCCATAGAGCATTTGGGCCAAAAGGGGGAGATGAGAGGTTATCAGAAGCATCTGACCATCCTCTGTGTCATGGATATGGGGGATGGTGCCGGGTTTGTCTATAAAAACAGTGTCAGGGAGATTTTTATTCCCATGCCGGTTGTTGGTCATTGGCTCAAGAAAAGCTGGGGCCATTATTACAAATTCTCAAAAAGGTGGTTATGAAAACCAACCGGGTCGGACGGCCGACTCAATGCCGCAGCATTCAGGATATCCCTAAAATCACCTGTTTCAGACCGGATGGCGTTCCTCTTCATGAATTGCAAAGCATTGTGCTGACGGTTGATGAGCTGGAGGCAATAAGGCTGGCTGATAAAGAGGGATTATACCAGGCAGATGCAGCAATAAGGATGAATGTATCCCGTCCAACGTTTGGCCGTATCCTTGAGGCTGCCCATAAAAAAGTGGCTGAGGCAATTGTAGATGGCAAAAAACTTTGTATCCAGGGAGGGACGTTTCGCTCTCTTTGTGACACAGCCCCAACTGACCGTCCTGATATTTGTCTGTGTCCGGAATGCGGTTTTGAACTGCCGCACCTGAAGGGAGAACCTTGCAGGGAGAAAAGCTGCTCGCAGTGTGGTGCCACCCTGAAACGCAAGGGGGGCTGCATGTCCGGGCAGCAACCCTGATTGCTTCTTATTTTATAAAATTTTACCTTTTGTTACTATGGCTGATACATGGAACAGTGCCGATAAATTCAATCGCGAAGCTTCGCAGTGGGATGAAAATCCGCAACGCAGAGCAGTCGCTCTCGGTGTTGCACAAGCAATCATAGCGGCTGTAAAGCCAAAGAAAACCATGCATGCTCTGGAGTTTGGGTGCGGTACAGGTCTGGTCAGCATGGAAATTGCACCGCTTGTGAAAACGCTTTCAGCAATTGACACCTCCCCGGAGATGCTTGCTGTGCTCCAAAAGAAAACCAATATTTCCGGAATAACGAATATCGAAACAAGCTGTACCAATCTTTCAGCATCCCCTGAAACCACACTCAAGGAAAAACGGTTTGAGCTGATTTACAGCAGCATGACGCTTCACCATATTGATGATACAGCATTGTTTTTAAACCGGCTGTCTGATCTCCTCTCTCCCGGAGGCATTGTTGCCCTCGCTGATCTTGATCTGGAAGATGGCCTGTTTCATGACGACCCGCTTGAAAAGGTTCATCATGGATTTGATCGCGCAGAGCTTGCTGCATTACTGCAAGCTGTCGGGTTGCAGGTGACGACGTTTGAAACCATCTACACCTTCAACAAAACAAACCGGGCAGGCATAAGAGCAGCATATCCGGTATTTCTGGTGACTGCCATCAAAAAAGCAAAATCATGATTTTTCCTTGTACCGATACCTTTCGAAGATCAACCACACATTAACCATTAACCTGTTTCTGATATGAATATCGATCGCATTGTTTTTGCAATTGCAGGCGTTCTCATCTTTTCAAGCGTTCTGCTCTCCATCTATCACAACCAGAACTGGCTCTGGCTTACCGGCTTTGTAGGAGTAAATCTTTTTCAGACAGCCTTTACGGGCTTCTGCCCGGTTGCCAAAGTGCTGAAGGCTCTTGGCGTTGAACCCGGTAATGTGTTCAAATAGCAGTACCGCGATTTTTTGTTGATCCGAATGCCTCTCTGAAGCCAAACAGGCAGTAACCTTTGCATTCAAGCTTCAGGTTACTGCCTGTTTTAAAGAAGTGGAACAGATCTCAGCCTGTCAGGATTTAACAGAGCGGCTTTTGCCAGGCTTTTCCTGGCGCTCACATTTTTCACATGTTGAAACCTTCAGCAGGGTATAGAGAGGACAAAATCCCGCCAGCGAAGTCAGAAGCGGAACAAGTCCAATTGCGCCCCACCACGACGGGATCATGATTCCCGCAAGAAGAATCGTCACACCGATTACTGCACGGATAATCCTGTCAGTTTTCCCCATATTTTGTTCCATTGATTCCTCCAGTTACAAGGTGAATTCAGGATAGCTTATTTGCTCTGCTGAACCATATAGGCTGTGGCATTGCCGACCTGGGCATCAGTGAGCTTCGCATTGCCACCTTTTGGTGCCATAACCCCTTTTTTACCAGTAAAGCCTTTGATTGAGTGGCTTACAAGCAGAGCTTCGCCCTGAGCGATACGAGGGGCCCAAGCTGCTTTGTCGCCCAATTTTGGTGCACCCATGAGGCTGACTTTGTGGCAAGCCGCACAATTTGCCTCATAAACTGCTTTGCCTGCAGCGGCATTATAGGCAGCCATGGCTTCGACAGAGCCTGCTGAAACAACAACGACAGCACAAAGTGCGGCTGTAATAAAACGAGACATAATCGGGTTCTCCTTAATGATTTTGTTTTTGTTTGTGCGAAAGGTTCCATGAAAAAATATGTACCCTATTTTAACATTATAATGCGTTTAATCAAAATAGGGGTTTTGCTCACACCTCTTTCTCAACACATCATCCCTCTTTTTGCTTCAAATGAAATAATATGTTAACGGGCGATCTGCGGTTTTCCATTTTTTGCGAAAAAGTCGTTCAGCGCCTCTCCTACCATTTGCTGAATGGACATATCCTTGTCCAGGCCGATCATTTTCAGTTGCTTCAAAACATCTGCTTCAAACCAGCCCGTGATAGACTTTTTTCCAATCCGGTTTGACGGTGTCAATGAAGTCGTTCGCGGTTTTTCTGTCGGTTGCGTTGCGGCTTTGTCGGCCCCGGCACTCTCTTTTTGGCTATCTGATGACTGGCGCAACGCTGAGGCAAGGCTTGTTTTTTTTTGCATGGTATATTCTCCGTTCGCTGTAAATTATTTTTTCATATTGATATAGCGGCAAATCCACTGATAAATAGCCTGTACCTCCTGGGCAGCTTTTCCGGAAGGCTCATATTCAATAACGGCCAGCCCAACCGTTAAAGAGTGCACAAATGCTGCTCGCTGGCCCAAATATTCGGGAATGATTTCCAGATCGTAACATTTTATCGCTTCAATAGCCTCATCTGTGAGTGACCCTCTTGGCGGCACGGAATTCAGAATGGCAACTGCCGGCTTTTTTGCCATGGCGGCAATATCGACCGAAGTGGCAATAGCTCGAAGATCAAGAATTGAGGGCTTGCAGGGAATAACCACCAAATCGGCTACCCTTGCAACCTGCAGTGCAGCAGCATCCGAGTGAGGCGCGGTATCGATAATAACGAGATCTGCCCCATGCTCACGGGCCGTCTGCAGGATTGCATTAATGCGTACCGGTTGGGCTGAAATAACGACCGGACTCTCTTTTGTCCGGGTGTCTTGCCACCCTACCGCACTGCCCTGAGGGTCGATATCAATAACAACACAGGAATGCCCCTGGCTTTCAGCCGCAACCGCGAGATTGATTGCCAGTGTGGTTTTGCCTGCGCCGCCCTTCTGCGATATCATGGCAATTATTTTCATGGTGTCATGAAGGATTGTGTTCCTGAATGAAAGCTGTAATGTATTCTGTTAAACATAACGCCATTACACCAATAATGCAATACAGTGATCATGCAAAATAGTATTATGTCATGATGTAAATCTGTTTTTATAGAAAAACCTCAATAGGTATAGACCACTTGATTTTATTGCGTAGTTACTTTATTATGGATTGAATTATAATTCAGTAACCTTATTAAATAAAAATAGTTAATTATCTGAGTCGTCCCGGTAAAAAGGGCTCTTTTAACTTTTTATGCTGCAAGGATGGTGCCGTGAAGGGGGAGGTCGCAAAAATTGCCGAGGGGTTGAATAGAAGGGGGCCTGATTTTTTTTTGATTTTTCCGGCAAAAACACCCGGAGCATTCGGAGATTTTTATCACGCAGCCGTGATAAGTCCGGGCTTCACGCATTTTTCGGAACGGTTGTCATCAAGTGACCAGTAATCACAAGGAATGATCCGGGAGCGACAAGCCCCAGCTCGGCACATTAATTGTTTTTTTGTGTCGTTTTGTGGTATTGTAAGCATTATTTCATTACAGAATAATTTTAATACATATTTTTTTAGCTCTTCCAGGATAACCATGTTACAGAAGCAGAGTATCAAACAGTGTGAATACAAATAAATAAGTGTATAAAGAAAATGATGTTAAGATTTATTCAAATTGCTCGTTCTTCTTTCGTTTCTATAAAGTATTGAAAGAATGGTTGAAAAGGATTTTGTATTAAAGCTATCAGTTTGTCATGTGTTCAATCTGTTTTGTGTGATTTCAAACAAAATATATTGTATGAAAGATTCTATAAAGGGGAGGTGAATGGTTCAGGCGTTGATTGATCAACCTCTGTAATATTTGTATATTTTGATCGGTTTTTTTGTGGATTATATGAGTTAAGTCAATATCTTTAAGGTAATTTCGGGCTATCAAGCAAATTCAATAAATTATTAGCTGGTTTGGCAAGATTTTCATGCATAAGCAAGATGTTGATAGTTCTGATTCATTAAGAAGGGGATTTTTCTCTGAGAAGTCTGGAGAAGAATTTAACGCAAACACTCCAGCACACCACGTTCAGGGTCGCCAGATCAGAGTCTTTATCTCCTCCACATTCCGCGATATGCAGGCCGAGCGGAATTTGCTGGTGAAGAAGGTATTCCCGCAACTTCGTAAACTCTGTGAAGAACGCGCTGTTGCATGGACAGAGGTTGACCTGCGATGGGGAATCACCGAGCAAGAGTCATCGGAAGGTCAGGTACTGCCGCTTTGCCTTGCTGAAATCGAGCGATGCAGGCCCTACTTTATCGGGCTTTTGGGTGAGCGATATGGTTGGGTTCCAGATCCTGGCGAGATATCGAGTAACCTCAAGGAAGAACAGCCCTGGCTGAAAGAGCATCTCCAAAAGTCAGTCACAGAGCTTGAAATCATTCATGGGGTGCTGCAGAGCCCAAAGATGCGGGATCGTTCGATCTTCTATTTCCGTAATCCCGATTACCTGAACAAGTTACCCGCTGACGCTGATCCAAAGGATTTCCAGAGTGAATCACCCGAGTCTGCAGAGAAGCTTTTTGAGCTCAAGAACAAGATCAGAGCTGAATACACCGCTGGTAAACTGGACTATTCGCCTCGCGAAAACTATCCTGCTCCCGATGCTCTTGGTGAGCTTGTACTCGCAGATTTCACAGAGCTGATCAACAAGCTTTATCCAGAAAGTGAAACTCCCGATCCGATAGATCAGGAAGCCACGTTGCATGAGGCTTACGGTCGAAGCCGCAGGCTTGCTTTTGTTGGTCGAGAAGAGCTGCTGAACAAAATGGACAACCACGCAGCAACCTCCGGCGCGAAACCGCTGGTGCTGACCGGAGAGTCAGGTTGCGGCAAATCAGCCCTTCTTGCGGAATGGGCTGCGCGCTGGAAGGAGAGCCATTCTGATGATCTTGTCATCCAGCACTATATTGGCAGTACCTCTGAAAGCGCCGATTGGCAGGGTCTTGTTCGGCGTGTGCTTTCGGAGCTGAAGCGAGCATTCACTATTGCTGAAGAAGTCCCGATCCAGCCTGAAGCCATGCGCACAGCAATGCAGGATTGGCTGGTGAAGAGCGCAGGCAAACGCCGGATAGTGCTGCTGTTTGACGCACTCAATCAACTCTCAAGCACGGATGCTGCTGCCCGTCAACTTGGCTGGTTGCCTTTTGCATTTCCGCCGAATGTCACTCTTATCGTTTCATCGCTCGAAGGTGAAAGCCTTGATGCGTTACGTAAACGAGAATGGCCGGAACTGTCCGTCCCGCTTTTTGGTCTCGACGATATTGCTCCCGCAGCAGTGTCCTACTTCGGAATTTTCAGCAAGAAACCTTCTGAAAAACTCCTTGGTGAGTTGACTAAGGCAGCACCGGCAACCTGCAATCCACTGTTCCTTCGTGCGGTGCTCGACGAACTCCGCCAATTCGGAGAGCATGAAAAAGTAGGAGCACGTGCATCGTATTATCTCGCATCACCAGACCTGCCGGGGCTCTTCGATCGAATCCTGGTCCGATGGGAAGAGGATTTTGATATTGAACTTGTCCGCCACAGTATGAGACTGATCAGATGTGCAAGGTTTGGGCTCTCAGAGACAGAGTTACTTGACTTGCTGGGAAAGAAAGATGCTGAAGGAAAATGCGAACCACTGCCTCGTCGATACTGGACGCCGCTTTACCTTGCTGCAGAAAACGCCCTTGCCCAGCGATCGGGACTTTTGACCTTTGGTCATGACTACCTTCGAAAGGCGGTTGAAACCAGATATTTCAAGTCGCTGGACGACTGGGACGATGCCCGCCTGGAATTTGCCGACTGGTTTGAAGTAATTCCGGAACCAACTGACCGAAAGCTTGATGAACTGCCAGGCTTGCTCCGCGATACCAAGTCACATGAGCGTTTGGTCAGATTCTTTTCTGATATGCCGACTTTCCTGCGAATGTTCCAAGATACTCGATTGAAGTGGGAACTACATGGGTATTGGCTGGCACTTGAAGGGCGATATGATCCTGTGGTGACCTATCAAAAAGCTCTGGATGCAATTGAAGGAGACCTTCCCGGTAATTCCTACGCCTACATTTTCAATGGAGTTGCACTGTTTCATCAGGATGCAGGCAGGTATGGAGTTGCAGAACCGCTTTTGCGCCGAGCGTTGGCGGATTATGAGCGAGTGCTGGGCAAAGAGCATCTCGCTACGCTATCGTGCTTGGACAACCTCGCGGTTCTGGTCATGCATAATGGAGACTACGCAGGCGCGGAACCTTTAGGCCGCCGGGCGTTGGAGGGTCGAGAGCGAGTGCTGGGCAAAGAGCATCCCTCTACTCTCAGTACCATGAACAACCTCGGGAGTCTGCTAAGTAGCAAGGGAGACTACGCAGGCGCGGAACTGCTCTATCGCCGTGCGCTGGAAGTTCAAGAGCGAGTGCTGGGCAAGGAGCATCCCGATACGCTCACGAGCATGAACAACTTAGCGGAATTGCTCCGTAGCAAGGGGGGCTACGCAGAAGCAGAACCGCTGTACCGTCGAGCGCTGGAAGGTAGTGAGCGCGTGCTGGGCAAGGAGCATCCCCAAACACTCACGTGCGTGGGCAACCTAGCGAGTTTGCTGTATGACCAGGGAGGCTATGCACAAGCGGAAAAGCTGTACCGTTGGGTGCTGGAAGTTCAAGGGCGAGTGCTGGGCAAGGATCATCCCGATACGCTCGGAAGCGTGAACAACCTCGCGCTTCTGCTCAAGAATAAGGGCGAATACGTAGGTGCGGAAGAGCTTTACCGCCGGGCGCTTGATTGTTGCGAGCGAGTGCTGGGTAAGGAGCATCCTCATACGCTTACTAGCATGAACAACCTTGCGGTTCTGCTAATGCGCAAGGGAGATTACGCAGGAGCAGAATCACTGAGCCGTCTAACGATAGAGGCTCAATATCGAGTTTTGGGGGAGGATCATCCCGATACTCTTATTGGCGTGATCAACCGAGCAAATCTGCTAATGCGCATGGGAAACTACGCAGGAGCAGAAGTGTTGTACCGCCGGTCGCTGGAGGGTCGAGAACGAGTGCTGGGCAAGGAGCATCCCGATACGCTCACGAGCATGAACAACTTGGCGGCTCTGCTCTATAGCAATGGCGACTATGCAGGCGCGGAACCGCTGTATCGCCGAGCACTGAAGACTCGAGAGCGAGTGCTGCGCAAGGATCATCCCGATACGCTCACGAGCGTGATCAATCTCGCGGTTCTGCTCGATAGCAAGAGGAATTACACAGAAGCGGAACCGCTTTATCGTCGGGCGCTGGGGGTATATGAGCAAGTACTGGGTAAGGAGAATCCCGATACGCTCTCAATCAAGAGTAATCTTGACGCCTTGTTAAAAAGAAAATCAGCAGATACCAAGAACGCAATATCTGACAAAAAACCTTGGTGGAAAAAGATATTCTAAAAACTTCACGCCACAAGCTCCGGTGAATTGAAGCTGATGAGTGCCCACCACTCGTATGTTTCGAGATTGATTGTTTGGACGGCCTGCTGAACGATCTCTCTGAGTTCATCGGGGGTTGTGCTCTCATTGGCAAGGGTGAGCAGACGGTCCAATTCTCCGGCCATTTTGTTTGAGCGTTCTGCAACGCGATCATACTCAAGTTGTTTGCCGATGGCGTGCAGAGCACCACCCCATGCGGGTAAGGTTATGGCTAAAAATTTCCCCCATTCGCTCAAATAAAAAATTTCTTGCCCCTCAGGAATTTGAGATTCCGGCTCAAGTATATGTAAAATTGCCATTGCAAGGGTAACACAGAAGAGCACGATTACAGCGGTATGCAGTTGATGTTCGGCATGTTTCTTTTTATGAGCGTTATTTTTATGCCACGTTTTCTGGGTGTCCAGCCAGCCTTCAACTACAAATTGTTTTACGGCGCTGAAGTGAGCCGGTTTGTCGGAATGGTTGAGCACTTTGCTGATCTGGCGGTCAATGGAAAAATCAATCCAATTTTTCGGCTTGTTGTAGAAAGGCAACGTTTTTGTGGTGTGAATCGGGCCTGACAATGGATTCAGTTCGAGCACAACGGTATAGATTGCGGTGCGTAACTGCTCTGCAAGAAAGCGGTAATCGATCCATTTTCCATGCCAGGAAAACTGGCGACTGATCATCAGGGCAACAAGGACACCAACCATTGCACAGATTTCCAGGGCGATTATCTCTTTTTGCTCAGGGAAGAAGGTCACCTGAAAGACGACAACGGAAACGGCAATTGCGGAGAGAATATGAATGGCTTTGCTTAACAGGACGTGCTGTTTCTGATAGATCATGGAGAGCTCGTTGGCCCGCACATAGGTTGGTATCAGATAGTCCAATACCGGCGTCAGTTGGGCATCTGGCAATGCACTTTTTTTTGCCTGCTGCCGAATATCCTGAACGCACTCTTTTATCAAACTTGCCTCTTTTTCTTTGGATAACGAGGTGTCGCGACAAAACTCTAAAAACTGATGATAATTCAGGGAGAGCTTTTTTGCTGTGTCGGGCAGCGGGAGTTCCTGATAGTCGGGAGTGTTTGTTACTGCGTTCTTCTTTTTGGTTGGACGGAGTAGTGTGGCGGGAGATTTGGGGTTTTCTGCATCAATGCGGAGAATGGTTTTTCCGCGTTCAAGGGCATAACTCACAATTTCGGCTGTTCCTCCCTTTCCCCGCGATGGCTTGCCGTCCCAGATGGCAATCAGGATTTCACATGCATCCACTACTTTTCGTCCAACAGGTAAATATCCACGGGTACGAGGCTTCGAGTTGTTTTGATCGGCGTTCTTTTCGAGAGGTTCCGTCAAAGGTGGGTCTGCTTTTTGCAAAAGTTGATTGAACTCCAGCAAATCTTCCGGGTCGCTGAAGTCTTTGCGATACTCATCCAGAGGGAATGGAGTGAGTAGTTCCAGACGGGCGTTCTTTTTTTTCAGGATTGATTTTGCCACAATGCGGTCTGAACCTTTTGCCAGAGGTGAAATGACGCACCATTCAATCGGAACATCTTCAGGGTTGGCTATAAGTTGGTCTATAGAGGCAACCAGCTTGTCTACAGCCTCTGCAACGGCAGACCCGTTTGACAGATTACGGTGTCCGGTTACTCCGATGCGGAGTTCATAGGAGAGTTGCTCTGATTTGTCGGGCATAACGATTGTGCAAAGGGATTATGAAAAAGCCTCATTCCAATTCAATGCGAAAGTTTAACAATGGTATAGCCAGCTTCAGCCAATAACGTTGACATTATTGCAATAATCTGCCGGTCTTTCACTTTATCTTCATTATGCAGCTTATCCCACTCTATGATCGATGCATGGTGTTTTTGCTCTTTATTGGTTTCAGGGGCGTACACCCACATATCATCTCTTTTTGCTTCCATCCATCGCTCGTGTTCAAGCCTGGCCATGGCTTCCAGAACGTCTGGCGGGAAGACAAAATCAGGTTCGTTGTTGCGCCTTGGAACCATGGCATAGCCAAAAGTATTGAGCTTGGCTGGAATATCACGAACAGCTCCGCGATTCTGTTCCTTCTCGTGAGTTGACAGATCATCATAATCGATCAGTGAGCTGTGCGTTTTTGGATCAGCATGCTCGTCGGTTATCTCCCCCCATACGTATCCTTTTTCTCTCTGACTCTGGCAAAAAAAGTCGTGATTCAACCTTGCCAATGTTTCGAGAAGTTCTCCCTCAAGTTCCAGGTGATGAAGCAGTGCGATAAAAGCTTTAGGGTCAACATGCAGTGAGAGTTGCTCTTCCGGAGGGAGGCTGGAGCGGGTGAAATGCGTGGCATTGCCAAGACGGCTCATGGCGATAATGGATTCCATTGAACGGGAGCCGTGGAGGTATTCGTCGATCTGGAGAAATGCGCGAAGGATTCCGTTATCGATTTGAAGCAGCTTTTTTTCATTAAGCAATTGCGGGGTTTCTCTTTCAAAAAGGGAGCGCAGAAGGAGTGCGCGGCGAACAATATAGAATGGATCACCTTTTTTATCGGCGTTTTGAGGATTCGGGCCGAGCACATTGAGAAATCCTTTCAGTCGGCTGAGAAAGTCAGGGCCTTTTGCATCCGCAAGCTTTTTTGCCTCTTCGGGGTCTGTTGCTTCTGCAGGAAGGCTTGGGTTATCAGGTTTTTGTGCAAGTTTTTTTTCAGAGAACAGTTTAATAAAGGAATCAACGTTGGGAAAAGTACCGCCTGCAAAAACAAAAATAGCTTTGCCAATAGGGTGGGTGATTTGGCCTTCCTGAAATTTTCCATCCTGCATCGGTGCTAAAAAGAAGCGTAGCCAGCCGAGTTTTTTATTTTCAAGCGTCGAATCGAACTCATCCCAGAATACCAGCGGTATTTTTCCGGATAATCCGATATCACGAATCTGGTGAAAAGCGTTGATCAGCTCGTCTGGGCCGTTAAATTGGGAGAGATTGAAGGTCAGCGTCTCCTTTGCAATCTTTTCCGGATTTGCAACTATGGCGATTTGCTCAACGGCAAATGATTTACCTGATCCGGGAGGGCCAAAAACAGCAATTGAAAGAGGTTTTTCTTTTTTCTGTGTGCAATATTCACCAATCAGACTCTGAATGCTTCTCAGTGACTCTATCTCCTGACGATCTACCGTTACAAGTTTTCCGAATTTTCCAATGGGAACATTTTTCAACGTGTTTTTTGTTCCTTGAAGAACAATACTTTCACTTAATGATTCAAGGCTGTCATGAGAGCTTGCAGCAAGGATTGTCCATCGTGGCGGCAGAGATGAATTGTTCATCGTACTTGCTTGTAGTTCAGCCTCTGCCAGCAGCGTTTCAGTGCTTTTCAGTTTAGAACTGACACCTTCGGCAGGGAAGCGCAAGCGGGTTGGTGATTTTGTTTTGCTTTCATACCCGGACTTTTGCAGGTGTCGCATCGCGGTTACACCGGACTGGATTCCTTGTTTAAAGTCTGGTGCATCACGATTGAGGATGGTCTGGCGAACGATGCTTGCCACCAAGGTCGATGTTTTGCCGATCATCATCCCTTTTCCCGGCGCCCATTCCCCCTCCATTAAAAGCGGATCAAAGAGAAGTGTTGGTTTTTTCCCTGAGTTGTGGCGCCCCGGTATAAGCAGCGCTCCGGTCGGGCCAAATGAGATGATACAGTATGCAGCATTGGTCAGGCCGTTCACTTCCGGGTTATGGGTAAGTTCCCAGATAAGTTCTTCCGCAGTTTTTTCCCATGAAATCCGGGCGCTGACCTGAATTTTTGACTGCCGCAAATCATCAATGGTCAGGACGACGACGAGACGATCAGGAGCTGTGGTGACAAGATGCTTCCACAAATTTCCTTTTGCGACAGGCGATGACATCTTTATAATAATCCAGGGAGTATTCTCATTCCTTTTCTTGGCAGAATCACTGATTGCTTGAGGCCAATGCGCTTTTTTATCCCTGAAGCCAAGGTTACTGTCATCAATAACAATGATATCAGTGTTCGAAAGCTCTTTCTGTGTATTGTTTTCCAGGTGTTTTGCGGCTCCTCCGGAGGGAAGGTCAAGACCGAGAAAACGCTCAACCCTCCAGCGAGGTTTGCTCAGTTCAGTTTTCTCCAGTTCTTTGTCGCGGTATTGAGACCAGACTGCATAGCTATGGACAAAGCGAGGATCGAAAAGAGTGACAGAGTCTTGCGTGGGAATATTGTGACTTAGCACTTCAACAGGATGGGGGAGGTCGCTTTTCTGCTGCTTCGTCATGGTTGTGATGATGTCAGCAAGCAGAGCAGCGCTGCCGTACTGCCAGTTGATATTGCTCCTCGCCTCACCAGTCCAGTCGGTTGGTTCGCGCAATGCGTGTGCCTGGTGCGCAATGTTCCAGTCAATTGTAACATCGCCTGTGACAAGTACAGACAAGGGATTTTGTTTTTTCGGCATTGTTCGTGGAAATCATGTTTAATAAACGAATGCTGATAAAGGGGGTGCTCGATGCAACGTATTCAATAGAGCATAAGCGTATAATACAAAAAAGATTGTGTTAACTCAGCAGAGGTCTGTTTGTATGATGCGGTTTATTGGCAGATCAGAAATATTAGTTTACACACACTCTTCTTGTTCCATCGTGATATTTTAACTACCGTTTAAGGTTGGCACTCAGCCGTTGCCTTTACTGTCGTCCTTGTTCCCTAACCCTTGAGCGATTGCGTTATGTTCACCTTTCTTCATGCGGCAGATATCCATCTCGACAGTCCGTTGAAGGGGCTTGAAGCGTATCAGGATGCTCCGCTGGAGCAGATACGGCTGGCGGCCCGACGGGCTTTTGACAACCTCGTAGAGTTGGCTCTCGATGAAAAGGTTGCGTTTGTTTTGCTGGCAGGTGATCTCTATGATGGCGACTGGAAGGACTATAACACCGGCATCTTTTTTGTGAACCGGATGGGACGGCTGCGCGAGGCGGGTATTCCGGTTGTCATGGTCTCCGGAAACCACGATGCGGCAAGCCAGATCACCAGGTCACTGAAACTGCCTGATAATGTCACCCTCTTTCCGCACCGGAGTGTTGGAACCCTTTTTCTTGATCAGTATGGTGTTGCCATTCATGGCCAGAGTTTCTCTTCCCGATCGGTGATGGATGATCTGGTTCGCAACTATCCCCAGGGTGATCCGGCGCTCTTCAATATCGGGCTTCTCCACACCAGCCTGAATGGTCGTCCAGGCCATGAGCCTTATGCTCCTTGCACGCTTGATGCGCTCCGTTCAAAGGGTTACCACTATTGGGCGCTTGGCCATATTCATCAGCGAGAAGAGATCTGCCGTGATCCATGGGTGGTTTTTTCCGGCAATATTCAGGGACGTCATATTCGCGAAACCGGTACCAAAGGTTGTACGCTGGTTTCGGTCGATGAGGGGCGTGTTGTCTCTGTTGAGGAGCGGGAGCTTGACGTTCTTCGTTGGGCACTCTGCCGGGTTGATCCTGCCCGATGCGAAACCGTTGACTCTCTCTGCGACCTTGTCCGTGAGGCGTTTGAAGAGGAGAGGGTAAAGGCGGATGGCCGTCCACTTGCTGTGCGATTGATCATAGAGGGGAAAACCTCGTTCCATGGCGAGCTTCATGAGGATGCGCTTCAATGGAGTGAGGAGTTTCGGGCTGTTGCAGCGAGCCTTGGTGACGTCTGGATTGAGAAGATCGTTATGAAGACACTGAAGAGTGGAGAACCAGGGGAGCGTGGGGCGGATGATTCTCCGGTAGAGGATTTGCTGCAATCGGTTGAAAATCTTCAGTTTGAACAGTCAACCTTTGTCGGGCTTGTGCCGGAATTTGAAAAACTGCACAGCAAACTTCCTTCTGAGCTGTTGAATGAAGGAGACCCTTTTAAACCGGACGAGGAGGAGCTTGCAGCCCTGCGTGAAGAGGTGAAGGAGCTGCTGATGGCAAAGATAGGGCAGGGAGGGCGTCATGAAAATTAAACGATTGGAGCTGAAAGCGTTCGGCCCTTTTTCCGGCCAGCTTCTTGATTTTTCTTCCCCACTTCCCGGCTTGCACATTGTGTATGGCCCTAATGAAGCGGGGAAAAGCAGCGCCATGAGAGCGCTTCAGGCTCTTTTCTTTGGTTTTCCCGTGCGTACTGCCGACAATTTTCTCCACCAGAATCAGCAGCTTCTGGTGGGTGGGTGCCTGGCGGGAAAAGATGGCGGGGAGTTTACCTTTTTCCGCCGGAAACGAAGCGTTAAGGATCTCTTCGACCAGCGCGACAATCCGATTGAGCCATCAGCACTGACGCCCTGGCTGCATGGTATTGAAAAAGAGCTTTTTCTGGCGCTTTACGGTATTAATCATGAGACGCTGGTTATGGGAGGCCAAGGCATTCTTGACCAGCAGGGAGAGGTGGGCAAGGCGCTTTTCGCTGCTGGCGCCGGGCTTGCCTCTCTGAAACCGGTCATTGATGCGCTTGAACGGGAAGGGGAGAGCCTCTTCAGACCCCAGGGTTCAAGCAGGTTGATCAATGAGGCTCTGGCTTATCACAAAGAGCTCCTGAAACAATCGAAAGAGGTCACCCTTTCCGTCCGTGAGTGGGAGGAGCAACGTCAGGCTCTCGACGAGGCGCTGAAGAGACTGATGGAGAGGCAAAAGAGCAAGCAGGAGCTGGAGACGGAAAAAAGAAGACTTGAGCGTTTGCAGCAGGCGTTGCCGGATCTTTCGGATCGTAATAACCTGCTGCGGCAACTGGCTGAACTGGGAGAGGTTACCCCTCTTGCTGCCGACTTCAGCGAGCGCCGCGCAACCCTTGAACAGAGGGAGAGAGAGGCCCGCATTCACCATGAACAGGTAAGTGCAAGAGTTCAGGCGCTTCGTGAAAAAATGGGCGGACTATCACTGAACCAGGCTCTGCTCGACGAAGCTGTAGAGATTGATGAACTCTATCAGCGGCTTGGCGAGTACCGGAAAGGCAAAAGTGACCGCCCGCTGCGTGAGGGGCAGCGCATGAGCGCCCGAACGGCTGCGGCATCTCTTCTTCGGCAGATCAAGCCGGAAGTAACCATCAATGACATTGAAAGCCTCCGTCCCGGCTTGTCGAAGCGCAGGAGGGTGCAGGAGCTTGCTTCACGTCTTGAAGCTCTTCAACAGGGACGCCGTAACGCCCAGATTCAGTTGCAGGAGATTGAAAAGGCGTTGGAGAGGCTTGAAGGTGAAAGGCTGAAGTTTCCGCCTGTTGTGGAAAGTGCTCTGCTTTCCCGGGCACATCTTGCGGCCGAAAGGGTCGGAGATATCGATGCGCAGATCATGGGTCTGGAGCAGGAGCGGCAGAGAGGCGAGCGTGACTGCCATGCCGCATTGAACCGTCTCGGACTGTGGAAAGGATCGCTGGAACTCGTGCTTCATCTGACGCTCCCTTTAGTGGAAACGGTAAACCTCTTTGATGAGGAGTTCCGTACTTTGAACGACAATAAACGGCAGCTTCAGGCAGAGAGGGAGGAGTGTGAAAAGCAGCAGAAAGAGGTTGCCGAACAAATTCAAACACTGATCTTTGCCTCTGATGTTCCAGGTGAAGAGGAG
>CAIJPS010000035.1 GCA_903822595.1 uncultured Chlorobiaceae bacterium
CTCCAAGACGAACTCGAGCGGTATCAGCATATTTCAGGATACCCTTGCAGATGTTGTTGGCAGCGTACATGGCCATCATTTCGCCCGAACAGACGATGTAGATCTCTTCAGCTTTACCATCACGGATAGGCATGGCGAATCCACCGCAGACAACGTCACCAAGAACATCATAGAAAACATAGTCGAGATCCCATTCCTCATCGAAAGCTCCAAGCTGTTCGAGCAGGTTGACCGAGGTGATGATACCGCGACCTGCGCAACCTACACCTGGTTCAGGACCGCCGGATTCGGTGCAGCGGGTGTTTCTGTACCCAGCCTTGATGATATCTTCAAGTTCAACCTCTTCACCCTCCTCGCGAAGCGTGTCGAGCACTGTTTTCTGCTGCAAGCCACCGAGTAGCAGACGGGTCGAGTCAGCCTTCGGGTCACAGCCAATAACCATGATTTTCTTGCCCATTTCCGCAAGACCGGCAACTGTGTTCTGTGTCGTGGTTGACTTGCCGATGCCACCTTTTCCGTAAATAGCTACTTTTCTCATTTTCGTACTTTTTTAGGTTTTCATTGCCTTTTCCATAAACTCTTCAGGCTTTATTTCTTTTTGTCCTGAATTGTTATGCTTTTATTGTGCAAGATGCGTGCCAAAGCAGAGTGTTTGCACAAAAGTATTTTTTGAAAAAACAGGGAAGAGGTCGCAAAGCCGCATGGCTAAAGGGTTTTAGCCTCTTGTTTGATGAGCTGTTTTTTTATTTGAGGGGTTAAATTTTTCAGGCTCAGCAAATGATGTCGGACGGAAAGGGGTACAAACTGGTAGGAAAACGGTGGAAGTTACATTATGGTAGGAAATCTATGACTCCTGAGGAGCGGTCTGTCAGCAGCAGGACACCTCGCTGTTTTGAAAAAATCAATTTTTCTTCTGTTCTTGTCTCGTCAAAACGCAGCAACAGGCCATCCGCTGACCACTGGCCAGTGATAAATCTACAAAAATGTATGAAGTTTGGCTCCATGTCATGCAGGAGCGCGGCTCAAATATTTCATCTGAGTCACTCTCTTCTCTTTTCTGAAGTTCTCCATACACTTTCCGAGTCAAATCCGGAGGCGGTGGAGCTGAGTGTTAACCTCTTCAAGATCAAAAAATTCCGGGTTAAAATCGTTGATGCCAAAATTTTCTTCCAGCCATTCAGCCCTCTCTGCATACTCAGGGCTTGACTTGTCGCTCATGATCCCGATCAGATCCATGTATCCCCACATACCTCCACAATCTTCCGGTGGGCTCGCCCTTTTGCCCTTGAGGCAATGGGGAAGCTGTATAGAGTCGTCAAAAGGGAGCTTTTTTTCAAGAATGAGTTTGTGTTCCCAGCCATCACCAAAATCATACTCATAGGTCAGCCACTCCTTTTCTTTCGATAACAGGCTCGACAATATTGTTTTATTTTCATCCGTTGCCGACATGCCGAAAAAAACCTCCTCCTTATCCGGTACACCGTACAACTCCCTTCCCTGAACAAATTGATGGAGGTGTTCATCCTCCCATCCCATAACCACTTGCAGTACCTGGTGGAGCTTACCGAGCGTGATCGTATTGGGCACCAGTATGCGCCGCCATATTGGAGGTCTTGAGCCCATTAACGTGACTTTCAACTGAAAAGTGGCCTGTGGTGTTTTGGTTTTCATAGCCCTTCCTTTTTAACATGTTAACAGACATTGTACCCGATCACCGAGCGATTGCACAGCATGGCGCCTTTTTTTTGCAGCTCGCGAAATATACTATACCAATCAAATATTTCCAGCCCACTCCTGCTAACTCCGTTGGCATTCGGGGTAGTTTTTTATTTTTTTCGATGCTTTTTTCTGAGACCATTTTGTGGATTTTTTGGGTAATCCGCATGGATAAAGCCTCATTAAAAAGTAAATTGTGCGGTATCCTCCAGCCTGCGCCAGGCTATGGTGAGTGTGACGGGCATCGCTCTGCAGCATGTGTAACTTGCTCGTTGCCGCGTTGAGGGTGGGTGGTTCAGTTCAAAAGGCAGATACAGGAAATACAAGGGCTCTTTTTCGATTCATTGCTCAACTCGGGGAACCAGTTATGGGAATCTTCTCTCCAAAACCAGCCTGCCGGAAATTTTTCACCTACTCAGAAAAAACCCTTGATTTCACCGCACTCTCTGCGGGTTTGTCTTCCCTCGCGTTGGCAGATGTTGATATCAATCTTGGTCAAATCAAGCTCTCTCCCGAATTTGTGAAAGTATCCGAAAAGCTTATGCTCCTGGATTTGCAGCAGTACGACCTCTGCCAGACAATTGCCAATATCAGCGATAAAAGTGAGCGCGACAGAATGTTCAGTCAACTTGCAGGGATCAAGATGGAGATGATGCGCATGGCCGCACATCCTGAAGCTTATGAGAGACGGGAGCTGAACCCAGTGTGGAGCGAAAGGGAGGGAGTCAACGAAACCAGTATTGATTCCTCAGTCATTACTACAGGCAAGCAGATCATGCATCTGCTCGATAATCCTGCGACTATTGGCGATGCTTTGCGCGAAGCGGCGAAGTTGCCATTCAGGGGTGACGACAAGGTACGGTTTCAACAAAAACGGCAGAAATACATTGATGGATTGAGTGATCATGATCGGCCACGCTGGGTGGGCGAAATGAAAAACTTTCTTGGACAGTACATGTGATAGCAACCCATAATAACAGTGCAAATTAAAGTCAGTATGAGTGTTGAAGAAATTATCATGATGCTCGAAAATCCAGCGACCATTGATGAAGCTTTGCGGGAAGCGGCGAAGTTGACATTCCGAGGTGATGATAAGGTAAGGTTCAAACAAAAACAGCAACAATACATTGATGGGTTGACCGATCATGACAGACCATGCTGGGTTGGTGAAATGAAAAACTTATTGTCACTCTACGATGATTCATTTGACGACGACTCAGCCGAAGATGATTCACCTGATGATGATTCACGTGAGTCGTGTCCCAGATGGCATCATTTGGATAAAACAAATCTGAAAAATGCCTTTAAAGACTTATGCCTTGATAAAAAACAAAAAATCAAGGTTGTTTTGATTGAACCAAACTTCAATGCGTATTCGTTTCAACTTCACAACATTTTACACTCATATTATAGTCATGAATTTCGTCAACCTCAAAGTAGCATAAAAGGCAGCATAAAAGGGAGTATGCGCGATTCTTTGAATATTGTAAATAAAAAAGATCGCGAAAAAAATTTTATGCACTGTATGCAAAAATATTTTGGCATTACTGATGTCACATTAGCACAGATTCCTAATAGTTTTCAAAAGAGGGAGGAGAGAAAGCCTGAAACTCATTTTATTGTGCAAAAGGTAACTTCTGATTTCAATTTTTCTGATTTCAATAAATATTACAAGTTATGGGCCAGTTTACAACCAGAAAAACCAGTAGTTCTTTTTATTCATGTAAAGGAACTGCCAAAAGTATCAGAGCATTCACCAGGTATATCGAACTACTGCCTTTGTCGTTTTCATGAACACGAACAAGTGGACGGTGACGATTTCCAGGCATTATTTGATGGAAAATTATTTGAACCCGAATATATCGATTTATGTAACTGTAAGCCTATGACATTTGCTGAGGCAGTAAAAAAATTACAATTATTTGAAAATAGTGAAGACAAATCTAACAATGGAAAAATATAATTTCTACAAAAATAGGGCTGAAGAAAACAAAAGGTTTAAATCGGACGCAAATCCTCGGTTGCCATTCGAGTTGAGTCGTGATGAGCAGTTTCCCATGCTTAAACGTGACGAAGGTCACCAATCTACGGGTACTATCAAGCGGGGCGAAGAGTATAACCCTTCGGAGGCGTTGATACATGCGGTCAATGTGGCGTTGATGCTGCATAAACCCCTGCTGCTGACCGGTGCACCTGGAACCGGAAAGTCAGATCTCGCTTGGCATCTTGCCGACCATTTTGGCTGGGGTGAGGTCGAACATTTTGCGACACGAACCGATTCAGTGGCAACCGACCTGCTCTACCGTTACGACAGCCTTGCTCATTTCCAGAAAGTGAATATTAAAATAGAGGGTAGCGAGGAATTGACAGCGGCTAAAATTGAGGAGATGTTTATAACCTATGTTGCACTTGGCCGGGCAATTCGTGATTCAAGCGGTCAAAATGACGAAGGGGTGCCGAGACGCCGGGTTGTTCTTATCGATGAAATTGACAAGGCACCCCGTGATTTGCCCAACGATATCTTGACGATTATTGAGGAGATGAGCTTTGAAGTGCCGCAACTGAAAACAGCCGATGGCATACAATTTCCAAGCAAAGAAAAACCCATTTATAAAAAGACAGGTAATGATGAGCTGAAGCCGGTTGTTATCCTTACCAGCAATTCTGAAAAGACACTGCCAGAAGCATTTCTGCGTCGTTGTGTCTTTTTTCATATTCAAATGCCAGGCGCCATAGAATTGATGGAAATTCTGCTGGCAAAACAGTCTATTTTACCCGATATATCGAAACAGGAGGGCGGGGAGTTTATCAAACTCTTTTTTTCGATTAGTGATCTGGTTAAAGGGAAAAAACCAGCCACACATGAATTGATTCTCTGGATATGGTGGATGCGAAGGCATGGGTTTAGCCCCAATGACCTCTATCAGTTTGACAAAACTTCAGAACATGCTAAAACCCTGCTGAGCGGAATCTCTGTTTTGGCCAAGGAAGCTGATGACTGGAAACGGGTTACTGAAGCCATAACATCCAATACTCTCAAGTAATGATGATGGATCCCCTGGCCACCTATATTTCAGCCAACCGTCACTATCCGTTCGATGAGTTTTTTGAAATTCTGCGGGAACAGGGTTTCAGCTTTGGTGTAGATACTCTTGAAACAGCGCATTATGTCATCATAAAAGCCATTGCATCGGGTAACCTGGAGCGGCTCGATCTATGGTTATGCCCCGTACTGGCTCATTCAGCCGAACAGCAGGCGACATTTTTTGAACTCTATAAACGCCTTTTTATCCCCTTTCTCGAAGAGCAGTCTGAAGCTGTAGACAAGGAAGAAAAGCCGTCGATATCAGAGGTGCAGAGCGATGCGGCAACAACAGCGGCTCCTGCCCGGCAAAGAGAGAAGGAGGCTGAGGAAGAGAATGAAAAAATTGTGGCATCACTTAAAGCCCGAAGCAGCGGTTCATACCTGCTTGAACGGTTTGTGCAATCGACAGAGATTGAGAGCGATCCTGTACTGCTCAGGGTTGTGCGTCAACTTCGTTATACGGAACAGTCAGGCCGTTATTCTTTTGATATCGACAAAACGATTTGCCAAACCATTCATGAAGGAGGCATGGCAAAGCCAGTTTATACTGCGGATCGTCGCCATATCGAATATCTGATGTTGATTGACCGTCACAATTCGCGTGACCACAAGGCGCATCTCCACAACAACCTCTACGAGACTCTGAAAGCAAACAACATATTCGTTGAACGTTTCTATTTCGATAACTCTCCGCTACTGTGCCGTAATGAACATTATCCTGCTGGTATTGACCTGTCGGAGATTCTGAGCCTTCACGAACATGCAGCGCTCATGGTTTTTACCTATGGGCTCCAATATATTGATACGCTTCATCTTCGCGTGTTCGAATGGGCTGATATTTTCAAACATTGGCAACATCGCTATTTTTACAGTTCCGTGCCTCCTGTGCTCTGGGGTGAGCGTGAGCGACTGTTGCAAGAGGTATTTCCCTTTGTATTACCTCTTTCAGTTGAGGGAATGCAGGTTATGGCAGCCGATCTTTCGCATGCCGCCAATACTGACTCCGATTGCCTTAGATATTGGCAAGAGAGCGCCGATTATTCATTAGTGCCGATAAAAACCGGAGGCAAAAAGCTCGACTACATTGGGTTGTTTTTCAGCACAGAGATAAAGCGCTGGATTGCTTCCTGTGCGATCTACCCTGAACTTGACTGGAATCTGACCCTTACATTGGGCAAGATGTTTTCTACAGAAAAGAGTGTATTGCCTTCATACAAGAATATTCGCCAGTTGCTGCGTCTCAACTGGTTCACAAAAGGGACTATTCCTGATGCTTTTCGTTTGACACTTCAGCAGCAGTGGCTGAGCCGGGAAGAGGGTGCCCGTGTGTACCAATTTTTGTACGATCAGCTCAGCCAGAACCTTCCATTGCAGGGCGAACCCGATTATGAGCAATGTACACTTCAACTTGCCGTTTACGAATTGCTTGCTCAAACCGATAAAGAGCTGTTCGAGAAAAAAGCAAAGCAATTAGTCAATACCCTTGAGCAGACAACAGATTTGGTTGATATGGTGAGCATTCATCTGATCAATGAGCACGAGTACAGTCCGGTATTTTTTGAAATTCCGGATGATGTTTTGCGACTTATGGATATCGACCCCTCACTGATTAGACACCGAGCCATCCCAACGAATATTTTTATAAGCTTTGCTTATAAGGATGTTGAGCGGGTTCGGCCGATTGCAGATGAGCTTGAAAGAATTGGCTGGTGTGTTTTCTGGGATCATAAAATTCCATCCGGGGAACAATGGCCGGGATATCTAAAAGAAAAGCTGGATGAGTCACATTGTGTGCTTGTTGTTTGGTCACGTGATTCAATAAATTCCAGTTGGGTTCATGCAGAAGTTGATGAGGCTCAAAAACGGAATATTCTGATTCCTGTGCTTCTTGATGCTGTTGAGCCTCCATTGGGGTTCAGGAATATTCAGGCGGCTGATCTCTCTGACTGGAATAACGACGTTTCACATCCGCAATTCAAGCAATGTGTTGAGGCAATTAATTCGAAAATTCCTCCCCGTAACTTTGTGCGCATACGTGGTGGTCTTTTCACCTTGGGAAGCCCAAAAAGTGAAGCGGAGCGATCCGACGATGAAACGCAGCATCAGGTCAACGTGAGTGAGTTTTATCTCTGTCAATATGCTGTGAGTGTCAAAGAGTATTTGGTGTTTACAGATGAAACCAACAGCCATTATCCTGAGTGGATGGAGGTTGGGAGCAAGTATAATATTACGACAGGAAGCGAAGATCATTATAAGAAGTTAGGGAAGGCGTTGACTGGTGAAAATCATCCTATTGTAGGTATCTCGTGGAATGATGCCGTAGCCTATTGCGACTGGTTATCGAGAAAAAGTGGCAAAACTTTACGTTTGCCGACGGAAGCAGAGTGGGAGTATGCTTGCCGGGCAGGAACCACTACACCATTCAATACAGGTGAGAACCTGACAACCGATCAGGCGAACTATGACGGCAACTATCCGTATAGCAATAATCAGAAAGGAGTGTACAGGGAGAATACGGTTGCGGTTGACAGTTTTGCGCCCAATGCGTGGGGTTTGTACATTATGCACGGCAATGTCATGGAGTGGTGCAGTGACTGGTACGGAGACAAATATTACGAGGAGTGCAAGAAGAAAGGTACGGTTGAAAATCCCGCTGGCCCTGAAACCGGTTCGAACCGTGTCTTGCGTGGTGGC
>CAIJPS010000036.1 GCA_903822595.1 uncultured Chlorobiaceae bacterium
CTACGATTTTACGACGGCCTCAAGCGGCTCAGACGACTATGCCGACAGTGTGACGGACACGACTGCGCCTATTGGTACTGTTGGAATAGGAAGCAGTGTGACCGGTACTATCGAGATTGGTGGCGACCATGATCTTTTCGGGATGAGTCTCACCGCTGGCACGGCTTACATTATTCGATTAAGTGGTGTTGACAGTGGATTGGGTACCCTCTCTGATCCCTATTTGCGACTTTGCAACAGCGCAGGGGTGGAAGTTGCTTCCGATGATGACAGTGGTACCGGGCTGGATTCGCAGTTGTCCTTTACCCCGACCGTTAGTGGCACATACTACGTTGATGCTGCGCACTACAGCTATATTGGAACCGGCACCTATCAGGTAAGCGTCAGTGGACAGACAGATATCACAGCACCGACGGTCTCGACCTTCAGCCCGGCAGACGGTGCGTCGAACGTGGCGGTTGGCAGCAACATTGTGCTGACCTTCAGTGAGGATATCCAGAAAGGAAGCGGTTTAATAGTGATTCACAGCGGTTCCGCAATCGGTACCCCCATAGCAACCTACGATGTGGCTACAAGCGGAAACCTTTCGCTATCGGGCAATACCCTTACGATTAACCCGACAGAAAACCTGTTGAACAACAACCATTACTACGTCACCTTCAGTGCGGGCAGTGTCAAAGATTTGGCGGGCAACAGCTATGCTGGCACCACGTCGTATGATTTTACGACCATTCAATATTTGCCACTTACACCAATGATCCGTAACGGCTTCAATGTCATGCCAGAGTACTACTCCGGCCCGGCAACAGCCGCAGGGGGAGCTCCCATCCACTTCCAGTTCATCGGCGACAACACTGGCGAAGTAGTTATTGGTACGGCCTATAACGACTTTATCAATGTGGCGGGCGGAGTTGATGCCGTTAATGCCGGAGCTGGCAATGATGTTATTGACGGAGGAACAGAATCGAACTTCCTGACCGGAGGAGCCGGAACAGACATCTTTTTCTCTGATGGACGAGGCGGCGTTACAACCTGGTCAACCATCACCGACTGGCAGGCAGGAGAGCAGTTGTCAGTCTGGGGCTGGCACCCTGGCTTAAGCAGGATTATGGCATGGGTTCAGGCAGGCGCGGCAGGCTACCAAGGGCTGACCATGCACGCGGACCTGAACGGTGATGGCGTCGTCGACACTTCAGTAACCTTTAGCGGAATCGTTTCGCAGTCGCAACTGCCCACACCGCTCGAATTTGACGGGGTGTTGTGGTTCGTGTGAATGGAATATTAACCATAAACCAACATTGATATGGCAAACTCCAGTTCGACCTTTGCCGCGGGTGGCGGCATGATAACAACAGACTTTGGCGGCGCTGATACGGGGTTTGGCGTCACTTTGCAGAATGACGGAAAAATTCTTGTGGCGGGTGATACCATGGACGCCGATGGCACCCTCCATTCACTTCTTGCGCGTTACAACGTCGATGGCAGCCTCGATTCAAGCTTTTCCGGTGATGGAAAGGTGATCATTGATTTTGGTGCAGAATCCCTTGCCCTGAGTGTAGCCGTACAGAATGACGGCAAAATTCTGGCATCGGGAGCAATTGATGGTGGTGGGGGTGCAGACTTTTTTCTGACCCGGTACAACGCTGACGGCAGCCTTGATACGAGCTTTTCCGGTGATGGCCGACTCTCAACGGACTTCGGTGGTCTTGACGTTGGTTTCAGTGTTGTCACGCAGTCTGATGGAAAAATTCTTGTTGCGGGAAACCACGACGGTGACTTTGCCCTTGCGCGCTACAACAGTGATGGCAGCCTCGATGCAGGCTTTTCCGGCGGTGGCACGCTCACCACAGACTTCGGAGGTACAGAAGTTGGTGGCAGTGTGGTGGTGCAGGGTGACGGCAAGATTCTCGTTGCGGGTGTCTCATTGATGGGGAGTAACTGGAACTTTGCTGTTGCGCGCTATAACACAAACGGCAGCCTCGACACCACTTTTTCCGGAGACGGGAAGGTATTGACAGACTTTGGGAATAATCAGGGAAGTATCACCCTGGCACTGCAAGCCGATGGTAAAATAGTCGTGGCGGGAGGCGGCTTCACAGGGGGGCTCTCCTTTAACGGATTCGGGTTGGTCCGCTACAACACCGACGGCACGCTCGATACCTCTTTTTCTGGAGATGGCGTTATTGTAACAGACTTTGCCGCAGACTCTGCTGGTCAGAGCGTTAAGGTGCAGAGTGATGGCCGGATTCTTGTTGGAGGGTTCAGCAACGGTGACTTTGCCATGGTGCGTTACAACACCGACGGGAGTCTTGATACAAGCTTTTCGGGCGATGGCAAGGTAACCACGGATATTGGGGGCTATGATGGTATCAACGGTATTGTGATCCAGGCAGATGGGAAGATCGTTGCTGTCGGAGTAAGCGGTGATGCTGAAGTCATGACCACCGGTGATGTTGCCCTGGCGCGGTATAATACCAATGGCACTCTCGATACCGGTGGCACGCCCGTTGACAACACTCCCCCGACAGTCGTTACCTTCAACCCGGCGGATGGGGTGAGCGATGTTGCTGTCGGCCAGAACATTGTGGTAACCTTCAGCGAAGCGATCCAGAAGGGAACGGGCACCATTGCCATTCACAGCGGTTCAGCAGCCGGCACGGTTTTGGAAAGCTATAACGCGGCAACAAGCCCCAATCTTGCGATTTCGGGCAATACACTCACTATTGATCCGACCGCCATTATGGTCAGTAACAGCCACTATTATGTCACGTTCGATCCAGGAACAATCAAGGACCTTGCCGGGAACCCATACGCAGGTACGACCACCTACGACTTCACGACCGTCAGCCACAGTGGCATGATAACGACAGACTTCGGTGGCAGCGATTTTGGCTGGGGTCTGGCCATTCAGCCCGATGGCAAGATTCTTGTTTCAGGGATGACCAATCATGATTTTGCCTTGGCTCGTTACAATGCCAATGGCAGTCTTGATACCACCTTTTCCGGTGATGGCAAGGTGACCCTTGATCTCGGTATCAATGATTTTGGCTCTGGTATTACAGTGCAGGCTGATGGCAAAATCCTGATCTCGGGCGCCACTCATAACGACTTTACCAGTAACGGCGATTTTGTTGTCGTTCGATATAATCCGGATGGCAGCCTTGATACGAGCTTCTCTGGCGATGGTATTGTTACGACACCCATTGGTGGTGATGCTGTTGGTTGCAGTGTGAAGGTGCAACCGGATGGGAGAATCGTTGTGGGAGGATTCAGCAACGGGGATTTTGCTGTGGCGCGTTACACTGCTAATGGTACTCTCGACACAACGTTCTCCGGCGACGGCATTGTTACCACAAACATTGGTGGCGAGGACTATGGTTCAGGGTTAATGTTGCAGACTGATGGAAAGATCCTGTTGGCCGGATCTACCTGGCCCGGTGACGGTCATAGTAACTTCGCTCTTGTACGCTATAACACCGACGGCAGCCTCGATACCAGCTTCTCCGGCGATGGTATCGTTACGACCGATATTCATTATCGTGATCAAGGTATTGGTATGACGGTGCAAAGCGATGGCAAGATTCTCGTGGTGGGGGAGAGCGACGGCGACTTTGCCCTGGTGCGGTACAACATCGACGGCAGTCTCGACACAAGCTTTTCCGGTGATGGAAAAGTCATTACAGACATTGCAAATTATGATTCTGGCTGGAGTGTGACCGCGCTGCCCGGTGGCAAAATTCTTGTTGCAGGGTACGCACACGGAGGTATTGATCAGCCATTCAACATCGGGTCAGACGGCATGATTCTCGTAGGAGACAGAAACAGCGATTTCGCACTGATGCGCTACAACGCTGACGGCACTCTCGATACCACCTTCGATGGTGACGGCAAGGTGACGACCGACTTTGGCGGCAATGATATCATCTTCAGCATGGCCGTTCAGAGTGATGGCAAGATCGTCGTCTCAGGCACAAGCAGTGGTGACTTTGCCCTGGCACGCTACAACACCGACGGCAGACTCGACACGAGCTTCACCGGTGTTCCCTCCTCCTTGCCTCCCATGACCCCGATGATTCGTAACGGTATCAGTGTCATGCCGGAGTATTACACCGGCCCGGCAACAGCCGCCGGAGGAGCACCCATCCACTTTCAGTTTATTGGCGATAGCAGCAACGAAGTGGTGATTGGTACGGCCTATAACGATTTTATCAATGTGGCAGGCGGAGTTGACGCCGTCAATGCCGGAGCTGGCAACGATGTGATTGACGGAGGAACCGGTTCGAACTTCCTGACAGGGGGCCCTGGAACCGACATCTTCTTCTCCGATGGAAGAGGAGGCGTGACAACCTGGTCAACCATCACCGACTGGCAGGCAGGAGAGCAGTTATCGGTCTGGGGATGGCACCCCGGCTTAAGCAGGATTGTGGCGTGGGTTCAGGCAGGAGCCGCAGGCTATGAAGGGCTCACGATGCATGCCGACCTGAACGGCGATGGCACTATCGACACTTCGGTCACCTTCACCGGAATTGTTTCGCAATCGCAGTTGCCCGCACCGCTTGAATTTGACGGAGTCTTGTGGTTTGTGTGAGCGGTATATCAGTTTCTTTTCAAATAACTTTTGATAAACAAATTCAAAGGAGTGTGAACGATGGAATTGATCAATGGATTAGGCGGAGTTGCCGGCTTTGGCGAGAATTTTATTGACCGTAATGATGATTCATACGAAGCCGATATCGACATTCGTGACACCTTTGGAGTGGGCGGGCTCAATTTTTTGGGGCATAACTACACCACCATTTCAATCAACAACAACGGTAACATTACCTTCGGAACAGGTGGTCTCTCCTCCTACACTCCCTGGGGTATGCAAACCAGCGATTACCCCATGATTGCTGCTTTTTTTTGCCGACGTCGATACGCGAGGCTACACGACCAACGTTTATGGCCCGGGAGCTGTAACCGCAACCCCTGGCGGCACCTCAAGTGGCTCCAATCTGGTCTGGTATGACTTTGATGCTACCGGTTATGGAACCTTGACGGTTACCTGGGATGATGTCGGTTATTTTGGCAGCCATACCGACAAGCTTAATGCTTTTCAGATGCGCCTGATTGGTACCGGTGGGGGCAATTTCAATATTGAGTTCCGTTATGAGGTCATTAACTGGACTACTGGCGATGCTTCCGGTGGCACCAGTGGACTTGGTGGTACCATTGCGCGTGCAGGATATACCGCTGGCGATGGCACAACCTATTATGAACTTTTCCAGTCGGGGGTACAAAGCCAGATGCTTGATCTCGAGGTTGCTTCGGGTAATACCGGCTCTGCAGGTCAATACTTCTTTTCTCTGGCAAGTGGTGGAGCTACAGGCAGCATCATCAATGGCAATGATGCCGATAACATTCTCACAGGGGGGCCCGGTAATGATACCATTAATGGGATGGGCGGCAATGACCAATTGGACGGCGGCGGTGGTGTCGATTTGTTATACGGCGGCAATGGCAATGATCTTTATTTTGTGGTTGATAACAGCGATACCATCTTTGAATATGCTGGCGGAGGCACAGATACCATACAATCCTCCATCACCTATTCGCTGGTATCACTCCCCAATGTTGAAAATATCCGGTTGACCGGTTCGGCCAATATCAATGCAACCGGCAATGATGGGAGCAATACGCTGATCAGCAATGGCGGGGCAAATGTTCTTAACGGTGGTATTGGCACCGATACCGCCTCCTTTGAACTCTCCCAGGCGGTTGTAACGGCATCACTGATGACCAATAGTGCCACCGGTGACGGAGCCGATACCTTCATCTCGATTGAAAATCTTGTCGGTTCAGTCTATAACGACAGCTTGACAGGCAACAACAGTGCCAATTTACTCGATGGATTAAACGGTGTCGATACGATGACCGGGCTTGGTGGCGATGATATTTATTATGTCGATAATGTCGGCGATGTTGTTGTTGAAGCTGCTGCCGCCGGTACTGATATCGTATACAGTTCTGTCACCTTCACGTTGCCTGCCAATGTTGAAAATCTGCAACTGATCGGAACACTTGCAATCAATGGTACCGGAAACGCTGCTGATAACACGATCATTGGCAATGGTATGGCCAACACTCTTGCCGGGCTTGGAGGCAACGATCAAATCTCGGGAGGAGTCGGCAATGACACGGCACTGTATCGTGGAAATTTTTCCGATTATACCGTCACCTATAACAACGCAACGGCTCTCTTTACGGTTCATGACAATGTTGCAGGCCGCGATGGTATTGATTCAGTCAATTCCGTTGAATTGTTTCAGTTTGCTGATGTCACAAAAACTGCGTCAGCTCTTGTTCCCCTTCTACCAATGGTCCGCAATGGAATCAGTTTTCTGCCTGATCGTTACATCGGACCGGCAACAGCCGCAGGCGGAGTGCCCATCCACTTTCAGTTCATCGGCGACAGCACTGGCGAGGTAGTGATTGGTACGGACTATAACGACTTTATCAATGTGGCTGGCGGAGTTGACGCTGTCAATGGTGGAGCTGGTAACGATGTGATCGACGGAGGCATCGGTTCGAACTTTCTGACAGGGGGCCCAGGAATCGACATCTTTTTCTCTGACGGAAGAGGCGGAGGAACGACCTGGTCAACCATCACCGACTGGCAGGCAGGTGAGCAGTTATCGGTCTGGGGCTGGCAGCCCGGTGTGAGCAGGATTGTGGCGTGGGTTCAGGCCGGAGCCGCCGGGTACGAAGGGCTCACCATGCACGCCGACCTGAATGGTGACGGCACCGTCGATACCTCCGTGACCTTTACCGGTATTACATCGCAGGCTCAGTTGCCCACTCCGCTTGAATTTGACGGTGTGTTGTGGTTTGTGTGAGCGGCATATCAGTTTTTCGTCAAATAACTTCCGGTATAACAAATGCAAAGAGGAGTGTGAGATATGGAATTGATCAATGGATTAGGCGGAGCAGCCGGCTTTGGCGAGAATTTTATTGACCGTAATAATTCTGGAGACGCCGCCAACGTCAACATTCGAGGCACCTTTGGATCTGGCGGACTCAATTTTTTGGGTCATAACTACACCAAGCTTTCAATCAACAACTACGGTATAGCCTTCGGAACAGATGGCATCTCATCCTACACTCCCTGGGGTATGCAAACAAGCAGCAAACCAATGATTGCTGCTTTTTTTGCTGACGTGGATACGATGGGCTACACGACCAACGTTGATGGCCCGGGAGCTGTAACCGCCACCCCTGGTGGCACCTCAACGGGCTCCAATCTGGTCTGGTATGACCTTGATGCTACCGGTTATGGAACCTTGACGGTTACCTGGGACGACGTTGGTTATTTTAACGGTCATATCGACAAGCTTAATGCTTTTCAAATGCGTCTGATTGGTACCGGTGGCGGCAATTTCAATATTGAGTTCCGCTATGAGGTCATGAACTGGACCACTGGCGATGCTTCTGGTGGCACGAGTGGGCTGGGGGGCACCATTGCGCGTGCAGGATATTCCGCTGGCGATGGCACAACCTATTATGAGCTTGTCCACTCGGGTGTACAAAGCCAGATGCTTGATCTGGAGGTTACTGAGGGTAATACTTATATCGCTGGCCAATACTTCTTTTCCCTTGCAAGTGGAGGAGCAACAGACGGCGTCATCAATGGAACTGATGCCGATAACATTCTTACGGGGGGAGCAGGTAACGACACCATTTACGGGATGAGCGGCAATGACCAGTTGGACGGCGGCGGAGGTGCAGATTTGTTGTATGGCGGCATTGGAAATGATCTTTATTTTGTGGTTGATAACAACGATACCATCTTTGAAGATGCTGGTGGAGGCACCGATACCATCCAATCCTCCATCACCTATTCACTGGTATCACTGCCCAACGTGGAAAATATCCGGTTGACCGGTACGGCCAATATCAATGCAACCGGTAACGATCATAGTAATATGCTGATCAGTAATGGCGGGGCAAATGTTCTTAACGGCGGTATCGGCACCGATATCGCCTCATTTGAACTCTCCCATGCTGCTGTAACGGCATCACTGCTGACCAATAGTGCAACCGGTGATGGATCCGATACCTTCATCTCGATTGAAAATCTTGTCGGTTCAATCTATAACGACAGCTTGACAGGCAACAACAGTAATAATGTTCTTGATGGTTTAAACGGAGTTGATACACTGACCGGGCTTGGTGGCGCTGATATTTATATGGTCGATAATGTTGGCGATGTTGTCGTTGAAGCTGCCGGTGATGGTATCGATACCGTATACAGTTCTGTCACCTACACGTTGTCTGCCAATGTTGAGCATCTGCAACTGTATGGAACACTGGCAATTAATGGTACCGGAAACGCTGCAGATAACGTTATCAGGGCCAATAATATGGACAACACTCTTTCCGGACTTTCAGGCAACGATCAAATCACCGGAGAAGACGGCAATGATACAGCAGTGTATCGTGGCAATTTTTCCGACTATACCATCAGCTATGACGGCGCAACGGCTCTCTTTACGGTTCATGACAATGTTGCTGGTCGAGATGGTACTGATTCAGTCAAGTCAGTTGAATTTTTTCAGTTTGCTGATGTTACAAAAACTGCTGCGGATGTTATTCCCCTTGTACCAATGGTCCGCAATGGCATCAGTTTTCTGCCTGATCGTTACGCCGGCCCGGCAACAACCGCATGGGGACAACCCATCCACTTTCAGTTCATCGGCGACAGTAGCAACGAAGTGGTGCAGGGTACAGCCTATAACGACTTCATCAATGTGGCTGGCGGAGATGACGCCGTCAATGGCGGAGCTGGCCAGGATGTGATCGACGGAGGCGTCGGTTCGAATTTTCTGACCGGTGGAGAAGGAATCGACATCTTTTTCTCTGACGGAAGAGGCGGAGTGACGATCTGGTCAACCATCACCGACTGGGAGGATTATGAGCAGTTGTCGGTCTGGGGCTGGCAGCCCGGAGTAAGCAGGATTGTGGCGTGGGTTCAGGCCGGAGCCGCCGGGTACGAAGGGCTTACCATGCATGCCGACCTGAATGGTGACGGCACCATCGACACCTCCGTGACCTTTACCGGCATTACATCGCAGTCACAGTTGCCCGCGCCGCTTGAATTTGACGGGGTGTTGTGGTTTGTCGAGGTTTGAATCACTATCTTCCCGTGCAATATCCATGCGGAAGTGTAGCGAAATTGAGGCTTTATTAACAAACACATAGTTCATGCCAACTCCCTCAACCTCTTCTCCAACGACCACCTTTGAGCTGAGTGGGATAAGCACTCTTGATCCGTTGCTGAGTCTGGGACATGAAAAATGGAGTGCTCATTTCAGCTCTACGGTGGAGCTTACCTACAGTTTCCCCTGGCTTGGAGGTGCAACTGCTTATTGGCAATCACCCTACAGTCCAAATGCAGAGCCGGATGCAGCACAGCTTCTGGCTCTGAATGCTGCGCAAATATCAGCCGTAACCCATGCGCTTCAAGCCTGGGCTGATGTAGCGGCACTCTCGTTCAGACAGGTTCCCGAAAGTGCCGGTGAAGTCGGCGACTTTCGTTTTGCCATATCATCCGCCGTTGGCAGCGGGACCTGGGGGTGGTGTGGATATCCGAACAGTTATTGGGCTGCTGCCGCAGATGTCTGGATCAATCCAGCGATTGCTGCACAAAGTAACTGGGCTAATGGCTCCTACAACTATCTCTCTCTTATCCACGAAATCGGTCATGGGCTTGGACTGAAACACCCCGGAAATTACGGTGATTCGGGGAGCGGTGAAGCAGGGCCCTATCTGCCCGAAGCCCTCGATTTCAGGAATTTCACGATCATGTCCTATAACAGTGCGAAATACTATTATTTGGACACTGCACAGAGTCAATACATCATTGTTGACCCGCAAACCCCGATGGTTTATGACATCGCGGCAATCCAGTACCTCTACGGAGCCAATAACAACTACAGAACCGGGGATGATCTCTACCGATTTGATCCAACGATCCCCTTTTACACCAGCATCTGGGATGCAGGCGGCAATGACACGCTCGACCTGTCGAACTTCACCACCAATTGCGATATTGATCTGACACCAGGGCATTACTCATCCATCTGGTACAACAATCCGGGAACTATATCCGGTCTGTACGATGGTTCCAATAATCTTGGCATTGCATTTGGCGTCATTATTGAAAATGCCACCGGTGGTTCCGGTAGCGACACCATTATCGGAAATACGGTCAGTAATATCTTGAATGGCGGGCCCGGGAGTGACCGGTTAACCGGCGGGGCAGGCAATGATATCCTTGATGGTGGTGATGGCGCCGATACGGCAGTGTTCAGCGGAAACTATGCTGGATACACCATCACAGGCGATCCGGCGACCTCCCTCTACGTGGTTATTGACAAAAGTGCGAATCGTGACGGGAGAGACACCATTCGCCATGTCGAATACTTTGTCTTCGCAGATATGACCTTACGTGCCTCCGACTCGATTTCAGATACCTATGTTCCCATCACTCCCATGCTCCGTAATGGTCTCACGGTCATGCCGGAGCGCTACATCGGCCTGGCAACAGCCGCCGGGGGAGCACCCATCCATTTTCAGTTCATCGGCGACAGTAGCAATGAGGTGCTGATTGGTACTGCCTCTAACGACTTCATCAATGTCGCAGGCGGAGTTGACGCTGTCAATGCAGGAGATGGCAACGATGTGATTGATGGTGGAACCGGTTCGAACTTCCTGACAGGAGGAGCCGGAACCGACATCTTCTTCTCCGATGGCAGAGGAGGCGTGACGACCTGGTCAACCATCACCGACTGGCAGGCAGGGGAGCAGTTGTCGGTCTGGGGCTGGACTCCCGGAACAAGCAGCGTTGTGGCGTGGGTTCGGGCAGGTGCTGCGGGCTATGAAGGGTTGACGATGCATGCCGACCTGAACGGCGACGGCACCATCGACACTTCGGTCACCTTCACCGGAATTGTTTCGCAATCGCAACTGCCCACTCCGCTTGAGTTTGATGCTCTTTTGTGGTTTACGTGACGATGCTGCTATCAGGCAGCTCTTTCTGGACGACGACGGTAAATCCGTTGCCAACCTTCTTGTCGGGATCCTCGGTGGCGACAACACGATAGTTCAGGTAAGCGCACAGTTCAAGGAAGTTGTCGAGGTTAAACACCGCGTGATGGCCACGCGCTCCTCCGGCCATCGCGTCATCTTCCGCCGTCCGGATTCCTGTCAGATGCCTTTTTACCAGCACGTCAAACGCAGTGACCGGGCGGTGCTCATCCGGCACGCGGTCAACATGCGGTGCAATGGTAAAAATATAGCCGCCGGGCTTGATGACCCGGTACCACTCCTTCATCGCCTTGATGGGATCAAAATAGTGCTCAACCACATGCGAACTGATAATGAAGTCGAGAGTATTGTCTTTAAAAGGGAGATCATCGCCTTCTGAAACAATGTCAACTTTCATGGCCGACCCGCACAACTCGATTTCAGCCTGCTTGAAAATAGTGTCATCATTGCCGCAATAATCAATGTTCAGGCAATGCGGAAGATTGAACGAGTTATGGGCGCTTCCCCCTATCTCGATTCCCCAAAGGTCGTCGAGGAGCTGGTGCGCAAGCTCTGAATCCGGAAAAGCAAACTTTTTTACCGCTGGTGGCGGTACCGTTACTGCTACCTGCTCCGGCTCCGCTTCAGGAAGGCTGACCGCAACCGGCTCTTCAGTTTTGCAGAGAGGTTGTTGTTTCACAACTTTCGGCCTCTTCAATGCATCGCGGAACAGCAGGATGGGATTCAATATTTTCATGATTTTTTTATTGAAACGGTTTCTGACTGATTCTTGGAGGGCACGCAAAGCTGAAATCCTCACTCATAATGGAAAGGTTTGGACTGTATGCCGGGTCATGCTCGATAAAGTTTTTCCAGGTGCGCTGCATATAGCTGATCTCTCTCCTCTTTTTTGCTTGATCCGGCGCACATGCCTCATCGTGTTGCGCCAGTGATGGATGAAAACGCAATGCAGCATAGGGTGTCCAGACGTTTCTCAGCCCCCTTGCCGTCAGTTTCAGGCAAAAATCAACTTGCATAAACTCCCGTTCCAGCTCTTTTCTGTTCAGACCGCCAACCTTAAGATAGGTTTTCCGGTTTACCACAAGACATCCGCCAGCCAGCGCTGAAAAAGATTGCTGGAGGCATCCGCGCCCGATATAGCCCGGATGACCGTTGGTCAGATTTTTATGCGCGTAGCCCGCTACATTGCCGATTCCCATGATCACGCCGCCGTGGAGCAGGGTGTTTTCGCTGCATAACAGTTTTGCGCCAACGGCTCCAATACCCCTCTGTATGGCATGGCCGACCATTTCCGTCAGCCACTCAGGCGTAAGCACCTCAAGATTGTTGTCCAAAAGGCAAAGGTAGTCGGCTGATGAAGCTGCTGCTGCACGATTATTGAACTTCGAAAAGTTGCCTGGTGCCTTGTGACGAATGATCGTGATGCGACCCCTGCCTTTCAGTCCATCATAAAAAGAGATGGTCTCATCATCGATTGATGCATGATCAATAATGGTGATTGAATAATTACTGTAGGTTGTTTTCTGCAAAATGGCCTGGATACAGCGCTCCGTATTGACAAGGTCGCCACGGTGATGCACAAGAATATCGACTGACGGTGGAGGATCCGGAACGGTATAGATAACCCTGTTGAACACCTGTGCATCCGGCGCCTCGGTTACGATCGCCTTGACCCGTTGCCGCTCAAGATGTGCCTTCACCGCATTGACGGCGGCAACCAGCGCATAAGGCTTTGCATCAATGGTCATAGCCGTACTCTTTTCATGAATTCTCCAATGGTAGAGAACACGCGGAATATGGCGGATCTGGTCAGGCCGGATTTGCTCGCAAACACGCAAGGCAAGGTCATAATCCTGCGACCCTTCAAGGCCCTCACGGAACCCCCCGATGCGCCTGATCAAGGCGCTCTTGTAGAGCCCGAGATGGGAGATCATGTTGTGGCAAAGCAACAGGTCATAATTAAAATCGCTTTTAAAATAGGGGCCATTTCTCACGCCAGAGTCATCAATCTTGTCTTCATCCGAATAGATCATACCGGCATCCGGATGGCTGATAATTTCCTTTGCATTCCAGTACAGCGCAAGAGGATGGAAAAGGTCATCATGATCCAGCAAGGCGATGTAGGCACCCGTTGCAATTGCAAGAGCAGAGTTGCTTGCCGCCGAAATGTGGCCGTTTTTTTCCCGGAAAACAGAGCGGATTCTTGTATCCTGGCGGCTCCACTCATTGATGACCTCCCTGACTTTCGGATCAGTGGAACAATCATCAGCAATGCAGAGCTCCCAATGTGGATAAATCTGGTTGCAGACCGAGCTGATTGCCTCATTGAGAAAGTCGGAATGGGGATTGTACACCGGCATGAGCACAGAAATCAATGGCGGCTTTGTCATCGTCATGATCTCAGCCTTGATGATCCCGAGCTGCACTGCATCGGTTCTATCAAACTGCTCAACCCACTTCTCATAATCTTTGGTATCACCGTCAATGTTGACCTTGACGTCGCTCTCCGGCTGCTCAAACCGAAAGCGCCAGCTCCTCCTGATTCTGGTCAGACGCTTTCGGTATGAGTTTGATACTTTTCGCATCGGTTTTGTCATCCTCCAACTGCGCGACGTGATCATAAACCTGAGCCGCTTCCTGAGTCCTGCAACGCAGTCGTTACGTTCATTGATGGAGGCATGCTGTTCAGCAATGACGCGCTCCCGCTCCGTGATGACGGTACCCTGTTCAGCAATGATACGCTCCCGCTCCGTGATAGCTGCGGCCTGTTCCGTGATGGCTGCGCTCTGTTTCGTAATGGTAGTGGCCTGATCCGTGATGACGGCAGCCTGTTCCGTGATGGTGCGGTCACGCTCAAGGATCATGGCGATGCGATCCGTGATCATGGTATCGCGTTCAACAATCATCGCGATGCGTTCCTTGATATGGTGATCCTTTATGCTCACCTCCGTCTGTAATTCCGTGCGCCTTCCAGCCTCGGCAAAGAGCCCTTTGACCAGCGAGCGCCCTGTCTGCTCACGGCACAATGCCGCCAGAATCCTCATGGTTTCATCCTGCTGATCTCCAACAAGAAGCACACCAAGACCGAAGGAGTGATCGAATGAGAGGTTCGGGTAAAGAGCAGAAAGCTCAGTCCAGAGCTTCCAGACTCCGAAGTCGTCGCGTTTTACGGCAATGTCGTGGAAGAGCACGACCCCACGGGCCGACATTTTCGGCAACCAGGTTTCGAAATCGTGCCTGACAGCCTCATAGGTATGCAGCCCGTCAATATGCAGCAGGTCAATTGAGCGGTCGGCAAAGAGGCTCAAGGCCTCATCAAACCTCATGCGCAGAAGGGTAGAAAAATCACGATAAAGCCGCTCATTGTGCTGTGAGACATCCCTGAAAATCTCCTCCCCGTAAAACCCTGTCTGATGGTCACCTGCCCAGGTATCGACAGCATAACATTTCGTTTCAGGGCTGAACTGGCGGGCGCTCTGGCAGAACGAGAAATAGGAGTGGCCGGAATGGGAGCCAAGTTCGACAAGAAGGTTCGGTCTGCACTCTTTGACGATCCACATGGCAAAAGGGATATGGCCCGCCCATGACCAGGGTGGATAAAGCTTCAGCGGTCTGGGCAAAAGAGCTACGGTAGAGAAATCAAGCATGCGTCCTGACAGGTTATTATGATGGTTCATGAAATGGGTAATGCAAGAGCGTTGCCCATTCCAGATTTTCTTGTTCAATGTACATTAAACGTTGGCTCTTCGTAAAATTTAGAGGAAAAGAACCGGCCACAAGCTTTTATTTATTCCGGAATATTTTTTTATCGATATTGGTAAAAATTATTGAAACTCCATGGAATACCTGCTTGCACAAACGCTCCAGCTCAAACCACTCCGAATCGAGCCGCCACTGAACTGGGTCGGGCATATTCCGTTTGCATTCTGGCTGATTGATGCGGCAAAGCCGGAAGTGCTGGTAGAATTGGGCACTCATACCGGCAACTCCTATTTCGCATTCTGCCAAAGTGTCGAGCACCACCATCTTTCCACGCACTGTTATGCTGTTGACTCATGGCAGGGCGACGAACATGCAGGCTACTATGGCGATGAGGTCTATCAGGCTGTTGCCGCACACAATCACAAGCTCTACAGTGCCTTCTCTTCCCTTTTGAGAATGACCTTCGATGAAGCGCATAGCCATTTTTCCGACAATACCATAGACATTCTTCATATAGATGGTATGCACACCTACGAGGCAGTCCTGCACGACTTCAACACCTGGTTGCCAAAAATGTCGGAAAAAGGTATTGTCCTTTTTCATGACATTGTGGTCAAAGAGAGAGGTTTTGGTGTATGGAAACTTTGGGATGAGCTTTCCGCCCGCTACCCGCACCTCTCTTTTGAACACTCCTACGGCCTTGGCATACTTTTTGTTGGGACGCAGCAAACCGTTCCCGTTAAAGCCCTGCTTGAAAAGTGGTTGTCAGCAGAAAGCCGGCCCTTTTTCAGTCAATTTTTCGCACTCTCAGGAGAGCGTGTCGAGCTGGATTATCATACCCGTAAGCTTGTCCGTGAATTTACCCTTGAGGTTCAGGAGCGCGAACAGCAACTGATGAAGCTTGCCGGTGAGCTGCAGGAGCGCGACTCCCGGATCATGGCGCTCTCCGGCGAGCTGCACGAGCGCGACTCCCGAATTGCTGCCCTGACCGCCGACTATAACCGGGTTATCAGCTCCAGCAGTTGGAGAGTCATGAAACCGGTGCGTAAAATAGCCAAATCGCTTCGCAAGCGAACAAGAAAAATCAAAAACATCCTGTCAAGGCTTGCCGGCAGAGCACCCGCACAAACCGGCATTGCCAGCAATGCCAAACCACCCGAGAGAAACGACTATGCAGCATGGATTGCGCGCTACGACACCCTCGATGCTCGGAAACAGCAATTGATCATTGATGATATCGCCCTGATGAAGCAGCCTTCACGCATCTCACTGCTCATGGTGCTCTCTCGTTCCTCTTTCCGCTTTCTTGACGAAACGATCATCTCGGTCAAAAAGCAACTCTATCCCGACTGGGAACTTTGCATTGCTGTCGATGCTTCAGCCGACAAAAAAGTGCAAGCCCTGATAAAAAAACATGCCGGAAAAGAGCGCAGGATAAAATATAATATCAGCAAAGAAGCTGAACCTCTTCAGGCAGGCGGCAATGCAGCTCTTGCAATGGCTACAGGCGACTTCGTCGCCCTGCTCGACCATGACGTTTTGCTTTCGCCTGATGCGCTCTACCGGATAGCGCGGGAGATCATAACCTATCCTGGTACAACGCTGCTCTATGCAGATGAAGATCAGCTTGATGCGGGAGGTAATCGGTGCAACCCCTGGTTTAAATCTGATTTTGATTACACCCTCTTTCTCTGCCAGAACATGACCGCCCATCTCACCATCTGCAAAACAGAGCTGGTCAAGGCCGTGGGTGGATTCAGAAAAGGCTATGAAGGCGCCGATGATTATGACCTCATGCTGAGGCTCATCGAATTACCCGATGCGACACGGATACGCCACATTCCAAGAGTGCTCTGCCACACGCCTCTCATCAAGCAAAAACCCCGCGCTCACTTCGCAGCATTGAAGGCGCTTGATGAACATCTGCAGCGCATGGGCATTGCCGCACATGCTGAACCCGCGCCCGAAGCTCCGGGCATGAACCGCGTGCGTTACCACCTGCCCGTAACACCTCCCTCCGTTGAAATTATTATCCTCACCCGCGACAAACCCGCGCTCCTGAAACGGTGCATGGAGACGCTCCTTGAAAAAACAACCTACCCGAACTACAGCATCACTCTTGTCGATAACGGATCGGAAGAGAGCGAAACCCTTGAACTTCTCTCCACCTTGCAACAGCACCCCCTTATCTCCGTCTGCAGGGAGGATGCCCCATTCAACTTTTCAAGGCTCAATAATCAGGTGGTACAACGCTCGGAGGCCGACTTTATCTGCCTTATGAACAATGATATTGAGGTCATAACCGCAGACTGGCTCAATGAAATGGTCAGCCACGCACTGCAGGAGAAGGTTGGCGCCGTTGGCGCCAGGCTCTGGTATCCAAATGAAACCCTGCAGCACGGTGGCGTCATTCTTGGACTGGGAGGCCTTGCAGGTCATGCAAACAAAAACAGTAAAAAAGGCGAGGGCGGTTACTGTTCGAGAGCCTCCCTCCAGCAAACTTTTTCTGCCGTAACGGGCGCATGTCTTGTGGTTCGCAGAGAACTCTATCTGGGCATCGGCGGCCTTGATGAAAAAAACCTCAGCGTTGCCTTTAATGACGTCGACTTTTGCCTGAGGCTTCGTGAAAAAGGGTTCCGTAACCTCTGGACGCCCTATGCCGACTTTTATCACCACGAATCAGCATCAAGAGGTGAGGAGGACACCCCAGAAAAAAAAGTGCGGATAGGCAGAGAGAATACCTATATGAAAGAGCGCTGGGCACAGGAGTTGCCGCATGACCCCGCATACAGCCCGAATCTTACCATTGAGCGGGAAGATTTTTCCCTTGCCTGGCCGCCTCGACTTGCTCCGGAATTCTCGAAAGGAGTGAGGTAAAACGCTGATTTTTTTTGTTGTATGATCAAAAAAAAGTATAATAAAGAGTCAGTTGCGCTGATGGTGCAGGAGAGGGAGCAATTGTACTTGCGGGGATGCAACATGTCGCAGGTGGTTTTTACTGTCAGGAACGTGGTAACGTCAGCCATCAAAGAACGGTGTGTCAGGAAGTTGCCTGCCGGTATGGCAGGCTTGATTGATCTGGCATTCGGGATGGTCGAAGGGGGAGAAGGCGCACTGAAGTATTCTGTTACAAATGAAGGCTATCGGAAAGAGGCAAGATAATCTGTCAAACTAACCTGGTTTTATCCCTGTTTGTGAATGAGAGTAGTTTGTGATGACTCGTAACGGTAATTTATTCGGCTGATTTTGCCGGAATTTGTTGTTATTGTGATTGGTAGTTATTAAATTGACCGAAAGTTCTCTGTTTTATTCTCCTAACAAATAAATAGTATATAACTATGCCTATTTCAACTTTGCAGAAGTGGGAATATCTCGCTTCCTATGGTGATCTGATAAATGCTTTTGGTCCCGACGTGGTGAGAGCATACAGTCACTACCAAAACTTCACCACTGGAATAGCTGGTGATCCCCAGCATCCTGGTACTGAAGTTCGTCCTATTACCTTTGATGCATGGGAGTATCTTGCATCCTATGACGATCTGATCACGGCATTCAGCCATGATGTCGATCCTGGAATAAGCGCAGCACGCCATTATGTAACGTACGGTTATGGCGAACATCGCGACACGAATGCTTTTGATGCGCAGGCCTACCTTGCCAACTATGCTGACTTGCGTACAGCTTTTGGAACCGATGTGGTCGCGGCCGAAAAACACTATGTTATTTACGGTCGTGCAGAGGGACGTAACGATTACACCCTCACCGCTCTCAGCGCAACTGCCGGCGACGCAGCAGGCCATGTCGGCGAAGGTCACACGGTTATCTTTACCCTTGATACCCATGATCTGCCACAGGGAAGAACATTCAGCTACTCTCTCTCCGGCATTACCCTTGCCGATCTCGCTGATGGCTCTCTTTCGGGCACGGCAACCGTTGGTGCTGACGGAAAGGCAATCATCTCGGTCGACCTTGAGGCTGATCATGTCACAGAGGGTGCTGAGACCCTGACGCTGCACATTGACGATCACACCGCATCAGTCACCGTTGACGATCTCTCTATACTCGATGCACCCGGAACCTTTACCCTTACCGGTGATACCGATGTCGAGACCGCCAATGTCTTTAACTCCGCTCCGGTTCGTTACATTCTCGGCAGCGGCTTCCTTGGCGACAACCGCATCAACAGTCTGCAGGACGAAGACAAGCTTACCGGCTCAGGTGTCAACCCGACACTCAATGCTACACTTGGTAACACCAACGATGCAGGTTCCTACGATATTACCCCGCAGTTGCGTGGCATCAAGATCGTCAATGTTGCCTTCTCAAACACCGATGGCACCTACCTTGACCTGCAGGATTCAGGAATTCTTCCTACTGGCAGTGCCTTGACCGATGTCAATGTTACCCGTATTTCTACCTCCGGTTCGCATGTTGTCAACATGTGGGGTGAGACAGTCAACCTCTCTGCCCACAACAGTCATGACATTGCTGATATGGAGTTCTCCTATATCAACAGCAAGCTTGCCGGGAACCAGACGGTTAATCTTCTTCTCGAGAATGTTACTGCTGACCACCTTGATATCGGCGCAGAGAACATTCAGACCCAGCAGATCGAAACCCTCAATCTTACCGTAGCCGCTAACGGTGCAAGTTCGGTCAACGTTATTGACCTTCGTCCTGATGGTATCTCTTCCACACACCAGACTCTCAACATTGTTGCAAACGACGCTCTGATTATTGCAGAAGACTGGAATCGTGACGCTGGAAGTGTTCCTGCTGTTCCGACAGTTCTTGGTTATCCTGCAGCAAGGACGGGTGTTGCCAGTCAGTCCGCCGGTCACGTTTTCCCGGTTGCCGGACTTGAAGGTCATGACCTTGGCTACATTCTGCACGACAATGGCTTTACCTTCGATACCGTTGAAAGCCTTGAAAAGATCACTGTTGCCGGTTCAGGTGATGTTACGCTTGGTTCCGTAGGCAGCGCACCCGCGTTTCTGCTTGATGGTTCAGCCGCATGGGGCAAGATCGCAGTCAACATCTCCAACGCTGCTGAAGATGCATCGGCAATCTTCAGGACGGGACATAACGATGATACCGTTATTGTAGGCAATGTTCTTGAAGGTTTTAGTGGTTCAGGTCACTCCTTTAGTGATTTAGACTATGGTTCAGGTTATAATCCTTACTATTCATCACCCATTACACTTGCAGGAAAGGTCTATACCGGTGATGGCAATGATGTTGTTCTTGCCAATGATCTTGCAGAAAGCTACAGCAACCCGCTCTACAGGACACTTATCGATACCGGATCAGGTGACGATACGGTCGTTGTTGGTATTCTGCATGGTAACCCCGGTCAGCCTGCAGCGATGGACGGGAATGGTGCGCAGATTCTGCTTGGAGACGGCAACGACTCTGTTACTGCCCTTAATCTTGAAGAAGAGGCGCAGATAGATGCAGGCAATGGCAACGATGTCATCAATCTCACTACCGCAGTTTCACACTATTCAGGTAGCGGTAATGAGGCAGAGTGGGTAGGGACTGGTTACACCGTCATTGCTGGCGATGCAACGGTTGATGCTGATGGTCATGGTGCCGAGGTTCTGGCTGGTTCAGGTGATGACCTGGTTCACTTCCTCTTCACCGGTACCGGACTTCGCAGCCACCTTGGTGGTGACTCGGTGATCGAAGGCTATGTTGATGGAGGAGCCGGTAACGATGCAATCACGGTAGACAGTAACAAGAGTCTCGATCTGGTTCATGGGCACTCATCCACCTTACAGGGCCCAGATGGCACAGGTTCTAGTCCCATTACCAAAGCGATCACCAGCGTTGAAACCCTGACACTGAACTCAACCACAGCATGGGATGGAGAGGCAACGTCAAGCGTCTTTGCACCGCATTCTGAAAACAGGGTGCTTGCTTTCAACGGGGTCGATGGCACTGGTGATGGAACAAGAACTATTATAGCGAACGATGACAATGGTTATACCGCAGACTACACGGTTGACCGTTCACAATTCGATAGTGCTTTGCGGACCATCAACCTGAACCATGAGGATGGCGTCATTCTCAACATTCAGCACGAACACAACAATTATGTCGCTTTTGCCGGTGACGAAGCTGCAGATACCTTGACCAATCTTCTTGGTACCGAGAAGATCAACCTCACGGCACTTGAGACGTTTACCAATCAAGGTACTGGTAATTATGATGGCTCAGGTCATGCGACTACCGGCACCGGTGCTGCAGCCGACCCTCTTGGCACGGTTTACGGGCCAGGTTTGGTTAACTCGGTCTGCGGTGTTACCGTTCCGTTTACGGCTGACCTGTATGTTAATCTTGCCCTTGAAAACGGTACAGGGACAGGCGATGTGGCTGATATTACCATAAACGGCGACAATGCCATTACCTCAATCTGGAGTGATATCAGGCCAGCAACAACCGTTCTTAACTCTGATTTCTCTCTTAATGACATCGGTTCGGGTACTCATAGCTACGAGTCACTGGCTCTGGCGGTCAATGGCAACCACAACCACGGTGTTGACCTAAACAATGACTTTGCCGAAACACTGACGGTAACCGGTGACGGAACCGGCGGCGGCAACCTGACACTGGTCAATGTTAATGCTACCGTCATACAGACCGGCGGTGCTGATCTTATCAGTGGCTACAAAGGCAATGTCTATGTCGGTGTTGAGAGCGAAGAGGGTCACCACATTACGACCGGTATCGGCAACGACATCGTTCGCCTTGGTGACGAGCACGCAATTCACGACTTCAATGACTACGTCAGCCTTGGTTCAGGAAACGATATCGTGGTCTTCAATGGCCTTAGCCGTGACGGTGGTACCGGTTCTGTCAACCATGGCGGCTTGACAAATGGCGATACGGTTATTGGTGGCGCAGGCTACGATACCATTGCTGTTGGCGGTGAGGTTTCCCTTGATGGCGTTGGTCGCAAGTTTGGTGTAACCATCAGCGAATCTGAGCTTCAGAGAGTATCGGGCTTTGAGGCCATCCAGTTCTCCGTTGGTCAGGCTGAGATACATGCTGAGCCATACAATTTCGATTACTCGCTTCGCCTGAGAGATTCGGTATATTCGCAGAATGGGTACTCTACCAATAATGCGTTGCTTCCAAATGAGAAGGTGATCGACATTATCAACAACAATGTTTCAGCCGCCGGTGAGCAGCTTGCCGAGCTCCAGGAAGGTAACACCGTCATTGACCTGCTTGGCCTGAGCATCGATTATCAGATCACCTACAATGGTGCAACCAATGCGGAAGGCAATGACTTTGGTGGAAGTGGAAGTGGAACGGGATGCATCTCTGACCATGGCAGCAATGACCGCTTCATCTTCGACGACGCAAACCTTGATGGTGGTGATACCATTAACGGTGGTGCCAATGATGGTGACGGAACAACGGTGAAAAATGCTGGTGGTCTGCATGAGGGTGCCTATCAGTATCTGCCACTCTACCTTACGAGCTTCTATCTACAGTATGGCTCTGCCGGTTCAGGTCTTGGCAACCGTGACGTACTTGAAGTTCGCGACAATGCGGAGGTGACCTCCTCTTCTGACCTGCTGCACTCCTCTTCTGACCAGCTGCACATCAGCAACGTTGGAACCATTGCCTTCAACAATGACCTCGGTACGAATCAGACGTTGATAATTGATTTGAATGACAGCGTTGTCGATTCTATGGTAGACAGTCTGCACTCCTCGTCAACTGGTGCACCTGAAATTCTGCTTATCAAGGCAAATGATGGAACGGTTACTCAGGATCACGCGGCACAGCTTCATCTTGATGCCTCGCAGCTTACGGCAAAGTCAGGACTTGGCATCGGGCTTGACACTCAGAACTATGGTTCGGCATTCTTCGGAAGCGGTTCACTGATTGAGGGTACTTTTGGTACCGATGAAATTCTTGGCGGTGCCAGCAACGAGTACATCAATGGTATGACCAGCAACGACGTAGTTGATGGCGGTCATGTTGCTAATGGTACAGGTTACAATGATCACGATACCATCGGTTTCACAACCTACTTCAATGACTTCAGTAATAACCAGATCCAGAACATTGAGGTGCTTGACGTATGGCATGATGTCAACCACACCGGTCCTGGCTCCGACAAGATTTTTGTTGACGTGACCTCACAGACAGAAGGTTTTTTCATTAATGTCCATGAGCATAATGTAACAACAGGATTGTGGGCAGGTAACACCCTTTTGTCTGGACAGGGTAACGATACCATTCACATCTTTGATAACTACGCTTATGTAGATGGTGGAAGTGGCAACGATATCATCACTGTGGATGGTAGCGGGAATCATGACGGTGAGTGGATCTTTGGTGGTGATGGCAGTGACTCCATTGTCGGTGGTAGCGGAGCTGATGAGATTTTTGCCTACTCCTGGACTTCAGCGAGTGGCTCAGGTCTTGGTAACGATACCATCACTGGCGGTGCAGGCAATGACGACATCTGGCTGAACGCTGGAACCGGTAATGGTAACGTTGACGTTGTCAAGACGGCATGGGGCGGAGAGGGTGTTGATACCATCCACAACTTCACCGCAGGATCTGGTGCTGGGCATGATGTCTTTACCTTTACCGGTACAAGTGATATCGCTGGCTTCAGCATTAACCCGAGTCTGTTGCAGTCAGGGGTGAACCTGAATGGTGGCGGTGGAGCTAATGCGGGGGTACAGGCTGGCTTTGTCACGGTATTGGACAATGCAGCCACCCTGGATGCTACAGGAATAGCTAATGCTCTGTCTGCTGGTGTTAACAAGTTGTCGACCTTTGCATCGGCTACTCATGATGTCTTCTATCTTGCCATTGACAACAATGTCGATACCGAAATTGTGAAGATCAATGACTTGAATGGAGATGGAACGATCACTTCGAATGAGATCACACTCATTGCGCACTTGGTCGGTGTTACAGATGCGGGTACTCTTGTTCATGCCAACTTCGGTAATCTCCCTTAACATAATCAGGGATTTGCCTTGAGCGTATGCGAGGGGTTTGAAGCTGTAAAAACAAAAAACCCGGTCTCTCACAAGGAGGCCGGGTTTTTTTATTCATGCAACATGTATAAAAAGATGCAGAAGCGCAATGGAAGAGAAACAGGATAGTGCTCTGGCGGCTCTGTTACGGCTGAAGTCTTGGCTGCGTTCTGCCGAGTCGCTCCCGCTCGAGGCGCAGCGTAAGATGCAGGAGTCGCAGTTGAAAATGCTCTTTACTCATGCATACAACTATTCCGGGTGGTGGCGGGAACGGCTCTCTCAGGCTGGTTACCCTCAGCAGGAGGGTTCAATCCTTACGGTTCTCGGAAACCTGACGCCCCTGGTGCGGAGTGATTTGCAGGAGCATGTTGAGGAGGTGCGAGCATGGCATCCTGATTGGTCGGAAAAAGAGATCTTTGTCAGTACAACCTCAGGCTCTACCGGGATGCCGGTAAGGGTGGAGAAGTTCAGGGCGGCCTATAATCTTGTTTACGATGCTGTTTCACTGATCGATCATGAGTGGCATGGCCGTGATGCACGCCTTCCCCTGCTTGTTTTCAGTGATAATCCCGACAGTATCCAGCCTGACTGGGGGCCGTTATTTGCCTCATTTCAGGGTGAAGGAAGTGTTGTGAACCGACATGCCTCAAACCGTTCACTGGATGACGAAGTGGCAGCACTTCAGGAGTGTCGGCCAGCCTATTTGAAGGCGACTGCCTTCAGGGCTGCGGCAATCGGTGAACTGCTGATGCGGCAAGGCAAAACATTCCCGTTACGTCAGATTCTTTCACAATATGAGCGGGTTACTCCTCGTCAGCGGGAGGTGTGCCGCAGAGCGTTCGGCGCTGAAATTATTGACCGCTACTCATGTGAAGAGAGCGGGTGGCTGGCGTTGCAGTGTCCAAAGCATGAGCACCTTCATGTTATGGCTGGCTCAACCCTTATCGAGATTGTTGATGACCGGCTTAAGGCGTGCCCACCGGGGATTGCGGGCAAGGTTCTGGTAACAAATTTCTACAGTTTTGCCATGCCGATTATCCGTTACGATATTGGTGATATTGCTGAATGGGGAGAGCCTTGTGATTGTGGCATCAACTTCCCGGTGATTAAACGGCTTTGGGGACGTAAACGGAATTTGGTACGAGTGCCGAACGGTGAACTGAGGCCTATGCTTTATTTGGGTGATGATATTGCAAAAAATCCGGTAGTGAGGGAGTTTCGTCTGATTCAGCAGAAAAACGGTGAGATTGACTTTTTTGTGCGCGCTCCTCGTCCTCTCAGAGGTGAGGAGATTGAGGAACTTCGATCGTTTGTCCTGAAAATGGATCCGCAACTGGTGGTTCATATCCGCGAGGTTTCCGAAATCGACTGGGGGAGTGGATTAAAGCGGGAGGAGTTTATCCGATTTGATGGATAGGCCGGCAAGTGTGTGCCTCCCGCCTCCCTTTTTTCAGCACGGAGGAGGGTCTTTGCAGGGTAAGAGGGGAGTTTGTTGCTTCTCAATCTTGATTGTTGTACCTTGAAAACCTACTGGTTTGATGAAAAGCATGTTGAGTTGACAGGGTATTATCCTCTTTTATAAAAAGTTTATCCAGTTATGGCTCCCAGGATATCAGTCCTTTTTCCTGTCGGAAATCGTGAGATCTATCTTCGTGAGGCTCTTGAATCGGTTCTGGCGCAGAGTTTCACCGATTTTGAGTTCCTGATCATCAAGGATGGCCTGGAACCAAACGTTGAGTCGATTATCGACAGTTATCGTGACAAGCGGATACGCACCATAAGATTGCCCATCAACCTCGGTCTCAGTACAGCCCTGAATGCGGGGTTGCGTGTTGCTGAAACGCCCTATATTGTTCTCATGGACTCGGATGATGTGGCTATGCCTGAGCGCTTTGCCCGGCAGTATGACTATATGGAGCGCAATCCCGGTGTGACGGTTTGCGGTTCAAATTTCATCAAGATTGTCAATGATGGGCCGCGTCATCCCTGTCGCTATCCTGAGACGGATGCTCTCATCAAGGCCCGCATGATTCTGGTTGACTCGGCAATTCATAATCCTACGGTGATCTACCGCACGGAGTTTGTGAGAAAATATCGGTTGCAGTATGATGCCAACTTCCCGAGGAATCAGGATTATCGTTTTTTTGTGGAGATGATGCGCAACGGTGCCTCCTTTTACTGCATGCAGGAGGAGCTGTTGCTTTACCGTCGTCACAATGCCAACATTACCAATGATCTTGATGGCATTGATGAGGAGAAGGGCAGAATTCGGGAAATTATTTTGCCGCTCTATTTTCCTGACCTGACGGGTGAGGAGGTGCGGCTTCTGCTCAAGTCGCAGTGTCAGCAGGTGACCATGACCGTGCTTGAGGCTGGTCATTGTCTTGCGGTCATCAACAAGGCACTGCGCGAAAATCGAACCATGAGAGGAGAAGATCGGGCGCATCTCCGGGTAATTCTGCAAGGTTATGCCGATGCCTTGATTCAGGCCTTTAACCGCCAAAAGTGAAGGAGCACCGCATTGTTGACCGGGTGGCAGGAAGATAACAAGATTGCTATCGTGTGGATGAAGAGGTAAGGGATTGCAGGGAATGGGAAGAAGCCGTTATGATCGGGTTATCAGGCAATGTTTTTGTATTGATACATGGAGAGTACGCTGTTAAAATTAAATTTGGGATGTGGTGACAGGCATCTGGATGGATGGGTAAATGTTGATTGCCAGCCAGCTTGTCATCCTGATATGGTGTGTGATCTTGAGCAATTTCCCTGGCCCTTTGCCGATGGGAGCGTCAGCGAGATCTTGCTGGAGCATGTGCTCGAGCATCTTGGTGAATCTCGTGCGCTCTATCTTGCTGTTATCAGGGAGCTTTACCGTATTTGCCGGCACGGGGCAACGATTCATATCATTGTGCCGCATCCGCGACATGACCATTATTTTAATGATCCTACCCATGTGCGTCCCATTCTTCCTGATGGGCTTCGGATGTTTGATCAATCATTGAATCGACAGTGGATTGCAAAAAAATGGTCAAACACTCCCCTTGGCATCTATTTGGGGGTTGATTTTCGTATTACAGAGTGCCAATATCAACTTGATTCGCTTTATCGAGAAAAGATAAAGCGTGGTGAGGTCACGAAGGAGCAGCTTCATGAATTGCTACGGACACACAATAACGTTTGTGAGCAAATTATTCTTGAGTGGTCAGTTGTGAAAGAGGGCAGGGTTACGACGACGTGAAGGTGAGGAAATTCATTGTTCTTTCAACATCCAACAAGAAGTTATGCAAGCTTTTATTGCTCCTGAAGAGGTAACGGTTACGACAGCTCAATTCAGCCGTCATTATTTTGGTAAATCCGTCAGTGCTGATCTTCCGCTTGATCGGGTGATTATTGATACCGGAGGGGAGGGGCTTTTGGTGCAAAAGGCGCTTGAAGAGCAGCAGAAGAGGTTGATGAAACCGGAAGGGAAGAGCGAAGGTGTGGCTTACGCAACGGCTGCTGTCGAAGCTCCGTCGCCCGATGGCAGGATGAGGGCGGTCAGTGAAAAAAACCTGCTTGCCTGGCCGGGGTTGCCTCCTCGTCTGGGGCGTATCAGTACCCGTCTTGTCGGGGATGGGCTGCATCGCCATGAAGAGCTGGCTCCCTTGCCCCTCCAGTTGGCTGCCCTGACGGCACGCAACCCCGGCAAGCGTCATTTTCGCATTGCGGTGGTGGCTGCCTTTGGCACCAACCTTGGTGATTGCCTGATTGGCATGACGGCCATACGTTTTGTTGCTGAGACGCTTCGTCGCTCTTTGCCCGGATTTCTCCTTGATATGCTCTTGTGTACTTCGGGCAACCCTGCCAATCTCGATATTTTGGGGCATGAACCGTGGGTCGGCGAACTACACGTGGTGGGGCCATCGGTTACCGACTTTGCCCGCTACGATGCCTATTTCGATTTTACCGGTCTGATCGGATTGCCTCGCATTACGGAAATGCCGATAGTAGAGTGGTTTCTCTGGTGGAGCGGGCTTGATCCTGCAACAGTTCCTGCTGATCGTAAACGGAATATCCTGAATATTTCCTGGGGTGCATGGAGAGAGGTCGCTGAGCTTCTGCGGGGTATAACCGGCAAACGGGTTCTGTTTAACCCGAGGGCAAGTGTGCCGCTTCGGAGCTTTCCTGATGATCAGGTGGTCGGGTTTGTGCAAAAGCTGCTTGATCGGGATGCTGATCTGCAGCTTGTTGTTGACCGGCCGTTGAAGCTGAAACATCCGAGGCTTTTTGATCTCTCGGAGAAGATCAATTCGCCACAGAAGTTTCAGGCTCTTGTTGCGCAGGTGGATGGCCTTATTACGGTCGATACCTTTGCCATTCATGTGGCAGATGCGGCCAATGTGCCGACGGTTGGTCTTTTTGCCTCCATACCGCCTGACGCCTATCCCTTCTATCCGCTGCATCATGGTATGCTTGTTCCTGGTGGCACCGAACTTCCAGCCTATCGCAAATTCAAGGTCAAGGATGCAGAGGAGTGGGAGAAGATCAAGGATGTCTATACTCTGGCATGGGCGAAACTTGATGCCGGGGAGGTTTTGCAGGAGCTTCGCAAGAGGATGGAAAATGTTCAGCAGGCTGCCTCGCATCAGGGGTTGCGTTTTTATCATGCTCCGCATCAGCCGCTCTGTTACCGTGAGACGCTGTCAGGGCGGCGATTGCCTTTTGAAAACCCTTCTGCCATCTGGGATCGTGCCGTCATGCGTCAGGGTAACATGGCGCGCGTCCTGCTCAAACCGGGTGGGACGGCGGTTGTTCTTGCGCCGGGCCAAAGCACCTTTCCTCTTCTGCTGGCCGAAAAGCTTGGCTGTGAGGGTAAACTGCATCTTTTTGAACCGCGTCCGCTTCGCCGAACGCTTATTGGTATGGATTTGCTCGATCGGGCCAACCATGTTGATGTCTCCTGGTATGACACCTTACCGGCTAAAAGTGAGCAACTCTTTATTGCGGAAGAAGATGCTCTTTGTGAAACCACTCCTCTTGAGTGGGGTACACTGAAAAAAAAACGAACTCTCAAGGCGCTGGCCATTGATGCACTGGAATTACCGGTGCTTTCCGGACTCTTTTGTTTTGCGCCGATGCCGCATCTCCTTGCTCTTGAATCTGCGGTTGAAACGTTGACGCGAACCAAAGCGCCGGTAATCTGTTCGCCAGTCATGAGCAGCAAAGAGATTGGCAGGATTGCTGCTTTTCTCGTCCCGTTGCACTATCAGTGCTGGATGGAATATCTTGACCAGCGTGAGGATGGCCCGATGATGCTGGTAGCGGTATCTGATCAGATCAAGCTGGAAGGGCACCGTATGAAAAAGGTTGTTCTTGGTTGATCAACCGCGTTTATAAAATTATAAGAAAGAAGATGATGCAGCATAATTGGCCAGAGATGCCTCTCCTCCCGGTCTCCTGGGGGGAGGTATTCGACAAGATGACGATTTTGCAGATCAAGGCTGAAAAGTTTGCCGGTTCAGAGAAGCTTGCCAATGTGGAGCGTGAGAGGGGAGAAATTGGTGAGGTTGTGGGTGATCTCCACCGGTTTCCGGCGGAGCTTCAACCCTTGATTGATGCCTTGAAAAAAATGAACGAACGGTTGTGGGATGTCGAAGATGGCAAACGGGAGTGTGAGCGACGGCACTGTTTTGACGATCACTTTGTCCAGCTTGCGAGGGAGGTCTATTTCGGCAATGATCAGCGGGCAGCCATCAAGCGCCAGATCAATGCGTTGCTTGGCAGTGCCCTTGTTGAGGAAAAGTCGTATAACGCTTACTGAGTGTGAGGCTGCATATTCTCTCTTTTATCATTTGGTGTCTATGAAGATTCTTTTTGTTCATCAGAACTTTCCTGGCCAGTTCAGGCATTTGGCGCCAGCACTTGCGGCAAACTCCTCCAACATGGTTGTGGCAATGGAGATGAAGAGTGAAAAGCCGGGCCGCTGGCGGGGAGTGGAGATTGTTCCCTATCGTGCTTCCCGGGGCTCAACCCCTGGCGTGCACCCCTGGCTCTCTGATTTTGAAACAAAAACTGTTCGCGCCGAGGCCTGCTTTCGGGCCGCACTGCAGTTGCGGAAGAGGGGTTTTGTGCCTGATCTTGTTATTGCCCATCCCGGGTGGGGGGAGAGTCTTTTTCTGAAAGAGGTGTGGCCTGCGGCAAAACTTGCTCTCTATTGCGAGTTCTACTATCATGCAGAGGGTGCGGATGTTGGCTTTGATGCTGAGTTTCCTGCTTCAGAGGAGGGTGATGCGTGTCGTCTGAGAATGAAGAATGTGAACAACATTATGCACTTTGATCTTGCTGACGCGGGTATTTCACCCACTCACTGGCAGGCAACTACCTTTCCCGAGCCGTTCCGCTCAAGGATCACGGTGATTCATGATGGTATCGATACCTCTGTTCTGGTGCCGAATAAAACGGCAGAGCTTGTCATTAATAAAAGCATCATCCTGAAAAAAGGTGATGAGGTGATCACCTTTGTCAACCGCAATCTTGAGCCATACCGGGGTTACCATATTTTTATGCGGGCTCTGCCGGATCTTCTCCGTCAAAGGCCCCATGCCCGCGTCATGATTGTGGGCGGCGATGGGGTCAGTTATGGCAAAAAGCCGGAAGGGGGGCGAACGTGGAAGCAGATTTATGCCGGTGAGGTACGACCGCAGATCAGTGACGGCGATTGGGCGCGGGTTCATTTTCTGGGTCAGATTCCTTATCGTGAGTTTCTCACGCTCTTGCAGCTCTCGATGGTGCATGTTTACCTGACTTACCCTTTTGTGCTCTCCTGGAGTCTGCTGGAAGCGATGAGCATTGGATGTGCCATTGTGGCCAGCAATACCCGGCCGGTGCGGGAGGCGATCAGCCATGATGAGACCGGCCGTCTGGTTGATTTTTTTGATGTGGCTGGCCTTGTCGGTGAGCTCTGTTCGTTGCTCGATGACGGGGCGGCAAGGGAGAGGCTGGGCGCCAATGCCCGTGCCTTTGCCATGGGTAACTATGACTTGCATACCGTCTGTTTGCCAAGGCAGTTGGAGTGGGTGCATGCACTGGGACAGAAACACATTATGAACCATAACGTATGACAACAGCTTCTTTTTCCTCCGATTCCCGCAGCCAGGTTGCAGAAAGGCCTGATGGTGGCGGGGAGTATCTTTTCACCAATAATTGGTTTGAGAGCAATGCAAAAAGGGTTTGGGAAAAGTTGTTTGCTCAATATAAGCCAGGGAAAGTCCTCGAAATCGGCTCTTATGAAGGTGCAAGTACCTGCTATCTGATTGAAAAATTGGCGCAGAATTTATCTGTTGAAATACACTGTATCGATAGTTGGGGCGGTGGTATTGAGCATGTGAATTGGGAAATTGATATGGCAGAGGTCGAGGCACGATTCAGTCACAATACAGCGCTTGCGATCAGCAGGGTTTCCCGGCCTGTTTCACTGGTGGTGCATAAAGGGCTTTCTCACTCCTGCCTGGCGACTCTCATCAGTCAAAATCAGGGTAACTCGTTTGATCTGGTTTATGTTGATGGCTCGCATCAGGCGCCTGATGTTCTCGCCGATGCGGTCATGGCGTTTCTCTTGCTCAAGGTTGGCGGGATATTGATTTTTGATGATTATGTATGGTCGGAAAATCTCTCCTATGGCCGGGACCCGCTTCGTTGTCCGAAGATGGCTATTGATGCTTTTGTGAACTGTTATTTCCGGAAAGTTGAGGTTATTCCTGCTCCGCTCCGTCAATTGTATATGCGGAAAGTGGCAGAGTAATGGCCCAGCATGATGACGCTTCGTGTTGGTAAAGAGAGATTGTGCCTGATTGTCGGGAATGAAAAATTGCCATTTATTTTTGCTTTATGCGTGCTCTGCTCACTATCCCTCACTATTTCAAACCTGAAGAGGGTGCACGGCACTCTTCGGTAGATCCGAAAAGGGCGAAGCAACGGCGGGATGCTCTGCGGCTTGTGCTTGAGTCGTGGCGGGGAGTTGTTTCAGGCCAGTCCGGTTTGTTGACCTATACGCCGCCGAAGGATGTCGGGGTTCTGCCACTTCCTTCCCGTGTGACGCACTTGGATATTAGCGTGATGGTGCACGGCGATCATCATCTGCTTGACCGTGAGATGATGGAGCGATATGCGGTGAAGAGGGTATCGGTAAAGATCGAAAATCCCCGTTTCCTTGGTTTTGGTGTCTATTTTTTGATGGAGAAATATGCTGATGCCTATGACTGGTTTGTGTTTTCAGAGGATGATTTGTGTATGAGGGATGCTTTCCTTTTTGACAAGCTGGAGTGGTTTCAGCATCTGTTCGGCGAAGGGGTTCTTCTTGCTCCAAACCGGTATGAGTGGAATGATCGGGCACGATATTTGAAGACCTGGGTGGATTTTGACTTGAGAAGTGGCTTTATTGATCCGTTTCTTCAGTTGGTTGCGGGTGAGCCTGCTCTGGAGGGTGAGGTATTTGGCCGGACGATCCGTTTCAGGAGGGCTCGTAACCCTCATTCAGGTTTTTTTGCCGTCAGCCGTGCGCAGCTTGCAGGGTGGAGAAAAAAAGCTGCATGGAAGTCGTTTGATACATCGTTTATCGGGCCGCTTGAAAGTGCGGCCACGCTGGGTATTCTGAGGCAGTTCGCGATCTACAAAGCGGTCGGGCAGGATGCCGCTTTTCTTGAAATAGAGCATTTGGATGACCGGTTTTCGGGGATGACCGTCAGCCGCTGAAAACATCCCTTGAGGGTTATCGTGGAGTCAAAGGGAAGCTATGGAACAAGTTCGTTATTTAATTACCGGTGGTGCCGGTTTTTTGGGATCTCATCTGTGCGACAGGTTGATCAAGGGGGGCGAGGAGGTGTTGTGCGTCGACAATTTTTATACCGGGTCACGCTGTAACATTGAGCATCTGATTGGTCACAGGCGATTTGAGTTACTGCGTCATGATGTCTGTTTTCCGCTGTATGTGGAAGTTGACCGGATCTATAATTTTGCCTGCCCGGCTTCACCGGTGCATTATCAGCATGATCCGGTGCAGACCACGAAGACGAGTGTTCATGGTGCCATCAATATGCTCGGTCTTGCCAAGAGGCTGAAGGCGCGTATTCTTCAGGCAAGTACCTCTGAGGTGTATGGAGATCCGGAGGAGCACCCTCAGACTGAGGGTTACTGGGGAAGGGTCAATCCTGTTGGCATCCGCTCCTGCTATGATGAGGGGAAGCGGTGTGCAGAAACCCTCTTTTTCGATTATTGGCGGCAGCATGCACTGGAGATCAAGGTGGTGCGCATTTTTAATACCTACGGGCCCCGTATGCATCCCAATGATGGCCGTGTCGTGAGCAATTTCATTATGCAGGCGCTTAAGGGGAGTGAGATTACGATCTATGGCGATGGTTCGCAGACAAGAAGCTTCTGTTATGTTGATGATCTCCTTGACGGAATTGAGGCCATGATGCACTCTCCGGCATCGTTTGTCGGTCCGGTTAATCTTGGAAATCCTTCAGAGTGCACGGTGAGGGAGCTTGCCGAGCAGATTCTCCGTCTGACCGGGAGTCGTTCAAAATTGCGGTTTGAGCTCTTGCCGGAGGATGATCCGAAACAGCGTCGGCCTGATATCACACTGGCCGGCACTCAACTTGGCTGGGCTCCGAAAGTGACGCTGGAGGATGGCTTGAAGGAGACGATACGCTATTTTGTGGAATGCATGGCGTGAGATGTCACGCTTTGTTTTGATAAAACATGGGGAATGTTGAAGAGAACGGGGAAGTTTCAACAACAAGGGACGGTGAGTGCATGATGCAGCAAAACAATTTTGCCATCTTTTTTGCCGGTGATGCCTATTCAACCGCAAACAAGATTATGGGGCGTCAGAGCGCAGGAAAGGCTTTTATGCGTGGTGTGGCGCGTACCTGGCCGAGTGGCGTGGTGGATGGGGTCGGGTCGGATGCTCAAGCTGCCGCAGCGATGGAGAGGCAACTCCGGGGTGATGGATTTACGGGCAAGTTGCGCTGGCACCCTCTTTCTGGTTGGCAGGGCACTGCTTCAGCCGGAACCTTGTATTACCCGGCTCCTCCATCGAGCGAGTTTGCTGCAGCACGCAATCTGGTGCGTCCGGATGCTTTCAGTCTGATGGGGGTGACGCATACCTTGAGTTCTGCCGTGGCGATGGATCAGATTGCAAACCTTGTTCTGCCTCCCTTCAAGCCGTGGGATGCGCTGATCTGTACTTCCCGGGCGGCGCATACGCTGGTCAGTCGTTTGCAGGCTGAGGTTCGGGAGTGGTGGACGATGCAGACGGGGGCAAGCCGTTTTGTGCAGGTAGAGCTTCCGGTGATTCCTCTTGGTGTTGATGCGCCGCTCTTTGCTCCGGATCCCGCTCTGCGCTCAACTGCGAGGCAACGTTTTGGATTCAGGGAGGAGGAGTGTGTTTTCCTTTTTGCCGGTCGCCTCTCTTTTCATGCCAAGGCTAATCAGGCTCCGCTCTATCAGGCATTGGAGAAGGTTGCGCAGCAGGTTCCGGTTGCCTGTGTCGAGGCTGGTGTTTTTCCGAATGAGCCGGTGAGAAGGGCTTTCCAGGCTGCGCAGAAGCTTCTTGCGCCTTCGGTGCGCTTTATCCATGTGGATGGGCAGGATGAGCCGCTTTACCGGTCTGCATGGCAGGGGGCGGATGTCTTTGTATCAATTTCAGACAATATTCAGGAGACCTTCGGGTTGACGCCGGTGGAGGCGATGGCGGCAGGGTTACCGGTAGTGGTAAGTGACTGGAATGGATACAAGGATACGGTGCGCGACGGGGTGGATGGTTTTCGGGTGCCGACCATTCTGCCGCCTGCCGGAGTGGGGATGGAGTTTGCAGTGCGTCATGCGCTCGGTGTGGACACCTACGATTTTTATATCGGACGGGCAAGCATGGCGACGGTGGCTGATCCGACAGCTCTTGCCGAGGCGCTTTTGACGCTTGCGCTGGATGGTGACCGGCGTCGATCGATGGGGGCGGAAGCTCAGAAGAGGGTGCGTGATGCCTATGATTGGCCGGTTATTCTGCATCGTTATGTCACGCTTGCCGATGAGTTGGGGCGCATCCGCAGTGAGGCTGTTGGCTGTGCTGGAGAGAAGTGGCCGACGCGGGCGGATCCCTTTGCCCGCTTTGCCCATTTTTCCAGCCAGACCATGGGCGGAAAGTGGCTGGTAACCCTGCTGCCTGATGCTCGTGTACGGTTGCGTGACCTTCTCAGCCTCCCTATGGTGGCTTATGCCTTCGATGCGCGTCTGCTCCCGAAGGAGTCGCCGATGCTGCTGCTTGCTGAACTGGAAAAAAAACCGTCACAAACGGTCAATGAACTGCTTGTTTCAGCCGGGTTGGCAGCACCTGCCGGAGTGAGAGCGTTGCAGTGGCTGTGGAAGTTTGACCTGGTGCGCCTGAGGCAGCCATCATAGTTTTATCCGGTTCTCTTTACAGTACGTATCTTGTGGAGATCATTGTCATGTTGTTACGGCAATGTATGCTCGATCCAGAGGTGACCATTGCTGATCAGCAGTGATGTTTTTTGTGGAGAGAGTTGGGCTTTTTGACGTGGAGTTTCGGTGATAAAAGTTGTGTTTCCGGTTTTTTTTTGTAAAATTGGGTAAGGTACGGTTCTGCGTCGAAACGGTTTTGTTTCGAAGAGAAACGTTGAAAAATCTGCCTCATGGATGCCGCTTTTCGAAAAAGCGCGGCATTTTATGGTAATCCTGTCTGATCCGGTTGCATTTCCGTTTACCGGTTTTTAATTCTGTAGAGATACGTTTGGTGTTGCATCGCGGTTGGTTGTTTGGAGGCAACAGGAGGTATCCTCGTTTCTGAACCCCCAATGTTTTACATGAGATTCCCGTAGTAATTCTTTTCAGGAAGAGTGCTGAAAATTGGTGTCGCTGCTCTTTTCTGTCATTGCCTTGCAGTGCCGGAAAGGGCTTTGTTGCGGATACTCGTCAGGGGAAAAATTAAATCATCATATCGCGGGTAAGGCTTTTTTGGGAAATTAACCTGTCAATAACAAAAACAAAAAGGAGGGGCAGATGCATAAAGATTATCGTGTTTCTGGTAAAGTTCTTCATAGTCAAACCGGAAAAGGGATACCGGATCTTCGCATTGAGGCCTGGGATAAAGATTTGATTATTGATGATTTATTGGGTAATGCCCTGAGTGATGACGTTGGTTTTTTCCAGATTGATTTTCATGAAAACTATTTCAGGGAAATTCTGTTTGACCGTTGCCCTGATATTTATTTTAAAGTTTTCCAGGCGGATCGCTTGCTGGTTGATACCCGTAACCATCTTCTGTGGAACGCACAACAGCATACGGAGTCTCTTGAGATAGCCATACCCGGTGAGTTGTTGCAGGAGCGGGTTGGTACCAAACGATTGAAAATAGTCGGTACCGTAGTAAGTGATAAAAGGGTTGGGGAAGGTGTCAATGTTGTTGCCTATGACAGGCGTATTGGCGGCGATGTGGTTCTTGGCAAGACACAGACGGATAAAGAGGGCAACTATCTCATTTATTATGATGCAAGCGTCTTGCAGGGTAAAACAGGTGCGGATATTGAAATAAGGTTGTTTGACAATGCTGTTGCCCAAAAAGAGATCGGTCGTTCAGGAGTCAGATATCGTGCGGGATTGGTTGAAACGGTTAATGTTTTTCTTGACCCGGCCAATGTTGTGCGTGAGTCAGAGTATGCGCGGTTGCTTGCGGATCTGCAACCGCATCTGGAAAATCAACCATTGGTTGATCTTAAGGAAAATGAGAGCAGAGCAGATATTATTTTTTTGGCAAATAAAAGCGGATGGGATGCGCGTCTCATTGCCATGATCGCTCAAGCGGATAAGTTGAGTGCCGAGACGAATATTGACCCTCTCTGCTGCTATGCGTTATTCCGGTCAGGTGTTGGCGGTACAGCGGAGGCATTGGGTAAAGTTTTGCCAAAAGCTGCGGAGAAAATTATTAAAAAAGCAATAGAGGAACAAATTATTCCTGACAAAGTTAATCTTGAACTCAACCTCAAGATCATAAAAGAAAAAAACACCCAATTTTTATTAACAAGCGCAGCGCCAGGGGCCTGTTCAAGTTTGGGCGCCATGCTTGACCTGCGCCTCTCTGCCGATCAGAAGAGCCTGTTTATAGAAAGTTATCAGGATAGTGAAGGCGATAGTGCTGCTTTTTGGTCATCCCTTAAAAGCAGGGGTTTGGATGACCACATCGTATCTCAATTGCAACTGGACGGAAAATTGGGATATCTCACCGGAGAAAATTCTGCCGTCATTGAGCGCCTCTATCAGCGTCATGATATTGCTGATGTATCAGATCTTGTGCGTGCCGGATTGTACAACGATGCTGCGTGGGCATCCCTGATTGGCAGTGACACTCCTCGTGATGTGACGCTTGATGCTTATGCGAAGAGTATGGCTGACCAGCTTGTCATCAGCTACCCGACGCTTGTGACGGCAGAAATGGTTCGGAGAGATGAGGTGAACATCGGTGACCAGGCCTCAAAAGAGGAGCTCTCCTCTTTTATGCAGTCCAATCATTCGAGCTTTGCTATCGGCGTCCATCCGGTAAAAACCTGGGACGGATATGAACGGCTGAGTTCAGAAGCAAAGGCTGCGGCAAAGCTTGTAGAACGAACCTATCAGATGAGCCCTTCGAACAAGGCTATGTCTGCTCTTGCCGGTTTGTCGCTGACATCGGCCTACCAGGTCACGAAATATAGCAGGGAAGAGTTCAGGCGGAAATATAACGATGCTTTCGCTGCTGATGAAATTGAGCTGATTTATACCAAGGCGCATGAAATTCACAGCGCAACGTTAAGCCTCGCAACAAGTTATTTGACTCATCGGATTGCGTCGAATGTTTTTGCCCTTACCGGCAAAACAGAGGTAACGAGCAGTGACCGTGTTGCGTACCCTGCACTGGAAGAGCTGTTTGGGAGTATGGACTATTGTTCCTGCGATCAGTGCAAGTCCGTATTAAGTCCTGCGGCATACATGGTTGATCTTTTACAGTTTCTTGATTTGAGCGCGGTCACCTATGATAAAAGAAACCCGATCGAGGTGTTGCTGGAGCGTCGTCCTGATATACAGCATATACAGTTGAGTTGTGAAAATACCAACAAGGTTATGCCCTATATTGATCTGGTCAATGAAATTCTTGAATATTACATTGTAAATGGTGATCTGGATCTGTTCAAGGGTCATGATGCTGCAGAAGAGATACCATCGGAAGAGCTTCTGGCTGATCCCCGCTTTGTCGAAGATAGTGCCTATATACAAACCAAAGCAAAGGTTTACCCTTACAATCTCCCTTTTGACCAGCCTCTGGAAGCACTTCGATTGCTTTTTCAGATTTTTGATGTTTCGCTTCAGGAGGCAATGGAAGTGTTTGGCGACAAGAGGGGTGCCTCTGTTGAGTGGCTTGGATTGAACAAGGAGGAGTATCAGATTCTTACTGATAGAGCATTTCACTCCCTGGCTGAATATTTTGGTGAAGTATCGGGTTCTACGATAGACGAGCTCAATTCGGCGATTGCAAATGGAAAAATATTTGCAAAAAGAGTTGCCCTCACCTATTTGGAACTTGCCGGATTGTTGAAGACAGCGTTCATTAATCCGGGAATTCTTCTGGTTCCGCGAGTGGACAGGCTTGGTGTAAGTTTGTCGCAGATACAATCCTTCTGTGATGGAACCATAAGCGATCCGGATTTTCTTGCACTTCTCCCCGCAGCTCTTGTTTTAGCTGATTATAACGATAATGTGACAGAGTGGCTGAAAACAAATCAGGCGTTGATCATGGGGCTGATTACCCTTACCGATACGAATCCCGGCTCAGGGCCGTGCAGCTTTGCCGATCTGGAGTTGCGTTATGCACTTCCGGATATGTTGCTCAACAGGCTTACAGAACTTTCATATCACAAGTTACACCGTTTTATCCGTATCTGGAGAAAAGAGGGATGGAGTATGGATACAACCGATGCCATCATCACCACCTTTACTCCTGTCGCATCAAGTAAAATTACTGATGACAAGATTGATGAGGTATTTGTAACCCTGCTTGCCCGTATTGCCAATTTCAGACGCCTGATTACGCTGCGCTCTCTTTCGGAGAAAAACTTTGCAAAATGGCTCTTTTTGTGGGATAGCTCACGTGATAAGGCCTCAAGACTTGATCAGTTTGCCAAACTGGTAAAAATGTCGCCTGCGGCTCTTCTTGATCTTTCTGCTATTACCGGCATTGATCCTCTTGCTGATGATTTTGAGCAAGAGCGGCCCTCATTATTACGCTATCTGCATGTTATTGATGATCTTAAATCGGTTTCACTGAAAATCCCTGATTTGAATTATCTGCTCAGGCACAAGGACGACAGCGGGAAGCTCACTCCTGACGAAACCCTGTTGCTCAGGAACATCAAAAGCCTTCATGACTCGATCAGTGCCATTACAACGGAGCTGACTCTTGCTTCGGATAGTGCTGATTTTTCATTTGCCAAAACCAAAATGGCGCTGGTGTATGACAATGTGGTTGTCGATACTTTTTTTGCCTTACTTGCCAACACCAAAATATTTGAAGCTCCATTTTCGATGCAGGAAGAGGTTCTTCCTGAAAAACTTGTTGCCATCAATCCTGCTCTTGGCTATGATGCATTCAAAAAACTTCTGACCTGCCAGGGCATCCTTTCACCGAGCGCACTCACGGCCTTGCAGGCACAGGCAGCGGCACTGACACTGACTGAAGTAGAGATCATAACGGTGCAGTCTGATCTTGACCTGTTGAAAGCTGACCTTGTCAAGGCATTACAAATCCTCTCTGATGAGGGCGCGGCTGATTTGGCTGTTTTTGCATTGCTCTATCCTGAATTGAAAACAGTCTATGATATCGTTTCAGCGTTTACGGAACAGTCAGAACAGGTCAAGGCGTTACTTGAAGCGATTCTTCCTGAACTGCAGAAAAAGCTGAAGGTGAATGCCTTGCGTCAAGCCCTTACCGATATCCTGAAATGCGCCCCTGAAATTACCGGAGCCTTGACGTCTGGTCGGGATATACTCCATGCTGCAAAAGATCTCAGCCAGGCAATACTTTTTGACTTTCTCCGGCTTGAGGAGCCTGTTGTGTTTCAGGATAACATGACCTATGAATTTTATCTCGATGCACCGGCAACTGATTATTATCAAATCTATATTCAGGTGCCTGAAAACAGTATGCTTCGCCTTGTTGTTGATACCCATGAGATCATAGCCAAAACAATAATCGGTAAATCCGGGGAAATTCAGAACAGCTCTCCGCTCTTCCTGCAGGCAGGCATACTCTATCCCGTGCAGTTATTTCTTGCTGATCTGCCCGTCAAGAGCACTGCACAGGTATTCTGGCAAACAAAGGGAATGGCAAAAACAGCGGTTCCGCTCTCCAGAATGTATCGTAAGGAAAATGTCGATAATGCCAGAACTTCCCTGATTCGGTTACAGAAATCATCCTGGTTGCAACGATTGCTTAAAGTAACGGCAAGGGAGCTGATCTCTTTTGCCTCGGTTAATACGGAGACAAAGAATATGCTGAATACTCTCTGTACTGATGGTGGCATCGGTGACGGAGAACTTCATGAGTTATGGAATAAATTGGCGCTACTGGTTTATTTCATGCAACTGAAAAATGAAAATGAACCTGAAGAAAATACCTGGGTACAGATTCTGGAGAATCCCGGGATAAAAACGGTTCAGGGAGTATCGCTGTTGCTCAGCGTCAATAGCTGGAAAAAGGAGGACTTGACTGATCTCCTTGCGCACTTTGCTCTAACACAGAACGATCTGTCAAAAATATCTGTACTGCAAAAGGTGAAGCGAGCGATGGATCTGGTTGTCAAGGTTGATTATTCCGCTGCAGATGTCATGAAGTGGAGCACAAACAGTCCGACTCCGTTCTTGATCAAGGAAATTAAAACTCGTATCAGGGAGAGATGTGATGATGCCGCATGGCTTGATACGATGCAAAGCGTCAGTGACCTGCTTCGCAATAAAAGCCGTGATGCGTTGGTAACCTGTATCTTGTATCATCTCAGGCCATCGGATGAGATTGATAGTGCCGATAAACTGTACGAATATTTTCTGGTTGATGTACAGATGGATGCCTGTATGAAAACCTCTCGTATCCGGCTGGCCCTTTCGACAATCCAGTTGTTCATTCAGCGCTGTTTAATGAATCTGGAACATGAGGTTGCCCCCGCCTCCATTCGGGCAAAACAGTGGGAGTGGATGAAGCGATATCGTGTCTGGGAAGCGAACCGGAGGGTATTTCTCTATCCTGAAAACTGGCTTGAACCGGAATTGCGTGACCATAAATCGCAGTTCTTTACGGAACTCGAAGGTGAGCTCCTGCAATCCGATATTACGGACGATCTCGCAGAACAGGCCTATCTGAAGTATCTGAAAAAACTTGACGATGTTGCGCGGCTTGAAATTGCCGGTATGTACCTGCAGGAAGATCCCTACAATAAGGTGGATAATATTCTGCATCTTTTTGGACGGAGCAATGGAAATACCCGGCAGTACTTTTACCGCAGGTACGATACCTCCTGGACACCGTGGGAAAAAATATCCGTGACCATAGAGGGCGATCATCTTTTTCCGGTTATCTGGAAGGGTCAGTTGTTTGTTTTCTGGCTGAATATTCTTGAAAAACCTGCCGAGCTTGCTGATGCAACGTTTACCGACCTGGGTGCTGCGAAATGGAAAACATATTCGGTGAAAAATATTGAAATCAATATGTGCTGGGCTGAATATTATAAAGGAAGATGGAGCTCTCCGAAGTCTTCCGAATTAGGCAAGCCAATGGTTATTCAAAATGTTGCGGACTTTAACAAAAACTTCATCAAGCTTTGTGCCCGGAAGGAGAAGATCGCTGGCAGCAGTGGTGAAAAACTGTTTTTTAGCCTCCATTACGGCCCCGAGGGTAAAGACTTCACGATTATTTATACCAGTAAAAACTGCCCGCCCATTATTCAAAGTAATGTAAGGGATCTTACGTTATACCAGGATGTGCGGCTATTTAATGTTGATTTGTATTTAAATGAATACTTCAATACATCGGTTTACCCCACATTGGATGCAAACAGTTATCTTGTTCCGGATAAAACCCTGCAATTAGGCATTGATCAGCCACTGTTTGCTGAAAACAGTACTATCCGTGAAAAGATTTTAACCAAATCGAGCACCATGTACGATGGTTTTCGTCTTTTGCCAACCTGGCATGTAACGGATAATCAGTGGGAGGCGCCTTTCTTTTATAATGATGAACACAGTACTTTCCAGGTAACACCGAGCGAAAGAATCACGCTGACGCTGGTGGATTATCATGATTATTACGACCTCGGCTCTCTGATTGACCATTTGAATATTCCTCCATTGGAAGAGAATGGCTATAAACCTGATCCGTTAGGGCCAATAAGCGATCTGTTTGAAAAGTATACAGCTCCCTCGTATACGATGACCTTGCCGGGTTCAGGAGTTTTTATGTTTGATCAGGTGGCGTTCGGGTCTGCCGGTAAATATGGCTCTCAAACAGGAAGTATCGGAAATATCTATCGTCAATTTTAATGACCAAAGGAGGGTGCTCTCATGGCTGTAACTCATGATATTGCTGCACAAAATACTATGCAGTCGCAACATAATTTTCATACTTCCAGTATCTCTGCTGCCGGGATTTTTGATGACTTGATTGCTTTAAATCGACATAAAAAACGGATTGTTGACTATCAGCTTCATGTTCACTATCACCCCTATGTTGATGCCTTGATTGATACGTTGAACAATAAAGGATTATCGTCGATGCTTGATGTCAAGTATTTGTCGGCATTGCATGAAAATCTCTCTCCCGATAAATATATAGCCGAAGGTTCGGCGGTGACACCATTTCCTGTTGAAGAAATTGATGTCAGCGATGATGGGGCATACTCGTTATATAATTGGGAGCTTTTTTTTCATGTTCCGATGACAATAGCCGTTCATCTCAGCAATAATCAACGTTTTGCAGAGGCGCAACGCTGGTTTCACTATATTTTTGATCCTTCGAGTACCGACAAAAGCGTTGACCCTCCCCAGCGGTTCTGGAACTTTCTTCGTTTTCGCCGTGAAACCAAGCCGGAGTTTATTGAGGATCTTTTACTGGCGTTAAGCAAGCCTGAAGATTCGGATTTGAAGAGACGTATGGAAAAAAATATACGGGATTGGCGTGAGAAGCCTTTTCAGCCCCATGTTATAGCGAGGGGACGATATTTTGCCTACCAGATCAATGTGGTCATGAAGTATCTCGATAACCTGATTGCCTGGGGTGATAATCTGTTCAGGCAGGATACGATTGAAACCATTAACGAAGCAACGCAACTGTACGTTCTCGCCGCCAACATCCTTGGTGCCAAACCACAAAAGGTGCCTCCTCGTTCAAAACGTGTGGCAAAAACCTATGCCGAGCTCAAAGCGGCAGGGATTGACCAGTTTGGTAACGCCCTGATTGAAATGGAAAATGAGTTTCCGTATAATGTCTTTCCTCCAACCTCAAATCAATCGGATGAAACTGCCGCTTCAGCCCTGTTTGGCATAGGGCGTTCACTCTATTTCTGTATTCCGCCAAACGATCATTTGCTGGAATATTGGGATACGGTAGCAGACAGGCTGTTCAAAATAAGACATTGCATGAATTTTGAGGGAGTGGTAAGGCAGTTGCCTCTCTTTGATCCACCCATTGATCCAGGCATGCTGGTCAAGGCTGTTGCGGCAGGACTTGATATTGGCAGCATTGTTAACAATATCAATCAGCCACTTTCCACGGTTCGGGGTGCCCTGTTATTGCAGAAGGCGCAGGAGATATGTACGGAGGTAAAGGCTTTGGGAGGCGCCTTGCTCTCTGCTTTCGAGAAAAAAGAGTCAGAGCACCTTTCCTTGCTTCGCCAGCAGTATGAGAGCAACATCCTGAATTTGACGAGGGATGTGAAATTTATGCAATGGAAGGAGTCGGAAGCAGCAACCGAAGCATTGGTCAGGAGCAGGAGCACGGTTTTTGAACGGTACAGGCACTATAAATTGATATTGGGCAACACTGCGTCCGATATTGACAAGCTTAAATCGGTTGATCTTGCACGCAAGCAGCTCAGTGAGGAGAGCTTTGATGCCGTTTATGCTGAATGGGTTGGCAAGTATGGTCAGGAGCTCCAGAGAGAGGCTTATCGTGTGGAAAGTGCCGCGGGTGGACTTATGGAGTTTCTTGGAAATGCGGTTACCTCTGTTTTCAATGGACAGTTGGGCAAAACGCTGCCGTTGAACAAAAATGAAAATGCGGAGCTGAACATCTTTTTACCTACTGCCGATACCTTTAATTCTGTTTCTGGTGCGATTGCTTTGGCGACGCCGATTCTTGCCATGGTTCCCCAGTTTAATGCTCATGGAACTCCGATTGGTGTCGGTGGAGCGGTAGGGTTCGGTGGCGTGCAATTATCAGATGCAGCGAAAAAAGCCTCCAAAGTGGCAAAAGATGTTGCCGATGCCTTCACTTCAAGCGCTGATCGCGCAGGAAAGATGGCCAATTTTTACCGGCGGGCGGAGGAGTATGTGTCACAGGCAAACTATGCAACCAGTGAACTGCAGCGATATGGGCGTCAGATTATTTCGGCCCTCATCCGTGAACAGATAACCAAAAAGGAATATGACAACCATCTCAGGAAAATTGAACAGTCAGAAGCCATCGGAACCTTCCTGAACGAGAAGTTTACGAACGAAGAGCTGTACAGTTGGATGAAGGGAGAGCTGTCAAAAACCTACTTTGATTGTTACAAACTTGCTTTTGACGTTGCCAAACGTGCAGAGCAGACCATGAAGCATGAGCTGATGCGTAAAGAATTTGATGATATGAATTTCATCAAGTTTGGCTATTGGGATAGTGCCCGTGAGGGTTTGCTTGCCGGCGAAACCCTGAGTCTTGACTTGAAACGCCTTGAAATGGCCTATCATGATCACAATATCCGTGAGTATGAAATCACCAGGCATGTGGAATTGAGTCGTCTTGACCCAATGGCATTCCTTAAATTAAAAGCAACCGGTTCTTGCGAAATAACCGTTCCGGAATGGCTTTATGATATGGATAGCCCCGGCCAGTTTATGCGCCGCATCAAAACCGTCGCACTCTCTATTCCCTGTGTTGCAGGGCCATATACGGGTGTTCATTGTAAAGTCTCTCTGCTGCGCAGTTCCATCCGTATCTCCTCTCTGAAAGGGGAGACATATAGCCGGTCAACAGAGAGTGACGATAACCGGTTCAGGGATTTTACCGGTGCAATCCAGTCGATCATCACCAGTTCGGCACAACATGATTCCGGTCTGTTTGACACGAATCTTAAGGATGAGCGCTACCTTCCGTTTGAGGGTGCAGGAGCTCTCAGCACCTGGCGCATCGAGTTGCCAAATGATATTCCCCAGTTTGATCATGAGAGCATTACGGATCTGGTGATGCACATCCGGTATACAGCCCGTGAAGCTGGGCACCTGAAATCAGATGCCATAGCCTACATCAAGGGGAGTGTTCTACCGGATAGTGGCTTGTTGCAGCTCTTCTGCCTGAACAGTGATTTCTCAACCTCCTGGGACAATTTTGCCGCTGCGGCTGGCAACACGGGATCGCTTGCTGTTACGGTTTTTGGAGAGCAGTTACCATACCGGGTTTCACAACTTGGAACTGCGGATAACCTGGTGGCGGCTTTTTGTTGCATAGACAGGAAAAAGAACAAGTTGGTGGTTGCTCTCAACACCTTGACCTTTCAGGGAGATCAATCAACAGGCTGGACGTTAAGCATTGACGATCCTTCGGATGAGGTGTTCAAATTTTTAAAAAAGCATAAATCGAGCAAGATCTATATGGCGGTATCATTTGACTGGACAGCAAGTTAGGCTGAGTGTTCGGGCTTCGGTTGCAAGGTTGGGGCCTATGCCTTTTTTAATTCGAAAGAAGAGTCAAAACAGCAAACCCCTTCGTTTCGCGAAGGGGTTTGCTGTTTTTGGTGCGGCAAGCTGACTGGTACCGGCTCAGCAGTTGCGTACGGTCGAGGAGTTACGATCCTTGATGGTGGTCTCGTCGAATTCGTCCCAGTTGTGTTCGTCGTGTTCGCGCTGGTATCCAGCCTCTTTCAGGCCGAAGCTCATGTCGGCAACCATCTCCGGGCGCAGCTCCTTGAGGTTCTTGACCTCCTCCTGCGTCAAAATTCTTGACTTGTCGAAGCCAAGGTCGATCTCGATCTTGCGGTTCTTGGTCTTGACACGGTCAATATCGTAGAAGCGCTTGGTAATGGTGGTCTGGGCAAAGGCTTTCAGGCATCCAAGCATGTACTTGCGCACAAAGGGATCCTTGATCCATGGGTAGCTGAAGAAGGTTTTGCGTGCGTAGAAGCGTGCGTAGGATTTCAGCACCAGTTTCAATACATCTTCACGCTCCATGTTGTCCGGCTTGATGATCGGCGTCACAAAGTTGTAGCGAGAGTAGTCGCGCACTTCAACCCTGTCGCCCAGCTCCTTGAAGAGGTCGGAGAAAGGCCATGGGGTGTAGATGGTCCAGTTGGCCATATCCGGGTCCCAGTCTTTGCAGAGCTGGAAAGTCTCCTCGATGGTTTCAGGAGTTTCGTGCTCAAGTCCCATGACGAACTGTGCTTCGGCGACAATACCGTTTTTCTGGAGCAGCTTGATGGCAAGCTTGTTCTCCTCAATGGTGGTCTCTTTGCGGAAGCGGTTGAGGTTCATCTGGCTCGCTGCTTCGGTGCCGAGCGAAACGTGCACCAGACCGGCCTTGCGGAAGAAGGGCAGGAGGTCGGCATCGCGCATGATATCGGTCACACGGGTGTTGATGCCCCAGGTGACGTTGAGCTTGCGGTCGATGAGTTCCTGACAGAGTGAGACAAACTTCTGCTTGTTGATCGTTGGCTCTTCGTCGGCAAGAATGAAAAAGCCGACATTGTACTTTTTCACCAGTACTTCGATTTCATCAACGAAGGCTTTCGGGCTGCGGGCACGGTACCGGCGCCAGAACTGCCACTGGGAGCAGAAGGTACAGGTAAACGGACAGCCTCGTGCAAAGTTGGGTACGGCAAGACGGCAGCCGAGAGGGGTGTAGATATATTTATCCCAGTCGTAAAGACTCCAATCGGGGCTGAGGGTATCGAGATCCTCAATGACCGGATGCGCCGCTGTTGCGAACACCTTGCCCTCGTCATCAAGATAGGCGATACCGGTAATCTCTGCCCGGTTCTTGCGGTCAGTTCCTGCGGCGATCTCACGAATGAGGTTAACGGTTACCTCTTCGCCTTCACCCCGGACAACGTAATCGGTTTCAGGTGCTTCGCTCAGAACCTGCGGGTACATGAAGGTTGAGTGAATGCCGCCCATGATGGTTCTGATTTTCGGGTCCACCTTTTTGGCAATCTTCATGATATCCTGCGCCTTGAAGATTGAGGGGGTGATATTGGTTGCCATCACCACATCAGGCTTGTTCTTGCGGATCAGTTCCTCAATCTGCTCGTCAGAAAGATAGTCTGCCATGGCATCAACAAATCGTATCTGATCGAATCCTGCCTGTTTCAGGGCGCCACCGATATAGGCTACCCAGCTTGGCGTCCAGTTACCGGCAATTTCGGCTCCTCCTGAATGATAATTTGGCTGAACCATCAGTATTTTCATCGGTCTCCATCCTCCAGATATGTTTTTTACGAAATAATGATTGCAGTACGAAACAGCCGCAACGCTGTTGCCAGACTCTTAAAAATCCCTTGATTACTAATTTACAATTATTTTATACAATTTTCATAGGGTATTCGTTCACCATACCTCAGGTGTGTGATGCGTTCATCAGCATGGTATGGTAAAAACCGAAACTGATCTTCTCGCGTTTTTTTACCTGCATCCCCGCCTTTTTCATGGCTTTCTGCATCTCTTCGTCGCGGATCATCTGAATGGTTGTGCGGCGCTCTTTTTTCGGGAAATAGCCGCCAAGCCAGTGCTGAAATGCAAGAATCTTGTTGTAGGGGGCGTAGGTAAAGATAACCGAACCCTTTGTCAGGCTGCCGAGATTGCGGAAGGCCTGGGCAAATCCTTCTGCGGGATAGTGGATAAGAACGTCAAAGCAGACGACGGCATCATAGGTTCCCCTTACCGATTCGATGGTGTTGACTTCGAAGGTGATGTTGTTCTCTACTCCCACTTTGACTGCTTCAGTTCTGGCCTTGTCGACCATTTGCGAGGCGATATCGACTGCCGTGACCTTGTAGCCCGCTTTGGCAAGCCGGATGCTGAAGAGTCCTGTTCCGCATCCGGCATCAAGCACACGGGCCCCTTTCGGCAGTCCGAGCTGCTGTACCCAGTCGAATGCCTTGTCCATCATGACGGCATGGCCCTGACGCACCGTATTGCGCACGGAAGAGAGTTTGTCGTCTCCGTATATCGATGCCCATCGCTGAAAGCCCTGGCCATTGAAGTAGGAGCGGAGCATTTTCTTGTGTTCTTCAGCATTGAATGAGGAGCTGCTCATGGTGTAAGTTTTGGCGTTTTCGTGGTTGACTTCGGTTACAATATCAGAGCATCTTAAATTTCTATGCCTTCAAGGCGGTCTTCGAGGTCGGAGTAAATCTCCTGCAGCTTTTCAATCATGTCGGGGTCGGCGCTCCACATTCCGCGTCCACTGGCCTCAAGCATGCGACCGACAATGTTTTTGAATGCTTTCGGGTTCACCTTCATGAGTCGTTCGCGCATCTTGGGATCCATGGCGTAGGTTTCAGCCGCCTCCTTGTAGACCCAATCGTCAACGCCTTTGGTGACGGCGTCCCAACCAAGCATGTAGGTAAAGCGGTTGCTGATTTCGGCGGCTCCACTGTGTCCCTGGTCGAGCATGGTTTCGAACCATTTCGGGTTGAGCAGTTTGCTGCGGAACTCCACCTTCAGCGCCTTGTCGGCGTCGTCAATCTTGACGTCGGCCGTAAAGGTCTCGACGTAGTTCAGTTTGACATTGTCGCCTTTTGGATTGCGACGGCGTGCGGAGAGTTGAAGCGCTCCCGATGAGGAGAAGTAACGGTCGATATCGGTAATGCCGAATTCAGCCGAGTCGACCTGCTGTACGACGCGGTCAACGGTGCTGAGAAGTCCTTTGAGGATATCGGTCTGCTGGTCGCCGTAGCGGTTTCCTCCATAGGCAAAACCGGTGCGCTTGATGAACATGTTGTCGAGATCATCTTCCGACTCCCATGCTGAATCTTCTACCAGCTCTTCGACTTGCGAGCCATAGGCTCCGGGGGCCTGGGTAAAGAGGCGCGAGGTGGCGCTCTCGAAATCCTTGCCCTCTTTCAGTGCGGCGTCAACATGCTTTTTGATATGGTTCATTTCGTGCGGCTCAATGGCTTTCGCAGCATCCTTGACCAATTTGTCGAGATGATCAACAAGCACTCCAAAGGTGTCGCGGAAGATCGAGCTGATCTGAATCAGGACGTCGATTCTTGGTCGCCCAAGCTTTTCGAGCGGAACAAGACGGTAGTGGCTGATTTTCCCCTGAGCATCGTAGGCGGGTTCAGCGCCCATGAGGTGAATGATGACTGCCACGGCTTCGCCTTTGCTCTTGATGGTATCGAGTCCCCAGAGCACCTGGGCAATAGTTTCAGGATACTCGCCGTTGTTCTCTTCAGTGTGACGATTGAGGATGCTGTCGGCAATCTGTTTGCCTCGTTTGAAGGCGAGTTCCGAAGGAATGCGCCATGGGTCAATGGCATGGATGTTGCGGCCTGTCGGCAGAATGCCTGCGCCGTCACGCACCAAGTCACCGCCTGAGCCCGAAGGAATGTACTCGCCGCAAAGGGCACGAAGGAAACCCTTCATTTCGTTGCGGTTGTCTTCGAGTGCGCGTTTCAGGGCAACGCCATCCTGCAGGGCGGCATTGATGGCCTCTGCCATCTCCCTCGTCGCCTTTCCGCCTCCGGTTATGGTGCTGAAAACGGTTGCCGGATTGGTCTGGCCGAAAATGCTCTTTTCGATAAACTCCCTGGTATGTCCGTCGACGGTTTCACGTGCTTTCAGCGCCTGCGGCTCTCCCTTGCGGGCGCGGGTGGCCAGTGTCGCATAATCACCAAAGTTTTCATCTTCGCCGATCGCCTGCATGATGAGCGATGGCAGCGATTTTTCATTGCCACGAACCTTGAGGTATTCTGTAATGGTGGTGACCTGGGTATCGAGCCTTGGTGTTTCGCCGAAGACGTGCAATGAGTTTGAAATGAGGCGCCCCTCCAGCTCCATCATGTAGGTATAGAGACGGCTGATATAGTCCGGGAAGGGTTCACCTTCAACGCGGGGGCAGTCATCGGTCAGGTTAAGCTGTTGCGCCTTGTTGATAATGACCTCTTCGGTTTCAACATCCACCATCTTTTCAAGCCCGCGTTCGCGGTAATCGTTCAGCATCTCCTTGAATGCCGGAAGCTCCTTGTAGAGGCCGGCCCGTGCAAGCGGCGGGATGTTGTGCGAAATCATGGTGGCGTGGCCGCGACGCTTGGCAATATTGGCCTCGCTCGGGTTATTGATCGGGTAGATGTAGAAGTGGGGAACCTCGCCGAGCAGCGCGTCCGACCAGCAGTCGCCGGTGACGCCGAGTTGCAGGCCGGGCATCCACTCCGCCGTACCGTGCATGCCGATATGTACCAGAGCATGTGCTCCGAAGGTGCGGCTGATCCAGCGGTAGAAGGCAATATACTGGTGGTGCGGTGTGTTCTCCTTGTCGAAGAGGAGGCGCATGGGGTCACCCTGTATGCCAAGGCGCGGCTGAACACCAATAAAGACATTGCCGAGCGTTACGCCGCCAATAAAGAGCCGGTCAGGCTTGATGGGGGCAATCTCTCCAGGGAATCCGCTCCAGCGTCCTTCAATGCGTTCGCGCTCCCTCGAGCTTGTGAGGGTGTTGTATGTTTCGCGGTCGATGGAAAAGCACCCCTGCTCATGCGCCTGAATTTCGTAGTCGGTCGCCTTGTCGAGCATGGCAAGCAGCGCTTCGGGTGATTCCGGCAACTCACCGATGTCGTATCCTTCATTGCGAAGCGACTGGAGGATGTTGTAGATACTTTTTGGGACATCGAGCAGGGCGGCACTCGCCTTTTTACCCATGCCCGGAGGATAGTCGTAGACAACCAGTGCGACCTTTTTATCGTAATTTGGAATCTGGCGCAGCTCTGAAAACTTTTTGGCTAAACCGGCAAGCCTTTCAAGACGGTCCGGAACGGTCTGGAGGCGTCCATCCTTGATGGCTCCGAGCACAACCGGGCAGACGGCGCCATCCATTTCAGGCAGCGAGTAGGTCATTGCCGACTGGAGAGGTATAACCCCCTGAGATTTCCATGAGGCAAAATCCTGTATAAAGAGCGGCTGGGAAACCACGTAGGGTGCATTGATTTTTCCCAGAATCTCGTCGCGTGCCGCTGATGATGCACCCGGTGTGGTGGCGCCTGCAGGGCCGCCCACAAAGCCGAAGCCCATCATGTTGACAAGCATGTCGATGTTGTTATGCGTAAACCACTCTCTGGCGGCAACGTGCCCTTCAACACCCATCACAAAGACCGGCAGGGGATTGAGCCCCTTGGCTTCGATGGCACGAATGGTATTGTCGATATACTCCTTTTCCTGCAACAGGTGCTTGCGGAAAAACAACATGCCGATGTTGCGCTGTTTTGCCGAATTTTTATTGCGCTTGTGCAGCCATTTTTCGTAATGGTGCAGATCTTTCTGGTATTCCGGCGCATCAGGATGGTAGAAGCCCATGGTTGGTACCTCCAGCACCTTCTCAACCTTGACATCAACCTCGAAGTATTCGGCGATGATGTAGTTGAACATCGATGCGAGGTTCTCCGTGGTAGGATTCATCCAGTAGGTGTAGACCTGCATCCAGTTCTTGAAATCTTTTGCCTTTTTGGGAATCAGCGGCAGCATGGTGCGCATGATTTTCAGCAGCTTCATGTAGCCGTAGAGCGCATCTTCGTCACGTCCCTTCACCAGCATCTTCGCAACTTTCTTGACAATATCGGGCATTCCGCTGCCATCTCCGGAAACGACATAATTTCCGATTTTCGTCAGTTGCATCACTTCAGGCATCGACTCGTAGGCAAAAACGACCTTTGCTTTCGAGAGTGCAACCTGTTCGTGCAGCCAGTCTGCCTGTATTTTGAACTGGATCAGTGTGGTAAAAATACAGTCGGCGTTGCGGATTGCTTCGGCTGCCTCAGGGTTCTGATGCTCAAGATCCTGATCGGTCCATTGGGTCAATTCGGCGTGTGCGGCGATTTTGGAGGTTACCTCGCGCCATACCCGCTGGTTGCATTGCTCCATCCCGACAATAGCGGCAATTCTGATTTTATCGTGCATAGAATTACAAAAAGATGTGCGTTTGATGTGGTTTTAACAGGATTGCAAAATGTAATAAAATCCCTTGATGTAAACTAACGATTAAAAAAAGAGCCAGCCCCTCGTTTTGAAGGGGCTGGCTCGGGTCTTGATGGCTGAGAGCTGAATGGTTTTACTCAGAAGGTGAAATCCACTCCCGCAACGTAGCTGCGGCCAGGAGCACGGAACCACTCTGCCTCTTCATACTGCACGTTGCCGATGTTGCGGCACAGCAGGCTCAGGGAAGCGCCTTCAGCAATGTGATACTTCAGCCCGGTGTTGATGACGATGAAGCCGCCGGGGTAGTTGTATCTTGTACTGTTCGGATAGGAACTTACAGACTTGTAAGTGCTTACATAGCGACCATTAAGGTTCAGCGTGAGCTTGTCGCTTGCTTTCAGGGTAGCACCCGCAGAGACGGTATGTTCCGGTCTGTAGGCCAGCCAGGTTGGATCAGGGTTGAGATCGGTGTTGGTGTTCACGCCTGGCACATAGGAACGGTTTTTGGCATTCATGTAGGTGTATGCTGCGTTCAGTGTCAAGTTGCTGGTGGGTCTGACGTTCAGACTGGTTTCAATACCCCAGATCCGTGCTTTTGTGATGTTTTTGTACTGAAAGGTCTGATCAAGGTTGATCACGGACTCAATCAGATTGTCGTAGTCGCTCAGGAAGCTCGCTACGTCCAATGAGACCTTGTCACTGAACTGTTTGAACATGCCGACTTCATAGGCTGTCAGGGTCTCCTTGTCGAGTGAGGGGTTTGGTGTTCCGACGAACATGCCGCCATCACGGATGAAACGCTCATAAAGTGTTGGGGCACGGAAGCTTTTTCCCCATGAAGCGCGCAGGGACATGTCATCCATTGCCTTGAAGTTGAGGGCAACACGAGGGCTTATTGCATCGACTGTCCTGTTCTGCAGATCCACAAATACTCCCGAAGAGGTCTCAGCTCTGGTGGCATCAATGCCACTCCAGTCATAGCGGAGCGAGAGCAGTGAGGTCAGTTTGTCGGTCAGTTTCAATTCATCCTGTACAAACGCGGCTGCATTTTTTTCCTGGACAGGCTTCAGGGTGTTTTTAACAGGAATTTCTGCCGAGATCTGACTTGTCTGCAAATCCGTAATATTGCCGTCGAGACCAATCAGAATACGGTTGCTGTCGTTTATCCGCCAGTCAATTTTTGTTCCAGCACCATAACGGTCAGAGATGGTTTCATTGAACTCTCCGGGGGTTCTGACCCTTCCTGTCGCATACGTTTGATTGATTCCGGTCGTGTTGTACTCAATTCTTGTTGCATTGTAGGTGTAGTAGAGGCGCGTATCAATGCTGAGGTTGTCGCTCAGCAAGTTCACATAGTTAAGACCAGCCAGACCGTTGCGGCGCTCTATGGTATCATCGCCATAGACATCATATTTCGTGAAGTTCGTAAGAGCACCTTGTGCCATTGTGTTGATGAGCGCTGCATATTGCGCTGCGGTATACGTTCCTCCAGGAGGAGGATAGGCGACAAAGTACGGGAAAGATGCTGGAATTGTCGATGTTCTTCCGCCTACAGAAAGCGATGCTCCCGGGTGAGCAATCATATAATTCGCAAACGTGTTAACATCCTGAAAAACCCTTGCTTTCACGAAGACATCATAGGCCTGATTTGGGTATGGAGTAAACGTTGTGGGAAAAACCGTTGCTTCGTACGGCATTGAATAAGCGTATCCGCCGTTGGTTTTATTATAGAAGCTGCTCACCTGGAGGTACTGTTTGGCATCGATATCATAACGTGCCTTCAGCTTGATATCATTGAGACGGGTCTGGGCGTTCTGGCGGTAGCCATCGTCGTTGCTGTGTGTATAGAGCAGGCTGTAGTTTAATTTGCCGCTCTTGTCGCCAATGCCGACATAGCTGTTCCAGAACCAGGGGGTATAGCCGTCGCGATAAACGCTTACGTCGCTTGATGGGGTTGCATCGTAGAAGCCGCCGCTTGCACCGGCCTTTACTTCGAACTTGTTGGGAAGGTGACCGAAGACGTTGATGACGCCACCCATGGCACCTGAACCATAGAGTGTTGCAGCAGCTCCTTTCAGGATCTCAACCTTGTCTGCAGCATTCATGTTGACTGCCGGCCACGCGATCTCTCCGGATTCCGGTGCGTTGAGCGGGAAGCCGTCATAGTAGCCCTGCACGCGGGTGCCGATAGCGCCGCCCGAGTAGGTGTTGGAACCGCGGATCTGGACGGTAGAAGTGGTCTGGCCACCTGCGCGAGTAACAACGACTCCAGGAACATCCTCAATCACTTTGTCGAGTGTCGGGTTTGAATCCTGCTTGATTTTTTCCTGTGAGACTACGTTGACGGTCACAGGCACTTCAAGTCGGTCCTGCTTGAAGAGCGATGCACCGACCACGACCTCGGAGGCCATGATGGTGGTCTGGCCAAGCTTGACGTCAACCACTGCGGTCTGGCCTGTGCCGACAGTGACAATCTGGCTTGCCGGGGCGTAGCCTACGATAGAGATAGAGACTTTTTGCTGTTTTGCGGGGACGTTCTGGAGGGTAAAGTTCCCGTTCATGTCGGTCGCTGTGCCGATGGTGGTACCGGCAACCGTGACTGACGCACCATAAACTCCCTCTCCGTCTGCCTTGTCGATAATTCTGCCTTTTACTGTACCGGTATCGGCTCCGTAAGAGGTGAGAGGGATCAGTGATGCCGTGAGGCAAAACGACGAAACAACAAAACGCACAAAGCGAGATGCTTGTACCTTTTTTGTTTTCATGATGGTATGTGGTTTGGTTGCAATTGATACGGACAAATAAAGAAACAGGAAAACTCTTTTTTCTATCGTACTCGCCTCCGATAAAACAACTACATCGTCTGTCAGCATCCGGAACAGGAATATACACCATCTGTCAACCGGTAATCTATAAAAAAAATTAGAGAAAGATTCAATTCTTGAAGCAAAAGATGGAGTGTTATGAATCAGGGAAAAAAACACGACCCGGTGGTTGCCGGGGCGTGCGAATGAGGAGAGGATGTTTATGAGATGACGCCAAGTTCTTTGCCTATGGTGCAGAATTCGGTGATGACTTTGTCGAGATGGATACGCTGGTGGGTTGCCATGAAGCTGGTGCGCAGCGCTTCGTGTCCGGGCATGACGCCGGGCCGGATAAAGGCGTTGACGTATACTCCGGCATCGAACAGCTTTTTCCAGAAGAGAAGGGTTTTGATCTGGTCGCTGATTAGCACGGTAACAATGGCTGTGCGGGATGGCATAAGGGTAAAGCCGGCTTTGAGCAGTGCCTGGCGAACGTAATCGGTGTTGGCAATGAGCCGTTCCATGAGTTCCGGTTCGGTGCGGATGATCTCGAGTGTTGCCAGAACAGCGGCCACACTTGCCGGTGTGGGCGATGCGCTGAAAATAAGGGCGGGCGCATTGTGCTTGATGTAGTTGATGACGCTGCGGTCGCCTGTAACGTAACCTCCAAGTGAGCCGAAGGTTTTCGAGAAGGTGCCCATGATGAGGTCAACTTCTTTGACAAGACCGAACTCTGAGGGTGTGCCCCGGCCGTTCTTGCCGATTACTCCAACGGCATGAGCGTCGTCAATGAGAATGCGGGCGTTATATTTTTTTGCCAGTTTCACCAGAATTGGAAGGTCTACGATCTCTCCGGAGACCGAGAATACTCCATCGGAGACGATGAGACGGCCTGCAGATTCTGGTATGCTCTGAAGGACGCGCTCCAGGTCTTCCATGTTGTTGTGGTTATAGCGGGCCAGGTTTGCGCCTGCACCCAACGCCATGACGGTGGCGGCAACAAGGCTTGCATGGTTGTCGCGGTCGGAGACAATGTATTCGCCGCGCTGGACCAGTGTCGGGATAATCCCCTGGCCGGTCTGGTAGCCAGTGCTGAAGAGCAGACAGCGCTCTTTTTCAAAAAAGTCGGCAAGCTTCTCTTCCAGTTCGACGTGCAGGTTCACCGTGCCGGTCATGTAGCGCGATCCGCTGCAACTGGTGCCGTATTTGTTGATGGCGTTGATCGAGGCGGCTTTCACCCTTGGGTCGGCGGTAAGGCCGAGATAGTTGTTCGAACCGGCCATGACCAGCTTGCGTCCGCCAAAGGAGACGATCGGACCTTCGTTTTCGTCTATTGGATGAAAAAAAGGATAGATGCCCTGCGCCTTTACTTCGTCTGCAATGGTATATTCAATGCACTTTTTAAATAAGTCTTTGGTTTTCTCCACAGTGATGCAAATTTATTTCAGCGGTAACAAAAAAAAGCTGGAATTTCTTGTATTTACGGTCGTCTCGTTTTGTTTTCTTTTGCGGTGACCGATTCTCAAAGTAAGCGCACTGCGCTCCGTAAGCGAAATGTATCAAAAATTTTCGTTTTTTGTTAAAACAGCGTCTGGTTTTTTTGTGGCAGGGGAAATGCATGTCGGTGCAGCTGTAACGTGAGTGGCCGAAATAAATGGAGTTATAAGGGATGAGTGAAACAATATTGGTGACCGGTTCGACCGGTTTTATTGGAGCGCGATTGTTGCACTATCTTGCAGGGGAGGGTGAGAGGGTAAGGGTTTTTCTTCGTCCTGAGAGTAATGGCGGGGATTTGCTGAAAGGGGTGGAGGTTGTTCGGGGCAGTTTTAGCGATACGGAGGCTCTTGGCCGAGCGGTGCTGGGTGTTGACCGGATTGTGCACCTGGCGGGGGTAACAAAAGCTTTGGACGAGGTGGGCTATGATGCAGGCAATGTGTTGCCGGTGCAGAATCTTCTTGCGGCAGCAAGGGAGCATAACCCAGGGTTGAAGCGTTTTCTGTTTGTCTCGTCACTGACGGCTGGCGGCCCTGCTCAGGAAGGTGTGCATGGGGTCAGGGAGGTCGACATCCCGGCACCGGTGAGTGCATACGGGCGGAGCAAGTTGCGGGCGGAAAGGCTCTGCATGGAGCGTTCTGGTGGTATTCCGGTTACCATTGTGCGTCCTCCTGCGGTTTACGGGCCTGGCGACAGGGATGTTTTGCAGGTTTTTCAAATGTTTTCCAAAGGGGTGCTGATATCGGCGGGCAGTGCAGCAAGGCAGCGTTTCAGTATGATCTATGTCGACGATCTTGTTCGTGGCCTGATAATGGCGGCTCGCTCGGAGCGGGCTGTCGGACGCATTTATTATATTACTTCGAACCGGTCATGGTCATGGGATGAGCTGATTGCTGCTGTGCAGCCGATGCTTGGTTTTACAAAAATCCATAAACTTTCGCTTTCGAAGCCTCTTGTCTTTTTTGCTGGTACCCTCTTTGGTGCGGCAGCTTCGTTATGCGGATCGGCTTCTCTTATCAATCGTGACAAGGCCAATGAACTGGTGCAGGATTATTGGGTCTGCTCGTCCGAGCAGGCTGAGATTGATCTTGGTTTCAGGGCTGGAACAACTCTTGAAGAGGGGGTTGCAAAAACGATCGCCTGGTACCGGCGTGAAGGATGGCTGTGAATGACGGGCTCATTTATCCCAGAAGTTTCTGCATGAGTCGCAGGAGCAGATATTTTTCGTCCGGGTAGGGAATCAGCCCTTTGAGTGCGGCATCCGTCTCTTTAAGGGCGGTTATGGCGCGCTCAGCGTCCTGCAGTGAAAATGAGCGGGTGTAGGTGAGGTAGTTTTTAACAAAGTACTCTTGCTTGCCGTACATGCCGAGTATTTTTGCGATTTCTGCCTGGGGAAGTTGCCTGACCTCGGGCAGGGAGAGCTTCCAGAGTCGAATGTAAAAAGTGGCAAGGAAGCGAACGATGTTGCCGAGCCCCTCTTTTTGTCCCTCCTGCTCCATGATCATGAGCGATATGCCGCTGCAGAGTCTCAGACTCCGTTCAGCAAGGGCTTTTTCGAGTTCAAAGACGTTGTAGCTGCGCGATATGCCGACGCAATCGAGAACGTCGGCTGCCGTGATGCTTTTTTGACTCCCCCTGGCAGATGCGTACAGGATGATTTTTTCAATTTCATGGCATATTTCCCGCGCCGAGGGTTCGATATAGGCGGTAAAGGCTTTGAGGGCATCAGGCTCAAAGCTCCATCCGGAAGCTTTAGCCCTGCCAGAAGCGAAAAGCTCCGGAGTCTTGATGGCAGGGAAGTCATAGCGGTATTTTTTCAGGGTGCTGAAGGGCGGTTTTTCAACCTCTTTTTTATCGATCTGGTCGGCATCGAGCAGCAGGACGGTAAACTCTGCCGGACTCTGGATGTAGCGACTGAATTTTTCTTCGTGCTGTTTTTGCAGCTCTTTTGTTGCCGGCTTTTTGATTTTTTCAAATTGCCGGACAATGATCAGTTGCTTCGGGGTGAACATCGGATATTCAGAGGCTTTTGATACCAGCTCTCCCGGTGTGAGGTCGGGGCCGTAGAGGATGGCGGTGTTGCAGGCCGCATCGCTTTCTGACGAAAAAATCGCTGTTTTGATCATGCCAGCAAGCTCTTCCTTGAGGTAGCTTTCGGGGCCGTGAAAGAGATAAACCGGCGCAATGGTTCCGGCAAGAATATTTTTTTTCAGTGCATCCATTGTTGATATAAAATATTAAAGGGCGCACAGGAGTGCACCCGATATGTTAGTCCTACTCCTGCCTGACCCCTGCTCCTCTCTCTTTCCACTCTTTTTCCGTCCGTAATGACCGGGAAAGCAGGTTCGTTTCAGAAGGGCAGATCGTCCTTTTCATTTTCAAGCAGTGCTCCAGAAGGCGGAGCTGGTGGTAATTGATGCTCGGGCGTACTTTGATGGCGCTCGTAACCCTGCTGGCTGCTTTCATAGTTCTGTCCTGAGGGCTTGCCATCAAGCATCTGCATGTCGCTGATCACAATCTCTGTGGTGTATTGCTTGACGCCCTCTTTTTCCCAGCTTCGGGTTTGCAGTTTTCCTTCAACATAGATTTGAGATCCTTTATGCAGATACTCTTTGCAGATCTCCGCCAGTCGTCCCCATGCGACGATTCTGTGCCACTCGGTTTTTTCCTGGAGTTCGCCCTGCTGGTTTTTGAACTTCTCGCTTGTTGCAAGCGTGAAGTTTGCTACGGTTGTCGATCCAGCCAGTCGGCTCTCTGGTTCACCACCGAGTCTTCCGATCAGCATTACCTTATTAAGTCCTCTTGCCATGGTATTTGGATGGTTCGTTGAAAAAAGCGTTCGGGAATACCCTGCCTCCATGTTGTAAAGATAGGATTATCCTTTTTATACTGCAAGCAGCTCGGCATCAATGACAGGGCCTTCCCGGCAGAGCAGTATGGTACGTAGCCCTCCATCCGGACTTTTGACTTCGACGCTGCAGCCGTAGCAGATTCCTATTCCGCAGCCCATTACCGATTCAAGTGAGACGTCGCAGGCCAACCGGTGTTCACGACAGAACCCGGCAACCGCTTTCAGCATTGGATTTGGGCCGCACGCAAAAACTTTGAGACTCTCTTTTTTTTCAAAACCGGGCAGTTCGTTTTCGAGCAGCTCTACCACAGTGCCCCTGAATCCTGAGGACCCGTCATCGGTTGCGAAGCGGCAGTTTGAAAGACTCCCTGCGAGCAGCTCCTCGTTTGTCCGGCCTCCAATCAGGTTGATTACCTTTTTGCCTTTCGCGGCAACTGTTTTTTCAAGAAAAAGCATTGGGGCTGTGCCGATCCCTCCGGAAACCAGAATCGCGGTGTTGAACTCCTTGCTTGTTGTGTCGAAACTGGTTCCAAGCGGGCCGAGTACCATCACTGTTGAACCTTTTTCGGTATTGCATAAAAGCGAGGTGCCGGGCCCGATTGATTTGGCCATGATGTCGATATGCTCTCCCTCTCTGTTGTGTATCGAAAATGGTCTTCTGAGCAGTGGCAGCGTCGTGTCGCTGACCTTGATGTTCACAAAGTTTCCGGGCTTGGCTGCAGCGGCAATTGCCGGGCAATGAAGCGTGATGATGCTGACACTGCTGCTGATTCGGCGGGTCTGGACGACAGTGGCCCGGATATCGACGATGGAGTTGGTTTCGAGCATAACGGGGCTCATCCAGGGATAGGTGATGGTTTGTACTCAGAGAGGTTAATTAAGTGAGCAGAACATTCATTTGCAAGCCGTTGGCTCTATATAAAAAATATTAAAAATTTTTAAGCTTGGCTGAAGTGTGTATGTTGAATCTTTTGTAGTGTCAGCTCAGAGTGATATCTTTGGCTTTTTCTGATTTCTGATTTTTCCCTCAGCGTTCCTAAATCCAATGTCCGGTTCATGCGTATTTTAACTTTTACAGGTAAAGGCGGAGTAGGTAAAACCAGTGTCTCTGCGGCTACGGCAGTACGCTTGTCGCAGCTTGGTTACCGTACACTTGTTCTTTCTACCGATCCCGCACATAGTCTTTCGGATTCGTTCAACCTGCCTCTTGGTGCCGAACCGACCAAAATCAAGGAGAATCTTGATGCCATTGAGGTTAATCCCTATGTGGACCTGAAGCAGAACTGGCATGCGGTGCAGAAGTACTATACGAAGGTTTTTATGGCTCAGGGTATTTCGGGGGTCATGGCCGATGAAATGACCATCCTGCCTGGTATGGAAGAGCTTTTCTCCCTTTTGAGGGTAAAGCGTTATAAAGCTTCCGGACTCTATGATGTTCTGGTGCTCGATACGGCCCCGACTGGTGAAACCCTTAGGCTTCTCTCCCTTCCGGATACCCTTGCCTGGGGTATGAAGGCGATCAAAAATGTCAACAAATACCTTATCAAGCCGCTGAGCAAGCCGCTTTCAAGAATGTCCGATAAAATTGCATTTTTTATTCCTCCGGCTGATGCTGTTGAGTCGGTTGATCAGGTATTTGATGAGCTTGAAGATATCCGAGAAATTCTTACGAATAATCAGAAATCGACGGTACGCCTGGTGATGAATGCGGAAAAAATGTCGATCAAGGAGACCATGCGTGCCTTGACCTACCTGAACCTGTATGGCTTCAAGGTCGATATGGTGCTGGTCAACAAGCTGCTTGATACAAAAGAGGACAGCGGATATCTGGAGAATTGGAAAGCTATTCAGCAGAAGTACCTTGGAGAGATTGAAGAGGGATTTTCTCCCCTTCCGGTTAAAAAGCTGAGGATGTATGAAAAAGAGATTGTCGGTCTTGCGTCACTTGAGATGTTCGCCAAGGATATGTACGGCGACACTGATCCATCCGACATGATGTATGACGAGCCGCCGATAAAGTTTGTTCGTAATGGCGATGTCTACGAAGTACAGTTGAAGCTCATGTTTGCCAATCCTGTCGATATTGATGTTTGGGTAACCGGTGATGAGTTGTTTGTACAGATCGGTAATCAGCGCAAGATCATTACGCTTCCGATCAGCCTGACCGGACTTGAACCGGGCGATGCTGTTTTCAAGGATAAATGGCTGCACATTCCCTTTGACCTCAATCATCAGGAGCATAGCCAGCAGCAAAAAGAACAAAAAGCTTATGATAGAGGATAATCATCCCGTTGAAGAGTATTTGTTTAGATCGATATTTATGTTTAAGTTTCGGTAGAGTAATTTTATCAGTTCATAATCATAACCGGGGCACCATTCTTGCTGCCTCATTTCCATGGAGAGTGATATGTCGGAATCTTATCAGAAACTACGTAAAGATTTTAAGGAACTTGAGTTTACCGATCGCCTTACGTTCCTTGCTGAGAGTGTGCTTTTAACTGGCCAGAGCGCTGTTGTGGGTAGCCTGAACCTTGCCGGTAATATTTTTGATACGGTAACGGGTACGGTGGGTGCTGTTATCGATGCTTCAGGCATTGGCAATCTGCTTGGCAGTACCGGTGGTGTTGTTGGTGAGACCATTGACAGGGTTGCCATTACCGTAAAGGATGCATCCAGAACTGCCAGTGAATTGTATGTCAGCGCTGTTGAAACCGTTGAAAATGCAACCGGAAATGCTGCGACGGCAGTTGGTGATGCAGGGGTATCTGCTTCCGAAGTGGTCAAGAATTTTGCTGGTTCTTTTCAGAAAGGCCCGATAAGGAAATAAGAGTTTTTTTTTGGCGGTGACGCCGTCGTGAGAAATTTTTTGTGTTTTTTTGTTTATTACCATAAATTGAATCAAGAATTCTGATTTTACGTTTCTGATTATTTTCCAACAATTAAATTCCAAGGAGGAGTTATGAGTGGTGGTGGCGTTTTTACCGATATCCTGGCAGCAGCTGGACGCATTTTTGAAGTGATGGTTGAGGGGCATTGGGAGACTGTAGGCATGTTGTTTGATTCTTTGGGCAAAGGCACCATGAGAATCAACAGGAATGCTTATGGCAGCATGGGCGGAGGCACAAGCCTTCGTGGCTCTTCACCTGAGGTTTCAGGTTATGCCGTTCCTTCAAAAGCTGTTGAATCAAAGTTCGCAGAGTAAGCATACCCGGAGTTATGCTCCTCGCTCAGGCAGTGAAAAGGTTAAATCTTTCACTGCCTTTTTTTGTTTTCAAAAAGGCGGCCATTGTGGTGTTGACGGGGTGATTTCTGTTTATTGTAAAATTTTCATAGATTTACATTCAGCGTGCTAATCAGTATCAAGTGAACAGGTATGGGTAATGGCTAATTTATCGTTGTATGTTTCGGCGCAGACCGAACAGAGTGATGTGACTGAGTTTTTTCAGAAAGGGCTCATGAGTGCCGGTGAGAATCCGATTGCATTTTTTGAGGGGGTTTTTTATGAATCACACCAGGAGCGCGTTGGTAATATTGCCTTTCAGGATTATCTGATCTATACCGACAAGGCTGTTTACTTCTGGGCAAGGGGTTCCAGTAAAGACTATCTTGACCGGTTTAATCTTGGCTCCGTCTCTGTAAACAGTCGGAACAAGGATCATGATTTTGCGACGCTTAATTTTAAGGTTCGCCGTGAGGAGAAGGATCCTGTCTATGTGATTTTTGATATGGTCGAACTGAGGGAAGCTGAATTGATTATCAGGCTTCATACGGTTATTGAGTCGGTCATAGAAGAGCGTTGTGGCCTTGATTACCGGAAAAATCTTCCTGACGATGTTTCTCTGCTTATTCTGAGGGGATCAAGGAATATTTGTGTTCCTCAGGTCATCTCTCTTCGCTTTAATGCTCCCGATTCCACACAGCGTGAGAGCCATATTGGTTATGGTCAGGATCTGCTTGAGCAATATAAGGCCTCGATCGGTTACCCTTCGGATGAAAGGGCTCCGCAGCAGTCTGGAGCTGTTCCAGGGGGAGGGCAAGGCGGGGAGCATAATCCGGAAGGATTTTCTCCGGCTGATGTTATCAAGGGAATTGAGAATATGCTTCCCACAGATCCGGCTTCATTGAAAAGAATTGCCGGTTCTCTCAAGGAGATGATAGGAGACGCTCCCTTCAAGATTCGTGACCAGGTCAAGAATGATCTGCAACATGTTCCCGGAATGCTCACTGCGCTCAATGAGCTGATTAACAGTATCGCGGATAACCCGCAGGCCGAACGTTTTGTTATCAATATTGTTAAAACGGCAGTCAAAAATGATGGGGTAATCGGATCGGTTGGCAAGCTGTTACGGCTCTCCTCCAGTTTTGGCGAGACATCGAAGAAGAGGGCACAACGGCCCTCCCCAAAAGTGGATAGTGCCGGATCGGATGATGATCTGTTGCCGGATAAGTCGCGCGATGCAGATGATGATCGTATGTTCAAAAGAAAGAACATTCATATAAGCAGTAATGATGAGGCGACGCTCAATGAAGATTGTTTCAGCAGCGATCCCTCCCCGGTTGCGCAACACAATACGGTTTCAGCGGCATCCGGTGAATCAGTCCTGGGAGTGGGTGAGCTTCAGGGTGATACTGGCCAGAAGCGCAAAAATATTACGGTCAAAGCTCTTGACGAGGAGATCCCCTCAATCGTGAAAAATATGATGAGTACGGATGATTCGCAGAGTGCGGGCGAAAGTCGTCCTGCAAAAAAAATCAGGATCATGTCGGATTCGGACGATGTTCGCCCGGCTGACAAGCTTTTTTCTGAATCACCCACGGATGATGATGCTCCTGAAAAAAAAGCATCTGTTGCCAGGAGCCTGCGTGGCAATGACCCTGATAACGAAGGAGCAACTCATCGATAAAAAGCGTTCAGTCAAGATTAAGTCCACTCAATAGTTTTATTATCAACATGAGAATTATTCTTTACCTGGGTAAAGGAGGGGTAGGAAAAACTACCGTTTCCGCTTCATCTGCAACAGCAATTGCCCGAAGAGGACAACGGGTTTTGATCATGAGTACCGATGTCGCTCACAGTCTTGCCGACGCGTTGAGCACCGAGCTCTCTTCCACGCCGGTGGAGGTTGAAAAGAATCTCTTTGCCATGGAGGTGAATGTCTTGGCGGAAATCAGGGAGAACTGGACTGAGCTCTATTCCTACTTTTCATCGATTTTAATGCATGATGGCGCCAATGAAGTTGTTGCTGAAGAACTTGCCATTATGCCGGGTATGGAGGAGATGATCAGTCTGCGCTATATCTGGAAAGCAGCCAAGTCAGGTGATTATGATGTGGTTGTTGTTGATGCTGCCCCAACCGGAGAGACCATGCGTTTGCTTGGAATGCCTGAATCGTACGGATGGTATGCCGATAAAATTGGTGGGTGGCACGCGAAAGCTATTGGTTTTGCTGCTCCGCTCCTGAACAAGTTCATGCCGAAGAAAAATATCTTCAAGCTGATGCCGGAGGTGAATTCACACATGAAAGAGCTTCATGGCATGCTTCAGGATAAATCCATAACCACTTTCAGGGTTGTCCTTAATCCGGAAAATATGGTTATCAAGGAGGCTTTGCGGGTCCAGACCTACCTCAATCTGTTCGGCTACAAGCTTGATGCCGCTGTAGTCAACAAGATTCTTCCTGCAAGCTCATCTGACAGCTACCTGCAGAGTCTGATCGATATTCAGAGCAAATATCTCAAGGTGATTGAAAATTGCTTCTATCCGGTGCCGATTTTCAGGGTGAAACAGTCTACGGCAGAGATCATCAATACCGACAGGCTCTATCAGTTGAGTCAGGAGATGTTTGGTGAACATAATCCGGCAGATATCCTCTATATTGACGATAAAACCCAGATGCTGGAGAAAGTTGACGGGAAATATGTCCTGAGTCTTTACCTGCCGAACGTTGAGGTGAAGAAGCTTAATGTGAACATCAAGGGTGATGAGTTGCTTGTGGATATCAACAACTTCCGCAAAAGCATTATTTTGCCCAATGTCCTGGTTGGCCGGAAGACTGAAGGGGCTGATTTTGCTGAAGGGAATCTTAATATCACCTTTGCCAACTGAGCCTCTTTTCGTGGTTTTTATGGGATAATCCCTGTTTTTTTACATAAGGGAGAGCTTTAAGCCAAGCTCTCCCTTTTTTATTTCCACCCTCTCTTTTATTTTTATCAGTACGGAGCGGTCGTTGCAGCATTCAAGAAGTTGCAGAATGGTCTGCTGCATCGCAGGGTGCAGGGGGTTGGCAATGTCGAGCAGAGGGACAAGAACGAATTTTCGGCAATGCAGTTCGGGGTGCGGGATTGAAAGTGTTTCGGTTTGGATGCTCGTGTCGTCATAGAGCAGAATATCGAGGTCGATAACCCTCGGGCTCCAGCGCGGATAGAAGTCTGGCCGTCCAAGTTCCTGTTCAATGGTTTTGCATTGCCAGCGGAGCTCTTCGGCCTGAAACGAGGTTTCAAGCTGAAGAACGCCGTTAAAGAAGCGGTTCTGTTCACTCTCTCCAACTGGTTCGGTCATATAGATTGATGATATTGCGCGTACCGATGTTTCATCGAGATGAGCAAGCCTGTCGACAGCTTCCTGCAAGTGGCGGAGGCGATTTCCGATATTGGATCCTATCCCGATAAAGACCTTGTGTCTCGGCATAATTTCAGCGGCGGGAGGTGATGTAATCAGCTTCGGCATAATCACAGATACCGTCAACCGGCGGGTTGCGTTTGCGTACCCTGATACAGACTTTCTCCAGAATGGGAAATTCCTGGAGAAGGTCGTGGGCGATCTCATAGGCTACTGCCTCAATGAGAAAGTATTTCCTGAGGGTCAGCGCTTCCCGTATCTTCTTGTATACTGCACCGTAGTCGACGGTTTTTGTGATGTCATCGTTGAGTGCAGCATCGGAAAAGTTGAAAAAGAGCTCCGCATCGACCTCATATTTTCCTCCGACGGTGTGCTCTTCCTTGAGTACCCCATGGTGCGCATAGAAAACCATGTTTACCAGACGAACGCATAGGGGGGCGGAGTGTATCATAGAGACCTTGAGGTAATGAAATCGACGGATAGATGCTTTTTCAGCGTACCGCGACTCTCTTTTATGGCTTGACCTTCTTTTCGTATTTGTTGCCGACAACCTTGCATTCCGGCAGGCAGAACCACAGGAGCATATCGGAGTTGCCATCATTCAGGACTTTAAAACTTCCGGAATCATAAACAACTTCAACGATAATGTTATCCCATGCCAAAAGATCCCCTTCGTAAATTTCGTGACCATCCTTGTCATCCAGTCCGGTACACTGTAACCATTCAGAGCGCTGCCTGAACTTCAGAAAATCGACATCACGGGTATTGACGGTAGTGAACTTCCAGAGATCCTGAAGTGTGACTACGTCCTGAAATAGTGCTTTAAATCTGATCTTGTTGATATCCATAGCTCCCGTCATAATAAAGACCCGAAACCGGGCAGTGCTTCGAGATCATTCTGCAGGCCGATACCTGCCCATACCGCTTATCCATCAATATAACAATTCTCTATCTCGTTCTCTAAAAAGCCATACAATCACTTTCTCAAAAGGGTTGTTCTTTTGCTGTGGCGGGGAGTGATTTTATGGTGGAGGGTATTGGCGAAATCACTACTTTGGTGCGGTGAAACGATATTTTTTCAAAATATTCAGACATGGCAATCATGAAGAACAAGGTGTATGACGATTTTTATGAGGGGTGTCGTGCAAGGGCCATTGCGCTCGCTCTTGAGGAAGATCGTTATACAGGCGATATTACCACAATTGCCACCATTGATCCTCTTCAGGATGGCAGTGCTGTTATCAGGGCGAAGGAGGATGGTATCCTCTGCGGGGCTGGTGTTGCCATGCAGGTTTTTGCCGCATGCGATCCTGCGCTTTCGGTTGTGTTGCATTGCTGTGACGGCGAACTTCTTCATTGCGGTGAGCTGATTCTTGAAGTGAGCGGCAAGCTTGCTCCTCTGCTTATAGGCGAACGCACCGTTCTTAATTTTATGCAGCGTATGTCGGGGATTGCAACTCGAACGAGGGCCTATGTTGACAAGGTGAGCCATACGGGCACAAAAATTCTTGACACTCGCAAAACTGCTCCGGGATTGCGCTATTTCGACAAGGAGGCAGTCAGAATCGGCGGGGGGCAAAACCACCGTTTTGGCCTCTTCGACATGATTCTTATCAAGGATAACCATATTGATGCTTCAGGAGGAATTGCCAAAGCCATTCAGCGTGCTCAGTTGTATCGCGAAGAGCAAAAACTTGAGGTGAAGATTGAAACCGAGGTTCGTTCAATGGACGAATTGAGGGAGGCGCTTGCCTGCCTTCCGGATATTATTCTTCTCGATAACTTTACTCCTGAGCTTATGAAAGAGGCGGTTCTTTATGTCAAAAGTTCCGGCAGCAGCCCTCTTCTTGAAGCTTCGGGAAATATTGGTATGCACAATGTGCTGGATGTTGCTGAAACCGGTGTTGACTTTATTTCCATCGGAGAGTTGACCCACAGTGTGAAGGCTCTGGATCTTTCAATGACAATCGCTCTTGTCTGAACGGGATAAAATGATCGTTCATAATCAGAAAATCCACCAAAACTAACAGCAGAACCAAGAATTATTCGATATTATTCTCAAAATTATGCGTAATATCAAGAGGGGACTGATAGCTGTATCGTCGGTGCGTTTGTTTTATAAAAAAAACAGGAGAGAACCATGTCACTTGAAAAAGCAAAGGCTTTTATTCAGGAAGTCATCAAAAGTAAGGAACTGAGCGGCAAGCTGGCGGCTTGCGCCAATGATGACGAGCGTATGCAACTTGCTGAATCTTCAGGTTTTGACTTTACCGTTGCAGAGATTAACCAAGCGAAAGCGGAGAGCACAGAGCTGTCCGATGAAGCCTTGGATAACGTGGCTGGAGGGGGAAAAGGAGAAGCTGGGGCAAAAGAGTGCAGTGACAAAACAGGGGCAACACTCTGCTATAATCTAAAGTAAATTCATGATCAAAATGAGCGGGCGTTGGTAAAGGCGCAAACTCAACTTGAGGCTATCCCCAACCTGTTACTCAATTGTGCCGTGGTACTCATAAATCGTGCCACGGCATCAGTGTTAAGCTATTGTTCCGGTTATGTTGATCTTTTTCAGGATAGAGATACCGTATCCGGTTAAGCCGATTTTTGTCATCGCCAGTCGACACAGATTATTATGCAGCAAAAGGTTACGTATTGCCAGAGTTTCTCGAATGAGTTTTTCTGCTCATAAGGCAGCGGCTTATTTCCATCAGCACTGCAACCCTGTCACTGGCGAGCGGATTTTGCGTGTAGGATCCGTTTCAAGCTGCTGATAACCTTATCCCGATTGGATAGTAGAGTAAAGGGTAAGGTTTATGGCTTTAACAAATGGGTCATTAGTTCTGTTATGTTCCCGGGTTTTCGAATTTATTTTCGGATTCCAGGAGTAGTTTCCTTTTTTGCAGGTTGCACCATGCGATAGCCTTTTGATGTTAGTGGTTTGGCAGAAGTCCCCATCAGGCTCAAAATTTCCCTGGTTCGGTAACTGTCGTAGTAGGCCTCGAGATAGGTAACGAGACGCTCTTTGTACAGCGAACAGAAGTTCTCATCTTTTTCGCCGAATTGCTGAACCCGTAATCGCGTGTTAACGCACCCGCCGCTGCAGATTGGCATCATAGAGCATTCCAGGCAGGTATCATCGTTGAAGGGGTCTGTTCCAATGCTGTACAACGCAACCAGATCCGGATTGTCGATGGGTTCTTCATTGTGAATATTCCCTATGGTCATTCCTTTTTTCCCCACATCTTTCCAGCATTTATAGAGCTCACCTTCCGGTCCGATCACAAATCCTGTATAACTGTTAGCCATACAGATATTAAACGGGTTTGCTTCTGGAAAAAATCCATTGCGGGGCATAACCCCATTGTTTTGGTAATCTGCGATAATGAAATCTGCCCATTCTGTATTGCACAAGACGCATTGGTAGTCATCCACATGGTTTTGTACCGTATTGATGTGACCAGGGTCAACCATAAGTTTTTTGCCCTTGAAGCGATCAAGGAGTTCAGTACGCAGAGAGTGGTATTCGTGCTGGTTTGTTTTGTCGATGTTTACCCGGATGTTGCATTTTCCCTTATATGATGAGTTCATCAGCGCTTCGACATTGTCGATAATCGTACGGAACGTAGCCCCTCCGTTTTTCAGCATTCTGCGTTTGTTATGTGTCGCTTCAAGGCCGTCCAGGGTGATTTGGACCGAATCGATTTTAAGGTCATTTAATTGGCTGATTTTTTCCTTGTCAAGCAGGTAGCCGTTGGTCACCATACCTGCATCGGAAAAGAGCATGTCGAGTTTGGAAAAGCTTTCAGTAAGGGTTTTTATGGTTTCGAACGCCAGCGTTGGCTCTCCCCCGTACCATGTTACGGAAAGTTTTTTTATCTCTTTAAACCGCTTGATAACCGTCATCAGTTGGTCAATGGTTTTCGGACTCATGACCGTAGCGCTATTTTGAGAGTGCTCAAAGCAGTAGCCGCATCCAAAGTTGCATGCAAGCGTCGGGCAGATCGTGAGAGAAAGTGTTGTGGCATTGAAACACTTTGCGTTACGCTGATAACGATTGAGCAATATTTTTTTTTGCTCAATCTGTTTATCTGAAAACACAAATTGCTCCTCCAGAAGCAGTATAAAGTCTGGATCCGAAATGCTCAAAAGCTGTTGCGGGTTCTCACGAAGCTGTTCGAGTAGCCTGAAATGAGGTTCATCCAATTCAAGCAGAATATTTGAAAATGCATTGTAAAGGAAGTAACCGTAATTTTTTGAGTGAAACAGGGTATTATAGCGTGACCAGGATTTCATGGCGTAGAATGAATTGTTTATTAATACTCAATTTTTTCTGGCTATTACTCTTCTTTTATGGTTGTAAATTACATTGTGCTTTTCGGGACTCATAGATTTCAAAACAATGAGGATTCAGCCTTTTTCGAGCAAAATTAAGCTGCTTGATCGAATTGAATGATGTCGCGAAGATGCCTTTTGGCCGCTCTTTGCGAATTGGACTTGCGGCGTGGAGTTTCCCGGCGGTGGCGGCAACCAGTGGGCCGAATCCTTTTGCTGTACGCAGTTTTGGATGAACAAAAAGAGTGCGGTAGCAAAGTGCATCAGCGACCAACGGTGCACGAATTAAGGTCATCCATGCAACAATGTCACCTCCGGAGCGGAGTCCGACGCTTATTTCAGGGACAAGATACTCCTCTTCAGCAAAGGGCGAGAGATTTTCAGGGATATCACCTGCTGCAATATCGGTATTGATGCGAACACGTTCTTCATCTGTTATTTTGTCCATGGTAAACAATTGGTATCCGGGAGGAGGGGTTGAGACGGCATCAAGCCAGGATGCCGTTTCCATATCCCCGATCCTGAATATCGATAGCTCCATAGACGGGACAGGTGCACCCCACCCACTTGATGCAATCAGGTGTTCAAACGCAGCAAGTGATTTTATTTTAGTTGTGTATCCGGTTATCAGCCTCACATAACCAAGGTCACGGCTTTTTTGTGTCAACACTTGCAGAAGAGCGTTGGCAATACTGCGCCGTCGCCATTGAGGATCAGTCATAACCGAAATCAACTTCAGTGCATTTTTTTTTTCATTGTAAGAAAAATTATCCATTACAGAAGGAGGCTCTGCGAGGACAAGTCCAACAGGAATTCCCTTCGACCGAGCCACAAGAGCAAGAATCTTTTCGTTGGTTGTATTCACTGCCTTTTCAAGCAAAACGCGGTATGATGGAAACGTGAGGTGCGAAACTGCGCTTAAATCATCTGGTAAGAGAGGAGTGATCGTTATGTCTGATCCTGAAATATCGTATGGGGGAACGATTGAACCAGATGATTGGAATGAAAAAGGTGAAGGCATAGATGTTTCTATTATTGATGGCAGATACTCATTGATAGACCGGCTGTTTTTTGGTTCATTTCACTTTATTCCTCAAAATAAAATATTTTAGTAAAAAAAGCGCATTGTGGTAGTCTGTCTCGGCCCTGATTATTTGAAAATTACTTTATATTTAAAAAGTATTGATTGCGGGTAATGGCTTGGCGGTGATCGTGACCGTGTTATGGTTGGTTCTGGTAGTTGGCTTTGATTAATGCTGCAATTGTTTTTTGTATGTCGATGTAGATAAGTGACGTGGTTCTGTTGCTGCTCACATGCATTATCGAGTTGATGGCTGAAAAGAGGTGCAGAGTTTCATGCGCTTTTGCAACGTTGCCGTTGTGAAAGAGGAAAATCTTTGAGAAGCATTAGCTATGGCTCTTGAATTCAGAAAGGAAGCGCTTAAAAAGCTGAGTTCGCCCGATGACCTTGACAGGTTAATGCCTGTTACTGATTCTCGGGGCTGGATCGCATTAATTGCTGGCGGAGTATTTCTGTTTGCAGTGGTTATCTGGGGGTTTTGGGGGAAAATACCGGTTACGATTCCTGGTGAGGGGATCACCATGGTGACGGGTTCCATTGATGCTATTTATCTTCGTACGAGCGGAGTTCTCAGGCAGTTTACCGTAAAGGGTGGTGATGTGGTCCAAAAGGGTCAGCTTCTTGCTGTTGTTGAACAACCCGATTTGAGCCAGGCAGTTGAAACCGCTCGATCAGAAACAGAGTTTCTGAACCAGCATCAGAAAGAACGAAACGCTTTTCTTCAAAAGACGATCTCTTCTCTTGCTGAAAGGGTTTCCCGTCTCAATGTCTTGTTTAAGGATGGTCTCGTTGAAAAGGCGCTTGTTATTGGAGCTGAACAGGATTTGATGAATGCTAAAAACGAACTGTACGGTGCTCAAGAAAAAAATGCTGCAATTGACCGACGTTATAATTCTACATGGTATAATTATAAATGGCAGACCAATGTGACAGCTCCCTACTCAGGCAAAGTGACTGAGATTCAGTATAATAATGGCGATTTTGTCAGTACTGGCAGATATTTATTGTTGCTTGAGCGTACGGATGCTACCGGGAAGTCATCAGATGGGCTTTTGGTCTACCTGTATGTGTCTGCCGAGAATGCCAAAAATGCCAGGAAGGGTATGATGGTTTATATTTCCCCATTAACTGTCGCACCTGAAGAGTTTGGACATATAGTCGGGGATGTAATCTCGGTGAGTGAATATCCCGAAACCCCTGCATCTATCGAAAACGATATCAATGAGTCGTTGGCAATGAAGTTTTCTTCGAAGGGTCCTGTCTACAAAGTTATTGTCAAACTTCGGCGAAATGCTTCATCCTACAGTGGATATCTCTGGACATCAGGTAAAGGTCCACGGATATCAGTAACATCCGGGACAATCTGCTCAGGACAAATTAATGCTGAAGATTATCGCCCGGTGGATCTTGTTATTCCTGTTTTTAAAAAAATTATCCTTGGCCAGACCCGTTAAGATGCTGTACCTGCGTGATTCCGTTTGGTTTGTATCACTCCTTGACTTTTTCAGCGGAAAGGTACTTCCGTTTTTTTTCAGTCTTGCTGTAGTGGTATTGTTTCCCTTCAGGGCAACGGCATCGGTCTCTCTACTTGATGTGGTGAGAACTGCGCTTGTTCAGGCGCCAGGAGTGCAGTTGCAGAGAGAAACTTTGAGGAGTTCAGAGGGCGACGTGTTGGCAGCGCGTTCGGTGTTCGATCCACAGGTGTTACTCTCTGTTGGTTACCGTCATGATGCATTCTCTGCATTTTCCGGGACAGAGCTGAAAACCCTTACCTCTACACTCTCATCAAGTACCTTGCTTCCTTTTGGCTTGACGGTCCGACCAGAGATCTCTGTTGTGGGTGCCACACCATCAGGCGAGATGTCGAGCAGCCAGGCATCGTCCGGTATTACGTTTACACTGCCTCTTATGGAGGGGCTTGGAGAGAACTCCTCCCGGACATCGCTCTCTGCCTATCGGAAGGCGTATCAAGCTGAGAGCTGCTTGTTGCAGCATACCGCCTCCTCTACTATTTATGGTGCAGCTCGCGCTTACTGGAATTATGTCTTTGCGTACAGGGCACTGAAGCTTGATCGTCAGCTTCGTGAAAAGGCTGAGGAGAGTTTCAATGCAACCAGGATTCTTGCCGGAGCGGGGGAAATCGCTATGATCAGGTCAGACCAGGCATCGGCCTACCTTCAGCAGGCGAAAGTTAATGAGGTCAGTAGCGTCCAATTGCTTCGTCAGGCGTGGAATGATCTCCTTCTTGCTATGGGCAGTTCTACTGCAGGACGTGAAAATCCTGAAGAACCAGTTGACCCCTTTCCTCTTCCTGATGATGGTCTCTCTTTGCTCAATAACGATAAAGTCTTGCAAGCTGAAGCACTCTCCTCTCGTGCTGATTTGAAGGCGCTTCGCTTGCAAAGTGATGCTGCAAATGATCTCCTTGCAGGGAGTCGTAACAGAATGAAGCCAAAAATAGATCTTGATCTATGGGCTGGATATAGTGGGCAGCATAAAGGGGTCGCGTTTTCAGATTATCTCACTTCGCTTGCCAGCGATGTCCCGGGTCTCAATGTTTCGGCAACACTTCGCTACATGTTTGCTGCTGGTAATCATAGTGATGAGGCCGCACTTATCCTCAGCCGTTCGCAGTATGAAAAATCATTGATTACTCGTCAGGAACTGGAGCGAAATATTACTGGAGGAGTGTCGCTGGCATCGGAATCGGTAAAAAATGCTGCTGCTGTATGGCATCTCAGTATGCAGAGCGCAAGCACCTATCGTTTGCTTGATGCAGCGGAGTTCAAAAAATACCGTATGGGTATGTCAGATCTTTTCAAGGTGCAGACGGTTAGCACCGATCTTGCTAATGCTGAAAAGCAGCTTCTTGCTGCTGAGCAAGCCTATGCAATTTCATTGCTCACTCTTCGTTTTCAAGTAGCAGCGCTTATGCGTGTGCAGGATGGCAGCTATAGTGTTGAGCAGCAAGATCTCGTTTCCATTCCGCTACTCAATAACACCAGTAACAAGCCATGAGAGCGCAAAAAGAACAACTGCCATGGAAAGAGGCGCGCTTCAAAACGCCAACGGTGCTGCAGATGGAGGCGGTGGAGTGTGGTGCAGCGTCTCTTGCCATGATTCTTGCCTATTATGGCAAGTTTGAACCGCTTGAAAAGTTAAGGGAAGCATGCGGAGTTTCGCGCGATGGCAGCAAGGCAAGCAGCCTGATCAAGGCAGCACGAACCTATGGTCTTATAGCTAAGGGGTTTCGAATGGAGCCTGAAGGGATATTTGAAAAGACTCTTCCGATGATTCTTTTCTGGAACCTTTACCATTTTGTGGTACTCGAAGGGTACAAAAATGGCATATACTACATTAATGATCCCGGTTCAGGCCCACGGAAGGTAACGCAGGACGAGTTCAGTGACTCATTTTCCGGCGTTGTGTTGACCTTTTCGCCAACAGCAGATTTCAAGAAGGGCGGAAAACCCTTCAGCCTGGTGGATGCCCTGAAAAAGAGATTGCCCGGCCTCGAGCTAGCGCTGGTTTATATTGTGCTTGTCAGCCTTTTGCTTGTTCTTCCCGGTCTTGTAGTCCCGTCTTTTTTACGTATTTTCATTGACTTTATCCTGGTAAAAGGGATGATCGGCTGGATCAAGCCACTGCTTGTTGGCATGATTTTAACAGCCCTGTTACAGGGTGCTCTCTCATGGCTCAAAGAGTATTATCTGCTCAGGGCTGAAACGAAGCTTGCCCTTACCTCCTCGACCAAATTTTTCAACCATGTTTTTGCTCTGCCAATCAGGTTTTTCTCCATGCGCCAGGCTGGAGAAATATCCAATCGTGTTCAGTTGAACGACAAGGTCGCGACTCTCGTGGCCGGTGACCTTTCCTCAAACGCTCTGAATATACTGCTGATCTGTTTTTATGCACTGCTGATGTTTCAATATGACATAGTGTTGACTGCCGTTGCAATTGTAATTGCGGCAATGAATGGTGTCGCGCTCAAATATGTCTCTCGCCGTCGTATTGTGCTGAACCAGAAGTTCCAGCAGGATAACGGCAAGCTTCTCGGTACAACTTTTTACGGTATCAAATCTATTGAAAGCATCAAGGCCTCAGGTGCAGAACAGGACTTTTTTTCGCGCTGGTCCGGGCTGTACGCCAATATGATAACGGGTCGGCAGACATTGGAAGTTTCAACAGTTTTTCTACTGGCTATTCCTCCATTCCTTCAGACTGTTGGCAACATTGTAATCCTTGCTGCCGGTTCGCTGCGGGTGATGGAAGGTGCACTCACTATGGGTATGCTGATTGCCTTTCAGAGTCTTCTTTTATCTTTTCTTGCTCCTGTGAACCAGATGGTGACCCTGGGTCAGAAATTACAGGAGGCTGAGGGTGACATGCAGCGCCTTGATGATGTCATGAATAATGACACGGCACTTGCTGAAGATGATGATGAGAGCATCAGTCTCAACAACAACAAAACCGGGATGCCTGTAAAACTTGCCGGCTTTGTAGAACTCAAGAATGTTACTTTTGGTTACAATCCTCTGGAACCTCCGCTTATCACCGATTTTTCTCTCAAGCTTACCCCTGGTTCACGAGTAGCGCTTGTTGGTGGTTCAGGTTCTGGCAAATCAACCATATCCAAAATTGTTGCGGGTCTTTACGAACCATGGAGTGGGGAAGTGCTCTTTGATGGTAAACCAAGGAGCGAGATTTCTCGAAGGGTCATGATTGATTCTCTTGGGATGGTAGACCAGGATATCACGCTTTTTGAAGGTACCATTGCCGAAAATATTGCCATGTGGGATAGCACCATTCCGCAGCAGGATATTGCCCGTGCAGCGGAGGATGCTGCAATCCACGATGTTATTGCTTCCCGTACGGGTGGTTATCAGGGGGTTCTGACGGAAGGCGGCAACAATTTCAGTGGAGGTCAGCGTCAGAGAATGGAAATTGCCCGTGCTCTTGCCATAGATCCTTCCATTCTTGTGCTTGATGAAGCTACCAGTGCTCTTGACCCGGCTACAGAAAAGGTAATCGATGGTCATATCCGCAGCAGGGGATGTACTTGCCTGATTGTTGCTCACCGGTTGAGTACCATTCGTGATTGTGAAGAAATTATCGTGCTTGAACATGGTCAGGTGAAAGAGCGGGGAACGCATGCATCTCTTATGGCGGCAAACGGTGTCTATGCGGCTTTGATCAAAACGGGGTAGTATCCAAATCTTTCTATGGATAAAGATGTAAATAAAGTCGACACTGGCAGGTCATTTGGGGAGAGGTCCTCCCTGAAAGCCCACACTCAGCGAAAAGAGTACCTCTCCGCACTGGAGGGTATCACCCGTATGATGCGGAAACGGAACAATACACATGAGCTGTTGGCTGATTCCGATCCCCTTTTTGCAGCTTGTGTCCTGGCAGGGAATGCTGCGGGTATTCGCTTTCGCAAACCCTATGGCGATCTCCTGGGTTCACACGAAGATCCGTTACAGCTCATTTGTCGTTTTTCAGGTATTCGTGCACGAATGGTAACTCTTAGAATGCGGGATATGTGGTGGAACCAGGATAATGGCCCCATGCTTTGCTTCAGTAGTAAAGAGCACAAGCCGCTTGCCCTTCTTCCTGGAGGTCGGTCGGGGTATCGGTTGATCGATCCGTCATCTTCTGATACGGTTGAGCTCAGCCCGGCAGTTGCGGACGGAATAGCTGAACAGGCGTGGATGTTTTATTCTCCTTTTCCAGAAAAACCATTACAGGGACAGGAGATCCTTAAATTTGGCATGTTCGGGTGCCGCGAGGATGTGATACGCCTGATCCTGCTTGGTATTGCCGCGTCACTATTTGGTCTCTTGGCACCTGTTTTGACTGGCATACTCTTCGGAACGGTTATTCCGCAGTCTAATCGTGGACAGCTTTTGCAGTTGGCCTTGATTCTTATGGCCAGCGTCATTTCAGTTGCCGGGTTTGATCTTGCCAAGCAAATTGCGGCAATGAGGATGCAAAATAGAATTGACATGCGGATACAATCCGGGCTTATTGACCGGTTGTTGAACCTTCCCAGTAACTTTTTCAGGAATTATTCTTCTGGTGATCTTGCTGTGCGGGTTATGGGCGCTACCCAGATCAGGGAGATACTCAGCAGCTCGGCAGTCAGTGTGCTGCTTGGGATGATGTTCAGCCTTTTGTCTGTTGCGTTGCTCTTTTACTACAGTTGGAAGCTTGCGCTTGTTGCACTTTTCATGACAGTTATCATGGTTGGGTTAACCATTCTCATCTCTTTTCGTCAGCTCAAACTTAATCGAGATGCGCTTACTGTCCAAGGCAAGATTTCGGGTATGCTTGGCAACTGGTTGGGAGGTATTGCAAAAATACGCGTTACTGGTACAGAAAAAACAGCATTTTCAAAATGGGCAGCTCTTTTTATCAATGAAAGAGGGTTAATGTTTGATGCCGGAAAACTTCAGAATACGCTTTCTGTGGTAACTACATCCTTTCCAGTGGTGGCTATGGCGGTTATTTTTTTTTCGCAATCAACATTATGCAGAGCGATAAACTCAGCACAGACCCACTTATTACGAAACTCACTCCAGCCTCATTTATTACGTTTACCTCTGCTTATACTACTTTTCAGGCTACACTCTTGCAGATGGTCATGACCGTGATAGCAAGTCTCAATGTCGTGCCTCTCTATGAAAGGCTCAAGCCGGTGCTCGAAACGATGCCTGAAGCTGATGAAACAAAAAAATACCCTACGAAACTTTCAGGAGACATAGTTCTTCAGAATGTGAATTTCAGTTACAGTAGCGATGCTCCCCAGATTTTATTCGATATCAATTTATCTGTCTCTCCTGGCGAATTTGTTGCCCTTGTCGGTGGCTCCGGGTCAGGAAAATCAACACTGCTCAGGTTGCTTCTCGGTTTTGAAAAAGCAGATTCAGGGACGGTTTACTATGATGGAGAGGATCTTGCTTCCCTGAATGTTCAGGCTGTTCGTCGTCAGATTGGTGTTGTCATGCAGAACGGTCAACTTCTTCCAGGTTTTATTATACAGAATATCATTGGTTCATCCATACTGACTGTTGATGATGCCTGGGAAGCTGCCAAAATGGCTGGCTTCGATGAGGATATACGGCAGATGCCTATGGGTATGTACACCGTGATCAGCGAAGGTAGTGGCACTCTTTCCGGGGGACAGCGGCAGCGGTTGCTGATTGCCAGCGCTCTTGTGCGCAAGCCGGGCATCATCTTTTTTGATGAGGCTACCAGCGCTCTTGACAATCGTACGCAGGAGGTGGTCAGCAAGAGTCTTGAACAGCTACAGTCAACCCGTATTGTAATTGCACACCGTCTCAGCACCATTCGTAAAGCTGACCGTATTTACTGTCTTGACAAGGGCAGGATTGTTCAATCGGGAAGTTACGAGGAGCTCATGGCTCAGGAGGGCTTTTTTAAAGAGCTGGCAAGTCGGCAAATAGCGTAATATCCATTATGGAACAGGTGATGCAGCGGAAACAGTTTCTTCTCGAGCTTGGTGCTTCAGAAGAGGAGACTTTGACGTTACTTCAGTACAATTCCAATCGCTTTGACCATTCGTTACTCAATTCGGATGTTTCACTCCCGCTTACGGACGAACCTTTTGCTGCCGTTTGGGATGGTTATGTTCGCGAGGCTGCAAAGAACGGGGTATATCATACTCTTCGAAAAAGTATCGTGCAGTTTGCCTTTCCCATTCGGGAAGGCATCAGCCAGACCGATGCCTACCGGGCGGTAACGCTCAAGGGAGCAGATGTTTTGGTTTGTAAAGAAGCAACAGGGTTGCTGATCCATCATCCAGAGCGGATCAGGATGTTTCTTCATCTTACTGCTGCGGGACGCGTACCGGTAATCGTTATTCCTGACAGGAGAGATTTTGTAAGCCTGGTCCAAGCGATTTCGTGCCGAAATGAGCCCAAAAATTTGCCGGCTTCCATGGGTGCCTGTACGGTACAGGGTTACAATAACTGGGGCAGGGTTGATCATGCTAAAGCAGAGTGGCTTCGGCTGCATCCGGGGGGGGATTGGACGCTGGAGTTTTTAAGCTTTAAACAGAAAAAAGAGTGCTATCAAGACAGAATCATTCTCTTGAGCGGAGGGACGTACAGCGGAGTATGTGCGGCTTCCATGGGGCTTGATGACAAAGAGTGGCTGAAAAAATCATTGATTATTCGCCTTGAGCATGAGTGTACACACTATATGACAAGAAGGGTGTTGAGATCGATGCAGAATAACCTCTTTGACGAACTGCTTGCTGATTACCGGGGACTCGTTGCGGCATTCGGTGAGTATCGGGCAGCACCTTTTTTGACGTTTATGGGGCTTGAAAATTATCCGCTATATCGTTCTGGTGGAAGGCTTGAAAATTACAGGGGTGAACCACCGCTTTCAGGGGGAGCATTATCAATACTTCGGGTATTGGTGTATAAGGCGGCGCAAAATCTTGAAGAGATTGAACGCTCAATCTCATGCACTGTCAAGAACAGGGCTGGTCGAACATTGGTTGTACTTGCACTTTCACGAATGACGCTTGAAGAGCTTGCCTGCCCAAAGGCTATGGATGTGTTTACCGGGCATTGGCAGATTACCAGTGTTATACCGATAGTTCAGGAGGAGTTCTTTTTCCTGGAGAGCAGCGAATAATCGTAGAAGATGGTCAATTTCTTGCCAAAAGTGCACTTTTGCATTTTCAACAATTGATGGAGCAGACACATGTCTGATAACCTGGGAAGCAACCAACAAGATAATAATGCAGATAACCCGGAGTGGGTGAAGGTTGAGTACCGTTTTTATCCACTTACTGAAGCCATCCTTATCAGTGTGGTTGTCTTTTTTGCCATTTTCATAACGACGTACTTTATTTACTTTCATACGCTGAATGCCCAGAAAGGAGAAATTCGTGAGGGTCTCTTGCGAACAGCATCTGTCGGCGCATTATTTGTTGATGGTGATGCTCATCGTCAATTTATCTCCCCCGATCAGGAAAAGTCTGCTGAATACGCAAAAGCTATTTTGCCGTTAAAAAATATTTTAGTAGCCGATTCAACTATTGCTTATGTCTATACCCTTGTCATGAAAAATGATAAAGTCTATTTTGTTTTGGATCCAACTTTGTCAAATCATAAAAATGGTAATGGGATAGATGATAAATCACATATCATGCAGGAATATCGAGAAGCCAATAATGTTGTTATTCTCGCCTTAAAAAAACATCTTAGGATTGCTGATCAAGAGCCATATCAGGATCGGTGGGGTTCTTTTATAAGTGCTTATGTCCCTGTTTATGACTCTGATGGCAAGTTTGCCTGTGTGTTAGGCGTAGATATTCGCGCTGACAACTACTTTAAGAGACTCGCACCGATCAAGCGGGCTACAATTCGTGCTGTGGTGACGGGATTTTTTGTCTCATTTTTAATAGGTGCTCTGGTTTGGTTTATGAGAAAATTCTCAAAAATAATGAATCGCAGTCGACATAATATTTATGAGAAATATATTCGCCTGAAGAGTGGCCAAACATAATTACAATTACTCCTGAAGTAAAGTGATCAAATCCTGCTGTCAATTGTAACTGAGCGCCATTTTGGTATAAACCGTAAATTGGAAATATGTTTGTAATGCAGAGAATAAGCCTTGGGAGACAAGTGTTTTGAGCAGAGTTCAACTAAGTATAAAGTTTCGTATATCAGCTTGATTATGGACGATATTCCACTGTGTAATATTGATACCAAGGGTGACGGCGGGAAAAACCAGATATTAAGTCTGTTTTTGTGCATTTTGGCAACGTTCCAGCTCTCTCTTGCCATGGGCATAGCCACTGTTTTTGTTCCTGTTACGTTGCTGAACAATGGATGCTCCAACACCGAGATTGGATTGATTATGTCCCTTGAGACTATTGCGTCATTATTGATAAGTCTTTGTTTTCCTTTTCTGCTTCGATTTATTGGTATGAGAATGGGTTTGATTCTCTCAACGATGTTACGGATTCCTGCGCTTCTTTTACTTGGTTCTACCTCAAATATCTATATATGGACTCTTGCAATATTTATTAATGGGGTGGGTTGTTTTGCTTTTCTGATTTTACTGCAAACCTGGATTGTTGGGATTAAATTCAAGTCGAATAAAGGGTTGATGGTTGCGCTGTACGGTACATCGACTTCACTTGGCTTGGCCATTGGGCCTGCACTTCTTAATTATGGCGACAAACTCTTGTTTTTGATTACGCCGTATTTAATCAAGTTTATTAATAATTATGATTTGCCTGTTAATGTTACGGCCTATCAATTTAGAAGTCAGTTTTTTTTTATTTTAATTGCATTAATAAGTTTGTTGGCATTGCTTCCCATTCTTGCCGGATTATTTTTGGTGCCCTCTTTCGAATTTAAAGGGCGTGCAGATATTTGGAAAAGTATAATGAATGCCAAAGGGCCAATGTATGCAATAGCAATGGCTGGAGTATCTTTTTTTGGTGTGTGTGCATTCATTACTTTATATGGTATAAAAAATCATTTGCCCATCAATGAAGCTGCATTGTTGCTCAGTTTATTTATGATGGGCTCATTATTGCTTGAGACTCCATTGACATGGGTTTCTGATTTTATTGACCGTCGATATGTTATAGTTATTGCGGCTTTTTTGAGTATGCTTTGTGCAGTGTATCTCCCGATTGTAATTTATGTCAATTATCAGGCATATATATTGCTTTTTTTATGGGGAGGTGTTATTGGTACGATATATTCTACAGCATTGACTTTGATTGGTGACAAGTATGAGGGCGATGCATTAGTGGCAGCTAATGCAGGCTATTCTATTATGGAAGCGACTGGAGGAACTGCAGGTATTCTTTTGATCGGTTATACCATGGATGCTTTCGGGTCGGATGGTTTGCCTTATGTCATTATGTTGTCAAGCATCATATATTTTTCTTTTGCACTTACACGGTATAAGGTTGTGTAGTTTTTGATGTGTAAATTGCTGCGTTATTGAATTGCTCTTGTCTGAACGGAAAGGATCATGGAAATTGGAGTGGATATTGTCGATCTTGACCGGATCGAAAGGATGTACAACCGTTACGGGGTGAAGTTTCTCCAGCGCTTTCTTTCAGAAGAGGAAATAGCCGTCTGCCTGCATAAGCCACAGGTGATCGCCAGTATTGCTGGCCGGTTTGCAGCGAAGGAGGCGGTCGTCAAGGCGCTTGGAACAGGGTTTTCCGGTGGTGTGCACTGGAAGAGCTTTGCTATACTCAATGATGAGAGAGGCCGCCCCTTCGTGCAGCCTGCTGCTGAGGCCCATTTCCCTTCTGGATGCGTCGTTAAAATCTCTATTGCCCACGACCGCCATGCCGCTATTGCTACGGCACTGATTGACGGATTATAACGTGGACAAAAAAAAGCAGGAGTTCGTTGATGAACTCCTGCCTGTAGTCTGCGATGTCTGGAAAATCACTCCTGGTGAGCAGGAATCGATTTCTCTTCCTCAGTGATGGTTACCTTCGACTTGATAATATTGTAGATCTTCTCTTTGATGATGGTATCAGTGATGTAATCGCGGAACTCGGCTGACATATAGGTCTTCAGAATCTCTTCAGCATCCATTGATTCGCTTTTTTCAGCCTCTTTGTCTGCATAAGCCTTTATATCTTCATCCGTTACCGAAAGGTTGGCGTCTTCAGCTATTTTCTGGCTTATAAGCAGCCACTGCGCATGTTTTTCGGCATTCGGCGCCATAGCAAGGCGGAACTGCTCTTCGTCTAACGCTTGCGGGAATTTGCCGCCCATCTGGCGTTTGGCATTTTCAACGAGCATTTTCGAGAACGAGGCAATCATGGATTTTGGAGCAGGCACCGGGTTTTCCTCGATGAGCTTTGCAGAGAGAGATTCGAGAAGCTCTTCGTCTGATTTCAGGAGAAAATGCTGCTCGATCTGGATCCGGACATCCGCTTTGAAGTCGGTCACTGACTCAAATTTCGTTCCAGTGATCTCCTTGACCAGTTCGTCGGTCAACTCAGGCAGTTCAAGCCGTTTGATTTCGCTGATGACAACACGGAAACGGGAAGCTGGTTCGGAGCCTTTCGCCTCGTTTTCAACGTCCACGCTCTCTCCGGCTTTTTTCCCTGTCAGCGCTATTCGGAAGGGATTCTCCTCGGGAAGGTACTCAAGGGTGAAGTGATGGTTGTCGGTTTTCTGATCCTCTTCAGGTTCGCCAGCTTCATTGAGCCTGTAGACATCACCAATCACGGTATCGGTTGACAGTGCGGCCTCGTCGACACTCACAAGGGCACCGTGTCCTTTGAGAATAAGACTTATTTCACGCTCAATATCCTCGTCGGTAATGACATAACGGTTTTGCACAAAGGTATATTCACTGAAATCCTTAACGTCGAATTCAGGGTGGATTTCGTAGGCGAGCTTGATTTTCAGCTCATCGGGTGTAAAGGCGACGTCGATGATTTGTGCACGGCTTGCCGGTTTGATGTTTTCAGCATCAGCAATCTCACCGAAATATTGGGAGGCCATTTTTTCCGCCACGGTTGCCTCAATGGAGGGTCCAGCCAATTTTTTAATCAAGCCTGCAGGGGCGTGTCCTTTTCTGAATCCTTTGATCTGGATGTTTCTTTTTGCCTCTTCCAGCTCCTGGTTATATTCGGTACCGAATTCTTCAGCGGAAAGAATGATTTCCAGTTCCTGTTCGGTTTCGCTGACGTTCTTGATATTCTTTTGCAAGGCTCTCTTTGGTTAATTTGATGAGTAATGGTGAAAAATTAAAAGTCCGAAAGATACGAATTAATTTTCGGTTTTAAAACAGTGCTTTGCACCCCCTCCCACTTATCGCCCAGGCTTGTAAACCAGTGTTGAGTAGGGCGCATCATGCAGTATCCGCATGGCCGCTTCGGCAATATCCTCTGCAGTGACCGCCTCCAGAGCGGCAGTTTTCTCTTCTGGCTCAATATAGCGTCCGAAATAGGAGAGGTCGGAGGCTGTCTGCGACATTCTGCGCGTCATCTTTTCCATCCCCATGATATGCGAGCCGAGTAGTTTTGTTTTTGCCGCTCTCACCTCTTCCGGGTCGGGATTTTTCAGTGCATCGCTCTTGAGCAGCTTGTCGATCAGTTCAAGGGTGATTTTGGTCTTGTTGCTGTCGGTTCCAGCATAGATGTTCATCGCGGTAACATCATCGAAAAAGGTGATTGATGAGTAGACGTTGTAGGCCAGTCCCCGTTTCTCACGAAGTTCCAGATTGAGCAGCGAACTCATGCCGTTGCCGAGCATGGAGTTGAGCACCATCAGGCTGTAAAAATGCGGATCGTGGCGTGCAATGGCGGTGCCGAGAACAATCTGCGCCTGGCAAACCCTTTTTTTCAGCGTCAGGGTAAAGGGTGTGTAATCTTCTGCAAGAAAGGGCTGCCGGATATATTGGCTTCCGGCGGGCTCTCTGAGCTTGCCAAGAAATCGGTCGGCAAGTTGCATGATTTCGTCATGCTCTACCATGCCGGTAGCCGTGACAAGCATCTTCTGCGGAATATAGTGTTGCCGCATGAAGTTGTTCAGGTTCTCAACGGTGAATGCCTCAACGCTTTTTTCGGTACCAAGTATCGGTGTGCCGAGAGGGTGGCGGGGAAACGAGCGCAGGTCGAACTCCTCAAAAATAAGCTCCTCAGGGGTATCGTTGACGCTGCTGATCTCCTCAATGACCACCTCTTTTTCTTTTTCAATCTCTTCGGGAGGAAAAACCGGGTCGCAGACAAGATCAGACAGAAGGTCGAAAGAGGGTTCGAGGTGCTCAGGCAGGCAGCGCAGGTAGATGCAGGTCTGTTCCTTGGTCGTATAAGCATCAAGGTAACCGCCGTTTTTTTCAATATTTCTGGCGATGTCGATGTAGTTGCGCCGTCCTGTGCCCTTAAAGATAGCGTGTTCAATAAAATGTGCCAGCCCCGGCGATGCTTTGGGGTCATCGCGTGAACCGGCATCAATCTGTATGCCAAGGGTAACGCTTTTTACCGAGGCGACGGTATCGGTGATAATCCTCAACCCGCTGGCCAGAAGACCCTGCCGGACTGACGCTTCTGAAAAGGGAGGTGGCTGAGGGTGGGAACTTTCTTTCGCCATTACTGAATAATTTACTGATAAGCCGGTTTTTTAAAAATCGCGGCACCTTGCAGCGAACGTGAAGATAAGGAAAGTATAAGGGTTTTGACGGGGGAATATTTTCTGGGGCGACAACAGCAAAAGCAGGGTAGCTCTTTCGTCTCCGGGTTTAACGTTATGAAACCATTGCCACGGGTTGTAAATTGGCCTTTTAATGAGAAATTTCCGGAAGTATTGATGAAAGCTGCTATCGCTCTGTCTCCTGACAATCAGGAAGTGACGAAACCACTGCTGAAATGGGCTGGTGGCAAGACTCAGCTTTTAAGTGAAATCATCCCCAAAATTCCGAAACACTATTCCCGTTACCTTGAACCCTTTTTCGGTGGAGGTGCAGTTTTCTTTTCTCTCCGTCCGGAGAACGGTATCATTGCGGACAACAATCCTGAGCTTATCAACCTCTATAGAAGTGTCGCTGATGATGTTGACGGGGTCATAACACAGCTTCGCCGCTATGAAAATACGGAAGAGACTTTTTATGCTGTAAGGGCGCTCGACTGGAACAAGCTTTCATTCAGTGAGGCCGCAGCACGGACTATATTTTTAAACAGGACCTGTTACAACGGTCTTTACCGGGTCAATAAATCCGGACAATTCAATGTTCCTTATGGTCGGTACAAGAATCCCAAAATTATTGATGAATCAGCTCTTTTTTCGGCATCTGTACTTCTGAAAACTACCACAATCATTTGTGGTGATTACAAGAGTGTTTTAAGAGAAAATGCCCGGAGAGGAGACTTTGTTTTTCTTGATCCTCCCTATTTGCCAATCTCTGATTATTCCGATTTCAAACGCTACACCAAAGAGCAGTTTTATGAAGAAGATCACGTTGAACTGGCTGATGAGGTGAAACGCCTGCATGAGTTGGGTTGCCATGTTATTCTCACAAACTCAAATCATCCGATGGTGCATGAGCAGTACCAGCTCTTTCCCATCGAAGTGGTTCAGACAAAACGCTATATCTCCTGTAATGGCAAAGGGCGAACTGGTGAGGATATTATTGTCACGGTACCACCAAAGCCCGGTTTCAATTTGCACGTACTTTTGCCGCCGCTCCCTCAGCAGGTCAAGCTCTATCCATCGACCCGGTACATGGGTTCAAAAAACAAGTTGCTCACTGAAATATGGGCAGTTGCTTCACAATTCAAGTTTGAAACTGCCATTGACCTGTTTTCTGGTTCCGGAGTGGTGGGATATATGTTCAAGTCCCAGGGCAAAACCGTTGTAAGCAACGATTACATGGCCATGTCGTTTACGTTTGCCAAAGCAATGATTGAAAATAACGATGTTACGTTACCTCAAAGTGAAGCCTTGGCCTTACTTGAACCAACACAATCGAATGATCAATTTGTACAAACCCAATTTCAGGGTTTGTACTATAGTGATGACGATAACGGTTTGATTGATATTATTCGTGCAAATATCAAGGCAGTGAAAAACCCTTACAAAAGGGCAATTGCCATGGCGGCTTTGATTCGGGCTTGTTTGAAAAAACGGCCACGAGGGATCTTTACTTATGTTGGTCATCGCTATGATGATGGGCGAAAAGATCTTCTCATGTCGTTTCAGGCTCAATTTCTTGATGCTGTTGACAGTGTCAATGCTGCGGTGTTTGATAATGGCAGGTTGAACAAGGCACGCAACGGCGACGCAATGACGCTTCAGAGCCAGGAATCAGGTTTGGTCTATATTGATCCACCCTACTATTCGCCGTTGTCTGACAATGAATATGTTCGGCGTTATCATTTTGTTGAAGGTTTGGCTCGTGACTGGCAAGGTGTTGAAATTCAGAACCATACTGTTACCAGGAAATTCAAGTCTTATCCTACACCATTTTCTTCACGCAACGGAGCCGCAGAAGCATTCGACTTGCTTTTTAAGCGCTTTCGTGACAGTGTGGTTCTTGTATCCTATTCATCCAACAGTCTGCCTTCCGCAGATGAAATGGTTGCGATTCTTGCAAGACATAAGCCTCATGTCGAGGTTGTGCCGGTCAATTACAAGTACTCTTTCGGTAATCAAGGGCACAAAGTAGGCAATAACAAGAACGACGTTCAGGAGTATCTTTTTGTTGGATATTGAGGAGAGTGTTCATTTTTCGACAACCTGTTCAAAAGAGAACATTGTATGAGGCCATGGCATTTGGGAAATACCACGGTTCGAAGCCCTTTTCGGCTGCGTGACGGACTGGTGGCGTTATCACAATCTTCATTGCAGGGCAACTTGCGGGGGTCTGAACAGGATATTGCTTTTCGTCAATTGTTGGGTGAACATGGTGTTGTTAAACTTGGTTCCGACGTTACCAATAGCGTAGGACGCAAGTGGCGTTCATCCCTCGGTAAACTTGGATTTCTTTACCCGGAAGTACCAAAAGTCTCGAATGTTCAGCAAAGCGAAATCGGCCCGGTCGATATGATTACACCAAATGGCTGGCGATTGGTTCGTGCCGACACTGTTCCCGCCATGCAGGAGTGTTTTTTGCGTGCACTGGCGGCCTGTTACATACCTTCCCCATTGGAAAACGAATACAGTTTTTCAGTGTTCTCACCACTTCGGCACACACTGGCCGTTATGCTTGAACTGGAAAGGCAAACGGGCGAAAGCCGTCTCAATTTTATTGAAATGGCACTGGTTGTACAACTGACAAGCAGTGACGATCCGATAGATACCGTTGTTTCCCGTGTATTGGCATTACGGGCAAATCGGCTTGCTTCCAATAATAAACGTCAGTTTGACAATGAAGAACGAGAAGCTGCGGCAGACTTTCACCACTACAAATCATCAACTTTCAACGATTACGCAGACACCAATCTGCGATATTTAAAGGCTACCGGACTTGTGCAGAGTAAAGGGCGCGGACTCTCTCTTGTTCCGGAAAAACACTTGTTTATTGAAACGTTGGTGCTGGATACCAGAATTCCCGATTCTGACCGCGATTATTTTGTGACTTTGTGCAAAGGGGCAATGTTGCCGACTGATCATCAGGAATCCGCTTTGATTGTTCTTAATGACCTGTTGCGACAGTTAAACAGGCTCGGTATTCCATTTGATATGGCAGGCAGACCTGTAGAGTCACCTGCTGATATTGCTATCATTCGCCACCAGATAGAATCTTTGTTATCGGAACACCACGAAGAAGAGTATGCTGCGCGGCAAGCCATAGAATGGGAAGAAATTGCTGCATACATGGAGCTCATTATCAAACACAGGAACAAGAAAGTTCTTGCGAATGGCGAGGAGATCGAGGTGCCACATTCCGAAGCTCCAGCCTATTTCGAATGGATTTTGTGGAGAGCATTTCTTGCTATAAACGGCCTTGAGAACAAACCTTATGAGGCAAGGCGGTTCAAAATCGACCAGGATTTTTTGCCTGTTGGCACTGCTCCAGGTGGCGGCCCGGATTTGATCTTTGAATTTAGTGATTTCGTTATCGTCGTGGAGGTGACCTTGACAGACTATTCACGACAGGAAGCAGCCGAAGGCGAACCCGTACGTCGCCATGTGGCAGATCTTGTTACCCGGTATAATGAGCAATCCGGCAAGCCCGTTTATGGGTTGTTCATTGCAAACCGCATTGATTCCAATACAGCCGAGACTTTTCGTATCGGTATCTGGTTCACACGTACGGATGACAAGATGCGGTTAGACATTATTCCCTTTACCCTTGTTCAATTCAAAGAGGTTTTTGAAGCATTATTCGCGTCAGGTCGTATTGATGTCAGTTTGATTCGTGAGTTGCTCGACCATTGTGGAGCACTGCGTCCACACCATGAAGCCCCGGCATGGAAGCGCGAGATAGAACGGTGTATCAGTCAGAAGATTGCGACGTGGAGCCCAGAATAAATGTTACCGTTCTTCATCGCTCCTTTAGTATTACGAAAATAGAAGAAAACAATACCCGCGAAATTCTTATGTTTGTGAACAGTGAAGGCCGTGCTGTCGTTTATAACCACACAGGCGGGTTCTTTTATTATTTCAGCGTTTCATGCTCAATTCATCAATTGTCATAACCGGGGCTACAGGATATATCGGTTCCCAGGTCGTTCTTGCCTTGCTTTCGCGGTTTTCCGGAGAGATTCGCTGCAAGGTGATTGCCCGGAAAAGCTCCGACTGCTCTTTTCTTGAGGTGTTGCCGGTTGACATTGTCAGGGCGGATATCCTTGATCCTCTTGCTCTGATTGATGCCTTTCGGGGGGCGGATACCGTCTTTCACTGCGCGGGGCTTATTTCCTACACACGGAACACCCGAAATGCACTCTATGAAACCAATGTAGTCGGGACAAGGAATGTTGTCAATGCCTCTATTTATAATAACGTCAGAAGACTGGTTTTAACCAGCTCTATTGCTGCAATCGGTGCTTCCGAGGATGGTTCACCAGCCAGTGAGTCCACCACCTTTCAGGAGTGGCAACGCCGGAACGGCTATATGGAAGCCAAGCATCTGGCTGAACTTGAGGGGTTGCGCGGGGTGGCCGAGGGGCTCGAAGTGGTGATGGTCAATCCTGGCGTCGTTATCGGCGTTGATTGCCGGAACTCTGCGTCACTCAGCTCCTCGAACGAGGTGCTGCGGCTTATCTATCAGGGAAAACTGCCTTTCTTTCCTGCGGGAGGCACCGGTTTTGTCGATGTTCGCGATGTGGCTGATGCCCACTTGGCGGCATGGAAAAAGGGGCGCTCAGGGGAGCGTTATGTTGTTGTCGGCAGCAATCTGACCTTCAGGGAGCTTGTTGCCCGTATTGGCACTCTGGCTGGCAGCAGCAGCGGGCGATCCTTTCTGGTACCGGATGGTATCGGTCTGCTTGCCGGTTTTGGAGGTGAACTCTGGTCGATGCTTTCAAGCCGTCCTTCGTTTATCAGCCTGGAGAGCATCCGTATCGCCTCAAGGCTTCTTTCCTACACCAGCACCCGCTCAGAGCAGGAACTCGGTTTGTCTTACCGGGAGCTTGCTGAAACGCTCAAGACTATTCTATAACCTGAAGAGACTCTCTTTCTTCAATTTTTACATGCAGATATTATGGATACTCAGAAAATTGAAAAAAAGGCCGTTGCGGTTGATCCGGCAAAACTCAAGCAACTGAACCTCGCGGTTGAAGCTCTTGAAAAACAGTTTGGCAAGGGAGCTATCATGCGCCTTGGTGATGATTCTGCCGGAATGAAGGTGCAGTCGATTTCAACCGGATCGATGACCCTCGATTTTGCCCTTGGTGTTGGCGGCCTGCCTCGTGGTCGTGTTACTGAAATTTATGGACCGGAATCTTCCGGAAAAACAACGCTTGCCCTCCATGTTATTGCAGAGGCGCAGAAAGTGGGGGGAATTGCTGCTATCGTTGATGCTGAACATGCCTTCGATCCGACCTATGCCCGAAAGCTTGGTGTTGATATCAACGCCCTGCTCATCAGCCAGCCGGAATCGGGCGAGCAGGCTCTTTCAATTGTGGAGACGCTGGTGAGGAGTAACGCCATTGATGTGGTGGTGGTCGACTCTGTTGCGGCTCTGGTACCTCAGGCTGAGCTTGAAGGTGAGATGGGTGACAGTGTGATGGGCCTGCAGGCGCGGCTTATGAGCCAGGCGTTGCGCAAGCTCACCGGTGCCATCTCAAAATCGAGCTGCGTCTGTATTTTTATCAACCAGCTTCGCGATAAAATCGGGGTCGTCTATGGCAACCCTGAAACGACAACGGGAGGCAAGGCGCTTAAATTTTATTCGTCGGTGCGTCTCGATATTCGTAAAATTGCCCAGATCAAGGATGGCGAAGAGATTACCGGCAACCGTACGAGGGTGAAGGTGGTCAAAAACAAGGTTGCTCCTCCCTTCCGCACGGCTGAGTTCGATATCTTGTACGGAGAGGGTATTTCGGCTATGGGTGAATTGATAGATCTCGCCGTTGAGTTCGGTGTTGTCAAAAAGGCCGGTTCATGGTTCAGTTATGGTACGGACAAGCTTGGTCAGGGACGTGAAACTGTGAAGAAAGCGTTTCGTGAAGATGCGGCGCTCTACAGCAAGATTCATGCGCAGGTCAAGGAGCTGATGAGCGGACCAGCAGAGATAATTAACGGGTAGGCATGAAAATAGGAACCATTGAGATTGACCGGCCGGTTATTCTTGCCCCGATGGAGGATGTGACCGACAGGGCATTCCGCCAACTCTGCAAGCGTCACGGGGCAGATATTGTCTATACCGAGTTCATCAGCGCCGAAGCGTTGCGCAGGGGAGTTGAAAAATCGCTCCGCAAGCTGAAGGTCGATGAGGTGGAGCGCCCCTTTGCCATTCAGATTTTTGGCAGCAGCGTTGAGTCGATGGTAGAGGCCGCGGTCATTGCTGAAGAGTATGGCCCGGACTATCTCGATATTAATTTCGGATGTCCGACCAAAAAGGTTGCCGGAAAGGGCGCAGGCGCGGCGTTGCTCAGGGAGCCGGAGAAGATGGCGCAAATTTCCGAGGCGGTTGTCAAGGCGGTTTCCATTCCGGTAACGGCCAAAACAAGAATTGGCTGGGATCTTGAGTCGATTAACATTCTTGATATTCTGCCCCGGCTTGAGGATGCCGGCATTCAGGCTTTGGCGTTGCATGGTCGTACGCGGAGCCAGATGTACAAGGGGAGGGCGGACTGGAGCTGGATCCGTCAGGCCAAAGAGCAGGCGCGTATACCGGTTATTGCCAATGGCGACATCTGGTCTGCCGAAGATGCTCTTGCCATGTTTGAAGAGACCGGTGCGGATGGCGTGATGATTGGCCGGGGTTCCATCGGTAACCCTTTTATTTTTGAGGCAGCCAAAGAGTTGCTGAAAACCGGCAAGCCGATGCCGCCGCCCGATTTTCGTGCAAGGATTGAGGTTGCCATTGAGCACTTGAGGCTCTCCGTGCAGTTCAAGGGCGAAAAGTATGGTGTGCTTGAGATGCGCCGTCACTATGCCACCTACCTGAAAGCGCTCCCGATGGTGTCGCGGGCACGCAACAAACTGGTGCGCGAGGATGGCTGGGAGCAGGTTGTTGATATTCTTCTTGCCTACCGCGAGGAGTGCGAAGGATATGCAAGGGATGGGAAGATTCTTGAGGGAGCTGAATCTCTCAATGACCATTCCGATAAACTTTTACTGAATTATTAAGCCAATAATAGATAATATTTTATGAGTAGTCTGGATTCCCGCTGCCGGGTGGCGGTACTTGGTGCAACCGGTCTGGTCGGTCGCACGATGATCAAGGTTCTTGAAGAGAGAAATTTTCCTGTAACCGACCTTGTTCCGCTTGCTTCATCAAGAAGCGCTGGTCAGGTGGTGACCTTCAGGGGTAAAGAGTTCATTATCCGCGAGCCCTCTGCCGAAGCGTTCGAGGGCGTTGATATCGCCCTTTTTTCCGCAGGTGCGACAGCGAGTAAAGAGTGGGCAGTAGTTGCTGCCGCTGAAGGCGCGGTTGTCATCGACAATTCATCGGCATTCCGTATGGAGCCCGATGTGCCTTTGGTTGTGCCTGAGGTCAATCCCGAAGCCATTTTCAGGGCTGACGGCACCCCTGAGCGGATCATTGCCAATCCCAACTGTTCGACCATTCAGATGGTAGTGGTGCTCAAGCCGCTTCATGACCGTTTTGGCGTCAAAAGGGTGGTCGTTTCGACCTACCAGTCGGTTACCGGCAAGGGAAAAATTGGACGCGACGCCCTTGAAAGCGAGTTGGCTGGAGAGAGCCAGGAGCAGTTCACCCATTTTCACCAGATCGCCTTCAATGCCGTGCCGCAGATTGATGCCTTTACCGATAACGGCTACACCAAGGAGGAGATGAAGATGGTCAACGAGACCCGCAAGATCATGGGCGACAAGACGATGAGCATCTCTCCCACCACGGTGCGCATCCCGGTCTACGGCGGCCATGGAGAGTCGCTCAATATCGAGCTTGAGCGTGATTTTGATATCGACGAGGTGCGCGAGCTTCTTCGCACCTCACCCGGCATTATCCTGCAGGATGACCCTTCGGCACGCATCTACCCCATGCCGCTCACCTCCTACGAGCGCGACGAAGTTTTTGCAGGCAGAATTCGCCGCGACTACTGGCATCCCCAGACCCTCAACATGTGGATCGTTGCCGACAACCTGCGCAAAGGCGCGGCGACCAATGCGGTGCAGATTGCCGAGGTGATTGTTAATCAGAAGAAAGCGTAAGTTTCTTCTTGTCATTGAGAGCTATCAGTGCTGTGCTGATGGCTTGTTGATCGAGTCAGGTTCGGAAACGGGTGGAACTTTATCATCAGAATGGTCATACATCAAACGATTTATTGATATGATGGCGGAACACGAGCGAGGCCTCGAAGAGGAGAATCAGCAACTGAAGGCTTTGTTGCAGGAAAAAGATGCGAAGCTGGCTGATTATGAAAAACAGGTCGAAACTCTGGAGTTTGTCATTACCGGTACCAAGGCTGGTTCCTGGGACTGGGATATCAGTTCGGGTGGGGTTGCTGTAAACAACCGCTGGGCAGAAATCGCAGGTTATACGAAAGAGGAACTCGAGCCGATCACTATCGAAACCTGGATGAAGCTGTGCAATCCTGACGATTTGAAGAACTCTGACTCCTTGCTTGAAAGGCATTTCCGCGGGGAGTCCGATTTCTATGAAATCGAGCTCAGGATGCGTCACAAGAATGGCGATTGGGTATGGGTGCTCGACCGGGGTATGGTTTTCGAGCGTGACCGGGAGGGGCTTCCGGTTCGCATGGTAGGCACTCATCAAGATATAACCAAGAGGAAGCATGCTGAGGAAAGGCTTCGCGAGGAACGAAACCTGTTCATGGGTGGGCCGGTCTCGGTTTTCCGCCTGAAAAACAGTCCTGGATGGCCTGTACTCGATGTAACAAAGAATTTCGGAACATTGCTTGGCTTCCTGCCAGACGAGCTGACCGGCAATGCTGTCAGTTATAGCGAACTTATTCATCCGGACGACAGGGCACGGGTACTGGAGGAAGCTGAAGCGTTTGTTGCAGACAATCGCCGGGAATCGTTCGAGCTGGAGTACCGGCTTCTGGGGAAAGAGGGTTCCGAAATCAAGGTTTATGATTTCAGGTTCATCCATCGCGATGAAAACGGCGCGGTCTCCCACTACGACTCATTTGTCCTTGATGCGGCTTCTCACGGTGGCAGTGAACCCTCCCTGTCATACAACCGGAGATTCGAACGCCTTGTCACCACCCTTGCCAACCAGTTTATCAACGTTCCTGTCAGCAGGATCGACGAGATGGTCAATGTTGGCCTCGAAACCATCGGAAAGTTTGTACAGGCAGATCGGAGTTATATCTTCCAGTACTTCGACCACCAGCGGCTGATGGACAATACCCACGAGTGGTGTGCCGAGGGTATAGTACCGCAGATTGAGATCTTGCAGCATCTGCCGACCGATCTGTTTTCATGGCTGACCGATAAGATCAACAAGAATGAAACGATCATCGTACCGAGAGTATCGGACATGCCGAAGGAAGCTGCTGCGGAAAGGGAGATCCTCGAGCAGCAGGATATCCGATCGCTTATCATCATTCCTCTCGCTTCCGGTGATCTCCCGTTCGGGTACATCGGCTTCGATGCGGTTACAAAAGAGCGCCCGTGGCCACAGGAGACTGTTTCGGTACTCAAGCTTGCCGGAGGAATCATCGCCAACGCCATTCAGAGGAAGCATGTCGAACGCCTGCTCCAGAGCGAACTCGATCTTGCCCTGAAGCTCAGCATCTCCTCGTCCTTCGAGGAGATGCTGAAAATCTGTCTGCAGAGCGCGCTTGAAATTTCAGGCATGGATTGCGGCGGGATCTACCTCGTGAACGAAGCCGACAACAGCCTGAGGCTTGCCTACTCAGAAGGGCTTTCGGAATCGTTTGTCAGCAAAACAAGTCATTACGGCAGCGATTCCAACCAGATGCGTATCGTCTCTCTGGGTATACCTGTCTATAGCCGTTATACCGAAATCGATCTCACTACCGGTGAACCGCTCCTGGATGAGGGCCTGAAAGCAATCGCGATTGTTCCTGTCATGAACAAGAATGTTATTGTGGCATGTTTCAATGTCGCTTCCCATTCGCTTTACCAGGTTCCGGAATTTTCACGCAAGGCCCTCGAGACCGTAGCCTCCCAAATTTCTGCCACCATTGTCCAGGCAAAACACGAGGAAAAGATAAGCGCGGCGAACAGGAACCTGGATGCACTGTTCAACACCATTGACGACATGCTCTTCATTGTTGGTGTCGACGAGATGGTCAAGCACACGAACTCTGCTGTGCTTTCCCGACTTGGATATTCACAGGAAGAGGCATATCGGATGCATGTACTTGATTTTCATCCTCCGGCTCAGCGGGATGAAGCCAGATGCAATATAGAAGGAATGCTTGCCAGCACTGAAAACGTCTGTCTTGTTCCCCTTATGACGAAAACCGGCTCCCTGATTCCTGTGGAAACGATAGTTACCCATGGAACCTGGGACGACAAACCTGTAATTTTCGGCATTTCGAGGGATATAACCGAGCGTTTAAAACATGAGTCGGCTATCAAGGAAAGTGAAAGAAGGTTCAGGGAGCTAACGGAATTCCTCCCTCTTCCGGCTATAGAGGCTGACATGCATGGCGTGATCAATTACTGCAACAGGCAAGGTCTGGAGTTGTTCGGATATGATGCCGGGGAAATGCAGAGTCTTTCGATTTACAGGCTGGTTAATCTCTCGGATATTAACCGTTTGAAGAGCGTAATGCAGTCCATAACCCTTGAAGGCAAAAGCTTAAGTATCGATATGACGGGGCTCAGGAAGGACGGAACTGAATTTCAGGCGCTGCTCTATGCCGCATCTGTGTTCACAGGAGGTGTGATCACAGGCGGGCGCGGGGTTATTGTAGACCTCACGGAAATGAAAAAAAATGAGGCCGTGCTTGCAGCATACACCCTGCAGTCGAGGCTGCGCGAAGAGCTGCGCTCTATCATCGACAATATTCCCGGTGCCGTTTACAGGATGTACGGTGACGGTACGATCAAGTTTTTCAGCAATTCGATCCTTTCGGCTTCAAATATCCTGTTCCCCGGCATGACCGGAACGCTGGATGAAGCAATGAGCTCCATCCATCCCGAGGACAGCGAAACAGTTGAGCAGTCCAACAGAGAGCTCATGAGCAAAAAAAACTCCCTGGTCATCGTGTACCGGATTATTGATGAAAATAATTCAGTCAGATGGATAGAAGACCGGAAAACTTCGACCTTTTCCGACGAGGGTCAGTTCTCTTTTATCGACGGGATTCTTATTGATATTACTGAGCGGGTCAATGCCCAGAACACTCAGAATGAACTTGAAAGCCACATACGCAAGACGCAGCGGCTTGAAACCATTGGGACGCTTGCCGGAGGCATCGCACACGATTTCAACAATATTCTCACCCCGATCATGGGCTATGCCGAGATGGGATTGCTTACCCTTTCGGGTGACGCCCCCCAGCATGACTATTTTTCCGAAATTGTCAAGGCGGCGGACCGGGCCCAGAACCTCGTTTTGCAGATACTCACGTTCAGCAGGGCCCAGGAGAGCACCCCTTCGGTTGTTTCTGTCCAGTCAATACTTTTGGAAGCGCTGAAACTGCTTCGCCCGTCAATCCCTGCAACAATCAGCATCAACCCGAATATTCAGAAGTGCAGGAACATCCTTGCCGATCCTTCCAAGCTCCACCAGGTTATCGTCAATCTCTGTACCAACGCATTCCAGGCAATGGAGGGAAATGGCGGGGATCTGAGCATTGAGCTCAAGGAGATCATCCCCGAGGGCGTATTGGGGAAAGAGCTGGCAAAAAACGGGCAGGAGCGGTTTGTGAACCTTACCGTTTCCGATACCGGCTGCGGTATGGATGAAGCCACCATGGAACGTATTTTCGAGCCTTTTTTCACGACGAAGTCGCTCAACAAAGGTACCGGGCTCGGACTTTCGGTGGTTCATGGCATCATCAAAAGCTTAGGAGGCGAAATAACTGTTCGAAGCCGGAAAGGCAAAGGAAGCTCATTCAGCGTTTTCCTGCCGGTTATCGAAGAACAGCAGAAAAAATGTGAACATGAGGAAATCCCGATTCAGGGCTCCAGCTGGCTGCTTTTCATTGACGATGAAGAGGCTACCTTGAAAATGATGTCGACCATGCTCACGAAACTCGGTTTCAGTGTAAAGGTTTTCACTTCTCCCCGCTTGGCCCTTGAAGTTTTCCGCCAGGAGCCTGCTGCGTTCGACCTGGTTATAACCGATCTCACCATGCCGGAGATGAACGGTATCGAGCTGGTCTCGGCACTGCATGAAATACGGGAGAATCTCCCGGTTATCCTTATGACCGGCTACGGCAAGGAGATCGAAAATAATTTCTCTCTGGGCCGTTACGGTATCAGCAAGCTTCTGAAAAAACCGGTAAAGATGGCCCAGCTTACCAGGGAGATCAATGAAGTGATTTTAGCTCATTAGTGTCTGGTAACCTGAACTTCAGGTTGTTATTACCCGATACTTGAGAGAGTCATTGTAATTTCGTTCGGGTCCGTGGTTACAGGCTGTTGAGTATAAATCACCATAAATTGATGCTCTGGAGAGAGGAGCACTTGCTCCAGAATCAGTAATTCATCCTTGCGAGCCGATATGTTTTTTTTGCTCATATACAGAGTTTGTTGTCATCATTTCAGCTTTATATCTGGCCAAAGATGGAGGGTGTCAGTGACTTTGGCCAAATATAAAACGCTTTACCTGGCCAAAGTCGTACTCCTTTTTACTGGAACTCAACTTTCGGCCACCAACTATCTCAGGATCACCGGGGAGGTCAATCAGAAAAGAGCGTAAACCTCTTTTGTTCGTAGAGAGCCATCAGAGCAAGGCTGACAGCTTTTACCGCCACGGCTGAAGAGAGTGAAAATTTTTCCGGGTTACTGATGGAGAGTGATGAGGGGAGGCTGAGCGGTTTCAGCGTCATTGATGTCTCTTTTCTGATAAGTCTCATCATCGCTTTATCGGCCAGTGTGCCGGTCAGTTGTATCTCTGTTTCGCGGCAAATCGGGTTTTCGACAAGCGCCTTGATGGTGAAGTATTCGCTCTCCTTCCGGTTTTTTACTTCCCGGCATGAAAATTTTTCTATCCGTCCCTCTTTTGATTCTGTCAGGAGGAGATAGTTGCTTTCAATTTCAAGGATTACCTGCTTCTCGGCAGTAAACCTGGAGAGGTGAAGAAGAGGCAACTGCGGAGTGCCGTTGAAGACGATACGATGTGTGGCAGCAAGGTGTTCTGAAACTCTTCTGCCAGGTTCAGTGGCGGGATAGAAGAGCAGCATTTTTTTTTCATGCAGCCCGTTCCGGTTCATGCCATAAGCGGTGCAGTCGCAGTTGTACTCTTCAGGTTGGCTTAAAAAGTATTGTGCTTCAATCCGGCAGTACTCACTGCACTTCTCAGCGCTTGCGTTTGCAGGAAAAGAGGCTGGAAGGGGGATGTAGCTTTTCGGTCCGAAGCAGAGCGCCAGCTCCCCATCGGGCCATTCGTTGATGTGGCGGTCGAGCTTGTTCAGCAGTCGTATCCCTTTGGTGGAAGCAAGGTCATCAAGGCCGAATGGCAGGGATTTGCATCCGCTCAGGCTGTAATTGCCGCCGGATTTTTTCATGTAAACAACGGCGCACTCTCTCTGGTCGATGGCGCAGGCAATCATGCTTGTGCTCATTATTCGAGTATGAAATATTTTTTGAGGGATTCAAGCTTTTTTTTGCCTATCCCCTTGACTTCAAGAAAGTCCTGGAATTGCATCACTTTTCCCCCTTTTGATTTTCTGAAAGTAACCAGCCGTTCGGCCATGACTGGCCCGACGCCCGGAATTTTCTGTAACTGTTGGCTGCTCGCCTTGTTGAACGAGAGGGTGCCATTAAACACTTTTTTTCCTGATGGGCGGTGCTCCGTTCTTTTTTCAGCAGTAAGTTCCTCCCCTTCGGCCTCTGCATCCTGCAAAACATCGTCCTTGACGCTTTCCTGCTGTACGGCGGCAAGGGCGATGAGGCTGTCGACCTCCGCTTCACGGTATCGTGCAGTTTCCGCTTTTTTGACAAGGAGATCTGTCTCCTCTGTCGTACGGATAGTTTTCAGTATGCCTCCAAGCAGCAGAAATCCAAGCAGAGCGGAGACCAGAGTAATTTCAGCCTTTGTGAGACTGAGTTTCAGTGCCAATTTTTCAAAGGGGTTCATACGAAGAGACGTTTTACCCTGGAAGAGACCGAACAGAGCGTTTCATAGCTGATGGTGCCAGCCAATTCGGCAAGGGTGTCAGCCCCGATGCTTTCCCAGCCAAAGAGAACGGCTTTGTCGCCTGTTTTGACATTGTGGCGGGTGCCGAGGTTAACCATGATCTGATCCATCGTGACGATGCCGACCTGCGGGTAAGTGTTGCCGTTGATCATGACGGTGGCGCAGTTTGAGAGCGCTCTTGCATAACCATCGGCGTAGCCTGCGGCTATGGTAGCTATGGAGCACGCTTCCGGAGCCGTCCATGTTCGATTATAGCTGATGGTGGTTCCGGCAGGTACGGTTTTCACAAAAATCACTCTTGACTCGAACTGCATGACCGGTTTGACGTCGAGGCGGCAAGTGCTCATTTTAGCTGGATGGTACCCGTAGAGCAAGATGCCGGGGCGCACCATGTCGAGCCATGATTGGGGTGCCGAAAGGATTGCGCCACTGTTGGCCAGATGTTTGCACACTTTTTTTGTCGAAGCATGTTCATATTCCGCAGTGAGTGTTGTAAAGGCGTCAAGCTGTTGTTGTGTAAACCCTTCATCTGTTGCGCTGTCGGCAAAGTGGCTGTATATCCCTTTCAGCTCAAGGTGCGGTGAGCGATCGATTTGCCGGAGAAGCTCCATGGCAACTGCCGGGGGAGCACCGAGTCGACCCATTCCGGTATCGACCTTTACCTGTATGGCAAGCGTTTTGTTTTGTGCAGCGGCAATTTCCTCTGCTGCATGAAGCGTCAGGCTGTCGCAGAGGGTCATGTCTATGTTATGGTACAGAAAAAATGGAATATGGGAGGGTAGCGGTGAAGAAAAAGCCAGAATGTTTGCCGGTTTTTTCAGTGCGCCGCCTGTTCTGAGTTCAATGGCCTCATGGATGTTCGCCACGCCGAAATCATTGATGCCCGATTTTTCAAGCGTTTCAGCAACACGGTGGACGTTATGGCCATAGGCATTGGCTTTGACAATGCCCATGATACGCCTTTTTTCTCCAACTCTCTGGCGGATCAGGCGTGCATTCCGGGCAAGGTTATCGAGCGAGACAAGTGCCTCTGTCATGTTTTCAGGTTGAATCTCTCCTGCCGGAAACTCCCTTTTATTTTCATCCATAACTCAGCGTCCCTCTTTTGCTGTTACCGTGTTGCTCTACCCCCCCCCTTTCTCTCTTTGTCCTCTGCCAGGTTGGTGGAACTTCCTGTAAAAAAACATATTTTGTCCATGATTTTCAAACCGGAAAGGCGCTTATTCCTTGTATATTTTCTCTTCAGCGCCGCCGAGGCATCGCGTTGTCACTTTAACTCATTTTTCAGCTACTACCATGTCGAACCACGATATATTCGGGCTTGCCGCAGAAACGCCGATGGTTCCTGTAAAACAGATGGCCCGCCAGATCAGGCCCAGGGTCATGGCCAAACTTGAGTTCATGAATCCGGCCTGGTCGCACTACTACCGTGTGGCTTCTGCTATTGTCAAGGATGCTGAAGAGCGCAAGTTGATCCATCCGGGGATGACCCTGGTGGACTGGACATTTGGCAATAGCGGTATTGCACTGGCCATGGCAGGTGTGAGTCGTGGCTACAAGCTGCTTCTTGCAGCTCCTGACAAGATATCGCGGGAGAAGCAGGATATGCTCCGTGCTCTCGGTGCTGAGCTGGTTATTACCCCTTCGGATGCTTTGCCCGGAGAGCCGCGCAGTTGCATGAATGTGGCCGAAAGCCTTGTTCGGAGTATACCCAACGCCTTTTTTACCGGCATGTATGAGAATCCTCTCAGCCTCAAGGTTCACAGTGAAGCCACTGGCAGCGAGATTTTTCGCCAGACTGAGGGTAGGGTTACCCATGTTTTTGTGCCGATGATTTCCGGTGCGATGGTTTTCGGTATCGGTGCATTTTTGAAAGCGAAGAATCCCGGGATCAAGATTATCGGTGTTGAGTCGCAGGGCTCCATTTATGCCGCTCTTTTCAGGAATGAAACGCCTGGTGCTCCGCTCTTTTCTGAACTTGAGGAGATAGGCTCAAGGCAGCCATCGGCTTTCTGGGATCCTTCGGTTATTGATGATGTGGTGCAGGTAAGTGATTATGAAGCATTTAATTGCGGAAGGGAACTTTTGCGGATGGAGGCTGTTTTTGTTGGTGGAGCATCGGGTGCAGCGATGGCCGCAGCACTTCGGGCTGGTGCATCATACGGTGAGGATGACTGTGTGGTTGTGGTGATGAATGATTTTGGCGGTTATTATTTGAGCAAGATGTTCCATGATGAGTGGATGCGCACGCGCGGCTTTTACCGCAAGGCAAAATCAGCTCTTGAACAGATTACGGCTGAGGATATTCTGCAGTTGAAGGCGCGCAGGGATCTGATTTTTGCTTATCCGGAAAATACGCTTGCCGAAGTGTTTGAGATGATGAAGCAGAACGATGTCTCACAGCTTCCGATTGTCTCCTATAGCGCTCCGATCGGCAGTATCAGTGAAAACAAGATTCTCTCTATCCTTATTGAAAACGACGATGCGATGAACGCAAAGGTTGTCGGTTTTATGGAACAGCCTTTTCCGGTCTGCCGGCTTGATGCAACGATTTCGGAACTATCCGACAAACTACAGCAAAGCGCGTCAGGAGTGCTGATAAGTTTGTCGGACGGACGTCTTCAATTGCTTACAAAATCAGATCTTATTGATGCATTGACTCATAGGTGAGTGCTGTGAAATTATCCGGTTGTTTTTTTGGGGGGATTTCCTTAATTAAGCACTCCTGAACATTCCTCTTTTTTTTCAGGTGCGATGCACTATATTGCGCCATAAAGCCGGAAAAAATATCGGAGAGTGGAGATGTGCAAATCCAGACGGCTTCGAGCCGGGTCAACAACCAGCAATATGATATGAAGGTAGAGTCCAGAAAAAGGCAGTTCATTTTGGAGGGTAAGATCAAGGCTTGCTTCTGTGAGGGGTGTGGCCAGATTACAGAGAAGGTATTTGTCGGCGAATGGATGCCGAGCGACAAGCCGAAGGAGGATGATTTTCTGACATCCGCTCCGGTCAAAAAGCCGAAAGGCAGTAAAAATGGAGCTGTTGATTTGCCACCTGCTGCCGAAAACCAGTACTGGATTCGCTGTTCCGAGTGTCATCAGGTCTACCTTCTTAAGGAGTGGCAGATACAGATTGACCGGGAAGTCAGTCCTGGTGAGTTGAAAGCTGAGGAGTGCCAGGTTTATTCTCCGCATGGTATTTATGCCAAGGGTGATGCGCTTTATCACCAGGCGCTTGGCGAGGTTGGGGTGGTCAGGGAAAAACAGGCGACAGGAAGCGGTGCCTTTGTCATTATTGTTGAATTTTGTAAAAGTGGCAAAAAACAGCTTCTCGAAAATGTGCAGATGAACCCGGCAAATGGGAAAAATACAGAGAGTGTTACTGATCTTATTAAATTGAAACTTAGACGTTGATCTTTTAAAAGGGGGTGAATTACATTGGTTAGTGTGCAGATAAATGACAATGAATCGATCGATAAAATGCTGAAACGCTTCAAGAAAAAGTATGAGCGTGCAGGTGTTTTAAAGGAGTTTCGTGCAAACGCATACTTCGTCAAACCTTCGGTGGATGGTCGTTTGAAGCGCTCAAGGAGCAGACGAAGAGCGCAGAGGGCAAATGAAGAACGCAATTCATGATCTTTCCCATTCGAAACAGTTATGTACAGGCAGCTCCTTCACGGGAGTTGCCTTTTTTTTGTCAATACCAATCCATGTTGACTCATGAGAGTGTTCAAAGGTGAAGTTACAGCGTTACCGCCCGACAAGTCGATCTCTCACCGTGCGGCGCTTATCGGCGCATTGTCGGAAGGGACGACGGAGATAACCAATTTTTCCTCCGGATTTGACAATCAGTCAACCCTTGGAGTTCTGAAAGATGCCGGTATCACCCTTCTGCAGGAAGAGGTCGATGGCGCTTACGGTCGCCGTATCCGGCGGGTCGTTATCGAATCCGCTGGATTGTGGAGTTTTCAGCCACCCTCGGCTCCGTTGATGTGCAATAATTCGGGAAGCACCATGCGCATGTTTGCCGGTATTCTTGCTGCCCAGCCCTTTGCGAGCGAGTTGATTGGCGACAGTTCGCTGATGAAGCGACCGATGAAGAGGGTTGCTGATCCATTGCGGCAAATGGGTGCCAATGTGGAGCTTTCGTCGTCCGGAACAGCGCCGATTTGCATCAAAGGGAGTAAAGAGCTGAAGCCAATCAACTACCGTCTTCCAGTTCCTTCCGCGCAGGTGAAGTCACTGGTGGCCTTTGCTGCTCTTCATGCTGACGGAGAATCGAGGATTATTGAATCGGTGCGTTCGCGTGACCATACCGAAGTGATGCTTGGTCTTGAGAGCTTTGAGCAGGAGGGCGAACGGGTTATTGTGGTGCCGGGCCGAAAAACTGTTGCGGCAAAGCCCTTCTATATTCCAGCAGACCCATCCGCGGCCTGTTTCATTGTTGCGCTTGGCCTGCTTGCCCGCGGTTCAGAAATCATCATCAGGGATGTCTGCCTCAATCCGACACGGGCGGCATTTCTTGATCTCCTCCTTGAAGCCGGGGCGGATTTGACGATTGAAAACCAGCGGGTGATCGGCGGTGAAACGATCGGAGATATTCTTGTCGAGAACCATGCCGCTCTCGAACCCCTTCTGATTAGTGATCCGCAGGTGGTTGCCTTTATCATTGATGAGATACCGATGCTTGCGGTACTTTCTGCTTTTGCTTCAGGTCGCTTCGAACTGCATAATGCTGCCGAGCTGAGAACCAAAGAGAGTGACCGGATTGATGCCCTTGTAGTCAACCTTCAGCGCCTTGGTTTTGAGTGCGAGCAGTATCCCGATGGTTTTATAGTCAAGGAGCGCCGGATAACCCCGTCAGGAACGGTGGTGATCGACAGCTTTGACGATCACCGGATTGCCATGAGTTTTGCCATTGCAGGCAAAGCTACAGGTTGTCCCATCGATCTTTCCGATATTGATGTGGTCGGTGTTTCGTTTCCGAATTTTTTTGAATTGCTTGACAGCCTGCAGGTCTGAAAGTCTGAAAGTGGTCAGGGGAGAGGTCAGGAGTGTCTGACCTCTTCGATATGGTCAAGCAATGCGCTGCTGAATGCTTCAGGCCGCTCCATGTTTGAGATATGTCCAGCCCCGGAAAGCAGACGGAGCTCCGAGCCGGAAATAAGCGTGTGCATGTTTTCGGCTGTTTCCGCTGTGGTGAGTTTGTCCTCTTTTCCGTTCAGCACCAGCACAGGGCACTTTATGGTGGCAAGGAGCGGGGTTGCATCGGAGCGCATCAAGATTGCCCGCATTGCTCCGTTGATCACTTCAGCGGACTGTTTTTTTATCATCGCAGTTGCCTCTGCGACCAGTTCCGGCCTGGTGGTGTACGTGTCGGTGGTAAAATAGTTCGGTATCATGCGCTTGGCAGCCTCTTCGGAGCCTTCGGCCTCTACCGCGCGGATGAACTCCTCTCGAGCCTTCCGTGCTGCGGGTGTATCGGCTTCAGCCCTCGTATCGCACAGAACCAGCGATGCGGTTTTTCCGGGGTAGAGCCGGTAAAATTCAAAAGCCTGGTATCCACCCATCGACAGGCCAACGACTGTCGCACGCTCTACCTTCAGCGACTCAAGGAGTCCTGCAAGCTCATGGGCGTAATCGGTAAATGTCCATCTCTCCCGCTCCTCTGAGCCCTCAATGCCAAAGGCATTCGGCGCTATGACCGTATATTCAGCATCACCAAGAGCTTTGATCTGGAGCTGCCACATGGAGGCAGAGAGAGGAAAGGCATGCAAAAGCAAAATGGTGTGTTTCGCAGTGCCACTTGTTGTCAGATTTGTGCTCTGGTATCTCAGCATCAATCAGTTTTCCTTGGTTTTAGGATATCCCTTGATCTCCCGGATAATGCTGTTTGCCTCATTGAGGATTTTTTTTGCCTCGTCACGGGCGGTGTCGATGATCTCCTGAGAGCGTGTTTTCGCTTCGTTGCTGTAGGCGCCATCGTGCTCATTGCTTTCGTAGAGGTCAGTGGCCTTGTCGAGCGCAAGTTTAATCTTGCCCGAAATAATCTGCTGGGTCTCCGTTCCTTTTTGCGGAGCGAAAAGTAATCCCATAATGGTGCCACCGACTGCGCCAAGTACGGCACCGAAGAAGAGCCCCTTGTAAAACTTGTCTTGCTGTTCCATAGTGCAATAGTGTTTTGTTTTCAATCAATATAAAGATAAAGCACCGAATGCGGTTTCCCTTTTTTTGATTTTTTACCCTTTACGGAATCAGTAATCTTTTTTAAGCAAAGATTAGGAATGCGTTTATGATCCTTTAAGAATCCTTGGGGTACCTTGTTTACCGTGAACCGAAAGTTATCATTGAACGAAAACAGTCGTTCCTCAAACAACTTATTTGCAACCGATACGATGAACACAAACAGCAGATTCTGGGCAAGCCCTTTTGCAACAGGGGCATTTATCCTTTCCATTATTACCGGCCTTCTGATTTTTTTTAATGTCCTTATCGGCATGTCCCAGTCGGTTCAGGTTTGGTTGAGTTCTCTCTTCGTCCTTGCCGTACTCTTATACACGGTTCTTAACTGGAAGCAGTTTACCTGAGAGTTTTAACGAAACAGGTCAAGGTCATTGGCGAGGAGGCACATGATTGCTTCGCGAGACTCCACAATGTGCTCAACCAGATCAGGTCGGCAGAGCAGTCTGAATTTTTTGGTATACCGTTCAAAGGCCAGAATAAAATTCGACTGGAATACGGATTCATTCAAGTCATCAAACCGGACATACTCCGACTCACATTGCAGCGAATAGTGGATGTGTTCCGATCGGGTAGGGTAGACCCGGAGTTCCTTCAGATCCGCGTAGTCGAAAATATCCTTCTTTGATGGAGGATCAATCAGCACCTCATGGCCGTGCAGCCCGAGATGGTAGCGCTTGTTGAGAAACTGGCAGATTTCTGCCTCTTTGGCGCGGCGCATACCGCTGTCACTGTTATAGACAAACCACCGCTCATCCTCTTTATCCGATTCGGGCAGGTATGGCTGTACCGTTATTGCCCTCTTGTAGACCCTGCGCATGACGATATCCTCAAGAAGAGCGCAGAGAGGGTGCTCCTTTTCCGGCATCAATTGTTTCAGTTCATGCAGCACCCGGTCATCGGCATTGCTGTAAAAAAGCTCTCGGAAGGCTGCCGGTGAGAGCATTTTTTCCCCTGCAATATCCTGCAGAAGCCTGCGGAGCATTGCCGAGAGTGCCCTGCTCGTATGGTGCCAGTAGACATTGCGCATCATCATGTACTTCGCAAAGAGCAGGCTCTCAAGCGGCGCAATACCTTTTTCGGTAATAGCAAACCGTTCACGTTGCGGATCTGGCACAAACGACTCGATCAGCCTCTCAATATCAATGCTTCCGTAGGGAATATTGCAATGGTGCGCGTCACGCATCAGGTAGTCCATCTTGTCCGGGTCAAGCGTCCCGCTTATGAGCTTGCTGAAGCGGGTTGTGCCTGTGATCAGCTCAATGACCGCTTCTGGTGGCACCTTCCACTCCACTTGCAAAATTTCAGCGATCGTCGGAATCCCGGGGTTTTGCTCATAGATAAAGTGGCGGCAGAGCTCTTCGTGGTGCGAAAATACCGGCTCACCGTCGCAATAGGGAATCTGCTCCTCGATGATATGGGCATGGGGAAAGTGGCCGATATCGTGTAAAAGAGAGGCCGAAAGCAGCACCCTGCAGTTGTAGTCGTCAAACCTGAACCGCTCATCCTGAAGTCTGATCGCCAGAGGGCTGGTCAACATGCGCTGCAGAATCAGTTTCATCAGATGATAGACACCGATGGAGTGTTCAAAGCGCGTATGCGTGGCTCCCGGGTAAACCTGCTGGGAGAAGGAGAGTTGCCGAATTCCCTTCAGGCGAAGAAATGACGGGTGTGACAAGATTTTTTTCAGCGGCCCGCTCAGTGGAATATGGCCCCAGACAGGAATGCGGATAAATCCGCCATCAGATTGAAAAAGCAGGTGTTCGGCTATCATGAAGTCATGGCGGTTTGGGGGAAAAGGTTTACCGGTCAAGATACGCAACAAAGAGTGCCGGACAAATCAGGAGAGAGTATCGGGCAGTCGGAAACGGCCCAAGAGCACCAAAGCTTTTGAGCCGTTTCAAGCTGTTGTCATCATCATCTATCCTGCAACCCTTCTGGTCTCCTTGAGGTGCAACCTACAGACCTTGCGGAAATGGTGTCCGTAGATGGCGAGCGTTATTGCATGTGGCAGAGCCCTTTGGCGGTGGAAAAAGGTCCAGATCAGCATCTTCCAGTACTGGAACCGTTCGCGGCCTACCACACCGAGCAGCACGGTTGAGCGGGCAAAAGCAAGGAGATGGCTGAAGCGCAAGCGTTCATGGAATTGCGGTGTCTTGTACTCTCGCAGGAGTGTCCTGATTCTTTTATAGTACTGTTTCGGGGCATAGAGCTGCGTCATCATATCGGTATACCCCTTGCGCAGTATCTCGATATCCATTTTGGGCACAATGTTGGTATTGCTGTCGGCATTGTCACCGCTTGAGTTATGGAGCAGCCGTCCCTCTTTCAGCATTCGTTCGTAGAGCCTGGTGCCGGGGAGTGCCTGAAGGATTCCCACCATGGCAGTGACGATACCGCTTTTCTGGATGAATTCGATCTGCTTCTGGAAAATCGAGGGCGTGTCGCTGTCGAAACCTACAATAAATCCTCCCTGTACCTCCATGCCAGCCTGCTGGATCTTTCTGATGTTTTCAAGCATGTCTCTTGAGGTATTGTGCTGCTTGCCGCAGGCTTCGAGAGCAGTGTTATCAGGGGTTTCAATACCGATAAAGACCTGGGTGAAGCCAGCCTCAACCATCAGGCGCATCAGTTCCGGATCGTCGGCCAGATTGATTGAGCATTCGGTATAGAGCCTTGTGGTTGAGTTGTTGCCTCTCTGCCATTCGATCAGCCGGGGAAGCAGCTCTTTTTTCAGATATGCCTTATGGGCAATAAAGTTATCATCGACAAAAAAGATACTGTCTTTCCATTCGAGCTTTCTGAGACCATCAAGCTCCACAATGATCTGTGCGCTGGTTTTTGTGCGGATTTTATGGCCCAGCAGAGCTGTGACATTGCAGAAGTCGCACTGGTAAGGACATCCCCTTGAAAACTGCAGGGCCATGGAGGCGTATTTGTTGATGTCGAGCAAATCCCACTGCGGCGTTGGCGTCAGGGTAATATCCGGAAACAGTTCCGAAGAGTAGATTTTTTTCAGTGTGCCGTTTTTCAGGTCGTCGAGAAAAGGTTGAAGGGTCAGTTCGGCTTCATTGAGCACAAAATGATCGACCGTCGGGAAGTCCGTATGTTCGGAGGTAAAGAGCGGCCCTCCGGCCACCACCTTCAGGCCAGCCTTATTGCACAGGGCTATGACCTTTCGTGCAGATTCCTGCTGTACGGCCATGGCGCTGATGAAGGCCATGTCAGCCCAGGCAATATCCCGCGTCGTAAGGGGAGTGATGTTGAGATCTACAAGTTTTCGTTCCCAGCTTTCCGGCAGCATCGAGGCTACCGTTAACAGACCGAGAGGCGGAAGTGATGCTTTTTTGTTTACAAACTTCAGGGCGTGTTTGAAACTCCAGAAGGTGTCGGGGAATTCGGGATAGATCAAAAGAATATTCATCGCTCGATTGCCTCCGGCAATCCAGTTCGTTTTAGTGCATTGAAAAGGGATAGAGTTCGACCCACGAAGAACCTCACCTGATATAACTAAAACGTTGAAAGTACGCTACAAAGTTGCATCTCCTGAAATGTATGCGCGTGGGCTAATATCGGTCGAGAGTGAATTTTTCGCCAAGGTAGATTTTTCTGACCTCCGGGTTTGCGGCAATCTCTTCAGGGGTGCCGTGCATGAAGATGCTTCCGTCAAAGAGCAGGTAAGCATGGTTGGTAATCGAGAGGGTTTCGTGGACGTTATGGTCGGTGATCAGTACACCTATATCGCGTTTGGCGAGCCCTTCAACAATTTGCTGGATATCCTCAACAGCAATCGGGTCAACCCCGGCAAAGGGTTCATCGAGCAGGATAAATTTGGGGTTGAGCGCAAGGGCCCTTGCTATTTCCGTGCGCCGGCGTTCACCACCGGAGAGCGCATAACCCATGCTTTTACGGATAGTGGTGATGTTCAGTTCTTCGAGCATCACGCTCGTTCTTTCCTTGCGTTCTGCCTTGGAGAGGGAGGTGAATTCAAGTACGCTGAGGATATTTTCCTCGACCGTCATGTTTCGGAAAACTGAAGCTTCTTGCGGGAGATAGCCGATGCCGAGACGAGCTCGCTTGTACATGGGCTGTTGGGTGATGTTTACCGTATTGAGAAATACTTCGCCCCCGTCAGGCCGCACCAGCCCTACAATCATGTAGAAGGTAGTGGTCTTCCCTGCACCGTTCGGCCCGAGCAGTCCAACGATCTCACCCTGTTTTACCTCGATGGATGAGCTTTTGACAACTTCCCGCTTGTTGTAGATCTTCTTTAACTTGCTGCAGCTCAGTGTTGCTTTCATGCCGGTTCTGAAAAGATGATGTTGCGCTCTTGCAGTGACGTATCGTAAATATCCGGATTTTTCAGGAGAGATGGGTGGGTGGCACAATAAAAAACGAGGCTACGCACCTCGTTCTTTTCTTGAAAAATTTTTATGCAAGGAAAAAAAGAACCTTTCGGCTTTTTCAGTCCTTGAACCGCTGTTCAACATCCTTGGTCGGTTTGGCATAACCAGCCGCTTTTGGAGATGAACCCCTGAACACAGATGAAGATGCTCCACTACCACCGTAAAGAAAAGGATAGGCATTGACCAACAAACGCTTTGTCGTCTTCCCTATGTTTTCAAGAGAATCTCCGACCACCCACCAGTGACCATCAATAAAGACCTCCACGAACCTGCCGTAAGCCTCTCCCCAGTTGGTAAATACTCCAGATATATTGCTCATGGCGACCCTTTTTTTGAGTTTTAATTCTTTATCTGCTCAAATCTAATAAATCCGGCCATGAAAAAAAAATATTTTATCTTCAATTGATCATAGTTTATTAACCTTTGCCGTAATTGTAAGCTGCTGCCGTTTTTTTTCGCTGCCTGAGGATTGTCAAGGTTGGAGTGATGAGTGTATGAGTCTATAAAAGAAGTGTTTATAATATTTAAGTAATATCAGGATCTGATGGGAAAAGTAATGCCTTACAGGGGTGTCTGGCCAACACTGCATGAAACGGTTTTCATGACAGACGGGGCCTATGTTATTGGTGATGTACACATCGGCGCTTATTCGAGTGTCTGGTTCAATGCTGTGGTGCGGGGCGATGTCTGTCCGATCCGTATCGGTGATAAAACCAGCGTGCAGGATAATGCAACGCTGCATGTCACGCACGATACCGGCCCGTTGAACATCGGGAACTGTGTCACCATCGGTCACGGAGCAGTGCTTCATGCCTGCACGGTGCGGGACTATGTGCTGATCGGCATGGGAGCAGTGCTGCTTGATGACTGTGTGGTTGAGCCTTGGTCGATTGTTGCCGCTGGCTCGCTTGTGAAGCAGGGTTTTACGGTGCCTTCAGGGATGCTCGTTGCCGGTGTTCCCGCTAAAGTGATGCGTCCGATCACCGATGCCGAACGGCGTAATATTGAGGAGTCGCCCGAAAACTATGTACGCTATTCGCAAAACTATCGGGAAGAGGAAAAACAGGCTTGAGAAAAGCGGTCTTCTTCTCTGTTTTCGCTAAATTGGGCCACAAGTTTTTGATTGTTTCCGGGATTGCATGGCGTTTGTTTGTTGCCCCGGTCTTTCCCGGTTTTTTTAAACGCATCTCACGAAACTCTTTGTCCATTTATGATGCAAAACGATGTTGTTGTTATCGGCGGTGGCATAAGCGGCCTCAGCCTTGCTTATTATTGTGTGAAGGCTGGCATGAAAACCACGCTGCTTGAAAAAAATGATACGGTCGGCGGCTCTTTTTCCTCCCCCCAGTACAGCGCCAACGGCAAACAATTCTGGATGGAACTTGGAGCGCACACCTGTTACAGCTCTTACCAGAATCTGCTGGATATTGTGGAAGAGTGCGGTCTGAAGGATTCGATCATTCCGCGTGCCAAGGTGCCGTTTACCCTGTTTGTGAATGGGAAAATCAAATCCATTGTCTCTCAGCTCAACATTATTGAACTGCTTGTTGCAGCCCCGAACTTCTTCAAACTGAAGAAAAACGGCTTGAGCGTAAGCTCCTATTATTCAAAAATTGTTGGGGAACAGAACTATCGGGAGGTTATCAGTCACTTTTTCAATGCTGTGCCTTCGCAAAAAACGGATGATTTTCCTGCTGATATGATGTTTAAAAGCCGGGAAAAGAGGAAGGATATGCTGAAGAACTATACCTTCAAGCAAGGTCTGCAGAGTGTTTCACGTGCCATATCCGCAAAAAGCGGTCTGAATGTTTTTACCACTCAGGATGTAAATTCAGTGGTGTATAAGGATGGCCTGTATGAAATCAGAAGTGCCGGAGGTGGAGAGTATTCTGCAAAAACCCTTGTTCTGGCAACACCCTCCCTGGTTGCATCCAAGCTTTTGAAGGGTATCAATCCCGATATTGCGAACCATCTTGGCCAGCTTAAGGCGGCTGATGTTGATTCTGTCGGAGTCATTGTCCGCAAGGAGAATGTCAAGCTGAAACCGGTTGCCGCTCTTATTTCGCCCAACGATGATTTCTTTTCTGTGGTATCCCGCGATACGGTACCTGACGAGAACTATCGTGGATTTGTTTTTCATTTCAAGCCAGGCCTTGATGAAAAGACCAAAAGAAGTCGCATTACGGAGGTTCTTGGTGTCGGATTTTCGAAGATAGAGCATACCGAAGCAAAGCACAATACGGTGCCAACCCTGCGGCTTGGCCATCATCAGTGGCTTGAAAAAACCGATCAACTGCTGAAAGGGAAAAAGAGTCTGCTCTTGACAGGCAACTATTTCGGCGGTATGGCTATTGAGGATTGCGTGAGCCGTTCAAAAAGTGAATTTGCCCGACTGAAAGGGTAGAATATCGGGAAAAAGAGTCTGCTCTTGACAGGCAACTATTTCGGCGGTATGGCTATTGAGGATTGCGTGAGCCGTTCAAAAAGTGAATTTGCCCGACTGAAAGGGTAGAATATCGGGAAAACCCC
>CAIJPS010000037.1 GCA_903822595.1 uncultured Chlorobiaceae bacterium
AGCAGGCAATATTCTTGGCGCTATCCTCAACGAAGTGGGTCTTGATCCCGAATCGGTTGGCCATATTTCTATCAATGACAGCTACAGCACGGTCGAACTGCCGCAGGGTATGCCGGACAATGTTTTTCATGAACTGAGAACCGTCAGGGTCTGTGGTCGTCAACTGCGGTTGAGCAAAATGGAAGATCAGGAGCACGATTCACCTTACAGTCCAAAAAAGAGTTTCAAGAAGCCCTTTAAACCGGCAGGAAAAGAGACTGCATTCTTTACAGGCAACAAAAAGAAGCGCAAAGGTTAATTCCTCTGTTTTTCTGCATTTTTAAGGCGGGGAATTTTTTCCCCGCTTTTTTTTGTTCGATTTCAGAATGGGTTAAACGGAGTGTCGGGGAGAAAACCATGGAACTTCAATTTTACGGTGCAACGGAGAGGGTAACCGGTTCTTGTCATATCCTTAGAGTGAAGGAGTATGCGGTTCTTTTGGACTGCGGTCTCATACAGGGCTCACCTCAAGAAGAGGCGCTCAATAAAGAGCCTTTTCCTTTTGATCCCTCTTCCATTGATGCCGTTGTTCTGAGTCATGGCCATATTGATCATTCGGGGCGTCTGCCTTATCTTGTCAAGCAGGGATTCAACGGGACGGTCTACACCCAGCAGGCTACGGTTGATCTTTGCAGAGTGCTGCTGCTTGATTCAGCATCGCTTGCCGAAAGGGATGCCGAGTATCGCCGGAAACACCCGTTAACGCAGTATGATCACCATGCTGAACCGCTCTATACCCGTGAAGATGCTGTTCGCGCGCTTCATACACTGACCGGATTGCCCTACCATGAAAAGCAGGAAATTCTTCCGGGCATTACTATTCGCTTCAGTGATGCCGGTCACATTCTTGGTTCAGCCCTTGTAGAGGTATGGTTGGAAGATGGTGGTCTTAGAAGGAAACTTGTTTTCAGTGGTGATGTCGGGCAGTACGGCTCTCCGATTCTCAATGATCCCGAAACTATCAGCCATGCTGATGCGGTCATCCTTGAGAGTACTTACGGAGACCGATTGCACCGGGAACTTAAACTGACCCTTACCGAAATAGGGGAGATTATCCGTTCAGCCAGTAACGGGAATGGTAACATCATTATTCCTGCCTTTTCGATCGGCAGAAGCCAGGAACTTCTTTATCTTTTTGGTCTCTATTACGAAGAGTGGGGGCTTGACCGCTGGCAGGTTTATCTTGACAGTCCGATGGCTATCGAAGCGAGCCATATCTACTGGGACTATCCCGAGCTTCACGATGAGGATGCGGTTGCCTTCCGTCAAGACAAAAACATGATGCCTCGTCTGAAAAACCTTCATTTTACTGCCAAGGTTGAGCAGTCGCGGGCAATCAATGCCATTAAAAGTGGCGCCATTATTATTGCCGGAAGCGGAATGTGCAATGGAGGCAGGATACTGCACCATCTGAAGCACCATATACAGCGTCCAGAGTGTTGCCTGATCATGACAGGTTTTCAGGCTGAAGGAACTCTCGGCAGATCGCTTGTTAATGGTGACCGGGAGGTGGTTATTCACGGCAGAAGTTATCCGGTAAAGGCTACTGTTCACACGATAGGAGGCTTATCGGCGCATGGCGACCAGAACGACCTCATTCGTTGGATGACCGGGTTCGAGAATACCCCTGACGTTTTTGTGGTGCATGGTGACGAGCCGGTCAAAAAAATATTCCGCAGTGCGCTGGAAGAACATTTGGGACTGAAGGTGACGATTCCAAAGCCGGGTGAGATTATTTCATTTGGTTCGTGAGTTTGCCGGTTTATCTGCTCATGCGGATTGTTGCGCTTTTGTAAAAATGATCCCCCCACGGGTTTCAGGTTTTGTATTAATTACTATTTTCACAATGTTTTATAAGTGATGGTTATCGACGGCCAACCAGCCACAGGGATGATGATGACGATCGTTTTTTTATGTTACCAACAAGGATGCTATGTCAGTTACTTCGTTCAAAGAGCTTGTTCCTATTCTTCAAACTGCAATCGGTCCGATGATTCTCATCTCCGGTCTCGGTCTTCTGCTTCTTACCATGACCAACCGACTTGGTCGTATTATCGACCGGTCACGTTCGCTGCTTGATAATCTGGAGTCTTATCCCGAGACCTATATTATCAGAATAAACAGGGAGGTGGCCATTCTCTGGAAACGGGCACGCTATATCCGTATTGCTATTCTGTTGGCCTGTATGACTTGCCTGGGGGCATCAATGTTGATCATGTTGCTTTTTCTCAGCGCATTGGTCAATATCGATCTTCCGATGCTGTTGTCGGCGATCTTTATTATCAGTATGCTCTGTTTGAGTTTTTCACTGCTCTTTTTCCTTGTTGACGTGAATATGACTCTTTCGGCTCTGAAAATCGAGATGGAGAGCCACGACAAGAAGAGACTGATTATTGAGACAAAGGGATACTGAGTTGAAACCCGTTATCCCCGAGGATGAAAGGTTTTGTGCACCTCTTTGATAAATGATCGGTCGATATGTGTGTAGATCTGTGTGGTGACGATGGAACGGTGTCCAAGCATCTCCTGGACTGCGCGAAGATCAGCGCCACCTTCAAGAAGATGTGTCGCGAAGGTATGGCGAAAGGTGTGAGGGCTGATATTTTTTTCAATTCCGGCCATGATGGCATATTTTCGTACCATGGCAAAGAGAGCCATGCGTGAAAGCTTTATGCCACGCGCATTGAGAAAGAGATAGTCATCGGAGTTGCGCTGCACCAGTGAAAGCCGAAGTTCCGCTTGGTATCGTTTGACCCATTCAATGGCGGAACTTCCGACGGGCACAAGCCTTTCCTTTGACCCTTTACCGAAGATTCTTACAAAACCGGCATCAAGATAGAGACTTTGTTGCCGGATGTTGATGAGTTCACTGACCCTGACGCCCGTTGCATACAGAAGCTCAAGCATTGCCTGGTCGCGCAGGTCATATTTGCCGGGAGGGTACAACGCTTTTGGGACTGCAAGCAGGCGCATGGTCTCATCAACAGTGAGAACGCTCGGGAGGTATTGGGCTTTTTTGGGTTGATGGAGGTTTTCCGCTGGATTTGTGTCGAGAGCGCGTTCGATTACCAGAAATTTATGAAATGAACGGATTGCGGAGATGTTCCTTGCTATGGAGCTTGCTTCGAGGCCAATAGCGTAAAGCTCGCCTATGAATTCCTCGACATGGTGGGTTGTTATCTGCTCCATCGCTCTTGAATTGTGCTGCATGAAGAGCAGGTAGCGCTTGAGATCATTGCTGTACGACTCCCTTGTGTTTGCTGAAAAGTTGCGTTCTATGAGCATATAGTTGAGAAAACTTTCAAGAGTGCTCTGGTAATGTTGATGCAGCGTGTCCATGCGACTATACCCTGATTTTGCGTAAGAGTTGGCAGAAGCCGCCGTCAAAACCAGGATGTTCGCCTGGCAGGGTGAGGATTGCACCCTTTCCCTCATTGCTCTGCCGGAATGGTTCAGGGAGATGCTCACCAACAGGAAGAGCAATAAAATCAGGGTGTCTTCTCAGAAATGCATCAATTTGCAAACTGTTTTCCTCAGGTTCAATGGAGCAGGTTGCATAGACCAGAACACCATCCTCATTGAGTAGTTCCGCAGCATGATCGAGTAGCTCCACCTGCAGTACCAAGAGCTCACGCAGTGTTTCCGATGTGAGTTTCCAGCGCAGTTCAGCGCGCCGTCCAAGCACTCCGGTACCCGTACAGGGAGCATCGAGCAGAATGGCATTGGGTCGGATTTCAAGCGTAAAGCTTCGGGCATCCTCCGCTACGGCTCGGATGATGGTGATGCCAAGAGCCCTGGCATGAGATCCGATTTTTACAAGCTTCTGTTCATAGTGGTCAACAGCGATAATCTGGCCATTGTTTTCCATGAGCTCTGCCATGAAGGTAGCTTTGCCGCCAGGTGCTGCGCACAAGTCGAGCACATTGCTTCCAGGAGGCGGATTCAGCAGCAGGCATGCCAAGGCTTGCGTCGGGTTCTGAACGGTGAGGCGGCCGTCGATCACTGCGGGTTCAAAGGCGCTGAAATCCTTTGAGAGAAAGAAGTTTTCAATGCCGCTCTCTTCATGCATTGAGCCCGCCATTATCGGGTCGGAGAAAAACTGCCTTGCTGAATTTTTCAATCGGTTGATCCTGAATCCAAAAGAGGGGAACTGGTTGTTATAGGAGAGGATAGTCTCGCATTTTTCTCTGCCGTAAACCTCGATCCACCTCTCAACGAGCCACTGCGGGTGTGAGTACTTTACGGCAAGCTGTTCTTCAACTTTTTTCTCTTTCAGCCACTCCTCAAGGGTTACACTCTCTGGAGTGATTTTTCTCAAAACACCGTTGACCAGTTTCGACATTCGCTCACCCTTGTATTTTCTGGCAAGTTTTACGCACTCGTTGACGGCGGCCCAGTCGGGAACCTTGCTGAGGAAAAGAATCTGGTAGACTCCGAGACGGAGAATGTTTTTCATGACTGGCGCGGCCTTTTCGAGGTTATGATGGTAGAACCGTCCAATAATGAAATCAAGCTGAAACCGGTAGCGCAGAACTCCGTTGACCAGCCCTGTGGTGAGTGCCCGATCAATACGGTTCAATGCAGAGTTCTGCAGAGTCCGATGCAGGATCTGGTCAGATCGCTGTTTTCCGGTTTCAAGTGATTGCAGGACATGCAATGCAAGTTCTCGAGCTGTGGTCATGGGTAATCATTAATAACAATTAAAATACATTGGCCCTTCAGGCTGCTTGTAAAATACTATTCCCTGTTGTAGATTAATCGATATAAATGTTCTTTCGAAGATTTCAAGCTATCATCCAGAAAGGTGGAGGGACTGGCCCTGAGAAGCCTTGGCAACCGTCATTGCCACAATGAGCGGTGCCAATTCCATCCCGGAATAAAGGCCGGGAGTGATGATGGTATGCATGCCTTTCTGCCGGGTTCATACCTCTCTTCAGATATTTTCCTGTAACTCATTGCTCGTTAAGGGGTTATTTCTACACTTGCTGGTGGGGCTGTTGCAGTTTCCATTTGGTGTACCAGTATGGCCACAGCTCGCATCCACGGGAGTATGGAGGAGTTACTGGCCGTCTGGATCTGCTCTTGCCGAGGATAGAATATATTGATGACAGTCAAGGCTGATTTTGAACAAGCTATTGTAAAACCGAGATGAAGCGCATGAGAGCATATACGGAGATCATTTCCGAAAAAACACACTATTTCGACTCAAGTGAACCCTTTGTGACCGAGCTTGGAGGCCGACTCCCTTCGGTGCGGGTGGCTTACAGGACGTGGGGGAAGCTGAACGCCCGAAAAGACAATGTGGTGCTCATCTGCCAGGCTCTCACTGGTTCTGCTGATGCGGATGGCTGGTGGGAAGGGATGTTTTCCCCCGGAGGCGCTTTCGACGAAAGTGTAGATTTCATTATCTGCAGCAATGTGCTTGGCAGTTGCTATGGTACGACAGGCCCGACCTCTCTCAATCCTCTTACCAGACGTCATTACGGCCCCGATTTTCCACTGATCACTATCAGGGACATGGTTGAGGTGCAGCGTCTTTTGCTTGTCGGGCTGGGCATTGAGCGTGTCAAGCTTGTGGTAGGAGCTTCTCTTGGCGGGATGCAGGTTCTTGAGTGGGGAGCCCTCTACCCTGATATTGTTCAGGCTCTTATGCCGATGGGTGCTTCCGGCCGTCACTCCGCATGGTGCATAGCGCAGAGCGAAGCTCAACGGTGGGCGATTTATGCTGACCGTGACTGGAACGATGGATGGTACATTGATGGGCATCCTCCCGCAAAAGGGCTTGCCGCTGCAAGGATGATGGCCATGTGCAGCTACCGTAGCTTCGAAAACTTTCAGTCGCGGTTTGGCCGGGAGTTTCATCACGGCACAACCTTTAAGGCGGAGAGCTACCTGCACCATCAGGGCCGCAAGCTGGTTGAGCGTTTTGATGCAAATACTTACATCACCCTTACCAAAGCGATGGATATGCACGATCTTGGTCGAGGCAGGGGAGTCTATGAGGATGTTTTGCGCTCCATACAGCTTCCGGTGGAAATTCTCTCCATCAATTCTGATATTCTTTATCCAAAAGAGGAGCAGGAAGAGCTTGCACGGTTTATGCCGAAATCAAGTATTCTCTACCTTGACGAACCATACGGCCATGACGCTTTTCTTATTGATGTTGAAAAGGTAAGCCGTATGGTCAGGGGATTTCTGGACGGGAGGGCTTTGCAGGCTCACTCCGCAGCCTGAGTAATCTCGTCAAACCTTGTGTAGTGCCGTAAAACCTCCGGAACCATGACAGAGCCTTCCGCAGTCTGGTAGTGTTCAAGCAGGGAGACCATAAGTCGCGAAGTCGCCAGCCCTGAGCCATTCAGAGTGTGCACGAATTCGGGTTTTGCGTTACTGTCAGGCTTGAACCGGATATTGGCACGCCGTGCCTGGTAATCCTCAAAATTTGAGCAGCTTGATGCTTCAAGATATTTTTGTTCAGCCGGTGACCAGACCTCGATGTCATAACATTTTGTTGCATTGGCACTGATGTCGCCGCTGCAGAGCAAAAGCACCCGGTAAGGGATTTTCAGTGCCGTGAGAATGGCCTCCGCGTTCTCGCGAATTGTTTCAAGCGCTTCGTACGACTCTTCCGGGCGGGTGAATTTTACCATCTCCACCTTGTTGAACTGGTGTACCCTGAGGAACCCGCGGGTATCCTTGCCATAACTCCCCGCTTCTCGACGGAAACAGGCTGAGTAGGCTGCATAGGAGATTGGCAGCGCTTTTGCATCCAGCATTTCTGCACGGTGCAGATTGGTTATCGGCACCTCTGCTGTTGGAATGGCGTAGAGGTCATCCTCCTCCATATGGTAGACCTGATCAGCAAATTTCGGCCACTGTCCGGTTCCCCTGAGTGACTCTTGATTGACAAAAAAGGGAGGGAAAACCTCGGTATAGCCGTGACGCTCGGTGTGGCAGTCGAGCATGAAATTAATCAGTGCGCGTTCAAGACGGGCGCCTTTACCTATATAGACCGGAAATCCTGCTCCACAAACCTTTGCACCCCTTTCAAAATCAAGAATCCGGAGCGATTTACCCAGTTCAAGATGGTTTTTGACAGGGAAGTCAAGATTGTAGGTAAAGGATACCGGTTCCCCGAAGAGCTGGTTTTCGTCAGCGGAACGTCCAGCGGGAACTGATGGATGCAGCTTGTTGGGGAGTCCCAGAAGAATTGTTTCAATATCCTCTTCAAGACGGCCAAGCAAAGCATTCATTCCGGTAATTTCCTCCGAAACTGATTTCATCTGGAGAATAAGCGCTTCAGATGAGCCGACACCACTTTTTTTAATGTCAGCGATCTCTTTTGAAACCTTGTTGCGCAGCGCCTTCAGATCGTCCGAACGCTGTACAAGCCCCTTGCGCTCCTTGTCGAGGTCAAGAAGCTGTGCGACTTTTGGTTCCTCAGAGGCAAGCTGTCGGTTGTGCAGAGTGGAAATAATTTCTTCCGGATTCTGGCGTATATAGTTGATATCAAGCATAATGGTGATAAGAATAAGTTAGACTGAAAGCAGTGACTTGACGATCTCCTGGACTTTTGTCCCGTCAGCCTTGCCCTTGAGCGCTTTCATGGCCTGACCCATCACTTTACCGATATCCTTCATTGATGTCGCACCTGTTTTTGCCACAATATCCTCGACGATAGCCCTGAGGTCATCATCGGAAACCGGTTCCGGCAGATACTCTTCGATAACGGTGAGCTCTGCAAGCTCTGTTTCAGCAAGGTCGGGGCGATTCCCCGCAGTAAACTGCTCAATGGCATCCCTGCGTTTTTTTGCAAGACTGACGAGTACTTCGATCTCCTGTTCGTCGGTCAGCACTCCCTTGCCGGCAACACGGATGGATACCTCTTTTTCAAGGAAAGTTGCACGGATGGAACGGATGGCGTTAAGCCGGGTTTTATCACCGCTTTTCATCGAATTTTTCAGATCCAGGTCTATTTTTTCTTTCAGACTCATGGTTGTTTGTGCTCAAAAGTGTTTTTTAAAGAAGAATGGGAAAATACAGGAAAAAATGCGGCTTTCCCACAGGAGCTTTTTGATTTATTATTCATTGATATCGCCGCAAATCGGCCTGAGAACAAGTTCTTCCACCGATGTTCGTTCTGGCATGAAATAGGCGTTGACCACAGGCAAAGAAATATCTTCAGGCATCATCATGACGGATTTTATTGTCTCAGGAACTTCACCCCACATTGGCGTGTAAACCGCGCCAGGCATAACATTGGTAATGCGGACATTGCAGGATTTTGCGTAGAGCCGCATTGCCTCAACCAGCCCTTTTTGTCCAAACTTCGACATGCAGTAGATCGAAGAGCTTTTGAATGCCGTTTCTGCGGCAATGGAGGTTATAAAAAAAATATGGCCCGACCTCTTTTCTTCCATGACAGAAAAAACTCTCTGTGTAAGAAAAAAAGTGCCCTTGAGGTTGATCGACATGGTATAGTCAAAATCATCCTCTGTCAGCTCTGCGAGAGGCTTGAACCGCCCGACGCCAGCGTTGTTGACCAGGCAATCGATAGTTCCGTAGCGCTCAAGTGTGGTGCTGACGAGTCGTTCAATCTGTGCAGTATCGGCAATGTCCACCTGAAAGATATCAGCAACCGCTCCGCAAGATCGGCATTCGGCTGCAACAGACTCCAGATCCGAAACCGTTCTTGATGCAAGGATCAGAATGGGATCAAACCCTTTCTGCTTTACGGCGGCCTGGGCAAACTCAAGAGCAATGGCTTTTCCTATTCCTTTGCCGGCACCGGTGATAATGATAACCTGTTTCATTTTTTTTTGTTAATACTTGTTTTTTCTTTCAATGAGGTGTTTTTTTACATTTTGTTGAATGATGTTAAGTCCGTAATGCTGTGATGTTTTTGTTGGTTGATGCGAAATATGTGAGAAAAAAATTATATATTTGCAGCATAAATAAACTGCGGATGCGTCCCATGCCGTGTCGCGTTGCACATCCTCGAAAAATGGTAAATTTCAGGTTTATCATGGCAATAAGTAAAGTTAAATGGTTTGATGGCAAAAAAGGCTACGGCTTTCTTTTGAATCCAGAGGGGGGAGAGGATATTTTTGTTCATTTTTCCGCCATCCAGTCAGATCAGAACTTCAGGGTACTCAATCAGGATGCCGAAGTTGATTTCGAGCTCGACAAAACTCAGAAAGGGTTACAAGCGAAGAATGTTCGGGAGATTTCCCTGAACGATTCAGCGAACAGTCAGTCAGCCCAGATGTCGTTTGGCTGAAGATCCGGGTATCACAGAAGGCCGCTCTCCCGAAAGCTGAACCACCCTGTTTTTCCAATAATGATGTGGTCGAGCAAATCGATCTGGATGACGGAGCTTGCCTTTTTGAGGAGCTCGGTTACTTGCTTGTCGGCGTTGCTTGGCTCAGTATCGCCCGAAGGGTGGTTATGAACCAGAATGATGGCGTGAGAGCTCTCTTTTATGGCGGCCTTGAACACCTCCCTCGGGTGAATAAGGGCAGCGTTGAGCGTTCCAACGGAAACAAGCTCGGTTTTGATGATCTGATTTTTGGTGTTCAGGTGCAGCACAAAGAGATGCTCCTTCGTTTCATCCGGAACCCTTCCAGCCATGTATTCGAAAATGTCGCTTGCAGCCTGTATTTTTTTATTCTGGTTACGGCTGTAATGGAGCCGCTTGTTCAGCTCGAAAACCGCAACGATCTGCATTGCCTTGGCCTTTCCGATTCCTTTAACTTCCTGGAGTTCCTTGATTGTTACATTGGAAAGTTTTTCAAGGGTAAACCTCGCAATGATTTCGTTACAAATGTCAACAATATTGAGGTTTTTTGTGCCGGTGCGCAGGATAATGGCAAGGAGTTCAGCCGGGCTTAGTGACGCCGCCCCGCTGAGGAGAAATCGTTCCCTCGGCCTGTTTTCAGGGTCAAAATCGTGGATTCGCATTGTTCGCCCTCTTCTGTTGGCATTAAGCAATTTTGATACATTGCTGCTAAAAAAAGCGTAACAACTCAACTTAAAGAAAAAGAGGAAGAAGTGAAAATGCTCTTTTTGCTGCGTTGTTCAGGTATTGGATAAGAGAAGAGGTTACTCGTCGTCAAAATCAGCCCAATTGTTCGGCGTTTCATACCATCTGAGCAGCTTAAGCACGACTCCTTCCGGCAGGCGGTGCCGGATCTGGTTGAACGCCCATTTTGCAAGGCACTCTGCCGTTGGCGGCTCATCGGTAACCAGTACCCGTGAATTGCGTTTCATGATAAAGTCGAGATCTTCATGATCCTCTTTCCAAACCGCAAAGCCGTGGTCGAGTTTGTCGTGAATCTGCTCTACCATGATTTCCTTCAAAAACTTGAAATCCATCACCATACCCTCCTCTTCATCATCCCTGCGCTCAATCAACTTACCTTCGACCGTGGCGACAACCACCCCGCGGTGGCCGTGCAACTGGTTGCAGAATGAAAAGCTGTTCGGAAGCGTATGGCCGTAATCAATCTCGATTTTTCTTGAAATGCGCATTATTGTCTCAATAGTCTCTTTACGGGTTTTCTCCAAGGCACGACAAAGTGTACGCAAAATATTGCTGTTTCGCCAATCCACCGCTTTTTTGCACTCTTTTGCCTTAACTGAGATGCCTTTGCCGTTATTGAGAAAGTTTGACAATGGTATAACCAGCCTCCTTCAGCAAGCGGGGAATATTTTCTGAAACCTGGGAGAGCCGTTTATCTTTTTCCTCTTTTGGCAGTCGTTCCCAGTCAACGAGCAGAGCGTGGCGCTTTTTCTCTTTGTTGGTCTGAAGGGCAAATATCCACCCATCCTTGAGTTTGGTATCCATCCATCGTTCGTGTTCAAGTATAGCCATCTCTTTGAGTTCCGGTATCAGGAATTCAGCCGGTTGTTCATTGTTGCGCATAGGAACAATGGCATAGCCAAAGGCAGCAAGTTTATTGGGAATATCGCGGACGATGGCACGATTTTTTTCCTTTTTGTGGGCTGAGAGCTCTGTATAGGTTATCAGCGAACTGTGTTTTTTCGGCTCAGCAGTCTCATCAGTGACATCTCCCCATACATATCCCTGGCTTTTAAGGTTGTTGTAAAACAATTGGTGGTTAAGCTTGGCCAATTTTTCGACCAACTCTTCATTGAGTTCTAGGTGATGAACCATCGCTATAAAGGAGTGAGGATCAACGTGCAGTTCCAGTTGTTCTTCGGGAGGCAGGTAGGAACGGTTGAAATGTGTTGCTTTACCAAGACGGCTCATGGCAACAATTGCCTCCATTGAGCGGGAGCCATGTCGATAGCTCTCAACCCGGAGAAATGCGCGCATGATTCCTGTGTCAATACGGAGTATGTGATTTTTGTCGAATAGCTGGGGGGTCAGCCGCTCGAACAGTGATCGAAGGAGAAGCGCCCGGCGTACAATGAAATAGGGGTCATCGCGACCTTCAGTGATTTGCGGATTTGGCCCAAGCACATTGAGAAAACCCTTTAGTCGGCTCAGGAAGTCCGGGGCTTTGGCTTCAACAAGCTCTCTCTGCTTTTTTGATTTTGTAAAAGAGTCGAGACTTGAAGAGGTGCCACCTGCAAAAACAAAAATAGCTTTTCCGATTGGATGGGTGAGCTCCCCTTGCTGAAATTCACCATCCTGCATTGGTGCAAGAAAGAAGCGCAGCCATCCGAGTTTTTTGCCATCAAGTGATGAGTCGAACTCATCCCAGAATGCCAACGGTATTTTACCCGATAAGGCCACATCACGAATCTGATGAAAGGCATCGATCAAGTCAGCAGGGCTTTTGAACTGGGAGAGATTAAAGGTATGCGTTTTTTCCGCGATTTTTTTTTCAGGACTGGCTGCTTTTGCAATTTGTTTGACGGCAAACGATTTGCCTGAACCGGGAGGGCCAAAAACAGCAATTGAAATGGGCCGATCTTCCTGCTGATTGCAATATTCTGAAATCAGGCTGTGAATACTTCTGAGTGACTCAATCTCCTGACGATCAACGGTGACCAGTTCTCCGAATTCTCCGATGGGAATGTTTTTCAGAGCAGCTTTTGCTCCCTGAAGGACGATGCGCCGACTTAACTCTTCAAGGTCACCATAATAACGATCCCTGAGGATGGTCCATGATGATGGCTGCGATTGTTGTTCCGTGTCACGTGTCGGGCACTCGGCAACTGCAAGTGGTATCGTTTTATTCTTCAACTGCATAATGACACTTTCAATCGGAAAGCGAAGACGAGGTGAAGAGTCGGTACCGCCATCATAGCCGATCTTGTGGAGATGACGCATCGCCAGTATGCCAGCCTGAATTCCTTTCGTGAGATCAGGTTTTTCATTGGAAATGATAATTTCGCGAACAATAGCTGTTACCAATACCGATGTTTTGCCAATAATCTCTCCTTTTCCTGCAGGCCACTCCCGTTCCATGTGCAGTGGATCAAAAAGGAGTTGGGGGCGTTCATGTTTTTTAACTCCGGGAAGAAGCAGCGCTCCGGTAGGACCGAATGAAACAACCGTGTAGGCTGAATTGGTCAGGCTGTTAATCATTGGATTGTGTGTCAGTTCCCATATAAGTTCCTGGGCTGTTTTTTCCCATGAAATCTGGGCGCTGACCTGAATGGCTGATTCCCGCAAATCGTTAATGCTCAAGACAACAATAAGGTGATCAGAAAAGTTGGATAAAAGATGTTCCCATAAGGCACCCTCTGCAATTGGCTGCGACATCTTGACAATAACCCATGGCGCTTTTTGGTTACTGCCGGGGTGAGTAATCGCTTTTGGCCAGTGAGATGGCTGATCCCGGAAGCCAAGGTTACTGTCATCGATCACGATAATATCCGGATTTTCCGGGCCAGACAAAGCGTCGTCTACTCCAGATTGTTCCATGGTGATTTTGGAAGAGCGGTCAAGACCGAGAAAGCGTTCAACCCGCCAGATAACGGTTTCGGGAGCATCCTTGTCGTGGTATGGAGCCCAGACAGAGTAACAGTGGTAGTAGCCCGGGTCGTATGGATCAATCGTTTTTGCCAGGGTTGTGTGGGTCGTTTTAACGTCAACAGGAAAAGGCAGTTCGCCTTTGAGTTGAGCGGTCATGGAGGTAATCAGGTCGGCAAGAAGAGCCGCACTGCCATGTTGCCAGCTCATTCGGCACAGGAGTGCGGCACTGCCATGTTGCCAGTTCATTCGGCAGCTATCTTCACCCGTCCAGTCAGTTAATTCATTTGATTCGCTTGATATATGTGCAATATTCCAGTCAATTGTAACATCACCGGTAACAAATACCGAGAGGGGATTGTTTTTTTGCATTGTCAGTAAAATTGGATTTTGAAAAAAACTGCCGACCTCAGCGAGACATCATCGTTCACATTATTTATCAGCAATGACTCAAAAGTACGGAGCTGCGCGAATAAAAGATCAATATTAAATATTTCGGAAAGTTCAAAAACAAGAAAAGGTTCAATGTCAGAAAAAGGGTAAAAACACAAAAGCTGAAAGGATATCATCCTGTCTAAAATACTAAATAATCCACAATTAGTTCCATGATCTTCCTCTTAAGCTTTTTGTAGTATCTCATCTTTAGTGCATAACAGTAGAAGAGGGCTGGTGGATAATGAAGGGCAACCTTGCCTTGCAAAAGGAGTGAAAAAATGGGTATAGAACCGAGTTTAGAATGTTTTTTTGTTATCCTGTATATTTTACGTACTTTGTTTTTCAGGGGGTGGCTGCTATTGAAAGTTTTTTTACGAAGCCCGTTTGGCTTCATGTCGGGTTGTAACGGTCGGTAGAGTTGCTCAATATTTAGCAAAAAAATTAAACAGGATGATAACGATGAAAAAAAAGATCTGGTTGATATTGGGAGTTTCAGGTATGCTTCTCGCTCTCCCGCAAGTCGATGCTCAGGCGGTAGTCAAGGTTCAGATCGGAGCAAGTGCTCATGTCGGGGTTGGAAGGGCACACCATCATCACAATAATCGCAAATATGTTCAATCCCGTCGATATCGCGATGAAAGACGGCGTCACCGCGACATTGAGTATCGCAGGCATCATCAGCAACGTAAAAGTGGTATAACTATAAAATTATAAGTGAATTAATTACCTTTTGCCGTGGGGCTATTTTCGGCCTTTTGTATCATAAGTTATAGACGTTGCTTATTCCGGCAACATCGAGCAGGTTTTCCGCACAGAGCAAAAAAGTGTTCAATCTTTTGCGGAATTATTGTTCGACCTTTTCCGGAATATGCAGACGTTTCTGTTGGAATGGTTTTGCAGGGTTTGATGGTTTGTAACGGTTTTTTCTGATGCTAAAATAAAAGGAGATAATGATGAAAAAGATGCTTCTTGCTGCTCTTGTTTTTTTGTTTACAGGTTGCGCATCTTATGTGCATGACAATTCCGATCGTGACAAGCGTTCTCCTCATCATGAAGAGGGCAGGGATGGAGGTAACAGGGAGCACCCGGGAACAAGGTAAAGCCGCGTGTTGTCCTGGAAGTGCACAAAGCCCCGAGCAACTCTGCCGGGGCTTTGTGGTGTGGGTAAGCTGGAAATAACCGAAGGAAGAGAGTTTGGCGAGGGTATCATAATCATCAGTATCTGATGGCTGTGCCAAAATCTTTCCGGCGGTACCGGGCTTTGAAAAAGTGTTGCCCCCACCAGGAAGGAAAGGTTTTTCAGGTTGTTCCGCCTGAAAATCAGCTATGGACGATTCCAGATAGAGCCGCCAAATCCACCGGTTTTATAGGTGGCGGTAGCCCTGTTTGGGGTATCCAGACGAAGGATCAAGACACCCTCTGACATGATTGAGCCTTTTGGAACATCAGCCCAACGCAGAATGATCTGGTTACCATCAATATAGCCTGATGCGACATTAGACCATGAGGGGCCTGTTGGAGTGCGCTCCCCATACCAGAATACCTCTTTTCCGAGCTGTCTTACGTAATAGCTTCCTCCGTCATTACAGCTCCATCTCCCTGTAAGATCAGCGAAAGCAAGAGCGGGAAGTGAGAAGATGACAAGAAAGAGCAGGGTTTTCAGTTGTTTCATGATTGCCTCCAGGGTTGGTGTTTAAAAAAGGGGGGATCCCCCACTGAAACTCTGAACATAATGATGTAACACTAAGCAACTCAAGCGCAGTCTAATAAATTCGGACATTTTACGCAATATTTTTTTTAGGGCACAGTCAGGTCTCTCTCTCTAATCGGCGGAGCTTACCGGTAAATATGATGAGCCAAAACAGGACTTAACTTTATCGATTTCAAGAGATGGCGATATTTCCTACAGTGTGCGCATTCATTTTTTTACGGGGAGGATTGCATATTTGTGGTAAAAGTGATGGGTAATATATGCAAGTGTATAGAAAAATGTTATAAATTGGCAATGGTTGCTGCATCGTTTGTTTGGTAACCCTCATATTTTTTTATCAAAAAGCGCTGCTTGCCAACAAGCCAAAAGCCGTAAAGGCTTTTGCGGGACAACTGATTACCATCGTTATTTTAATCATCAAACATGATCAGCCATGACAGCCATTGCAAAATCTCAAGTAACTGATCGTACGAAAGAAATGCTTAAGCAGGTGTTGCAAATTGATAATTTGAGCTTTGACAAGAATTTTGATGATACCCTTGATGGTTTGGGGCTGAATGATAGTCAGATCAAAAATCTTCCTTCACTTGTTACGCATAATTTTCGTGATTTCACCGCTGTCATTGAGGAAGACGTTATTGTTCAGGCGACAACGGTAAAAGAGTTACGCGATAAAATATGGGAAGGGATATTGTCCGGGAACAAAGTGCCATGTATGAGCAAAGATCAGGCTTTAGACCTGACAAAAAAAATGCTGGTTGGTGAACACTTGGCAATAGCACCGATAAGCTCTCAGTCTCTAAGAGGATCACTGCCAGAGGGATTGCAGTTGAACGATAATCAGATCCGTTGGTTGAAAGACCCCATTGAAAATGAATATTTTCATGATGTATGTGCTTTGGTTGATATTGATGATCTGGTCAAAGCCAAAACCGTGAGTGGTTTGCGTGATAAAATCTGGCGCGGAATTCCTGCCGATAACAAGTGTGCAGGAGAAATTTAATGTTGAAAGTGCATTTGAAGTAATCGTGTCAAGTATTCCGCAACAAAACGCTATAGTCATGAAACAAAAAAAGTTTTTTCTGGTTTTGTTTTCTGCTTTTTTTCTCTCACTTACACCCGTCGTCGCTTTTGGTGATCGAACAGTATCCGCACAAAAATTTGCTGATCCAACAAGTAAAAAACTGGACAGAAACCGAGCCGCATTTTATTTGATTTTTCGTGATGATGTCCCTGTGAGTAAGCTATCGGATCCGACATCAGGACAGATTTCGCTGGATACCTTAAGAGTGGTGAGGCTAATGGGAGATGCACTTAATGATTTGGCCGATAAAACTCAAACTGGTCATCCAGCACCCTGGACGTGGGAGGAGTTGGATAACAGATACCTGGATAAACCTCATCCGCCCTCTCCCGAATTTATTCGTTTGCGTGGAAGCTTTTCAGATCTGAGGGAAAGTGATTTGACGAAGACAAAAGGTGCAACTATTGGATTTTCAAACAATAGGTTGCCGGATGGGAAAAATACATGGAATTCCCAGGGAGCACTTGGACTTCCGGTTTCATTTGCTCATGGTGAATTTATTCCGGCTCTGACCTGGAATGTAAACAAAGTCGAAGGGATTGCTGCTGATCAAAATACCGAAGAGCTTAATTTCAGTCTGCCTCTTATCAAGTATTCGGAGAATGGTCATTTTGTTTACCAGGCAAAACCCTATTTTCAGACCGATTTTTCAATTGATTACAAGGTTTTCGGGGCAGAAGCTGCTGCGGAATACATTGGTTATCTGCCCGGAAGAGTTCTTCAGTTAGGGGGTTATTACTATATCGGAGATGTGTTGAGGTATCAGGTTCGAATTATTCCGAAAATGGATTACAGTTCAACAAATCAGGAAGGTATTCATACCACAAGAAAAAAGGGGGATGACTGGCTGCGTGCAGGTGGATTGACCTCTCTTGATTTTCAATTTCTGGAACATATTCCATTCACTGTTGGCACTGCATATGAGTTTCTTCAACGTGTGGGCAGAAACGGTACAAATGGCAATGAATTCAGTGCTTATGGTACTTATTGGGTGAATGAGAAAAAGAGTGTCGGGTTGACTCTCAAATATTCCAAAGGGAAGACACTTGTGGCTGCAAAAAAAATTGATCTGCTTACTGTCGGGCTTGAGTGGAAACATTGACCAATTGTTAAAACTGTTTTACAGCCTGGACAAAAATCATCGGGGTGTCTGTTGGGTTGCTTTCTCCGGCGATTTTCCAGGCTGCCGTTGCCCGCAGGCTGTAGTTGCTCGCATTAAACCATTTTATACCGAATCCCGCTCCGGTAAGGTTGCGGCTGTTGTTACCGGTGTCGGGAGTGGGGTTTGTATGAAGGAGCACGTAACCGTGGTCAATAAAAGCGCAGGCCTCCAGTGTTCCCGGGAGTTCTTCGAGAGAGCCAAAAAGGTAGCGCAGTTCAGTTGTGGCAACAACGCCTTTATCACCATAGGATTCACCTCGTTGCCATGCCCGTACTGCGGAGGGCCCGCCCAGGGAGAGCTGTTCCGAGCTTGTCAGGTTTTTGCTGGCCCATTGACCGTAGGCGCCGGCATAAAGATATAATGCACGAGAGATGCTCTGGTTTCGTCCAAGAACCATGGTAAACTTTGAATAACCACCGTTGGTGCGTAACCCGGTTGAAGAGTGGTCGATCAAAAGCATTTCTGAATCCTTGATATCGAGCCATCCTCCTATAAAACCAAAGGAGAGGGATGTTGATCCACCCCCCGGAACTCTATCGTGTTGTATGCAGGTAATGCCTGCCTGCAAGGATGCGGTGTTGCGTTGATTTCTCGATGATGGAGCACTATTGATCCGGTCGTCAAGCATTTTTCCTTCTCCGGCAATGGATGCATTCACGATCAGGTTTCTTTGGCGTATGAGCGGATGGGTAACGGTAAACGTCAGGTTATGGCCATTGCCATCAGCGTTTAGTGCCTCAAATAATCCTCCCAACTGATAGGCTACATAGTTGTAGTGCACTCCTATTTTGGTTCCGCTGGATGTCACTGGTATTGTATACCCAGCCTGTACATTCCGCAGATCTCCGGTTGTTGATGTCTGCAGGCGCAGGGTGAACTGATCCCCGAGATGAAGGGGAGAATAGAGATCCATAGTGCCGCCGATGTGATTCTCGCCTGTGGCATGGTTCCCGTAGTTGTCCATGTCGATTGCAAGGCTGCCGGGTCTGCCTTCGCTGACTTCAAGGGTTGCTTTTGTTGTACCAGGCCTGGAACCTGGTTCCAGAAGAATACGTGATGAGATATTGGGGAGCTCATTGGTTCTCATGACCATTGAGATAAGGTCGCTCTCCTGAAGGGGTTGATCCCTGGGCACCTGACGAGCATAGGCTTCAAGGAGTGATTTCCTTGTTCTTGTTGTACTCGGCCTGGTTTCAACCACTATATTTTCCAGGACGCCTTCAATGATTTCAATGGTGAGGGGCATTCCTGGTTTTACCGTTTGAGGCGGAAAAAAGGGTGATGCAATGAAATACCCTTTTTTCCGATAAGCGTTTGTTATAGAAACGGTTGCGTCGTTTAGTCCGGCAAACGTCATCTCTTTTCCGATGCAGCCATCCATAAGTCGAGAAAGCTCTTCATGGGAAAAGATTGTGTTACCGACAAAGGTAAAGCCAGTAACCTTTATGATGGGAGCGTCTAACGCGGGCTCTTTTTTCGTTACAGGATTTTGAAAAGTAGGTGGCTCTTTCTGTGGTGCCAGTGATGGCGGGGTAGTGCTCTCCTTGAGCAGGCGTCCGGCATCCGGTATATCAGCAGCCAATGTGTTGCCTGCAGTGAAGAGTGAGGTGAACAAAAGTATTTTCCATGATGCTGCCATAGTGGACTCCTCTGCAATCAATGAACAAATAATACTGGTCAGGGCGGATTAGAGTTGAAACCGCTAACTCTTTCTGGCTGATTTCGTTATCCGATTTTTACCAGAAGTATTGATCGTCTCTCGCTGCCAAACCTGTCTCTGGAGACAAGTTCGATCCGGTATTCCCCTTTTGCCTCTTTTGGTGCTTTGCCACTTATTACTTTCAGCTTTGGATCAAACGACAACCAGGATGGTATTGATGAACCATTGACTGAATGAAGTTCAACAGAGACAATCGCATCGGGATTGCTGTGGCCGAACATACTGACAGGCAGAGGAAAAATGAAAAATGCATCCACGACTTCCGGCACTTCAATCATGTTGCCAGCACTATTCCCCCCTTTTTCTGGCCTTTTTCCTGCATCATGAACTGATGATCTCTGCTTGATGGTATTGCTCTCATTGACAGTGTCAAATGCCCGATGAAAACTATTGAAAAGGGCTTCGCCAGTCAGTACTTTACGGCCACTGTGCGAAGCATCGACCTGCCAGCTCACAATCGGGTTGATTCCATCGAAGTTCTCACCTGCGGAGTCATCAGGAATGTTTATTGATGGCTTTTCAACCCTATAATTGAGTCCGGCACCTGCGGCGAAAGTGAACCCGGCGCTGCTTGATAAACCGCCAGCATAGGTTATCGTATAATTGCCGATGTTCGAGCTTGCTGTGGGAACTCCGCTGACAAACATTGTGCCCAGAAGGCCAATATTTTCAGCCTTGTCTTCGTTATCGGCAAAACCGCTCAGCGCGTATCCGAATGTGGCCGTTGGTGTGGTTCCGTAAACGCTGCTTGTGCTGCCGCTGGCCAGTGTTGTGGCGACGGAAAGCAAGTTTGGTGCGCTGGTATAAATAAAGCCGTTGCCCGATTCACTGATGTTGGGGGGAGGGTAATCGGTATAACCGGCATTGTAGTGACGAAAATCGGATCTCAGCCCGCCTTTGATGGTTACGCCTGGAGTGGCCGAATAGACAAGCCAGCGTGCCGTTCCGCTGGTGGAAAGTATTGCTTCCGAGCTGTTGTCGAAATTCTTGCCAGCCAAAATAATGCTGCTGCCACTGGATGCACTGGCAGTGAGAGTTCCTGAAGCAAGGGTAATGCCTGAGCTGGCTGTTGGCCCATCGTTTATTGCGCTGATGGTGCTGGCGGTAATATTACGCAAGGTGACTTCGCCGCTCTCCCGGTTGGTATTGCCCATCCCGTCGCGCAGTTCGATTGTGACCTTTCCTGAACCAGCATTGATGGTTGTGCCTGGGGCCATAGTGATGGTCGCATAGCCAGGGAGACGCCAGCCATTAACGACTCCATTTGCCTGCCTGTCATTGGAAACTATTGTCAGATTGCCGTTGTCGGTCGTGATATCGGCATTGAGCAGAATGCTTTTTCCTGCCTGTAGTTCAAGATTTCCTCCACTGCCAAGGGGGTTATTGGCAACAATAGATGAATTGATGGTGATGTCATTGTTTGCCTTCAGAATTACCTGGTTACCGTCATTGAGCAAAGAGGTTATCTGGTTGGGAGTGAAGGTGTTGTCTCTATCGGGATTGAAGCTGTACTCCTGTTGTATGGATTCCTGCTCACCTCCTGGTGAAAGAATATCTACCCACCCGGTTGTGTTTGAGCGGTTAAAAGAGCTGACAATAAAACTTCTGTTCATACTGCCCACGGTGAGCGGTGTAACGCCACCAACGCCGAGTTGATCCTCTTTATTGGAACCCACCATACTGTTCACAGCGCTTATTGTTCCGCACGTACTGCCGATTCCATTTAACCAGGTTACCGCTCCGGCATTGGTGAGTGATCCATTATTCCATAAGGGTGAGCAAACGACATAATGACCGTCTGGCAGGGCAGTGACTGATCCCACCTGATCGCCTGTCTTTGAGCCGACCAGACTGTTGGAGGCGCTTATTGCTCCGACAGTACCACCAAGACCATCTCCCCAGGTTATTGCTCCGGCATTGAGCGCGGTTCCCTTATCCCATCCTTTTGAAGAAATGACGTAATTGCCGTTTTGCAAGGCTGTTATTTTATTTGATCCCGAAGCATCCGACCCTGCGTAGTCATTTTTTGTTGACCCTACCAAACTGTTGGTTTCACTGATCACTCCGACGGTGCCACCGATGCCATTTCCCCAGGTTACTGCACCAGCGTCAGTGGCTGAACCATTATCCCAGAATGGCGATCCGACTACATAACTACCATTTATAAGAGGTGTTATGTTAAATATTGCACCATCATTTGTTGTCAAACCAACCAGACTATTGGCTGTGCTGATCACGCCAACGGTACCGCCGGTTCCGTTGCCCCAACTCACCGCACCGACGTCGACGGACGTTCCATTGTTCCAGTGGGGTGAAGCTACAACGTAATTACCATTGGTCAGTGCGGTTACTGTTGAAGCAAGTCCGTCATTGCTCGAAGAACCAACCAGACTGTTTGCTGTGCCGATTGTCCCGACGGTACCGCCGTTTCCATTTGCCCAGGTCACTGCGCCAGCATCGGTGGCTGAACCATTGTTCCAGAGAGGTGAGGCCACCACGTAGTGGCCATTGGTCAGTGCCGTAACATAAGATGATACAAGGTCATTGGTTGCAGCACCGATCAAGCTGTTCGCTGCGCTGATTGTTCCGACCGTACCGTTGACTCCATTTCCCCATGTCACGGCACCTTCGTCAACGGATGTGCCATTGTCCCATGTTGGTGAGGTTACAACGAAGTTACCATTGCTCAGAGCAGTTACCTCTCCACCTACCTTGTCATCTTTTTTTGACCCGACCAGGCTGTTTGCCGCGTTGATTGTCCCTACAGCACCAGTAACTCCATTTACCAGGGTTACCATACCTGCATTGATGATTGATCCGTTGTCCCAATTTGGTGCACTTATAACAAAATTGCCGTTGGTCAGGGCGGTGACGCTGCCAACCTGATCACCCGTCTTTGAGCCGACAATACTGTTTGTTGTGCTTATTGCTCCGATGGTTCCGCCGAGTCCATTCGACCATGTCACGGCACCGGCATTGGCAATGGTTCCCTTGTCCCATAATGGGGATGAAACCACGTAGTTGCCGTTACTCAGTGCGGTTACGGTACCAACCTGATCATTTCTTTTGGAACCGGTGAGACTGTTGGTTGCGCTAATTGTTCCGACTGTTCCGCCGAGACCATTGCCCCAGGTCACGGCACCGGCATCAGCAGCGGTGCCATTGTCCCAACCTGGAGAGCTGACCACGTAGTGGCCATTTGCCAGGCTCATCACACGGGACGAAGACCCATCATTGGTCGTAGAACCCACCAGACTGTTGGCTTCCGAAACACTCCCGCTGATCCCAGTTGTTCCATTGATCCAGGTTACTGCACCTGCATTGGCTTTGCCCGTGTTTGACCATGAGTGTGTTGAGGTAACGGCATTGCTGTTGCCAGTCAGGGTGCTCACCTGTTCGCCTACGAGGTCATTGGCGGTTGAGCCGCAGAGCATTGAGAGCAGTGTTCCGTCCGGCTTGTAGAGCATGACCGCTCCGGCATCGGTTGCGACAAAATCGTCGAAAGGACTGGCAACGATAATATTACCATTCTCCAGTTCCAGGATGTTGCCAGATCCGTGCTGGTCACCTTCTGCAGGGTTTGTATCAAGCAGAGGAATAAGTGAGAAGAGAGATGGTGTAGCATTGGCATCGATGGTAATATTTTGCGGATCAAGCAGCAGGATGCCGTTATTGCCATGGGGCGCTGTTGTCACGACATGCCCTGCAATGGAAAGATTTTCATGGCTGGAGACCTCTACCTCTCCGCCGTTTCCACCGTTTGTACCGCCTTTGGCTTCAATGGTTCCAGCAAAGGCAGTAGAGTGCTCCGACCAGAGCACCACCGTACCGCCGTTGTCGTTGTCAAGAGCGTTGGCTGTCAGTCTGCTGCTGTTCGTTACCCTGGTGTTTGCAGCGTTTGGAAGATTGCTATCATTGCCCTGCCACCCGCCACCGATGAGAATTCTCCCACCGCCCCTTTGACCATCAGCCACGATCTCTGCTCCGGCCAGAAGCGTTTGTGGTGCTGTGATTGTGATTTGGCCTCCTCGTCCTGCGCTGCCGATTGTACTGAGCGTTCCAGAAAGATAAAGGCTCTCTCCTGCGATAAAGTGGATCTTGCCACCATCGGCTCCATTAGTCGTCATGCTGCTTGCCGCGGTTTGTATGATGCTGCCTGTCGCATCGATTTGTATGTTACCACCACTTGCATGGTTGTCAGCATTCCATCTGCCAGCATCGACAAGGTTGTTCCCCTTGGCATTGATGTCAGAAGCGGATAATAAGCCGGTGTTCATGATGGTGCTGCCTTCAATCATGATAGCACCGTCATGCTCTGTCATGCTTCCAGCGCGTATTATGCCACTGTTATTTACCACTGATGCAAGCAGTTCGTTAGCCGCTGAAGCGCTTATGACTACCTTTCCTCCATCGGCTTCAATGATGCCGCTGTTTTCTATATGAGCGTTATAGCTATGCTCGTCTACTTTTATTGCTACCAGTCCGTATGGGTCAATGTTGAGAGTAATTTTCTCTCCGGCGGCAATTCCGGTTGTTCCTCCGGTAGTGATAATGTTCCCGGTGTTTGTGGTATTGCCTCCGAGTAGAGCGACAAATCCTCCATTCAGGTTCCCCTGGTTAACGATCGAACCGTTTCCACCATTATGGAAGAACGAATATTTTTCAGAGAGGAAGTCGCTGTCCCTGATGGCAAGAGTGGATGCCACTATCCCTCCAACGTTGACGCTGGCGCCGGGGGCAAACAGCACACCGTTCTGATTCACCAGAAAGAGACGACCGTTTGCCGTAAGCGTACCGAATATTTCAGAAGGATTGTTGCCTAAAACCCGATTGAGCAGGATGGAGCGGGTGTCAGGCTGGGCTATGTTGACGCTCTCACCTCTGCTGATGCTGAAGGAGTTCCAGTTAATGATGGCATGGTTGCTCTCCTGTTCGATATGCATCGTTGTTGTCGAAGGTGTGCTGATTGTTGCCTCTCCTGCAGTCACCTCTCCGGCGGTGGGCAGCGCAGATGCAGGGTACCCCGCAAGCAACGATAATGCTACAATAGCAACAGCAATCCAGATTCCTCTGACATTGCATCTGGTAGAGCGACGGGCGGTGTTCATCGAAAATTAGCGAAATTACCTCTATGCTGCCAAAATGCTACAGGATAATTACGCAATATTGGCGTAAACGCAAAAAAATAAAAAGAAATTTTTTTTGGCTCTGTGCGGCGTTGATGGTATAAGGGAAGATAAAAACCTGGAGCTGAAGCCCTCTTATGACAGGAACCAACGGGTGGTTATAACCGGCAAAGGGGGCTCGTCAAGGGTTCATGCACGAAAGGTGTTCCGAATATTCTCCCGATAAAGGTCAAGTCTGTGTCGTATTTCTTCAAGATGATCGCCGCCGAGTTTTTCAAGCAGTGCATTGGCGATGACAGGGGCCAGAACCGCCTCAGCAACCACACCGGCAGCAGGTACCGCACAGGTGTCGCTCCTTTCAAAGCGTGAAGGTGTTGGTTGCAGGGTTTCAACATCAAATGATTGCAGGGGAGTGACCAGCGAGGAGATTGGTTTCATGGCTGCCCGCAAGTGGATGGTCTGTCCGCTCGACATGCTGCCTTCGAGGCCACCGGCACGGTTGGTTTTTCTGGTTACACCCTCTTCAGGGGGGAGGTGAAACTCGTCATGCACCTCGGAACCAGGCTTTCCTGCATTTTCGAAGGCTGTACCGATCTCGACCCCCTTGATGGCCTGGATGGAGATGATTGCGGCTGCAAGTGCGGCATCAAGACGCCGGTCGTGTTGCACATAGCTGCCAAAACCAAGGGGTACTCCAGTGATGAAAATTTCGATAATTCCGCCCAAAGTGTCACCCCGCTCACTGGTTGCGTCAATGGCCGCAAGAGCGTTGGCTTCTGTTGTTTTTCCAAGCATGCGAACCGGCGAGAGGTCAGCCTGGCGTGCGACGGCTTCAGCTCCTTCGCGGAGAAGTGCTTCAAGTTGAGGATCCGGAGAGGGATCCGCTGCCGCTCCAATGGCTGAGATGTAACTGCCGATTTCAATGCCGAGTGCCTTCAAAAACACTCTTGCCACGGTTCCTGCGGCTACTCTTGCAGCGGTTTCGCGTGCCGAAGAGCGTTCAATGACCGGACGGATATCGTCAAAGCCATATTTGATCCGTCCAGCCAGATCGGCGTGGCCAGGTCTTGGAATGGTTATTTTAGCACATGCTTTATCCGGTTTCTCAAACTGGGCCATGGTGGTTGTCCAGTTTTCCCAGTCGCGGTTTTTGATCACGAGCGAAATAGGGGAACCGATAGTTTTGCCAAACCGGATGCCGGAGAGCACCTCTGCCTTGTCGCTCTCGATTTTCATGCGTCCTCCACGGCCATGCCCTTGCTGACGGCGGGCCAACTCTCTGTTGATCTCCTCAAGGGTGATAGGGACTCCGGCTGGCACCCCTTCTACTATGGCCGAAAGTGCAGGTCCATGAGATTCACCCGCAGTAAAGTATCGTATCATTTTTATATACCGTGCAATGCCCGGCTGCGTTATGGATTCTGCCGCCGGGCTTTAATAAAATGGAGTACCCTTTTCAAAGAGAGGCTCAGCGAAGTATTTTCGCAGCTTCTTTTGCATAGTAGGTAAAGATAAGGTCGGCACCGGCACGTTTCATGCAGAGAAGTGATTCCATCATCACTCTCTTTTCGTCGATCCATCCACGCTGGGCAGCAGCCTTGACCATGGAGTATTCGCCGGAGACATGGTAGATTGCCACCGGAGTATCAAAGCGTTCTTTGGTGCGGTAGACAATGTCAAGATAGGCAAGACCTGGTTTCACCATCACGATATCGGCACCTTCCATGATGTCGAGTTCGATCTCTTTCATGGCTTCATCAGTATTGCCGGGATTCATCTGGTAGGTGGTCTTGTCGCCGAACTGTGGTGCTGAATGGAGTGCGTCACGGAACGGGCCATAGAAGCTTGATGCGTATTTGGCGGCATAGGAGAGAATACCGACATCGGAGAAATCGGTGTCGTCAAGCGCTTCGCGGATGGCGCCGATACGGCCGTCCATCATGTCGCTTGGAGAGACGAAATCAGCTCCGGCGTTGGCATGGGAGATCGCCATTTTACAAAGTACCTCAACGGTTTCGTCATTGAGAATAATACCATCCCTGACCAGACCGTCATGGCCGAAAGGGGTGAAGGGGTCAAGTGCGACGTCCGTCATGATGCAGAGGTCGGGAACCTTTGCCTTGATGGCGCGGAGAGCCTCCTGGATGATACCGTACTCATTATAGGCTTCGCTGCCATCTTCGGTTTTAACTTCAGGAATGCCGAAGAGATCGATAGATTGGATTCCAAGATCCCAGAGTGCCTGACACTCTTTTACTGCATTATCGATGGAGTAGCGGAAGCTTCCCGGCATGGAAGAGACCTCTTCAACGACGTTGGTTCCCGGGCAGACAAAAAGCGGGTAGACCAGATCATTGATCGTCAGGTGTTTTTCCTGAACCAGATTTCTGATCGCAGCACTTTTGCGAAGTCTTCTGGGTCGCTGGACAATATTGAGCAAATTGAGCTGACTCATGGCTGAAGGGGAATTATGGTTTTAAAAAAGGCTAAAAATACGAAAATCCATGAACATCACGAAGGATTTCGCTGAGCCTCTCTCTTTACTCTTGCAGGAGTGAAGAGAGACGTTTACAGCAGGAAGCTCATCATGATGCCTGCTGCGACGGCTGAACCGATTATACCGGCAACATTCGGAGCCATGGCATGCATGAGCAGGTGATTTTCCGGATCAGCTTTCAGGCCCTCAAGTTGTACAACCCTTGCGCTTTCAGGCACAGCCGCTACCCCTGCCGCACCGATCAGTGGGTTGATTTTGTTCCCTTTGGAAAGAAAAAGGTTCATAAACTTTGCAAAAAGGATTCCCCCGGCCGTTGAGAACATAAATGCCGTTGCGCCAAGAACAAAAATAAGCGCAGAACGGTGAGTCAGAAATGTTGTCGCCTGGGTTGATGCACCGATCGTGACACCAAGAATGATGGTGACAATATCGACCATGGCATTTTTAGCAGTATCAGCAAGACGTTTTGTAACCATTGATTCCTTGAGCAGATTACCCAGAAAAAGCATACCAAGAAGCGGCAGGGAACCTGGAGCGATAAATCCGGTCAGGAGCAGGCCGAACACGGGGAACATGACTTTTTCGATTTTGGTAACCGAACGAGGGGGTTTCATTTTGATTCTGCGCTCTTTCTGGGTCGTCAACAAGCGCATGATTGGCGGTTGAATAAGCGGAACAAGTGCCATGTATGTGTACGCAGCAATGGCAATGGAACCGATGAGATGCGGAGCAAGCCGGGAGGAGAGGAAGATTGCTGTCGGGCCGTCAGCACCACCGATAATGCCGATTGAGGCGGATTCGGGATTGGTAAACCCGAGGGAGATGGCGCCGAGATAGGTCATGAAAATGCCGAACTGAGCCGCAGCACCAAGCAGGATAAGTTTTGGATTTGAAATCAGCGGTGAAAAATCGGTCATGGCGCCGATGCCGAGAAAAATAAGGGGGGGGAAAATCCCTTTGAGCACCCCCTGGTAGAGGTAGTTCAAAACACTGCCATCCTGATAGATGCCAAGTGCCATTCCGCCATGCTCAATAAACGGGGTATTACCGATCAGAATGCCGAAACCGATCGGAACCAGAAGAATTGGTTGATATTCATAGCGAATGGCCAGATAGATGAAGACCATTCCGACAAGAATCATCAACAGGTGTCCCGGTGTTGCATTAGCAAAACCGGAATACCCGAAAAGCTGTACAAGTCCGTCCATAATGGTGTTATTCAATTTCTATCAGGATATCACCCTGCATGACTGTGTCGCCTACCGCTACCCTGACCGTCTTGACGGTACCGGATTTTTCTGCAAAAATATTGTTTTCCATTTTCATGGCTTCCAGTACCAGAATGGGCTGTTCGCGTTTTACTGTGGATCCAGGCTGAACCATAAGGGCAATAATGGTACCCGGCAGCGGTGCCTTTACAATGCTCAGCCCAGGGGTGTTGAGTGGCTGTGGCGGTTTCAAAGGAGTCGGAGGGGTGTAGCGGACCAGTTTCGGTGTCTGTGGTCTTTTGATCTCCTGGCCAAGTTCAACCTGATATGAGGTGCCGTTAACTTCGATCTCTGCACTGTTCTCCTCAAGTGATTTTATCTCAACATTGTAGCGGTTTCCGCTGATCGTAAATTTATATTTCCTCATCCTTGAAACCCTTTGAAATTAATAACATTGTAGATTTTTGAATTCCAGGGCGAGTAGCTTTTGCCGACTTTCCTGATTGTCAGAATTGCAGTTTCCTGATCGTGAAGCTCATCGAGATAGAGCGAGATCGCCATGCCGATTGCTGCACTGACCTCTCCGGGAATCATGTTTCCCGCCAGGGCTTTTTTGGTTTCGTCACCCTTATAGTCAAATGTTCTTCTGACATTCCAGGAGAGAATCCTCGGTATTACGCTGAAGAGCAGCGCGAGCAGGAAGAATGAAAGAATAACGACACTGTATCCTGTTACAGCCAATACCAGATGCTGACTTTGGATCGCCGAAAGATTGACCGGAAAATATTGAATGATCGATGTCATATTTATTCCCGTTTACAAGGGTATGGTCGAATGTTTTTTTGGAGGATTGTTATCTTTTTTTGTCAAGAGTGTCTGAAGGGCGCGGATTATTCTGAAACGGGTATTGCGCGGTTCGATGATATCGTCGATATAGCCGAATTTTGCCGCCTCATAGGGATTTGAGAATTTTTCACGATACTCCGCCGCATTTTCAGCAACAAATCGGGCCCGTTCCTCCAAATCTTCGATGGCATTCAAATCCCTGTTGAAGAGTACCTCAATGGCGCCTATCGGGCCCATGACAGCAATTTCGGCTGTCGGCCAGGCATAGTTGACGTCACCGCGAAGCTGCTTTGAGCTCATGACGATGTAGGCTCCACCATAGGCTTTTCGCAGAATAATGGTGATTTTTGGCACAGTCGCTTCTGCATAAGCAAAAATCAGTTTTGCACCGTTGGTGATAATACCGTCAAACTCCTGTGCACTGCCGGGCAGAAAGCCGGGAACATCAACAAGGGTGACAATCGGAATATTGAAGGCGTCACAGAATCGGACAAACCTTGCCGCTTTGCAAGACGCGTTAATGTCAAGACAGCCGGCAAGGTAGTTGGGCTGGTTTGCGACAATACCGGTGGAGATGCCGTTGAAGGTGACAAAGCCGATAACAATGTTTCTTGCATATTGACGTTGTACTTCGAGGAACTCTCCGTTATCAGCAATCGAATAGATAATATCCTTGACGTCGTAAGGGATAGATGGCTTTTCGGGTATGATGGAGTTCAGCTTGTCGTCAAGGCGGTCAGCCGGATCGTCACATACAGCAAGAGGTGGTTCCTCAAGATTGTTCTGCGGAAGGTAGCTGAGCAGCTTTTTGATCAGCAGGATTCCTTCGGTTTCATCCGCCCCTACAAAATGGGTGACTCCTGATTTTGTAGCATGAACCGAAGCTCCTCCAAGATCCTCGTCACTGATGGTCTCTCCGGTAACGGTCTTCACAACTTTCGGGCCGGTGACAAACATATGACTGGTTTTTTCGACCATGACCACAAAATCAGTAAGCGCAGGAGAGTAGACCGCACCGCCCGCACAGGGCCCGAAAATAGCCGATATCTGGGGGATGACTCCCGATGCCATGACGTTTCTCTGGAAAATACTTGCGTAGCCGGAAAGACTTCTTACCCCTTCCTGGATCCTGGCTCCGCCGCTGTCGTTGATGCCGATGAAGGGCGCACCAACTTTCATGGCCTGATCCATCACCTTGCAGATTTTCAGTGCGTTGGTCTCTGAAAGCGAACCTCCAAGAACAGTAAAATCCTGTGAGAAAAGATAGACAAGACGACCATCAATGGTCCCGTGACCGGTAATGACTCCATCTGAAAGAAAGTTTTGCTTGTCAAGACCAAAATCAGTGGTACGGTGCGATACGAACATGTCATACTCTTCAAAGCTTCCTTCGTCAAGTAACAGATTGAGGCGTTCGCGAGCCGTAAATTTTCCTTTTTTATGCTGTGCTTCTATGCGTTTTTCTCCACCTCCAAGGCGGGCTTTTTCGCGTTCGGCAATCAAGCGTTTCATTGTGTTTTACGATATTGATTAACTAACTTGCCGGGCGAAAGTTTCTTTTCAGGTGTTTCTCCGGGGTTAAGCGGGAGTGTCGCACATGCAGCAATTTCGAACTAAAATACCTTATGTACCTTAATATATTCAAAGAAAAGATAAAACCATGACATCTGATCTTCAGCTTGCTATTGAACTGGCTAATCAGGCTGGCCAATTAACCCGTAACTATTTTTCAAATAAGTCATTGCAGGTCTTCACCAAAAGGGATGCAACCCCGGTAACTGAAGCTGACCGGAAAGCCGAAGAGCTCATACGGGCCGCAATTACCTCCCGCTATCCGCTGGATGGAGTGCTTGGCGAAGAATTTGAGGAACGTCCGTCCGGCAATAACCGTCGCTGGATCATTGATCCCATTGATGGTACCAAGGCCTTTATTCACGGCGTTCCACTGTATGGCGTTATGATTGCCCTTGAGATTCAGGGATCTGTCCAGCTTGGAGTCGTTCATTTTCCTGCGCTTGGTGAACTCTATTATGCCGAACAGGGATGCGGGGCATTTCTCAACGAATCCCCGATAAGCGTCTCTTCCATCAGCGATGTCAAGGATGCAACGGTTCTCTATACGGAAAAAGAGTATTTGCTCGACCCGTTATCTCGACATCCTGTAGATCTGCTTCGCCAAACAGCCGGACTGGTTCGCGGATGGGGAGACTGTTATGGCCATATGCTTGTTGCCTCCGGCAGGGCAGAAGTATCGGTCGATAAAATCATGAGTCCGTGGGATTGCGCGGCACTGATTCCTATCGTGACTGAAGCTGGAGGATGCTGTTTTGATTACCGGGGGAAGACGACAATATTTGGCGAAGGACTTGTCAGCGCAAACAAGGTTATAGGGACTGCACTTCTTGCATCAATAGAAAATGGATAAAATGGACAAGGTGACAAGAGTCAATGATTCAGGCCTTCAGCTATTGCTTTTGCGAAGCCGGGTGCATCGAAAGATTCGGGAATAATGTCAACATGAAGGCCGAGTTTTTTGAGAGCGTTGGCGGTTGTCGTTCCTATGGCGGCAATCTGCACTCCCGAAGGAAGGAGAGTAGTTCCCATAGCCTCAAAAAAATTGATGGCGGTTGATGGGCTGGTAAATGAGAGACAGGAAAGTTTGCCTTGTTCCAGCAGCGCTTTTATTTTTGCGCTCTCTTCAAGTGATGGGGGAAGGTTTTCGTAAACGGTCAGCTCAATGCAACTGCCGCCCCGTTTTTTAATTACCTCGGGAACAGTTCCAAGCGAAAGGCTTCCTCTGAGAAACAGAAAAGTATGACCCGCAATGGTGCTGCTCTCAATCTCCTCCATGAGCGTGACGGCATCGGAAATTTTCGGGAGAGGCTGAGTTTTTACTCCATGAAGGGCAAGATCCTGTGCCGTGGTTTTGCCGACGGCCCAAACCTTGAGCTGTTGCAGGTTTTTCAGTTCATCCGGAGAATTACGGAGCAACTGTTCCATAAAAAAAGTGACACTGTTGGGGCTGGTGAAAAAGAGTCCGTCAAAAATGCTGAGGTCAGGAACCTTCCAACCGGAAACCGGCCTGATCTCGATTGTCGGAAAAACAATCGAGTTCAAGCCGTACTCTCCCAGTTTTTGTACAAATGATGCTGCCTGATCTTTAGGACGGGTAACAAGAACCGTTTTCATCAGCGGGTTTTGCGGATTTGCGACAGAATTGCGTCCGCACCCTGTTTCAGCAGCTCCTCTGCAAGCGCGATACCAGCCTCTTCAGCCTGTTCGGGTGAAGTCAGTCCGGTTTTCGTGATTTCGTTATGCAAACCTACTTTGCCATCAACCGAGCCGACATAGGCAAGCAGTTTCAGTGTGCCATTTTTAAACGAGCCGTAGGCACCAATGGGAATCTGGCAACCACCCTGAAGATGGCGGAGCAGTGCGCGTTCAGCCCTGCAGCAATATTCTGTTGTCGAGTGGTTCAGGATTCTGACAATCTCTCTTGTCTGCTCATCGTCAACACGGGTCTCAATACCGAGAGCACCTTGACCGACTGCGGGAAGCATAACTTCATGCGGAAGAATTTCTGAAATGCGATCGCTGAAATTGAGGCGGAAGACACCTGCATAGGCGAGCATCATGGCGTCGAATTCCCCGTTGTCAAACTTCTGGAAACGGGTATTGAGATTACCCCTGATATCGCGGATGTCGAGGTCAGGACGAAGACTCAGCAACTGTGACATACGGCGAAGGCTGCTTGTGGCCATTTTGGCGTTCTGTGGCAGATCTTTCAGTTTGACACCGTTTTTTGAAATGATGACATCCCTCGTATCCTCGCGTTCGGTGAAAGAGGTGATAATAAGCCCATCAGGGGTGCTCGTCGGAACGTCTTTCAGACTGTGAACCGCCAGGTCGATCTCTTTGGTAATCAGATGTTTCTCAATATCCTTGGTAAAAAGGCCCATATCCCCGATTTTGGAGAGGGGCGAGTCGAGAAGGACATCACCGGTTGTTTTAACCAGTTTGAGTGTGATATCGAGTTCGGGAAAGTGTCTGGACAGTTCCGCCTTGGTAAATTCTGCCTGCCACAAAGCGAGCGGGCTGGATCTGGTACCGATGATAAGCTGTTTTTTCAAAGCAATTACGGATTTTTATTTAGTGTGACTGATTTGGTTCTTCAAGATCGAAAACGTTGCGGACAAGGTCGACTCTGCTCGGGATCGAGTCAGTCGTGTCAATCGGCGCCTTGAGCATTTTAATGGGGTGGTGCAGGATTTTTTTCAGGATACGGTCTGTCAGGTGTTCCATTCTCTGAAGCTCTTCCTCGCTTACTTTATAACGGTATCGTTCCAGCTCTTTTTCCTTGATCTCAATGAACTTCGACTGAAGATCTACGATGGTTGGTCGTACTTTCAGCGTATTGATCCACTGTCCGAAAGCGATAAGTTCCTCTTCAATAATGGCATTGACTTTTGGAAGTTCGCGGCTCCGTTTTTCAAGGTTCTTGTCGATGATATGCTTCAGTGCATCAATGTCCTTGAGGAACATGTTCTGCAACTTCGCAATGTCAGGGTCGACGTTTCTTGGCAATCCGAGGTCAAGAATAATGACCGGTTTCAATCGGCGTTTGATCATGCTTTGGTGCATCTCAGCTTCACTGAGCACATACTCTTTGGTGCTGATGGCCGTTATGATGATATCGAACTCGTGCAAATGCTCCTTGAACGATTCGTATGGCAGAACCTGGTTGGTACCAAGCTCTTCGGCCAAAGTTTCGGCTTTTGAGAGTGTCCTGTTTGTAATAACGATATTGCGGGCATTTTTCTGAAACATGTGTTTCGCCGCCAGTTCGCCGGTTTCACCCGCCCCGACAAGCAGCACCTTTTTCATCGAAAGGTTAGAGAAAATCTTCTGGGCAAGTTCAACGGCAGCATAACTGACTGAAACGGCCCCCTCCATGATCTTCGTCTTTGTCTTGACCTTCTTGGCGACACTGAATGCGGTGTGGCAGAGACGAGTGAGAAGGATACCTGCGGACTGTGTTTCGGCAGCAATACGGTAGGCGTTTTTAACCTGACCGAGAATCTGCCCTTCACCAAGGACAAGCGAATCAATAGCGCTTGCTACCTCAAAAATATGGCGTGCTGTACCGCAGTAAAAACGGCTGAAAAAATGTTCGGGGCGTACCTCTTTGCGTGCATCCTTGAAGGAGATCAGATACTCCTTGAGATACTCTCCCGTCACCTCATGCATTGCAGGAACAACATACAGCTCAGTACGGTTACAGGTCGAAATGACCATGGCTTCATGGGCAAGTCCGCTGGAAATGAGACCGGTAATGAACTCCTTGTTTTGAACTTCTGAAAGGGAGATTCTTTCGCGGATTTCAATAGGTGCGGTTTTGTGATTGACACCAACTGAAATGATGTTCATGGCAGGGTTGTTTAAGTGAGCTTATGACGTACAATCAACAGAAAACGATGTGACCGGAACAAACCGATTATCCTCAAATATATTTAAAATGCCAGTATTTTCAAAGAACCGGCGATTTAAAAGGTGAGTCCATGGAATGTTGGTGAAAAAAAGGTCATCAACACGATCAATATGGTGATAAAGACAAAGAGAAAAATGAAGAGATAAGCCATATGCTTGATATCCCAGCCGATGATCGGCTTGATGAAGATCCCTGTGCCGTAAAGCAGCCAGATGACCACCAGGGTGACAAGCTTTGGTTCAAGGAGTTTGATCGCCTCTCCCGAAGCCCTCTGCTCAACCATTCCGGCGAACAGGGTAATTGAGAGAAAAAGAAATCCAAAAGCCACGGCATGCATGGTAAGTTTTTCAAGCACCTCAAGGTTCGGTAGTCGCTGAAAAAGCAATTCAAATCGGTTCTGCTCTATCTGGCGGAAGAGCAACAGGTAGAGGATGCTGTACAGGCCCGCAATGGCTATGGCACTGAACCCGAAAATCGCGGCAATAAGGTGTACGCCAATACCGATACCGCTGAAGGTCATTCCGGTATTTGAGATCTGTGCCGTCAGAATTGAGGAGATAAGCTGCGCATCGGCGGCAAACGAGATGACAAAAAATCCTGTTTTGTCACTTTTGGTCGTAAACTCTATAAACAGGTAGGTGATGGTCAGGGTGAGCCCAACCATGGTCATGAGGTTCACCGTCGAATAGTTGATCTTGTAGCCCTCAATGGAGGTAAGCAGTCCAAGGTAGACCACATGCGCCAAGACAGTCAAGACCAGGATCGGCTGCTTATATTTTTTTGCAAACTGGTTATCCTTGAAAAAATGGGCGCCATAAAGAAACGTCGTGATCAGGTAAAAAAGTGATACAAGCTGATTGAGGACAAGCAGCGGAAGATTATTGTATAATATATTGTTCATTGTCTGGATTAAGGGAATGAATAGCAATGAAATTCGTTGCTTTAGCCCTGTGAGTCGGTGGGTACGCACCAATCCCCAGTCCTTTGCAAAGATTGTGCCATAATTACAAAGAAAAAATGTATATTCCGCCCGATACGAAGCACAAATATACTTATTTACAAGGATAAAAAGATGAGTTTGACAAAGAATATCAGAAATATAGCCATTATCGCGCACGTTGATCATGGAAAAACAACGCTTGTTGATTCAATTTTTCAGAAAACAGGCGCTTTCAGGGAAAATCAGCAGGTAAACGTTCGGGTACTTGATTCTAATCCCCAGGAAAGAGAGCGGGGTATTACTATTTTTTCAAAAAACGCTGCGGCGGTATACAATGATCACAAGATCAATATTGTCGATACACCGGGTCATGCTGATTTTGGTGGTGAGGTTGAACGTATTTTACAGATGGTTGACGGTGTGCTGCTTCTCGTGGACGCTTTCGAAGGGCCTATGCCGCAGACCAAGTTTGTGCTGCGCAAAGCCCTTG